>CAZUBQ010000018.1:526-36431 GCA_964618995.1 uncultured Candidatus Poseidoniales archaeon | reverse complement strand
CAACAACGCCTGGAGGTACATCGAGATTGATTTCGGGCTGCAGATCGACTTCAAATTGACGAGCATGTCTCTGGTACCCCGGTCCACGGAAATCAACGTCGACCTCGAATATCCGGCGTGGCCGCTGGACACCAACCTATCCACCTGGGTCAACGTCACTGATGGGTCCGGGTCTCCTTTGGGTGGCCAGACTCTCGAGTTCCGTTACGAATGTCTTGGGTACTCCGCTTCGCTCACCACCGCGTCCAACGGCTCCGCCTTCATCCAGTTCGATACCGGCCACGAGTTAGACTCCTCACCGACTTCGCCTCGAGTCGACTATGCCAGCCACGGCGTGATTGCGTGGATGAGCAGCAGCAAGAAGGTGGGAGTGGACACCATCACCATCGATGATCAACTGTTGACAATCGACTACACACCTCGAGCCGAAGGTGTGTCAATCGAGCGCACCAGAGGTGATGTGGTCCAAATCCTGAACCCGAGCGTGGGTTTCAACGCCATACCCGGTGACTCGCTGATGTTCTCCATCCCAGTACAGAACCTAGGAATCCTGCCCGGCCCAACCACAGAACTTGAGGTCATCGCGCCTGACGGAACGACCAGCCGTGCCGCGGTCCCCTCGCTGCGCGGGATGCAGGAGGTTGTGATCCAAGCGACTTGGAACGTACCACCGAGCCAGCCAGTGGGGGATGTCTCAATCAGTTTCCACGTGGATCCTGACGGCCTGATGGTGCAGGACCAGAACCAGAGCAACGATGTCACCGATTTCACCCTGTTCATCGGCAGGTTGCCAATCGCCGATTTGGTGCATCCACCACCTACACGCACACTCGCTGAGGTGGTGCTCGACGCTCGCGGCAGCATCGACCCAGACGGTGGTAGTCCGGTCTGCACCTTCGTGGTGCAGGGGAACGGTTCGATCAACGAGACCTTCACTGAGGAGAGCTGCCTGATGTCTTACATCTGGGACGACGACGGCGTCTATCTCGTATGGCTGACAATCACCGACGATGAGAACGATCAGGACCATACACATATCGCAATCACAATTCTGAATCGGGCACCTTGGGTCAACATCACCTCTCCAGTAACGTCGATTCCGGTTGAGACCGAGATTCGCTTCGATGCGTTTGACCACGGGGACCTCGACACACGGAATCCTTCAGCCCCGGTATCCATACTGTGGGACAAGGAGTGCATCGAGGGTAGGGTCACTCTCGTGTGCACCGTTACGCCGATGGAGGAGGGTAACTACGTGATATCGTTGACCGCCGAGGACGACGATGGTACGATTACTCCCGCCGAGTACAACCTGATTGTCAGCAACATCGCTCCGTCCGATGCGGCCATCACCGCTTCATCGGATGGTGAGGAACTGGTAGCGGACGCGCAGATGCGCTGGCACGTACTTGAGGACCAGCAGGTCACATTGCACGGCACCGCCTACGATTCGATCAATGACAGGAACTCGCTCACATGGGGCTGGCAGCCAGACCTGGATGTCGACCCGAACTTGTTCTTCCAGACCACAGGCGAGAACTCCAGCATCGACCATCATTGGTCTGAGTCGGGAACGCACGTGATCGCCATGGAGGTCGTCGATGATGACGGAGCTACCAGCGGTGTGGTGAATGCCTGGGTGACGGTGGCTAACGTTCCCCCGACAGTGGCGGATATCACCCGCCCGTTCCCCGTGGGTGAGGACATGGATGTCACCCTGACCGGGGAGTATTCGGACACTGAATCAGACCTTGAGGGCCTGACGGTCTGCTGGGACGTCGACTTCGGCGTCGACTTGGATGATAACGGCGACAGCATGGACGACTGCGACGTCACCGGCGCCGACTTCAGGTGGGCGTGGTCGAAGAAGGGAATTCACACAGTGCGCTTCCATGTCACCGACGATGACGGGGTGCAGAACTCCACTCTGGTCGATATCGAGGTGGTGAACAAGAAGCCGGTCGCACATGCGGAGGCAGAGTTGTTGACGCTCATGGTTGGAGAAGAGTTGACCATCTGGACGAACAACACCACCGATTCGGAGTCGGACATGGCCATACTCATCTACACATGGGATCTCGACTACTTCCACGATTCCGATGACGATGGTGACCATGCCAACGACCTCGATTACGAGGGCACGCCGTTCCGAAGGTCATTCGACACCCCGGGCACGAAATACATCCGGTTGACCGTCAGTGACGAGATGTACTCGGACACCTACGACTTGGAGATAACCGTGCTCGAGGACGAGACAGGTGCTCTAGGCTGGCTCGAGGATTCCGGTGTCAGCCTGCCTGTTGCGGCGCTCGCGCTCGTCTTCGTGGCGCTGCTGATGGTGCTGGCGTTCACGATGCTGCGCAGACCCACTTCTCACAGTGACGACGAGTGGCTGGAGGTGATTGGGGATGTGATGATGCGCGAACAACGGTCGACGATGGCACCCCCGAGCTACTCTCCCGAGGAAGCGAGTGTGGCTGGCCAAACCGAACTATCCACTCCCCCTGCGCAGGAGGCCTATCCGCCTGTTGAAGCCGCTGCGCCACCGGAGTACGATCCGACGGCACAGCCGGAAGATATTGAGCCAGGGGAGCTAGCACAGCCACCGCCCGCGGAATCACCTGCCTTCACGGAATCCCCGCAGATTCCGGTTGATGGACTCCCGCCGGGTTGGACCGAGGAGCAGTGGAATCACTACGGCAAGGAGTGGTTGGAGCAGCAGTCTCAAGAGCAGGCAGGGCACGACACAGGTCTGGATCTCGATCTGTGAGCTGAGCCGCTTGACCAACCTCTACACCTTCTTCGGTCTGCCAGACCCTACCGACACTCGCGGGTCTGACACTGATTCCACCCCCATGTCGACTGAAACGCCATCCGCCCGTTCCGCCGTGACAGTGCTCGCCGACCAGTCGTTCCACGACCTAGGTGAAGTTCGCTGGCAGGCGTGGGTGCGCAGCCGGATGCCGCCTGCACGTCGGGCGATTCGGTACGTCACGCCTGATGAGATGTATCGCATGCCGACACACGCGATGGCGAATCGGCTGCTCACTGGTGACATCATTCTGGTCGACCTGCGCGATCTGTTGCACATGAACGCGCAACAGGATGCGTGTCGCAGAGAGGTTGGAGTACTCTCCGAGCGGCTGGGGACGCCCATATTCGCGCTCGATGAGGAGGAGATGCTGCTGCTGGTTCCGGGCGCCGCCTCGATCATAGATATCCAATCACATCATCTGGGAGTCCACGAGGAAGTTCCCGAAGCGACCTGACCTTGGCGCGCCCTGATTCACGATGATTCGTGACTGCCGACGGTGAAGGACCAGTCGTCAGGACTAGGCCCGGGGACCAACCTGCAGTTGCCATGCTGGGCGAGCAGCGCTCCTAGTTTCGTCAGGTCGGGTTCGTCGCTGGACAGTTCGTCGGGAAGCAGAATACGCTCGACATCGAGGATCGCCAGAGTGGCGACGCTGCCCGACGGCAGTTGATGCAGTTCGGCCAGCGAGCACTCGATCACCGCCACTGAATCAGGATGGATGGCTGGCCTGTCCGTTGAGTCGGGGGTTGGTTCAGCGTCCAGCAGACCCCATTCGCTCTCTTCGGGTGGAAGCGGTGTCGCGGTCGCTTCGACCAATCGCGCCGCTTCCCAGGTGGCGGGCAGGATTAGCAACGATGCGGCGCTACCATTTCTCAGATTGACTAGGCTGTCGCGTTCCCGGCCCTTGGAATCAACCGACAGACTCACCCCGAGCAACGGTGGATGGTTGGCGAGGATGTTCAGCGAGGAGACAGGGCATAGGTTGTCGACGCCAGACGTGGAGCGTGTTGAGAGCAGCGCCATGGGCCGCGGTGCCACGAGCGCTGACAGCCATAGAGGTGAGGACTCGATTGGAGTTTCACCACCACCGATGCGAGGTCTGGAAGGAATTTCGGCTTGCTCGTCGAACCACGGATCGAGTTCACCCGAGTCGAGTTCGGAGATGGCGTAGGCGGTGAATTCCCTGTAGGCGGTCCAGCGTGAGATTTCGCTCTCATCTTCTCCCCGCTCGCGCTTGCGCGCTACGGAAGCATCGGCGTAATCCACGCACCGCTGGAGGAAATCCTTGACCGCCTGCTTGCGTGCATCCAGATTCATCGTCACACCACCTCAGTGGAGGTTCGACTGGCCTCGTAGTCGGCTCTTGACATGATGAATCTAGCTGGGATTCCTCCCCAGACCTCTGCGTCTGGGATGTCCTTGGTAGCCACCGCTCCAGCCGCCACCACCGCTCGCTCGCCGATGGTCACACCAGGCAGGACGGTAGCTCCGCCACCGATGACCGCACCCGCCTCGACCACCACGGGCAGCCACTTTGCACGATCACGACTTGGAGGATGCCGGTCATTGAGCAGCGTTGCGTTCGGACCTACGAACACGTCGTCTCCCAACACGCAGATCGAAGCGACATATGCTCCACCCTGCACCCGCACCCGGTCTCCGAGAATCGCCTCGGAGCCGACATGCGCCAACGCTCCGATGCTGCAGTCAGTCCCGATGACGGCATCCATTCCCACATGGCAGGGGCCCCAGGCGACAGAGCCGTTGCCGAGGTCATGGCGCTCGCCAGTGAGGGAGCCTGATAGGTCGGTCATCTCATTCACTCGATTCCGAGGTCGCTCATCAACCGCTCGACGTGCCCTTTCGCCTGCACCCGGTAGCCAACCCACGCAAGATTTCCGTCAGGTGAGATTGCGAATGTCGACCGAATGCATCCCAGGAATGAGCGCCCCATGAAACTCTTCTCTCGCCAGGTTCCGTAGAGTTGGTTCAGCGCGGTCTCCTCGTCGATGATGAGTTCGAATGGTAGGTCGTGTTTGTCGATGAATTTCTCATGAGATTTCGCCGAGTCCTTCGAAATACCGATTATTCTCCACCCTGCTGCCCCCAGTCGTCCCCAGTTGTCGCGGAAGTCGCATGCTTGGGTGGTGCATCCCGGGGTGTCGTCCTTCGGATAGAAGTAGAGAATGACACCGTCACCACCGGCCAACATCTCTGACAGATTCACCGTGCTGCCGTCGGTCAAGGTCGCCTCGAAATCGGGTGCTGCGTCCCCCACAGTCAGTTCAGCCATGGTCGTGCGACCGGGCTTCCCTTCTCAACCCTGACGCTCGGCTCGGATGCGTGCTTTGGAGGCGGTGAAGGAGCAGATTGGGCATTCTGTCAAGTCGTGGAATCGGGCAGGGCAATGCTCCCTGCCGAAGTAGATGATCTGCAGGTGGCGTCGTGCCCATTCATCCTCAGGGAAGTGCCGCTTCAGGTCACGCTCGGTCTGTACGACGTTCCTGCCGTTGGAGAGCCCCCAGCGAGCAGCCAGCCGGTGGATGTGTGTGTCAACTGGGAAGGCGGGGATGCCGAACGCCTGCACCATCACAACGCTGGCCGTCTTGTGACCCACGCCGGCCAGTTCCTCCAGTTCCTCGAACGTGTCAGGTACCTCTCCGTCGTGCAATTCGACCAACTGCTCTGCCATGCGCTTGAGATTCTTCGCCTTCGTAGGCGCAAGGCCGATCTCTCTGATAATCTCCTGGATCTGCGTCACGTCGAGACCAGCCATCTGTGCAGGAGTCGAAGCCTTGTCGAACAGCGTCGGGGTGACTTGGTTGACCTTCTTGTCCGTGGTCTGGGCCGAGAGCAGGACGGCGACGAGGAAGGTGTACACGTTTCGGTGCTCAAGTGGTATGGGTGTCTCCGGATACAGTTCATCGAGCACCGCGCCGACGCGCTCGACCTTCTCCGCGATGCGCATGCTCACTCCAACTCGACGTCCTGCCAGCGATATCCACGGATTCCTGCTCCTAGCATGATTGTGGGCGGAAGAATCCAGCAAGGTATCCACATCCAATTCGCGAACGGCTTGTCAGGCCCGTCGAGCAACATGAACAGCCCCAGTCCGAGCAGGACTGCCGGAAAGAATGCCACTCCGGCGAACACTACTGCCCTTGCAAGACCCATCGCATCACCCTGTCAGCCTCATCCAATGGAGATATCCCCGCAGCGTTCACCATTCTTGGTTCAGAAGTAACCTAACGCGAAGCCAATGAAATATATCCCAATGAGAACCGCCGGACCGTAGAACAGAACCGATTTGAGAGATTTCCACCAACTCTTCTCCCCTATTCTATCCTCTAGCGCATCAGCGGCGCCAGCACCGATTTCTTCTATCAGTTCAAGGGGCATGCCCCGGCCATCAGGTTCAGACCTTCAACAATGCCCACTTCCCCTCTACAATGGATGTCTAGGTTTTCAATTGGAAAGTTGATTCTCCAATTCGGAACCTGAACGACAATTCAGGATGTCTTCGGCGGCGAGCCAGCCCTTGCGAGCCACCTGTACGCCGAACCAGACATCGCGTAGCCCGCGGATGTCGTGGGCATCCGGGTTGATACACACCGGGACTCCTTGGTCGCGGGCGAAGCGGCAGAAGCGCCAGTCGAGGTCCAATCGATACGGGCTGGCGTTGATCTCCACCGATTTGAGTGACCCTTCGGCGTTCAGTTCACCCATTCTGCGCAGAACCTGGTGCAGGTCGACAGGAAAACCGTCCCTGCCTTGGAGAATCCTTCCTGTCGGGTGACCGAGGATGGTGAAGGTCGGGTCCTCGACGGCGCGGATGAGCGCCTCGGTGTTCTCTTGCTCGTCGCGGTTGTTCCAGCCTGCCAGTTGATGCACACTGCCGACCACGTGTGACAGCGCCTTGCGAGTGGCGTCGTCGTAGTCCAGCGAGCCATCGGGAAGGATGTCACACTCCGCTCCGTGGAACAAGCGGAAGTCCTTGCCCGCATCGTCCCAGCCTTCGTTGAGCACGCGTATCTGCTCACCTTGAGCGAGCATGTCCTCCGCATCGGCTCCAATCTGACGTCCTCCGATGTTCAGCAACTGCGAATGATCGGATATTCCGAGAAACTCCCAATCGAGTTGCATCGCAGCGCGTGCCATCTGCTCGAGGGTCGCAACTCCGTCTGAGAGGGTGGTGTGGTTGTGGAAGGAGCCTGTGAGGTCGGTCGTCTTGACGAGTACTGGCAGTTCACCCGCGGCCGCAGCCTCGATTTCACCCATGTCCTCGCGCATCTCAGGGGGGACCCAGGAGAGTTCCAAGTGCCGATAGATGTCCTCTTCGTCAGCAGCTTCCAAGGAGAATTCCGCCGCTTCCAGACCTTTCAGGTCGCCCGCATCATCCTCAGGAAAGAGCCCGAATTCGTTCAGCCGTAACCCACGTTCGATTGCCAACTGGCGCATGCGGATGTTGTGCTCCTTAGAGCCGGTGAAGTATGCCAAGGTGAAGGCGAACACCTTCGCAGGAACCATCCTCACCTGTGCTTCGATGGTTCCGCTCGTCTCCATGTCAGGGTAATCATCGCCGCCGACCGCATCGAACACTCCGCCGTCGAGAGTCCCGAGATCCATTCCTGATTCGAACAGGCTCGCCTCGAGGATGACACTGACCTTGCTCTCGCCCGCTCCCTTGACTTCTGCGATTCCTGGTAACGCCAGGATGGCTTCGCTGACCGCCTCCACGTCGTTCGGTTCCACTGCCGCCACCACGTCGATGTCTCCGATGGTCTCACGCCTCCTGCGCGCACTACCCGCCAACTGTGCTCTGCTGACTCCGGGGATGTTCGCCACCTGCGCTTCGAACGCCTCGCCATAGAGCAGGCCGACGTTCAGTCGTCGGCGTCCTTTGAAGCGAGTGAGAAGTTCGATTCCGTCGAGCAGCTTCTGCTGACTTTTCTCACCGAATCCGTCGAGGTCTGCCACAGCGCCGGATTCGCAGGCGGCTGACAGGTCGGCGATAGATTCCACTCCAAGTTCGTCATGCATGACCTTGATTCGCTTCGGGCCGAGGCCTGGGATACCCAGCATCTCGATCATTCCCGGTTCGATCTCGTCGTAGAGGCTCTGCAATTCACCCCAGGTTCCTTCGGTGAGTGCCTCGGTGATCAGGCCTCCAATACCCTTGCCGATGCCCTTGACATCGGTGATGTTGCCCTCTTGGATGACCTCCCATAGGTCATCTTCGAGCGATCCGAGAATACGGCTGGCGTTCTGGTAGGCGCGCACCCGGAATACGTTGGCATCAGTCAACTGCAGCAGGATTCCCACCTGCTCTAGCAGATCCGCCACCTGCGCCTTGGAGAAGTGCGGCGGCTCATCCCTGCGCGATACTGGCAGCCTCAATGCGCTGGTCTTCGCCATCAATCACCCTCCGAACGCACGCCCGACGGTTGCCGGGATGCTTCAACTCTCGTGTGACGGCCTGTTGAAGTGCCGCGCCGACTTCGCCTGTGCTGATGGAACCGGTCAGCGCTCTGGAGACGCTGTCTACCGTCACTTGCGCAGGTGCCCTCGTCATCTGGATGAGCATCGGGACGTTGTCGCGCACCGAGCGGTCCGAGGAGTTGGCGCAGCGGCTGATGGTGCTGTTCTGCTTCGTGGCCGCCGGCTCTCTGTTCGCACTGCATTACGCCGGCGGCGCCATCTTCGGGTCGCGCAATCTGGCGCGCGTGATAGCAGTCGTGTGCATCGCAGTCGGCTTGTCGGCCACCTTGAACATCAAGGGAAAGGATGTCCAGGGTGAACCCAACCCGCACACCATCCGTAGAGCCAGACTGGCAGAAGAGGAATGAGTCAGAGGTCGATTCCTGGACCGCGGGTGTGACCCACATTGCCCTTGGACCGCTTCTTGCCCCCCTGTTTGCGCTTCTTCTGCTTGGGCTTCTCCACTGCATCTGCCTGCTTTGACTTGGGTTTCTTGGCGGTGGTCTTCTTCGACTTCTTCTGAGATTTCTTGCCAGTTTTCTTCGTTGGTTTGGCAGCAGGAGAATCATCCTCGATACGATTATCGCTGCGCTTCTTGGCGCGGTGCTTGCCGGCCACAGTGTGCTCGTCATCCTCCTGCTCCTCGTCGGACTCATCTGCCCATAGTTCGCCAGCAATCTCGGTAGCGTCGATCATCTCGGATCTGATGTTGAAGGAGTCTCCCGGGTCGTCGGGCATGTCGAACTCTCCGACCATCACCTCGATCATGCCCTCATCGAGCACCTTGCCCTCGGCACCCTTGACCCCACGCTTTGGTCCAGTATCCGTCGCATCATCGACAGCCGCCATCTCCTCGATGCTCTTCTCGTTCGGCTGCTCCTTCTCTTCAGCCTCCCGTCGCTCGCGTTCCTCTTCGTTCGCCTCCTCCTCCAGGAGTGCCGCCTTCTCCGAACGCTTGCGCTGCACCACAGTGTGAGTGCGTCGGCCGACCACCACAAGCAGCAATGGCACCAGCAAGAGGATGGCAGCCGCCTGCTGCACGGTCACGTTTCGGCCGGTCTCCGTCGACGCCCAACCGGCGAAGTCTCCGACGGCTGACTCGACCGGACTCAGGTCGACACTCGGCCGGTTGGCAGAAGTGGACGGTTTGGGGGCAGGTTCCTCGACCAGCACGGGCAGTCCGATGGAATAGAGCGGTTGCGGGTCGCTCGATTCGGTCAGAACAAGATCGCCGCCCGAGAGCCCGGATTCGGTACCCTTGAACGACAGCCGAATCTCAGCCACGTCGCCGCCGCTTCCCTTCGCGCTCAGATACAGCACAGTGGGTTTCTCGCTGATGGAGATTCCCGGAGTGGTGTCCCAGCCGACGTAGATTCGCACGGTGTGCTCGACCTCGTTCCTCACAGTGCAGTCGAAGTGCGCGGTCTTGGAATCGGAGCGCACAATCGTGTGGTCGGGTGGGTTGCAGCCCACGGAAATCAGAGCACGATGCAGGCCGCTGTTGGCAGGGAAGTGGTCGATCAGTTCTGCATCGGGGTTCTGGTTGTCTCCGAATCCGTCACCGTCGCTGTCTGCCCACTGCGTCACCTCCTTCACGAAGGCGTCAGCTCCGTCGGCGACGGTCCAATTTTCATCGGAATCCGACCAACCATCACCATCGCTGTCAGGACAGCCGGTGCGGTCGTGCACCGAATCGCCATCGACTCCCGGACAATCATCCGTTGGCTTTGCTGAGGCTGTGTGAAGTCCCCCTCCCAGCAAGGAGAGTAGCAACAACAGGAACATGAGTGTAGGAGTGCATGAACTCACCCCTGTACGTGTGTGCGCAATTGTGCTCGTAGGTGAACGCCCGCGCATGTAACGGGTTGCCCCTTGTTCCTCTATCAAGCCTGTTGAAGCCCGGCTATCAGCCGAGTCATTCACCATCGCTGCTCTCTGCCGTCAGCTTGTCGTCGATGAACGCCCGCATGTATTCGGGAAGTTCTCCGTTGACGAACACGACATCCTTCACTTCATCGAGTTTCATCAGCGCGTAGTAAATCTGCATTGAGGTCATCGGGGTGGCGCTGCATCCGGTGCATCCGCCCTCCAGAGAGATGCTGATGATGCCATCATCTGTGCTCATCACGTTCACCACTCCGTCATGCGCGTCGAGAATCGCCTGTACGGGTCCAACTGAGTCGAGAATCGTCTGCCGGTCGACTTCGCTCACACGCTTCCCCGTGCTGCCGTATCCCTCGTGCGCTTTCAACCATCGCTCAACATATCATGTACGACTGCCTCTCAGTAATCATGACCTCCCCACTAAGGGTCGTTCTGCTCGACTTGTTGGTTGAGCGTGCCGAGTTCGGTCATGGTGGAAATCTCGAGATCGTCCGACCAATGGCTGCGACCTCCGGTGGCGTCGAGGTCTGGCTGCTGACGCCGCAGTTTCAATCGCAGCAGAGCGGCAGTTTGGCCTCACAAAAAATTGGACGAGGCAAGCCCCATGAACTCGGTGAGCACGATGTACCTCGTTGGGATGATGAATTCCCCTTCTGGTCGGAGCACGTTGAGGCACTCGAGGAAGGAGAGGTCCATCTCCGCCGCGTCGCGCTTCCTGATGCCGATGATACAGAATTGGCGAGCTGGATGCTCGCGGCTGATGTCGATGCGGTGGTGTGCACGGGGAGTCGGCGCAACGTGTCGATGTGGGAGCCGTGGATGGATGGAGCGGCGTCGCTGATGCGCGCCGCGGTCGGTGCTGGTATCCCGACTCTTGGGATATGCTTCGGTCACCAGTTGCTGAATGTCGCACTCGGTGGCAGGGTCAGTCGTTCTGAAAGTCGCACGGACGCGGTGGATGATCTCAAACTGACTGAAGCAGGGTCATCCGACGAGTTGTTCACGCACATGGACGCACCCATCTGCTTGTTCACCCACCAGGACCACGTGGTCGCACTCCCAGCCAGTTCACCCGATTGCAGCTGCGTGCTGCTCGCATCGGCATCACACAACGAACTCACCGCCTTCCGCGTGCATGGCGCATCCGGCCCGCTGCCGGTCTGGGGCATCCAGTTCCATCCCGAGGCTGCGAAACACCGCATCGCTCGCTCTGTGCTGCTCGGACACATCGGCCCGGAGGAGGCACAGGCGTTCGAACGTGATCACGATGGAGCGGCTATCCTCTCCAACTTCGCAGATGTGGTTCTATCGGAGAGTAATCGAAAGCCCTTGTGAGGCTGAGTGTACAACTTCGGCATTGGCAATGCTCAAATGAGGAACGCGGGTCGCCGCGCTCAACGGTGAAGAAATGGACGCAGAAACGATGACAATGATTGGCCAGGCGGCGGTGGGAACCGCAGTCGTTGGATTGCTGATCGCATTCGGACTCTACCGCAAGGTAAACTCGATTGAAATTGATAACGAAACCGTCGCTGACATCACACAACAGATTCAGAACGGCGCAATGGCCTTCCTGAAGGCAGAATACAGGATGCTGGCGATGTTCATCGTCGTAGTGGCCGCACTGCTCTATGCAGGCGGCTCTCTCGATCTCGGCTGGCAAGTCGCGGTCGCTTTCCTCGTCGGCGCCTCGTGCAGTGTCGCCGCCGGATTCTCAGGCATGCGGGCGGCAACTTCTGCTAATGGTCGCACAGCAATGGCCGCAGCACAAGGTGGACAATCCGCCGCGTTGCAGACCGCCTACAACGGCGGCGCTGTGATGGGGCTGGCAGTTGGTGGCTTGGGTCTGCTTGGCATCTCAGTGATGTACCTCTGGCTTGGGGACGACCTCGATTCGGTCGGCTACATCGCCGGATTCGGAATGGGTGCCAGCAGCATCGCACTGTTCGCCCGCGTGGGCGGAGGTATCTACACCAAGGCCGCAGACGTCGGTGCTGACCTCGTTGGCAAGGTGGAAGCGGGTATTCCTGAGGACGACCCGCGCAACCCCGGTGTCATCGCTGACAATGTCGGTGACAACGTCGGTGACGTGGCTGGAATGGGAGCGGACATCTTCGAGTCGTTCGTCGGTTCGATGATTGCAGCGATGGTTATCGCTGCGGCCTCCGATAATCTCGGTGCTGACTACGTTCTCATTCCGCTCCTACTGGCGCTCGTCGGATACATCTCTAGCATCATCGGAGTATTCTCGATGTATGTGTTCAAGGGCGGAAACGCAGCAGCAGCTCTGCGTAACACCACCTTCGTGGCTGCAGGTTTGCTCATCCTCGTCGGCTATCTGGCACTCGACCACTTCGGCCTTCCAATCGATCCGCTCTACGCGGTCGGCGTCGGCGCTGCGGTCGGAATAGCCATCGGACTCGCCACTGAGTATTACACTGGCATCGAACCGGTGATGGGCCTCAAGGTCAAGGCGATTCCATACATCGGAGATGCGAGCAAGACCGGTCCGGCTACCAACGCTATTGCTGGTCTTGCGGTTGGGATGCAGAGCGTGTTCGTCCCCATCGTGTTCATGTCCATCGGGATATACTACGCCAACGAGTTCGCTGGTCTCTACGGAATCGCCCTAGCTGCCATGGGAATGCTGGCCACGGTCGGTGTCACGATGACCGTGGATGCCTACGGCCCCGTCGCTGACAACGCTGGCGGAATCTCTGAGATGGCTGGACTTGGTGACGATGTGCGCGCTATCACTGACGGGCTGGACTCAATCGGTAACACCACCGCCGCCATCGGCAAGGGGTTCGCCATCGGCTCGGCCGCGCTCACCGCACTCGCCCTGTTCGCTGCCTTCTCCACTGCTGTCAGCAGTTACGATTCCACCTTCACGCTAGAGTTGACCAACCCGATGGTCGTCATTGGGCTGCTTCTGGGTGGTTCGCTGCCATTCGTGGTCGCTGCGATGACGATGAAGAGCGTCGGAAAGGCAGCTGGTGACATGGTCACTGAGATTCGCCGTCAGTTCCGTGAGATTGATGGCCTGCTGGAGGGCAGGGAGGGCGTCAAGCCCGATTCCGCCCGCTGTGTCGAGATATCCACTCAAGCCGCCCTGCGCGAGATGATCGCACCTGGACTCGTGGCCGTGCTGGCACCACTGTTCGTCGGAGCCGTGCTCGGTTTCGAGGCACTCGGCGGTCTGCTTGCCGGCGCTACTGCCAGCGGTGTGCTGATGGCTCTGTTCATGGCGAATGCCGGCGGCGCTTGGGACAATGCCAAGAAGGCGATTGAGCAAGGTCACCTCACTGGACAGAAGAAAGGAGACGACAGCCACGAAGCGGCGATTATCGGCGACACCATCGGTGATCCGTTCAAGGACACCAGCGGACCTTCGCTGAACATTCTCATCAAACTGATGAGCATCGTCAGCCTGGTGCTGGTTCCACTGCTCGCACAGATTCACTTCTGAGGGGAACGAATCCTACGCTCCCTGAATGAGGCAACCCTCAAGTCGGTCGGCTGGGAGGGTAATGCATGCCTTCACGGCGTAGCCTGCTCACCTGCATTGCTCTCGTAGTGCTGCTTCTTTGCACCAGCCTGTCGGGATGTCTCGGCGGCGGCGACGATGACGGTGACGGATTAGACAGCCCGTTCGACGTTCCTACGTGGTCCATCGGAGACTGGTGGCTGTACACCTTCACCACTCCAAGGTTCAGTGACGACACCACTCGGCTGGTGGTCTCCGAGAACGATACCGAAGACGACACAGCCTACACGCTGGCCATCTCCAGCCACACCGAGGCCCGTCGCCACGCTGTGCTCAATCACAACCCGTTCCTTGGACGTATCACGCACGACAACCTGTCCGCCTATGAGAATGGAGAGCCACAATCGCTGTTCCAGTTTCCCTTCAAGGATGGCGACACCTGGTCGTTCACCCTGTTCGACACCGATTGGAACACGACTGTGGTGAACGTGCTCTCGGAGACCGATGGCATCACGAGCAATCGTATCGCGCTCATCGCAGCTCAGGCAGCGGACGGTTCCCAACTCGCCTACGTGTTCGACGAGAACGCACGCTTCCTGCGCTCGCTCATCTGGACGGATGGGGACGGTGTGGAGCAGTTGGACATGCAACTGGTATTGCACGGCATGGGGCACGAGGGTGAAGTCTGGTTCATCCGCGGGGGTGACCTGTACGACGACTCTTGGGAGCATTCGGGGGGGATGCCGGATGCCGATATTCGTGACACCTTCTTCGTCGGCGACCACCCTGACAGCGGGGAGTGGGACGAGATGATCTACTGGCTCGACGCACGCATGGGAAGTGGCTCATCCACTGGGTCGCTCACGCTCAGAGACCACACTTCGGTCACCGCCCTGTCGCGCACATGGGGCCCCGGCGCTCAAGAGGAGGGCCAACTGGGAACTATTCCCTATCCCAGTGGAGAGTACACGCTGACGATCACGCAGACTGGCGACTCTGAGATAGCCATCATCATCGCTGGTGGCATCGAATTCTCGTGGACCCTCTAATCAGAGGTATTCCATCAGGTCGTCTGAACCGCCCACGAAGTTGGGCTCATCGCCACGGACATCCCAGATTGCGGGCACTGTTCTGTGGCCGGTCATGGTGACGACTTCGATCTGCACCTCAGGAGCCTTGCTGACATCGAACTCTTCGTAGGTGAGATTCTTCGCATTGAGGTAGTTCTTGGCTCGATTGCAATAAGGGCATACTTGCGTCGTGAACATCACGAAATCTGATTCCGCGCCTGCGAGTATCTCATTCACGCTGGTCATGGTCTGCCGTTGATTCGGCACCTCTTTTCAACCATCGTCCGCGACCAAGTCGGCTTCGACAGGCGTCTCAGCGTCGCCAGGTTTCCACATGCGTACTTTGGCGGGCAACCTGCCGGTTCGTCCCAGATGCAGCAAATAGGCGGAGCCGAGCAGGAGCATCGGAAGCCACATCCACCATTCGATGGGGATGTCAATACCGTGCTCGGAGTGCTCAATAGAGGTCGCATTGTCACCGTAGAGCGAGGCGTTTCTGTCCCACCAGGCAAGCATGGCGACTATGTCCAGCCCTGTCTGCAGGCCGAGTTCGACATTCGGGCGGCCCCCCGCCATCTGATTGAGTGTGGTCACAGAGTCGCTCTGAGCGTGCTTTGGGGTCTGTTCACAGGTGTCACCCTCTTCGAGGATGTTCTGATGCTGGCCGCGGATCCACGTCGCTGCGTGCCCGGCCATGATGAAGTTGAAATGGTCGGAATTGCCCTTCGTGTCGTCGATTACACGCACCCATTCTTCAGGGTGGCTGCGATTCGTGTTGATGTCCTTCAGTCGTGTCTGCAGCCATTCCGCATCCGCCTGCATCCCCGGAGTGACCTCGAGTCCGCGGTCCTCGTAGTACGACCAATCGCTGACGGGCGAGGTGAACTGGTAGAGTGTCCAGAAATCCTCGTTGCAGCCCGTGCTCCGGCTTGCGAGCGGGGTGGGCACCGGCCAGTTGAGGGCGAACATGTCGAGATTGACGTAGGTGACGTTGACATCTTCGGGAATCTGCTCGGTCACGAAGTGCAGCGAACCCTGGCCACCACCTTCCGCTGCACCGTTGCCCTGCCACTCTTCGTAGTCCCACCAGCCCAATTTCCAGGTGTGCGTCGGTGTGATGTTCCATTCCATGAACACTCGAGCCAGTTCAAGCAAGGCACCTGAGCCGGTTCCGTCATCATAGGCTCCTGAACTGGTGCAGGTAGGGTAGATGATACCGGTGAGTGGTGGTGGGGAGTAGCAGATGGCGTCGTGATGGGCCCCGACCACCATCCAGTTCTTCTCCAGCGTCCCGTTGATGGTGACCACAATGTTCTCGCAGTTGTCGCACTCTTCGCTGGTGAACGGCTGGCGTTCGACCTCGTAACCCATGCTTTCGAGTTCGCTGGCAATCCAGTTGCGGCCGTTCTCGTTGGCGTTCGTGTCGATGCGCCGGTAGCCGAATCCAGCCATCTGTTGCATGTTGTCGTATGCGTTGCCGCCGTCTGGCCATGCGGGCGGTTCCTCGGATTGTCGCACCTCAGAAGCGGCGGCGAGGCTGCCGGCGACCAGCGTCTGCAGCAGCAGCAGCAGGGCGAGACAGACCGCGCGGCGCTGACGCTCCATCAGTCGGCCCTTTCACGCTCGCGCACCTTGAGGCTTCGCCTCAAATGTTGACAGAATGAGCCGGCGAACTACTCATGTGAGACAACCCGTCATCGCGTTCCGATGGGAGATTGGGTGGTGCCCGAGTCACGCACCCAGCCGGTGCTGCGCGGAGCCGACCTGCGTATGGAGATGGAGCAAGCAGAGCCCGGCGAGGGTGAGTTGTGTGCTTGGTGGCTGACACAGGCCTCATGGCTCGTCAAGTTCCACGGCGGCGCCACCGTCCTCATCGACCCGTGGTGGCGTGACTTGGAGGCGGGCGACATGTGGGGGAAGTTGCTGGGGGAGTTTCCGCTGGAGCCCGAGGAACACCCTGAGCCCGACCTCATCTGCTGCACCCATTGGCACGACGACCACATCTGCCCGGTGAGCATTCCACGGCTGGCGGCGGTGTTCCCGGAGACCCCGATAGTCATCCCCAACCGCTCGCTCGATATGGTGCTCGAATGGGGGGTTTCGAAATCCCAACTGGTGACCATGAAGGGTGACGACGAGGTGACGTTCATCGGTGACGGCGGACGGATGCTGACGCTGCATGCGATTCCCGCGGCACATGAGGAACTCGACGTGACTGAAGAGGGGTCGAACTACCTCGGATTCCTGGTCTCTTCGGGTGACTGCACAGTATTGCACATGGGGGACTCACAACCCTATCCCGGCTGGCACGAGCGCATTCTCGCCACCTCCGCTGACCTCTCTGGCGGGCTCGATCTGGCCCTGCTGTGCATCAACGGGAACGACAACCTGCGTCACGATGAGGCGGTCGACTTGACGCTGGCCTGTCGGCCGCGGCTGGTCATGCCGATGCACTACGGGATGGACCCCGGCAACACAGTGGACCCGGCAATCTTCGCGGATGAGATGACGGCACGTGGGGAAGGTATTCGCCACGTGATTCCTGATGTCGGTGAGCAGGTTATCCTCAGTTGAGCAAGGAGTTCGCATAAGCGAGTCCTTCCGGAAGTCCGATGTCGATATACGCGGCGGGAATCGGTGCGGCCACGAGTTCGCCGGCCCGGGCGAGCGAGTCGAGCATCTGCACATCGTCGCTCATCCGTTCCTCCCAGAAGCGTGAGGTGAGCAGCATCCTTCCAGTGCAGCGCCAGTTCTCACCATCCATCGGAAACGGTTGTTCCTTCTGCTTCTCGCAGATTCCTGTGATGAGCGACTCGCCGGATGCTCCTCGGTTCAGGGATTTGATGCGGCCGGTATCGCTGAGCAGTTCACCCCATGGTGACTTCACCTGTAGTGCGCCGATGACTGTCTTCCCGGTGAGCCGGTGTGCGGCCAGCAGTTCGGCGCTGGGGCAGGGATGGCCGACGAACAGATTGTCCGGAGAGGCGACCAGCATCTCGTCGCCGGCCACATCCCTCGCTTTCCGCAGAGCGTCGACGATGCCTCGAGGTTCTGATTGCTCTACGAACTCGAGGTCCGCGGCGTCGAAATTCGCCAATGCCTCGGAGATCGCTGGTTTCTCGGGAGAGGTGACCACGACGATTCCTGAGACTCCCGCCGCCACCAACTCGTCGACGGTGCGCAGCAGCATCGAGCGGCTACCGACCTCGATGAGTTCCTTGCAGCCATCGATATGGTGTTCCTCCATGCGCGAACCGCGCCCAGCTGCCGGGATGACGCCCCACATCACTTCGTCGAGAGAGCACCTTGCACAAGGCTCTGACCCCACATGACGGCGTTGTGATTGTCGGGCGTGAATCCAATAGGGACCGCTCTCTGAGCGGACCGCATGTCCGAGGGAATCTCGTATTCCGTGCCGGCACGCATCGGCCTGCTCGGCAATCCCTCGGACGGCTATTTCGGCCAGTGCATCTCACTGCCTGTGTGGAATTGGGAGGCGAGTGTGACCCTAACACCGGCGAAGGAGGTGGAACTCACGGAGGATGAGGGACTGCGCCGAATCATGGATGCCACAATCCAGGTGTTCGAGCAGCGGTTTGAATGTCAGGTTGGTGGATTCAGGGCCGAGGTTTCGACCACGATACCCCGTCAGGTGGGCCTAGCAGGTTCTTCTGCGATCGAGATGGCGTTCATGCGCTGCCTGATGGAGCACCACGGCATCGCCACAGATTCCCTCGACCCACGAGAACTGGCTGAACTGGTGCAGAGTGTGGAAACTGACATCCTCGGCATGGTGGCTGGCATGCAGGACCGACTTCCGCAAGCGTATGGCGAGATGCTGCACATGGATTTTCGTCGTGACCTGATGGAGGACCGCGGCTACGGTGAATACACATCGCTGGATTCAGCCCTGCTCCCCTCACTCTGGCTCGCCAACGCCCCTTCCGGTGAAGATTCGGGAGCTGTTCACTCTGACATCGCCAGACGTTGGGAGGAACAGGACTCCGAGATGGTCGCCATCATCACCGAACTGGCTCGCGGCGCTGAATTGGGAATGTTGGCTATCGAGAGCGGTGAGAACGCCTTCCTGTCGATGCTCATCGACGCCAACTTCGACCTGCGCACAGAGTTGTTCGGGGTCGAAGCTCTGGGTGAGACATACGCGATGGTCGAACTCGCCCGCGGGCTCGGATCGTGCGCCAAGCAACCCGGTTCGGGTGGCGCAATCTTCGGCATAGTGCCGAGTGATGAGTTCGATGCACTGGCGGCAACCGCATTCGCAGAGCATGGCTGGGAGTACCACCGAGTGGAGGTGACCCGATGATAACGCGGCAGATCGAGATCCGCAAGATCGCCTACGTGCATGACGCGCCGGATGCCGTTCCTATCGAAACTCGCTGGAAGATTCCCCGGTTTCTCGCTAGCAGAGGCTTCACCGACTTGGTAATCGCCGATCAGTTCACAGGTGCCCAGAATCTGTTGATGGAGAACGCCGACGAAGGAATCGTCAGGAAGACGATGAACGAACTGGATGAGCGCATTCTCGCCTGCCTGAACGAAGGGTTGCGTCCATGGGTGATGCAGGACTTGTTCTCATTGTCTACCGCCCCCCCGTCTCCGAATAGCGGCTCACGCGGGTGTGCCTACTCAAGCGAGATGTGGGAGGACTACACTGAGAACACGCTGGCGCTGCTCGCTCGCTTCCCCGACCTGGAGGGAATCATCTTCCGCTTCGGGGAGGCATTCGTTGGCCCACACAACTGGGCGGACACGCACAATCCACTCAGATGCACTTGCGAGCAGTGTGAGGAGGTAGGGAGTGTTGGAATCGTGCAGAAGATCGTTGAGAATCTGGGAAGCATCGTGTGCGATTTCGGAGACAAGTTCTGCATCCTGCGGCTGTGGGATCTCGGTGATGACGGAATTCACGCAGATTTTGGCAGACAGGCGGACGCGCTCTCTACCTGGAACAATGACGTTCGCTTCATGGTGTCAGTCAAGCACACCCAGACGGACTACTGGAGGTATCAGCCGTGGAATTCGACCATCGAAATGCCCGGGCCACCTAGGTTGGTTGAATTCCAGTGCGAACGGGAGTACGAATTCGTCGGGATGATCCCAAACTGGCTCGGTGAGTTGTGGGCCAATGGACCTGGAGAATGCGGTGAGCGGGGCCAGACTGGGATGTCCAACGTGCTGCCTGGCCACTGGGCGGGGATGTTCATCCTACCTCGTGGAGGCGGTTGGGCGAAACAGTTGGCGAGTGATGACCTGTGGGCGGAGATGAACGTGCATGCAGCAGTCGCATTAGGTGACGACCCCACACGAGATCCCAACGAAATTCTCGAAGAATGGATGGAATCCGCAGGGTTCGCTAGCGAGAGTCCCGGAGTCACCGCAGATCTGGCTCTGTTACTGGAGGCGAGCAGCGACCTCGTGCTCAACCTGCGTTATCTCAGGACCTATCAGGCACTGACCGAGAAATTGTGGATGCCCTCTGAGAACTGGTTCCGTGACGACACCTTCGTTCCCGGTGCCTGTGCCACAGTCGCCAATGCTGTCTCAGAAGCAGGCGTTGCAGACGACCTGCGCCAGGAGCGGGCGATGACCACGGCGGTTGCTGAGCGGCACTTGGATGGGGCGGAGATGGCTTTCACCGCCGGTCAACCTCTAGGAGAGCATCCGAAGGCTGCGTTCGTGCTCGATTCCTACCGCTTCGCGCACCGATTCGCAGAGTGGACGGAAGCGCTCTGGAATGAGTTGTTGGCCGCGGCCCCCCTTGACAGAGAAGCAGCCCGCGCCCTGATTGAAGCACGGCTCTCCGCCGACCCGCTACCCCCGCTGCGCGTGCTCGATTGACCCATCTCGGTGACCTCGGCCCCGCATCTCTGATGTGCCCCGACTCGCTCGCCGCGCCATGGAGGAGGCGCTGTTCAGCCGACTGTGGGAGGAGGTCGACTTCGATGACCACCCCCATCATGGTGGCCACGGGCCGGATCCAGAGGGTGAGTTACGCTTCTCGGTGAGTGATGAGGCGATCACCATCGGCGATGACCGCCTGACGTTCCGACTCGGCCTCGGAGACGATGGAGAGGACTCCATCCATCGCTGGACGGTCTGCTCGATGCGCATGAACGATGGTCCGGAACGGCTTGGAGAGCACAGATGGTCGCTGTCTCCTGCGGAGCTTGGTGGTCAGTTGACTGGATTCGTGAACGGTTACATCGGCATTCAGGAATTGGACCTACCCGTGGTCGAAGAGAGCTCCCTGCTCGCCTCGCTCAGGAATCGTCTGCAACCGATGCTCCCCGGCTGGACCTGGCATCTAGAGGTGGACAACAAGCCCGACCGTATGGGATGGTACGTGCGCGCACCGGCTGATTGGGACAGTCTGTTCACCATCTTCGTCGGTCTGGGGTCGCATCCTGATTCCGCAGAAGACCGCACGGGTTTCCTGCTGTTCGAACGGGCGCCCCCTGGTGAATTGGACCGCGCTGACGAGGATGAATCAAACCGTCTCGATTCCCTGCGCACGGTCGCTCTGTGCAACGAACAGCGTGGTGCACTGTCTGCGTTAGCCGTCGATTCTACCTGGTCTCATCGTGCAGAACCGCATATCCTCTCTGACCTGTCGGGTCGGGTGGAACTATGGCCGCCGAGTATGGGTCGCTGGCCGTTGCTTGTCGCAAGGAGCGAGCCGGACCTCACTGATGTTGACGTCACTGTGTGGGCTGCGGAGATTGTGAGCGCGCTGCAGCCGGCGATCTCCACGCTGCCCGCCCGCATCGATGGGCTCAGTTGGCGTTGACGGACACACCCTCGGTGTCGATGTCCCACTCGATGAGAGTCCATCCTGCCGCTTCGCACGCCGCTTCCACGGGTTCCCTGCGGCCCATGTTCGCAAGCAGCACGAGACAACCCCCACCACCAGCGCCGAGCGCCTTCCAGCCAAGGACGTTCTTCGCTTCCAGCAACGGATCGACCACTGAGCGGAACGGGTCGTGCAATCCGGGTTCGAGCAGGTCGACCCCGCGGCAGACCTCGTTGAATGCGGTGATGACCTCATCTCGCCGATCCTGCTGCAACCCGTTCGCCATCTGGCGGGCAGCCATGCGAATCGCCATCAGCCCATCTCGAACCTCCTCATCACCGGCGGCATAGCGCTCCCAGATCATCGTGTGCAGGTCTCCGGAAACATGTGGGATGCCGGTGTTGGCGAGTACCAGATGCTTGCTCAGCCAGCGCTGTGCGGAACGGATCGGGCTGAACGGCATCTCCTCCACTTCGTCACCCATGAACAGTAGATGGTTCCAGCCGCCATGCGCCGCTGCCCACTGGTCCTGTCGTCCACCCTTGTTGCCGAGCAACGACTCGAACTGGAACGCCTGCTCGGCCATCGTCTGTCGCTCGGTATCCCCAAGTTCAGACATCCCCTCAATCGCCGCAAGCAAGGCGACGTTGATCGCTCCGGTCGTGCCGAGTCCTGACCCCACAGGAACGTCGCAGGTGTAGTTCACTGACAGGATTCCGCCATCATCCACCTCCAAGGTGGCTCTAGCGTAACTGTCGATGGCCAGATTGACCACCTCTCCACCCACATCGTGCGTGTACGGTTCAACGTCTGTCCAACCGCCCGCGAGGTCGATGCGCACCGGCGCTCGTGCCTCCACCTTGCGTCCCATCGAGCCGCCGGAGCCGTCCACCGCCATCAACCCTCGGCCGACTAGGAGGTGAGGTCACTGAGGGTGTCATCGATGAGCGCCTGTCCCCTCAGCATGATCATGCCTCGCCACCTGTCTGTTGGCGGATTGAAGATATTCAGCAGCCGCTCACGTTCTGGGCTGCTGAGTAATGCTCCGTCTGGTTTACCACCCCATTGCGTCAACCGGTTCTCGGCTCTGAGTGCGGCGATGACCTTCAGCGGTTTCACCGTCCCGAACTCTTGGGTGATGAGCGTCCAGTCGATATTCGGCCAGCGGGCCTTGAAGCCATCCAACATTCCTCCGCGGATGCGATATGCCACTCCTGCATCAGGATCGAGCGGCTGCACGGTCGGGCCGTAACGTTCCCTTAACGATGCGAACGCGGCGTCTCCATCCTCACCTGCGATGAGCAATGAATCCACGCCGTGTGGACCGAGGCCCGTATGGAAGTCGAGCGCGACGCAGCGTTCCACTCCTTCGAGCGCGCCCTCCAACCAGTCGAGCAGCAACTTCGGTGATTCGCACAATCCCTGACCGCCGAACTGCAGGGCGCGCGGACGTTCGTACTGTCCCTCAGCGACGTTCTGCTTTGCCGTGTTGAAACCCATGCGCAGGATTGCCCAGCCAGCCCTGAGAGCGAAGAAGTCCCATCCCCCGGGAGCCGTCCTAGGGTTGAGCAGAGTGTTGAGTTCGTTGTAGCGTTCGGGCTCACCAACGTAAGCTTCGTCGGGAGGGAGGAAGTTGCGATTCAAATCGGCGTTATTCTCGTTCACCCGCCGCATCCATGCCATACCCCACGGGTTCACCGCATGCATCACGGCGATTGCGCAGTCATCGGGAACCTCCAGTTCTCCGGCAGCCCAGCGCTCGAGCAGTTTCACCTGAACAGCACATCCAGGATACCCTTCCACGCCGTGTACTCCTGATGTGTGCAGCAGCAGTTTTTTGGGGTTATCAGGGCCGAGAAAGCAGATGTCGATGCTCAATTGCTCATCTTGAGGTCCCAATTGGGAAATTGGCAGAGTTTCAAGACGTCCATCAGTCGCTTCAGCCGCGTTGATGAAGTTCTGTCGCGCCGACACATACTGGCTGGCGAAGTAGCGCCACAATGGCTTGTTCCTGTCCATGCGCACGCCTCACTTGAAGCGCCAGGTGACTATCGACTTGGCCGGCACGAGGCCAACCCAGCCACCGCGACTGATCTCCTCTGGTTCACCGGGGTTCTCCAGCATGTCACACAGATGGCACTCGAAGAGTTGCAGGTCGGTCTCGATTCGTCCTACCCACTTGCTCTTCGTCGGGTTCCACAGGCGCACAATCGTTCCGTCACCATCCTCTGCTGGTTTGCAGCAGGCGAGCAATGGTCTAGGGCCATCCCCTACGAGGCGGACGGCCGCGTTCGAGCGACCGCGAATCCCCTTCGAGAGCGGGTCGTCGAAGTAGCCGTTGAGTTGCGGTGAAGACAGCCCTGGAAGCAGGCTCGCCTGAGCAGCCAGCGCCTCGGCCGCCTCGTGCGCGCCTGCCTTGTCCCAGCCGCCCTCAAAGGGCATCAATCCCCAGCGCATCCAGTAATCACCGAGGCACTGCGCGCCGGGAGCCTCGAAGCAGGGCCCGGCACGGTTACGGCGGGTTGCGAATCCGTCACGGGACAGCCAGCCGGTGGCGCGCAGCATCGTCAAGCGCAGGTCCAGTCCGTCGCCGTCATCGTTGGCGACTGCCTCGTACTCGTTGCTGCCCGGACAGAGCACTGCGATTCCGCTTATGCGATCCTGCAGTGCCACGAACTGGCTGAAATGCTGTGTCTGCACTTGCGGCTGCTCCCAAGATGGGTCATGAGGCGAGCTGGCGTTGCGCAGGATGACGTCGAACGCTCCCCCGGCGTGCGCCTTCCTGACATTCAACCCCGATGGGATGCATAGCCGTAGTCTGTGGTCACGGCAGCGGTTGTCCATCCAGGTCTCCACCTCGACGACCTCGCTTCCGGTCCTGAGCGTGATGTAATGGTCGACAGTCAGCCATTCGAGTTCGTCGGATCGCCGCTGGGTATCGTCGTCGAAATGGGTTGGTAGGGCCCACGCCACATTGAGGCGGACAGTACTCGCCCACGCGTCCTCGGTCTGTACGGAGACGAACACGGTTCGCAGATCCTCATCCTCCTGGTCTGAGAGCCGTCGGTCAACCTCCTTCGCCCGCTGCTTGAGCGGCTCTCCCTTGCCCGTGCCAACCTCCACCGGCCAACCTCCTGGCGACCAGTCATAGGAGTCGCCGGCATCCTCGGAGTCCTCGAGTCGGCCGACGCCTGAGATGGTCTTCTTGGACGCCGTGTGTGTCACGTCGAATCTGCCGTCTTGTCGGAAATCTATGCGTATGTGTCCGTTGGACATCCACTCAACCGCTTCGCCAGTACCGCCGAACTCGACCGGTCGGTCTGGAAGGCTGATCTTCTCCCTGCCGGGCAGCACATGTGCCACGTGCACGCCTGGAGGCAGTTCGTGGACGATTACCTGACCCATCAGTCGCGGCAGTTCGACGTTGATTGCTCGGTCGGGGTGCATGTGCATGCCGAACAGCGGCTCGGTGACACCGATCATTCCGTGTAGGGAGCAGCCCGGAGCCGGTTTGGAGAGGTCGATCTTCACGCGTGTGCCGGCTTCAAGATAGCAGCGGTAGGCGGGCAGCGCGATGTCGACCGGTAGGGTGCCCGACCAGGGTACGGGCAGAGGGTTGTGCAGCAGAATCGGAACTGCGTCACGATCAACGTGATGCAGGTTCATCTCTTCTATCAAGTCACCACGGACATCTTCCATCAGCATCGCTGAGATTTCCTGAGCATGGCGGAATCGAACTTCGTCGTCGTCGTGAACCGCATCCACCGAACATCCACAGATATCGTCATGCGGGTGGTTACGGAGGACCTCGCGCCAGGCCAGCGCCAGACTGGCAGCACGGTTACGATGTCCCCATGAGTTCGTCGTGGCGGAGAGCGGTTCGACCTGATCGGTGAGCACGCGCATCGTCTGGTCGTTGAGACGCTTCAGGTACATCCGGCTGCTGAATACTCCCGAGAGCACGTTGCGATCCCAGCCATCGTGAAGTTCCCCTTGATGGCGGTGAATCTTCTTGCGCCCAATCCACTTCTTCATCTCGCTGATGAACTCCGAGAAAGACGAGTGCTTGAACTGCGCACGTGAGCCGAATTCCTCGTTGGCGGCGTCGATGAGACGGGGTAGCGCGCTCTGCGGGTGGGTGTGGTCGGAACCCTGGCCGAACAGCATCTGGTCCGGTCGCCAGTCATACTTCTCCCGATGCATGTCCAAGAGAGTGTACATCCGTTCCATGGCCGTGTCCACGTTCACCCTCGCCGAGTCCTTGCGTTCCAACGGCCGCTTTTCGAATCCCCACGCCATCAGATTCGGGTAATCGGGCACCTGCTTGATGGAGAGCACCTCCGTTTCGCCATCCGCCGCCTGCCAGTAGAACACACCACGGGCATCCTTGGCGACCCACGGACCCGCGCCGCGAGTGAAGATGAACGAGTCGAGGCCACAGCCACGCAGAATGGCTGGCAGCTGATTGACATGGCCGAACGGGTCGGGAACGTAGCCGACTTCGGAGCGTCCACCGAATTCAGCAGCAGTACTTGCACCCAATTGCAGATTGCGAATCAAGGCCTCTCCACCGACGAGGTACTCGTCAGGTAGGACGTACCACGGACCGATGGAGAGCCTGCCCGCCTCGACGAGATCGACCAATCGTTGACGGTTCTCAGGTCGCGCTTCGAGATAATCCTCAAGCACGACCGTCTGGCCATCGAGTTCGAAGGTCGGGAACGCATCCGGGTTCTCTTCCATCAGATCGAGCAGATCGTCGACCAGTTGCACCAATTTGTAGCGATACTGCTGGAACGGCAGGTACCACGCCCGGTCCCAATGGGTGTGCGGCACGATGTGGCCGAGAATCTTCGCTTGGCCTGGCTCGGCCGATGGCGACATGTCCAGCGGCTCGTCCGGCTCGGAATCCACCTCCAACTCCTCCTCACGCAGGGGTGTGCGCAATGGAGAGAGAACCTCCAACTCCTCTATCTCGACCTCGACATCGTCTCGAGGGTCGGCCAATTCGTGCTCCACCACGGGTCCAATCGACTCTGACAGTGCATCGAGCGCGTCGTCGACCTCTTCTGGCGGCAGCATCTCTTCCTCCTCAGGTTCGGGTGAAGTCTCGGGAGGTGGCCCCATCGGTGGCATTCCCGAGGGGCCACTCGGAGGCGCAGCAGGAGATTGTCCGGTCATCATTCCCAACGCGGCGTCCATCAATTGTTCCTCTGAGGAATCCTCATCCGCAGGTTCTGGTTCCTCCTCTGTCTCGAACATACTGACTTGGTCGTCTTCTTCCTCAGCGACTTCCTGTTCAGGCTCGTCCTCAACAACTTCCTCTGCTTCTGGAGTGTAGTCAACCTCCTCGTCAACTGGGGGGCCAGGAGGTCCTGAGGGTGGTCCGCTCGGATATACTGATGGAGGGCCCGAAGGTGGCCCTCCGCTGGGAGGCCCTCCTGATGAAGGTCCTGATGGAGGTCCTGATGGAGGTCCTGAGGGTGGTCCGCTGGGTGGGCCCGATGGAGGCCCTGAGGGCGGTTCTGATTGTGGTCCAGGGGGAGACCGAGAAGGGGGCCCTCTTGGTGGGCCGGAACGACTTCCCGGTGGGCCGCGTGGAGGTCCTCCTTTCTTGTTCTTGACGACCCTCCGCTTACGCGCCATGCTCGCGGACACTTGGACTTCTCTTTGAATACTATCGACAGGCCATGTGGAATCAGACGGGTGGCGCTATCGGGAATCGGCAGGTGTCAACAACGATTCGACACGTGCATCGATGTCTGGAGCGATGAGTTTCAGCGCGTCACCAACTCCATGCTCCGCAATCGTCTGCTGTAACGTCTGGGCGGCGAAATCGGACGGCTCGCAGTATGCGAGTGCGTTCCTGAGCGTCTTCGCCAGCGCAGAGTGAGGCAGGCCGTGTTGCAGGCAGAGATGCAGCGGCCCTAGGATGCGGTCGTGGAGGCCAAGTTTGCGGATTGGGTCGCGGCAGTTGCGCTCTATCGGATCGCTGATGGTCTCGTCTTGGTATTTCGCCAGCGCCCGCTCGCACCACTCCTGCTGCTCGTCGGCTACGAAACCGTACTCGGCGATGAGCGCCGCGGATGACTCGACTCCGACCGCTCGTGCGACCGTTGCGATATCTTCGTCATTGGCCGCGTCGGCCAGCATGTCGTAGCCAGCCTGGGCGCCCAGATAGCAGACGGCGGCATTGATGGCGTTGTAGGTGTACAGCTTGCGTGTGAGTTCGATAGCGAAATTCGGCCGTGGCTCGAACTCCGGAATTCCTGCGACAATCTCTGGATTCACCAGAGCATCACAATCCAATGGCAACGTCCAATGGTCCTGCACCTGCACGGTCAGGGGCCCATGTTCAGCCACCTGTTCCGCTGTCGGCTCGATGCATGAACGCAGAACCTGCGCCTGAGCGATTCCGACCTTGGGGGAGCAGATGTGCTCTCGGGCGACTACTGCTGGAGATGGATGATTCTCAGCGAGGATGATGTCCACCTCGCGGTCCAAATCGGATATGCTGGCAGCCCAATCCGCTAGCCCGTTTGCACCCAGCGAGGTGAGAAAGAGATCCGCCTGATCGAGGAACCGATGCTCGACCGACGCTGTGTAACCGGTAATGGTCTCGACCTCCCCTGTAGCCAGGTTGCATATCTCATACGAGCCGACCGAGAGAGCATCGATGAGACTCTGTTCAGGATCCACAAAGTGAATCTGCCAACCTACTCTCGTGAGCAGTTGAGCGAGAAATCCCCGCCCGACTTTACCCGCTCCGAAGATGACCGCAAGAGGCTGCTGAGCCAATTTGGCTACTCCTAGAACACTGACCTCCTGTCCCGCCCTGAGAGTCGCTCCGCGTGACTCTACCAATTGAGGAATCAGCGCCATTCCGCCACCAATCAGCATCTCTCCTGAGGGGAAACGCCCTCGAATATCCTCAATCGGTTCGTTCACTGTTCGAAGAATCTGCCACGCTACTTTCAACCGTTCTGGGTCATTCTCTAATTCGGCGATGAAACGCTCAGCAGCCTCTCTAATGGGTTGCTCGCGGAACGACTCAGTGAGTGTGCGCCCCCCCGTCGATGTGGCGTTGTAGCAGAGAGCGGGCAATCGTCCTAGTGCCGGCAACCAACTCATCATGTCCTGCGGGTCTCCGCCAACAAGGCCCACGTGTTCGGACGTGTTTGCGAGATTGAACAGGTCACCTTCCTCGGCAGCGAGTCCCAGAACCCCCGCGGAGAGGTCGTCACAACCGCAGATGACTTCAGCGCCGACAGATATCCCAGAGAGATCCGCCCCGGTATCCGAAACCCGGCCAATCACCTCCTCAGGCAGGTGGAAGCACCCATTTCCAGAGTAACCTCGCATCGAACGGCTGTCACGCGCCACGACACCTGTCAACTGCCAGTTCAGCATGTCCTTCAATTGCACTGCGACCCCATCTTCGATTGGTCCATGCTCACTTTCCCACTGCGCTATTCGCGATGGGACCCATGCACGCGTGGGTGTTAGGACGTGGTCGTTCTCCACAGGCCGTTCGTACCCCTCTGGCAGAGGTTCATGCCATGGTATGACTCGTCCGACCACCTCGTCATCGCGGATGACGATCGCTGAAGGTCCGTGGCCCGTTATTCCGACGCGAATCACCAGCTCGCCCCGCTCGGAGAGCCACTCACGGAGATTACCCCAGACTCCTTCAGAAGAAGGCCAGGAGTGCATCTCCCATTGCCCGTCTGGTTGTAGAAGCAGCACCTTCGTGGCGCTGGTGCCGACATCGATTCCCAGAGTGAGCGGTCCCCCCATCGACTCACCTCAGGGTGCGTTCTCAGGCCATGGCTCAGGATTCCATCCCAGGGCGGAGATTCCGGGTTCGAGGTCGACGAAACGGCCGGGTGAATCTGATTGTGCGGCTGTGATCAGGTAGCCGTCGATCTGTGGGTGGCCACGGCAAGAGGAGGGCTTCCAATCTCCGAGTTCGGCTTCAACGGCACTCTCGTAGAAATTGGCGACATCCGCTTGTAGGAAGGCGGTCGCCTGCAGCCGTCCGCCTCGTTCCCAGTGTTCTGACTCGTTGGGGACGACCGTACCGATGCGCACCGCGATGCATTCCATTCCGCGCCCGACTGCGTACTCTTCTCCCAACATCTCGATGTGCACCTTGCTCTCTCCGTAGAAAGAGGTCGGCGCCACACCGTGCTCAACGCCAATCAGTTCACCTTCGAGGTCGCCACCGGGTTCCAGCCGGTCCTCCAGTCCGATCTGCACGAGTCCGGACGAAGCGAGTACTGCGCGCCTGATTCCTGCAGACGCCGCACAGCGCATCACCCGCTCAGAGGCGATGAAGTTGTTCGAGCGGATGCTCTCGTCGGGATTGGAAGGGTTCGCATCCGCAGCCAGATGTACCAGCACATCGACCCCCGTTAGAGCCTCGGTCAGTTCGGCATCAGCAACGGATGCCAGATCAAAGTGATGCGTCACCCTTGCAGGCGCCCTCTCATCGTCGGTGTTCCGTGAGGCGGCCAACCAGGCGTCGTGTGGCAGGTCGATGCCGATGAGTTCGTGACCTCGCTTGAGCAGCCGGTCGTGGACAACCCCGCCGATGAGCCCCGCGACCCCGGTCACCGCTACCCGCATCAGCACCCGGAGAGAAGTCCTCCCCCCATGAGGTTGCGCACGCCCGTGCAAGCGGGTCGCGTGCGTGGCCGCGCGTGTGCGGCACAGTATTGAGCGGCACCCATTCCTTACTCACCATGGCGCAGAGGGGGGAAGGTACCCTCGCCCTTCTGCTCGCCCTTCTGCTGTTCCTCGGAGCGGTCGGCGGAACCGCTGTCTGGACGATGTTCACCGTTGACGTAGGCGGGCCACCGCCGAGCGAAGGCGATGATGTGGTTGACATCGACCCGGAACCGACTCCCCCGGTTGAGTGCCAGCCGGATGAAAGGGACGTACTGTCAGCAGATCAGAGCACAGTGATTGATTGTGAGCCAATCATGGCTCCGCACAACGCCAGCATCTCGAATGGCTCAATCAGAGTGACAGTCGGCAGCATCACCGAACTGGATGTGCATCTGGAAGGTGATGCCGCGAATTCCAATACGAACTGCTCGGGTGACGCGGGAGAAGTTCACTATGATGGTCAAGGGGTTTACCAGTTCTTGGCCTACTTCCCCGGTGAGTCAACCTGCATTTTCAATTTCTTCAACGAGGCAGGAGAGACGAACGCCACGATGGACGTGGTGGTCATCGACAGGCCGGTGACAGACCTGACTTACATGGCGGATGCACATGTGTTGGTGCGCGGCTCATTCTTCATGACCCAACCACCGATGTACGCTGGCGGACAACCGACGAGTTGGAGCGCGGTGCCCGACCTGCCGAATGGATTGGAACTGCGCGATGGCGGCATCATCATCGGGGCGCCAGCAGAGTTGATGCAAGTCACGGAATTCAACATCACAGCAAGCAATTCGGGAGGATCCTCGTCGACCACTCTCACCTTGACGGTGCTCGATATCGCGCCTTATTCGGTCCGCTACATCGACGTGGAGGTGATTCTGACGATTGATGAGGAGATGGATTCGATGCACCCCTCGGCCGATGGGGGTGAGATCGTTGAATGGATGGTCAATCCCCCGTTGGAGGCGGGATTGGAGTTCAACAACTCGTCTGGTGTGATATCCGGAACCCCGCAGCAGTTGTCAATGCGCACGGCGCATTTCATCTGGGCCAACAACACCGGTGGCTCCGATGTGACCGTGGTCTACATCACGGTCAACGACCATCCTGTGGCGAGCATAGACTACGGACTCCAGGAACTCGACCTAGTTTGGAACAACGACACACTCGACCTGAGCCCTTCCACCACTGGCGGTGCGCCCATAGTCTGGAGCATCGACCCCCCGTTGCCGCAAGGCTTGCTGTTCGAGGGTGCTGACGGACGTATCCATGGCAGCGCAGACACCCTGCACCAGTGGACCAACCACAGCATCTGGGCGAACAACACCGGAGGATCTTTCCAGACCTGGCTGGAGGTGCACGTCGCTGACATGACGCCGGGCAACATCACCTGGCCGTCTGGTACGGAATACGTTCTGGAAGCAAACAAATCGTTCAGTTCCTCACCAGTGAACCTCGGCCCCACCATCGACGAATGGGAGGTCGCTCCGCCTCTTCCCGACGGACTCTACTTCGATACCCTCAACGGGGTGATCTCTGGCTCTCCTGTGGGCAGGGATGGAAAGGTGATCTCACGTCACGCGTGGACAGTGCACACCGTCTATGCCAACAACAGCGGAGGTAGCCATGAGACCAACCTTACCTTCGCCATTCACGACCTTGCCGTCGACCACACCGAACTTGCGAAGCGCTCGGTGGGAACCGTCGATTACGGCGGAGCGTGGCCGAGCCTCATCCTACCGATCGGCGAGTGGGCGTTCGCCGTCGGAGTTGACTGGGATGATCGCCCAATCATGTCGGCAGGGCACGCGGAACAGGGGCGAGTGGCCGGATACGGACATGAGACGATGGTGGCGCGGACCGGGGGGGACAATCGTTCGAACCTCTCGCTGAACGCGCTCGACTGGGTGTGTGACGGGCAGGGAAAAACCGTCGGACTGGAGTCGTCGTTCAACGGCTGGAAGGACACCCTGCTGAACGAGGGATATGCTGTGATCATCGACGCCCAGCCATCCGACCTCATCAATCTCGATTGCTTCGTCACCGAGTTCTGGAACGGATATTCGGATGTGGAGAACCTGCAAATCACCGACTGGCTGGCGGCTGGTGGTGGCCTGGTTCTGGGCGGCCATGCGTGGTACTGGTCCTACTCGAACAGCGATGTGGCGCACAACTATCCGGGAAACAAGATAGTCGGGACGACCGGGTTGTTCGTCTCAGCGAGTTCGGGCTCCGCCACCTTCTCCGTGGGCACATCCGAGTGGGGCGACCTCTACCGGTTGCATGGCTCCCTGCCCCGCGTTCGGGACCATGTGCTCGGTGGCCAGCAGATGACACAGACAGATGCGAACATCGCCGCCAAGACGGTGAACCTGTGCGTCAGCAACCTGCCTCTCGACTTCACCGATACCTGGGGCGCGCTGCGCGACATGAGCAATCAGACCGGTTGGATTCAGATATCCAGCAGCAACACCTTCACGCTGAACGCCGACGAGGTGGACGACCTGCTGCTCAACATCCAGGAGCAACTGATGCAGCGACTTCCAGCGGACGAACTCGACCCCCATCCCAGTTCCAGTTCCTTCCCCGGACCAGTGAATGCCTCCGCACCTCGATTGAATCGAACAGTGACAATCGATGGGAACTTCAGCGGGCTTCCGAGTAACTTCGGCTACGCCAACGCGCGCTCCCACGGACGCATGAGCACCGGATTCTACGCAGCTCCGGGTGAGGTGGTGAACGTCACGGTTCCTGCCAGCCTGCTCGGGCAGAACGCGTACGTGCTCATTGGCGCCCACTCCGACAGCCTGTGGGGCAAGACCACCCTGTCGCGCCACCCGAAGATAGTGCGTTGGTGGGGCATCGACGCTACCACGATTCAGGTCGGGAATTCATTCGGGGGTCCGATCTACATCTGTCCTGCAGCGGGGGCAACTCTCGGAGAGTTCAATGTCACCATCGAGAACGTCATCGAGATGCCGCGCTATGTCCACGGGAAGACAGCGCTCTCTGACTGGCAGATGGCGCTCAGAGGTGCTCCCGCACCAATCGCTGAACTTGCATCGGACTGGTTCATCCTGACCGTCCCGAGCAGTGACATACGCAACCTGAACGACCCCGACGTGGCGATGGATTTCTGGGACGAGGCGCTGCAGATGGAGCACAACCTGTCGGGATACACTCCGTGGCCGCGGGTCGAGCGCGCCGTGTTCGACGTGCAGATATCCGCAGGATGGATGCATTCCGGATACCCCTTCATGGCGCATCTGGCTTCGGTGTCGGGAGTGGTGAACGGGACATACATGCGACAGAATGGTGACTGGGGCATGTTCCACGAGTTGGGGCACAATCACCAGTGGATGCCGTCGACGTTGCCGGGAACGACCGAGACTACCTGCAACCTCTACTCAGTGAAACTGATGACCGACCTGGTCGGAGTGGACCTCGGTCAAGGACACGGAGCCTTGGGAACTCAATCGAGAATCAGTAGAACCGAGGGATATTTCAACGGCGGCTCGCAGATTAGCCAATGGAGCGTCTGGACCGCGCTTGAGACCTATCTGCAGGTGCAGGAGGAGTTCGGTTGGGAGCCAATCACCGATGCGCTCAGCGTCTACTACAACATGAGCAATCCACCCAGCGGCAGCGATGCCGAGTTCAACGAATGGGTGAAGCAGATCTCGTTCGCCACCGGCTACAACATGTCGGAATTCCACAAGGCGTGGGGCTTCCCGCTCACCGAGGCCACAGAGAACGCGCTCAACCACCTGCCCGTCTGGACCACCGATCCGCTGAGGGGTTGGGTGCACGAGTACGACCCGGTCATCCGCAACGCCACCGAGGCGAACATCTCCTCCGACTCGACCACCTTGGATTGGATGATTTACGACAACGGCACCAACACCACTTGGAACGTCTGCTGGGGGACGAGTGACGGCGGAAGCAACAGCGCGTCATGGGACAGCTGCTCGAGCATCGGGTCGAATCTCAGCGTCGGGGCATCCGTTCACTCCTTGGCGGGACTCACAAGTGGCACAATCTATCACTGGCGCATCTATGTCGACAACGGAAGCGGTCGCACTTGGATGGATGCGACGCGTTCCTTCACCACGACGTGATTCTGGACAGGGATAATCTTCATGTCCAGCGGCAATGGTGAACCCACAAGGTGGGTTCTATCACGCGAGGGATATCACCAGAGTCTGGCAGGTTGCTGCTGTTCGTCGTCTGCTTCGCCATGTTCAGCACTTCATGGGCTGCGGTGTTCACCTACGAACAATATTCGGCAGGCACAGATCCAGTGGAACTTGAACTTGAGAAGCCGCGAATGGAGACCAATGTAGGTCCTGTGATTTCATTCAACACAACATGGACTTCTGCAAACTCACCCTACTACCTGAACAGTCAAGTTTCTGTCCAGCAAGGAGTTAGGCTGACCATCGACGCCGGCGTACAAGTCTATGCGAATACGACGAACGCGACAGTGCTGGTGTATGGGGAATTGCACACCCTTGGTACCTCTACAAATCCGGTCACATTCGGAGTCAATCCCTCTGTGTCGTGGACGCAGACATCGGGATATTGGAATGGCATCAGGGGAGCGTCACCGAGTCAAGGTTCAGACGCACTCGTCCTCAGAAACACCACGGTGTCGGGCCCAACCAATTACTGGTACACCCCTGGCCAGTCGTGGACGGGCAACTCGAACCTCTTCCACTTCGAACACTTCTTCCGAAACAACGGTGATGTCATCGTTGACAATGTGACCATGAGGGATGCGGTGGAGGTCTTCATCAAGCCGTTCAACAGCAACTACAACTCTCTCACAGTCAACAATCTCGTATTCGACAACATCTCGATGCTGAGGGCTGAGGGACAGTCGTTCTACCGATCGTGCGGCGGCGACTGGCGGAACGATGTCACCGTTAGGCGGACATCGGTCAACTTCGAGTACCCGACCTACACGTCGACCACGAACAGTTACTGCAACTGGTACAAGCCGGTGTTCGAGAACTGGACCTACGAGCAGAGCGACATCAGACTCTACGCACCGGGTAGTTGGACCACCCCCAGCGCGACCAACCCTGCCTACTTCAGCGGCCACTTCACGGACACGACCGTCGAATTGGCCTCCTCATCAAATTGGAACGGCCCATTGCAACTGAGGCATTCCACATTCAACACGACTGGATCGCCGTCGGCCACAGCCTGGAGCTACTCGCAGTACGCTAGTCAACGGACTGACTCGTTTTTGAGAGCAGGATCGTCATCGTACGGGAAATGGATCGTCGAGAACAACTCATTCGATCCGACCAACGGATGGACCGTCATCGATTACACATACTCAGTCGGTCACATGAGAGCGCCATACAACTGGTGGGGAAGCAACACCGCCACCGGAATCGACGCGCTCATCGAAGACATGCTCGATAACAACGGCGGAGGCTGGGTCAACTACTCACCGTTCTACACCTCGGCAGCGATGAATCAGGTGGACTGGAACGGAACTAGCCCATCCAACATTCCGCTCGGTAGGGTGCTGTCAGGAACCTTGTTCTTCCCCAAGACGATGACTGCGAACAACTCACCCTACTACCTCGTTGGCCCTTGGACCATCGCCCCCGGAGTCAGGATCACCATCGACGCCGGCGTACAAGTCTATGCGAATACGACGAACGCGACAGTGCTGG
>CAZUBQ010000018.1:0-426 GCA_964618995.1 uncultured Candidatus Poseidoniales archaeon | reverse complement strand
TCGTCGAGAACAACTCATTCGATCCGACCAACGGATGGACCGTCATCGATTACACCTACCAGAACAACCGAATGACCGCTTCATACAACTGGTGGGGGAGCAACAATCGCACTATTATTGACAGCCTCATCGAGGATATCAGCGACAACAACGGTGGTAACTGGGTCAACTACTGTCCAATGTGGGACACTCCTGCGATGACCTCCCTCTCGTGGGATTGTACTAGAACGGGGGTGGAATTCACCAGCCCTGCCAACGGGAGTTCTCAGGTAGGATACAACTTGACAGTAAACTACACGCATCTGATGGTTTCCATCGGTGATTGGTATCTCGACAGCACGCTGCTGGAATCGTTCAACACGTCCAACAATTCGATTCGGCTGACCGGACTCACGATGGGATGGCACACGCTCTGTGCTCAGGTAT
>CAZUBQ010000017.1:18982-39413 GCA_964618995.1 uncultured Candidatus Poseidoniales archaeon | reverse complement strand
TCAGGGCTGCAACTCTGCAACTCTGAAGAGTTGGCAGACCCCCGACTACAGGGTGCTCTGTGTCCGGTTTTTTCGCTTCTTGAGCAAGCAGAAATTACTCAGTGTCCGGTGAATCTGTGGAATCAATTGTCTCACAGACGAAACACATCCCTGATTGTTGAGCACCAACCGAACCACATTTTGAGCAGAATTTCTTTTTCTGCTTGCTCGAACTGTAAATACGCATTTTGTAGGCTCCCCCTACAGTGAGAATGAATCCAAACAACAGGGCAATCCCAGTAATGCTCTGCATCAGTTCGTAACTAGAACAGTTGTCACCATCTCCAACTTCACATTCGACTCGTTTATCTCCGACAAATGCGAATACTGGCATGAAGAGGAGGAAAAACATCAGTCCTGTGGCAAGGATCTGAGCAGGTTTCATGCTGCTGGGATGACCTCATCAGCCATAGAGGTTGCATCGGATTTCTCTTATCTGAGGGGAAAATATGTGCCCACTGAAGCCCCGAGCACAGGGTGCAGATTGCCCAGGATAATCTCAATCGGCATGGCCAGCCCAAGCCGCTTCCGCATGCAGCGCCTTGCTCTTCACAGGGACGATCTTCCTGTAGACCTCAGCCGGGTTGCACACTTGCCCATCCACGGTGAGCAGTCGTTGCAGTGGTATCCCGAAGTGCTCCTCGTTGCGCATCAGCAGTGGTTCGATGACCGCCCAGTCAGCTTCAGAGAGGTCTGTGAATTCGCCTCCGTTGAGTTGTGAACTCGACAGTGTGCTGTGTGGGTCGCGCACGTAGATGGCACCCCCGGAGGCGAGCGAGAACAGGTTGCCGCCGGGATATGGGGTGGACATCTCCTCGAGCATCCCGCGGCCGTCGTAGCGCATTCCGTTGACGATGACGAAGCCACCATCTTTCAGCGGGTCTCCTGCCATGAAGGACTCTGCCAGGTAGTCGAGCGCGGTTCCGTTGACGATCAGTTTCGGTTTGCCCACCGAGTTGATCATCGGGCGTCCGGCGGCGTTTCCGAGCACGAACATCTCGCCTCCCTTGGCACCATAGCCGTAGCATTGCCCGACGTCCCCATGCACCACCAACTCACCGCTGCTGTGAATCTGAGCCACCTGGTCCTGCGCGTTGCCATGCATCACCACCGTCATGCCGTCGTTGCCGCTGGCGAGGTAATCCCCTACAGACCCGTAGACGTCCATGCGCACGCCTCCGCTGTCGCTTCCGAAACCGTTTCCGATGAACCGGTGTCCCTTGCAGTTGATGACGTGGAATGTGCGCCAACCGCCGCGATACAGTGCCACGAGTTCACGGGCCAGTGATTCGGTCCCTTCGATGGGGTATGGTCTGGCATCGACCACAATCGCCTGTTGGGCGTTCATGGGCTCTGGACGGTGGCCAACTGTCTTCTGGCCGACGAACAGATCGTCGGGCTGGTTGGCCGCATGCGCCAGGATGCCCATCAGGGTGTCCTGCACCTTGTGCAGCCAAAGACTGCGGCGCAGCGATCCGGCAGGGTAGCGACGGTCGAGCAGCAGTGTAAGGATCTCAATGGGGCGTGAACGAGAGTGCTCCTGGGATTCGGATACGAGTTCCGAGAGCAACGCCTGCGCCGCCGCCCAATCCATGTCCTGCAGTTCTTCCACGACATGCTCGAAGGCCGCGGCGGCGCTGTCAGTAAGTGGTAGGTCGACCCCCGAGGTCATTGCCACGTCACCTGAATCGAAGTCACCCTCTGGGTGGGTGTCGACAACCTCTCCGAACTTGTTCGTCATCACCAGTTCGCGTTCACCATGCTCCGCGGGCAGCAGGTCGAAGATGAACGCCCCGCCATCGGTGTATGAGCCACCTCTGGCATTCCAGAATTCGTCGCAGCGCGGCCAGAAGCGCTTGTCATCAGCAGCGAGGCTCTCCATCACCGCGTCGATGACCTGCTTCTCCGACGCGCAGAATGCGATGCCCACCTCTCCACGCTGGTAGGAGAACACCTGCGGGCGCAACATGCTCGTGTCAGTGATTCCCAACAACCGATGCACTTCCGCTTCTTGTTGTGCGATGATGAAGAACCAAGGCCCATCGGGTGAGCCGTGGATGTGCGTCTTCTGGATGGCTTCGTAGACCTGCTGCTTCTCGTCAGGCAGCATCACGAAGTCGAGCTCACTGGTGGGCGCCATCGACTCGATCAGATACTCGAGCGGATATCCGTAGACCCTGTGGTGCAGGTCGTATCCGAGTGCCGCCACCTCGGTGTCGGTCAGGAACAGCGGCTCCATGCCGCGCTGTGCCAGGTAGTCCTTGACGGAGACGTAGTTCGAGAAGTCGCCGTTGTGCACCAGAGCGACGCCGATACCTTGCCCGAATGGGTGCGCCCCACCTGGATGAGTGACTCTTCCACGGGTGGGGTAACGGTGATGGCCAATCCAGACATGAGCCGTCACGTGTTCCAATCTATAGTAACGGATGACATCCTCTGCATAGCCCACGATCTTCAGAATGAGCATGTTCACCCCATGACTGAGAACGAACGCCTGCGAGCCTCGCTCACTGGCGTAGAACTCGACGTTGAGTGCGTGCGTGGCGTGGAAGACGATCTCATCGAGCATCCCTTCCTTTCCGTCGAAGTCCGCGGCGCTCAAGCCGCTCTTCGCCTGGAACTCTTCGATGGCAGCAACCCGCGGGCGGACGAAGTAGCAGACGACCTCAGGAGGTTCGACTTCGAGTTCAGGAAGCCGGCTCTCCCAGTCGTGCATCTTGGGCATCTCATGGATGTGGTCGACCTCGAAGGTGGCGTGGATGAAACTCTCCTCCACTTCACTGCGAACTTCTGGGTCCAGGTAGGCGACTGTGTAGAGGTAGTCGTTGTCCAGTATCTCCCTCGTCACACCGAACTGCTCTGGGTCCAGTCCGACGAGTGCCACACCGCCACCCTTGCCGTTGCCACGATTACGCATCTGTTCCAGTGAGGCGAACAGGTGCTTGCCCGCCACAGGGATTTCGCATGCTAGCCCCACGACTCCGCAGCCTCCCTCGGCAGCCTCGTCATCTGGGATGATCGGTTCGGGTCCCAGTTCGACCAAGCGTCGACGGGCGGCGACGATCCGCTCTGCATTCGCCATCAGGAGTCACCTCCGATGTAGCGCAGCAGGTCCCGTCTTCCGACCAGTTCCTTGGTGCTCGACAGTCCGAGTTTTCGCAGGATCTCCCGCAGTCTCCACTGCAGCGCGGTGTAGAGGTTGTCGAGCCGCTGTGCCCCCCAGTCCTGCTGCATGTACTCCTGCAGCTCGACATCGGTCGTGGTGATTCCGAACGGACAGCCGCGCCCCGATGGACCGCCTTCGCAGTTGGCACAGCGGGTGCAGCCGATACCGACCAAGTCAGTGGTTCCCAACACACACCCGTCGGCACCCAATGCGATTGCCTTGGCGACATCGTCGGCTGTGCGCACACCGCCGCTGGCGATGAGCGTCACCTTGTCGCGTACTCCCTCCTTGATGAGGAAATCATGCACCTTTGGAAGAGCGAGTTCAATCGGTGTTGCGATGACCTTCTTGGCGAGTTCTGGAGCCGCACCAGTGCCCCCGTATGAACCATCGAGATGGATGATGTGCGCGCCGGCGTAGTAAGAGCCGACTGCCACCATGTCGACGTCGTGCGGTGTGGACACCTTCACTGAGATGAGGGCATCTGGATTCACGGTCTGGATCCAGTCGATATGCTTCGAGTGGTCTTCGACAGAGTATGTGGAATGGAATGGGAACGGGGAGAACAGGCTCACGTGCGCCACGCTGCCGCGTAACTTGGCCACCTCTTCTCCGGCCTTTGCTGCCAGCAGGTGTCCCCCGAGCCCTGGTTTCGCCCCCTGTGCATACTTGAATTCGACAATCGGAGTCGATTGGATGTACTTCTCCTCGACGCCGAAGTATCCGGTCGCGACCTGCGTGATGACATGGTCCTTGTACTCCAGCAGTTGCTCTGGATAACCTCCTTCGCCGGTGGACATGTAGGTGTTCCATTTGGCTGAGTTCTGCGCCCGCGCCATCATCACGTTCAGAGACACGGAACCATACGACATACCCCCACCGTAGAATGGGAGGTCGCAGGAGAGTTTGTCCCGTTCGTCACCCCGCCGGTTGAGGTCCATCGTCGTGTCCAACGCATCAGAGTGCTCCAGCCATTCCGCTTCGTCGAGGAACTTGAACTCCAGCCTGTCGAATCCACCGTTCGACTTGCCCGTCTTGTAGTTCAGGTCAGGGGGGACTTTGCCGGTCTCCGCCATGTGCCAAGTGGAGACGATCAGCTCGTCGGTCCAGCGGGAATCTCCTAGCGCCTCGGGAAGTCTGTATTCCCCGAAAGCGCGGGCGTTGAATCCGTCGTGGAGCAGGTTGGTGACCTTGTGCTCCAGTGTCTCGGAGGGTTTGGTGACAGTCATCAGGCACCACCTCCGGGGAATCCCTCGATTCCTGCGAACGCCTCGGCCTCGAGGTCTGTCTGCCACATGCCGCGGCCCATCTCACCGCGTAATCTTCGCACCTCACGGATACCCATGGCGCCGAGAATCTCGAGCAACTGGTCCCTCCAGGAAGCGGACAAGTTCGTCAGCCTGTTCGTACCCCATTGCTCGCTGAGTCGCCGAGGCACCCTGATCGGTGTGTCCTCCCTGTCGGAGAGGTCGCCTCGCGCACGCGCCTGCAGCGCAAACAGCAGAGGCAGGTCGAGCGCGACCGCATCCAGCCCACAGATGATCGCCTTCGGCAGGTGGTCGGCTGCAATCACGCCACCGCTCCCGAGCAGCGTCACTGTGTCTCGTACCCCTGCCTCGACGAGCAGCATGTGCGCTTCGCGCAGCGTGTCCATCACGAATCCTCCATCCTTTCCGAGACCGTGATGGTCGGCTACCAGGTGGATGATCGGGACTCCGGCGGCCTGAACCTCCAGAAGTTGTTGCTGCCAGCCGTCCGCGAACGACATGCGCACGCCGATGAGCAGATGCGGAGCGGTGGTGGTGGCTTCCAGATACAGCGAAGCGTCCCAGCCGTCGAGTTCGATGATGCGGGTTCCATTGCCGAAACCGGCCACGGTCGCAACTGACGTGAGCGGGATTATCGGTACGACCTCCCGGGAGGCCAGCCCCTCCGAGCGGACGACATCCGCAGGCAGTGCGACCAAGGTATCGATGTCTGCAGCAGTCTTGGTGTAGATTCTGTGCAGTTTCGGAGTGGCGACTGAAGCCGGGGGGGCATCGAAGATGAACGGGACCTGAATGGTGACCATCTGAGGTCCTTCTTCAGTCAGCACACCCGAGTCGTCGAACTCCAAACTCATCGGCTTGCTGCCTAGGTCCACGCTGGTGCCGATTAGTTCGCGGCCGTGAATCCCGTCTCTGCTAGGCCGCACAATCTCTGACATGTCAGTGAACATGCCCTCCCATCCCGGGCCACCGAACTTACCCCGATATCCTTGGCCACGCACAGGGATGCTACCCTTACGCGCCTCCTCGTCTATGGCTGAGATGTGCAGATGAGTGACGTAGTCATCTCCTAGAGCAGCACGCGCAGGATTGGGCGTTATGGTCGTGAAGTCGGGGTGCTGGACGGTGCAACGCAGACATCCCACGCACAGTTTCGGTCTCGGATTGAATCCGCCGACCGGCCCGCTGAACACACCATATGTACACGGCCGCGACATGATGACGTCCCACTTCCCCCAGTATTGCAAGGTCTCCTTGAGCAGAAACTTCGCCAGGCCTACCTTGGCGACCTTGACGATGAAGCGGTTCGGTAGTGGTTGGATGTCCTTCGTCTCGACAGTTTCGATATTGTAACGGTGATACTCATCGGCGCGACTGGCCGATCGAGCTGCGAACTCGGCAATCGTAAGGCGCGTGCTACCGTTACCTTCGCTCACGTTGGCACCCTCCGTCGCCTCGCCTTGCAGAACCTGCATGCATCATCCCCGACGAGGCCAGCGGTAGCGCGTCACGTCCTTAAGCGTTCATCATAAGCACTCAACTCAACGCGGAAAAAATAATCATATGACTAAGAAAACTAAATATTTCTAATCAAGTGAATAACAATTCTCAACTCAATTGAGTGAACATCGGTACTAGCCTTCTGCCAGTGATGCCGAATAATCGGGTCACCCCGATCAGAATCGCATGGACGTGACGGGATTTGAACCCGTGGCCTCTGCCTTGCGAAGGCAGCGATCCTCCAGTCTGATCTACACGCCCAGGATATCTCGACCGACCTGAAGCCTGTAATTGGGTCTTGCGTTGGGAACCGGGCGCTCACGTAGGCGAAGTTCATCATCCGATGACCGCTCGAGGAGCCATGGCCGGCGGTGGTGCAGCAGAGAGTGTTCCCCCTCACGACCTGGCAATCATCATCGGTGCTGTAGGATTGCTCGGTGCATTGTTCATCTTCATGTGGGCACAGCCGGTGGCTGTCGACTTCGATGCTGGCGGGGGTGTGGCTGAGGTGGCTCAGGTCAAACTGGGCTTCCTTGGATCAAATGACGAACTGGTGGTCACCTGGCAGCAAACGGAATTCTGTGAGGAAGTGAACGTCACCTGCTCTCTGCAACGGATTCGAGTGCTGGATGAATCGGGCAGCGTGGTCGCTGAGACACAAGGAGAAGATGCCGAAGATGATCCAGTGAGTGCAGATATTCCCATCGATGGTTCAGGTGAGTACACAATCGAATTGGTCGGCCGCGGTCAGTATGACGTATCCGTATCTGTCAACCGTCAACTCCCCATACAGTTCCTGCCTCCCGCCCTGTGTCTGCTGCTGCTCACCTGGGGTGTCTGGCGCCGCTTTCAGGAACCTTCGAAAGTCGATGACGACATCTCCTCTGCCGTCGACGAACTCTCCTGATGGCTGCTCCATTCGAGACCCGCTACATCGCGGCATTCCATCACTCCTGTAGGATTGACGACCCGCAGGCCTCCGCCCCCGTCCAGTCCGACCGGTCTTCCCCAAGATTCGGCCTTCCCACGACAGCACCTGCCATCGGCAAGCCAGCGGGTCATCAAAGCCCAGAGCGACCGGCGAATCAGTGTGTTGGATGCGTCCGGAACCACCGGGTTGCACTCGAACAGTGATGCTACGGAAGCGTCTAGAAATCGTGAGAACTCTTCGAGACCGCAGGAGAATCCCTCAAGTTGGCTCAGGCCCGCTAATGGAAATTCGTGCTGTTCACTCGCTCCGGTAGGAAGATTCACTCCAATGCCCAGCACGACCGAATTCTGTTCACCCTGCTGTCTCCCCTCGACAAGGCAGCCTGCGGCTTTTCCAGATGGCAGCCAGATGTCGTTCGGCCAACGGACGGCCACGCCCCGCTCGGAGAGCGCGGCGGCATGGGTCCAGTGCGTGCTTGTCAAAGGTAGTTCAAGTGTACAGGCGACCGCCTCCGCAACAGACAGGGCAGCTTTCAGTTGCAGGTCTCCGATATCACCCGGTTGTCGGTCATCCGGGAGATTCAATGCCCATGAGCCGGCGAAGTCGCCCTGGCGCATCACCCAATTCCGGTCGCGCTGACCCCTCCCCTGCGTCTGGGATTTGGCGAACAGCCGCTCCCCGGCCACCGCCCCGCTATTGAGCAGTCGAGTATTGGTTGAGCCGACCTTCTCGTCCCACTCAGGAGTCAGTCCATTCCAAGGGACCCAAGCCGCGAACGCGGTCAGCCGTTCGTCTCCACCCAGCCTCACTCTCGCGAGCGCGCGCGTAGCGAAACCCTTCCGACGCCAGCGGGTCTGCGCGAGTTCACCGCGCTCCGTGTCCGCGTGCACGAGCAGCACCACCCCACCTTCGGCGAGCGCATCCGGGCGGGCAACGAGCGCGTTGAGCAGCATACCGGTCCAACCCGACTCTCCAGCAAGGTCGAGCAAGCCAGCATCCTCGAGCGGGCCCAGCCGACCTGGTCCCGAGACATCGTGGCTGTCACTTTGCTCTCCGCCGTCGAGATAGGGGGTGTTCCAGCAGATCACATCGAATGGTCCCGACACTCCGTCTGGCCAGGAACCATCCTCGCCTATTCCCCCTTCGACCACGTCGATTCTATCTCCGACTCCTGCACGCGCCGCATTTCCTCGGCTGGCAGCAACCGCCAGCGGGTTGACGTCACAGGCGACCACGCGCATCCCGCGCAGCGCGGCGGCGATCGCTGCCGCCCCGCAACCGCAACCGATCTCGAGCAGGCGGGCTTCAGGGGGAATCCTCAGTTCAGCAAGCGCCGCGTCGAGTAGTTCAGTGTCTTCTCGCGGCGGGTACACCGTCGCCGGAACAGCCACTCGGCAAGGGGGAGCGGCGGCCCCTTTGAAAACCAACTCAACAGCAGCACGTCTCTGCAATCCCAGTTCACGAGATTGCTGGTCCCTCATGCTTCTTCGCGGGCTGTTGCTTCGATTAGAGCATTGCCTGCGCGATTTTCCCGCTACCTTTATGCTGAAGTCGGCAGAACGGTCACTTGGGAACTCGTCCCCAACCCTCCGGCGAGACGGCGCCAACCGAGCGCCAGCCATGCCGAAGTGTTTTTGAACCACCCCCCGGTCCGCGGGTGGCCCAAACCAACTATGGGCCTGTAGCTCAGCCAGGTAGAGCGGCCGGCTTTTAACCGGCATGTCGCGGGTTCGAACCCTGCCGGGCCCGCCTACCCAGGCGGGATACAGGACCATGGAAGGGGGGGCCGGGGGGGTTCCAGCATGGCCATCAAATCTTCAACGAAAAGACGTCTCATAGAACTAGGAGTCGATACCGATGTCGCGAGCAAGTTGGCAGACGATGCCAACATGGACATGATCAAGATGATGAGTGCCAAGGAGATTTCCGCGAAGTCCGAACTCAAAGAGGGTAGTGATGGGTTCGAGCACTTGATGGGCATCATTCGTGAGCAATCCGCCTCCAAGAAACGCAGTCGTTCGAAGCGGGTCACCCTTCCAACCAAGGTGACCGACGTCGACGACATCCCCATGGGGGATACCAGATTCAACGTACTGAACCATGAGTTGGTTCCTCATCACGAACTTGTTCCCGAGGATGAGGAGAAGGAAGCCCTGGCACCTTGGAATCTGACACAGACGGACGCGGAAGGCTCTGAACGACTGGCAAAGGAACTGCTCCCGAAGATTCTGATTACAGACCCAGCGGTGCAGGTCCTCAAGGAGGTTCACGAACAGGAAGATGAGGAGCTCAGAGCCGGCTGGCTGGCCAACCGTGTTGTCCGCATCATCAGGCGGAGCCCGTCAGCTGGCAAACATCTCGCTTACCGGTTGGTGGTTGAGGGGACCTGAAGGAGGTAGATTGCATGAAGGAGATTATCGAGACATTCTTTCGCGAGCGAAGTCTGGTGAACCACCAGATCGCCTCATACGATGACTGCGTCCCTAACGGGGACAGCAAGTTGGCACGTACTGAACAGATTGTGCGCAACATCCGCATCGGAACGGACGAGTTGATCGAGGACGATGAGGGCGGGCTGATCAAGCTGGACGTTCTGGACAATGAAATCACCATTCGCATGAAGAACATCGAAGTCGGCAACCCGACAATCCGTGAGGCCAACGGTTCTGAGCATCCAGCCAGCCCGATGGAGTGCCGTCTGCGTAAGTTGACTTACATGAGCCCGGTCTTCCTAGACTTCACCATCCATCGTGACGACGCCACCTTGGACGCTTCTGGTGAGCCAATCCCAATCAAGGAGGACAGGGTGCAGGTCGGTAACCTGCCAATCATGGTGCGCAGCCGTCGCTGTAACATGCACCCCTCGCACATCGATTTGAAGCGCAACCTATCACCTAGTACCAGCGAAGAAGACCGCGAGCACTACATGAGGATGCTTCAGAAAAAGGGCGAGGATCAGTACGACCCTGGTGGTTATTTCATCATCAACGGAACTGAGAGAGTCCTCATTTCGATGGAGGATCTCGCTCCAAACCGCGTCACAGTGGAGATGAACAAGCGCTACACGCGCAAGACCGAGGTAGCCAAGATCTTCAGCCAGCGAGACGGTGTGCGCAAGCCTCTCACCGTGGAGAAGCGCAAGGACGGTCTACTGATGGTCAAGATCAGCAGCGCCGGTGCCCAGGTGATTCCGGTCGTGCTGCTGATGCGAGCACTAGGAATCAATTCGGATGAAGGAATTTTCACTGCCATCTCCGCTCAAACTGAAGCGTTCAAGTACGTGGTTGCCAACATCAACCACGTACGCGATCCTGAAACCAAGGATGCCTACGGAGTCGAGACGCAGGAAGAGGCGCTCAACTGGCTCGAGAAGAAGTTCGCAGCCGGCCAGCAGAAGGAGTACCGTCAGCAACGAGTTGAGAATCTGCTCGACAAGGAGTTGCTGCCGCACCTTGGGACCCTCGTGGAGAACCGCGACAAGAAGGCCATCTTCCTCGGACGTATAGTGCGCCAGGTGCTTGAGATGGCAACCACCGACAAGGACCCCAACGACAAGGACCACTACGCAAACAAGCGTGTGCGGCTTGCAGGCGACCTCATTGAGGACCTGTTCCGGGTTAGTCTGCAGCAACTCGCTCGCGACCTGAAGTACCAACTGGAGCGACATCACAACCGCAAGCGGGAGTTGAAGATCGGCAGTTGTCTACGACCTGATGTCCTGACTTCGAAGATCATGCACGCACTCGCCACTGGGAATTGGGTTGGCGGGAGAACCGGCGTCAGCCAGTTACTCGATCGCACCACGTTCATCTCCGCACTCTCGCACATGCGCCGCGTCACCAGCCCGCTGGTGCGCAGCCAGCCGCACTTCGAAGCTCGTGACCTCCACCCGACTCAGTGGGGACGCCTCTGCCCCAACGAGACACCTGAAGGACAGAACTGTGGTCTGGTGAAGAACGCCGCCCAGATGATTGACGTCTCCGAGGCAGTGTCCGAGGATGATGTCAAGAAACTGCTCGAAGAAGCCGGCGTGGTGGAACCCGAGGACTGGTCTGAGGGCGCACGCGTGCACGTGAACGGAGACATCTTCGGACTACACAAGGATCCGCATAAGTTGGTTGCTCACTTCAAGCGCAGTCGCAGGCGCGGTCGAATTCGACCGGAGGTCACCATCCGCCACGACGTCATCAACCGTGACATCTTCATCAACACGGACAAGGGACGTATCCTACGCCCCCTGCTGGTGATTGACAACGGCAGCCTCGCGCTCACCAAGGGACATCTCGAGGGTCTACGCGCCCGCGATGTTACCTTCCGCGACCTGCTCAACGATGGTGTCGTCGAGTGGGTCGACGCCGAGGAGGAGGAGGATCTACTCATCGCGCCGCGGCCGTACGTGCTGCCGCCGCGCTCACCGAAATACAACCGCCCAATCAACCCCGACAACGTCGAGTGGCTCAATCTCGGTAAGGAGGATATCAAGGAGGCCGATCTCCGCGTACGCGTCCAGATGCCCAACGGCGAATGGAAAGAGGAACGCTTCAAAGAGCCGCTGTCCTACTATCAGGAGGATTTCGACAAGCTACGTCGCACGGAGAAGCGCGCGAAAGACGTCCTCGTCTACACCCACGTCGAGATAGATCCTCAACTCATCTTGGGCGTGTGTGCCAGCCTGGTTCCCTACCCGGAGCACAACTCGACTCCGAGGGTCACTGGTGGAACCGCCATGGTCAAGCAGAGCCTCGGTCTGAGTTCCTCCAACTCCCGCGTGCGCCCGGACACTCGCTCTCACATGCTGCACTACTCGCAACGCTCGATGGTCGGCACACAGTCGATGTCCACTACCAACTCAATCAATCGCCCCGGCGGGCAGAACTACATCGTGGCGGTTCTCACTCATCAGGGCTACAACATGCAGGACGCGGTCATCATGAACCGCGCTTCAGTAGAACGTGCGCTCGGTCGTTCGACATTCGTTCGCACCTACACTGCCGAACGCCGCCGATATCCCGGCGGACAGGTAGAGGAGATCGAGATTCCTGGAACCGGTCCTGATGAGGTCAAGGGGCGCAAGGAGAATTACGAGTATGATCATCTAGAGTTCGATGGCCTGCCCATTCCTGAGACATACCTGTCGAGTACCACTGAAGACGGCGCTAGCGTGATGGTGGGCAAGACCAGCCCGCCTCGCTTCCTAGAGGAAGGTCATGGTGCCTTCATGATGGGTCAGTATCGCCAAGAGTCGAGCATGAACGTTCGCCACGGGGAAATGGGTCACATCGACCACGTGTTCGTCACCGAGAGCCTCGACTCAGGCCGGTTGGTGCGCATCACACTGCGAACCGATCGCATTCCCGAACTCGGAGACAAGTTCGCCAGTCGCCACGGTCAGAAGGGCGTCATCGGTCGCTTGGTCGCGCCCGAGGACATGCCGTTCACCGTAGACGGCGTGGTCCCGGACCTGATAATCAATCCACACGCGATTCCCAGCCGCATGACTGTCGCCCACGTCCTCGAGATGATTGGTGGCAAGGTCGGCTCGATGGAGGGCCGCATCATCGACGGCACCGCATTCTCAGGGGAGAAGGAGGAGTCACTGCGCGAAGGACTGCTGCGCGGGGGTTTCAATCACACCGGCAGGGAGCAGATGATCAACGGCGAGACCGGAGAGACCTATCCCGTGAACATCTTCGTCGGCTGCATCTACTACCAGAAGTTGCATCACATGGTGAGCGGCAAGATTCACGCCCGCAGCCGGGGCCGCGTGCAGATTCTCACACGTCAACCGACCGAGGGCCGCGCCCGCCAGGGTGGCCTGCGATTCGGGGAGATGGAGCGCGATTGCCTGATTGCCCACGGTGCGTCGATGGTCATCAAGGACAGGCTGCTCGATGAGAGCGACGGCGTTGAACTCGCCGTCTGCGCCCAGAGCGGGCACATCGCCTACTGGGATTGGAGGCGGCGCTGCTACGTCAGCCCGCTGCACGGTGATCGCGCCGAGGTACATCTGGTACAGACCTCGTACGCGTTCAAACTGCTGCTTGACGAGATGAAATCGCTCGGAGTCGCCATGCGACTCGAGCTGGCGGACCGGAGGTGAACAGATGAAGAGACAGGACTCATCCAAGATACCGAAGCGCATCAGCGCAATCAAGTTCAGCCTGATGTCGCCTGACGAGATTCGCCGCATGAGCGCAGTCGAGGTCAAGACGGCAGACACCTACAAGGACGACGGACACGCCTACCATCAGGGATTGATGGATCCTAAGATGGGTGTCATCGAGCCCGGCATTCGTTGCGACACCTGTGGTAACAAGCACGACGACTGTCCGAGCCACTTCGGCCATATCCAACTCGAGTTGCCAGTGATGCACGTCGGGTTCACCAATCTGGTGAAGAACTGCCTCAAAGCCACCTGCAACTCCTGTAATCAGGTGCTGCTCCAAGACCAGGAAGGAACTCATCCCAATGACAATGAAAAGTCTGAGCAGGATTACTACCGCGCCAAGGTGCTCGACATCATCATCAAGCACGGCGTAGGTTCCACTGAATTCAAGAAGATCATCAAGGAAATAGAGAAACTCTGCTGTCACAAGAAGAGGATGGTGTGCATGCACTGCGGTGAAGAGCAGGGCAAGATAATGCTGGACAAGCCAACCGGCTTCAAGGAGAAGAAAGAGGACAAGAGCGAACACAAACTCAACGCCCGCGACATCCGCGAGTGGCTCGAAGGCATCCCCAACAACCACCTCATCTTCATCGGGATGGACAAGGAATCGAGCCGCCCAGAGTGGACTATCATGCGGGTGCTGCCAGTCCCCCCGATTACTGTTCGACCGTCTATCACGTTGGACAGCGGCGACCGGTCAGAGGATGACCTTACTCACAAGTTGGTCGACGTTCTGCGCATCAACCAGAGACTACGCGAGAACCGCGACCAAGGTGCGCCGCAACTCATCGTCGAGGATCTGTGGGAGTTGCTGCAGTACCACATCACGACCTACTTCAACAATCAGACCAGCGGCATCCCACCAGCCCGACATCGCTCAGGCCGCCCGCTGAAGACGCTCACTCAGCGACTGAAGGGCAAGGAGGGTCGCTTCCGTAGCAACTTGTCCGGTAAGCGCGTAAACTTCTGCGCGCGCTCGGTCATCTCACCGGACCCATGCCTCGGTATCAATGAGGTTGGCGTGCCGAGGAAAGTGGCTAAGGAATTGACGGTACCCGTGCGTGTGACCGGCCGCAACCGTGAGCAGTTGCGTCAGATGATCCTGCGCGGACCTGATGTCCACCCCGGTGTGAACTACATCGTGCGCGGTGACTCGCATCGTGTGCGCATCACCGACCGCACCAAGTTCATCTGGTCCGGGTTCCGTTGCCACAATCCAGAATGCCACGGCGGCGATGTGGAGCGAGACGAGCCTTATCCCGGCCGCTCGCCGGCATTGAACAGCGTGCTACCAGCCCCCAACTTCCTGCCTGGATTCGAGATTGTAGAGGAAAAGATTCGCAAGACAGACGGGACAGTAGAGACGATTGGCTGGAAGCCTGACCTTGAAGCCACCATCCGCAACCTGCGTGGAGAGGATGAGAATGGAAACAGTCTCCCCGATGGCGACGCGCGTGCGGTAATCCTACATCGTTGGGAGTTCGAACACAACCATCCCGACGAGGAGTTCCCAGAGCACCTGCAGGTCATCTGCCCTCACTGCGGCTCGCCGCCCAGTGAGGAGACAGAGGAGCGAACGGAAGTGGAGGACAGGCTGTCGACCATCGACCTAGATGGCAAACCGAAGCCTGGAATGGTTGTGGAGCGTCACTTGATCGACGGAGATGTGACCATCTTCAATCGACAGCCATCACTGCACCGCATGTCGATGATGGTGCACGAAGTGCGAGTCATGGATGGCAAGACCTTCCGATTCAATCTGGCAGTCTGTACCCCATACAACGCTGACTTCGATGGAGACGAGATGAATCTGCACGTCATACAATCCGAGGAGGCACGTGCCGAGGCGAAGATATTGATGCGTGTCCAGGAACACATTCTCTCACCACGCTATGGTGGCAGCGTCATCGGTGGCATTCACGACCACATCACCGGGGCGTTTCTGGTCACCCATGGGGATCGGGTCATTCCGAAACATCTGGCAATACAAGTTCTGGGCACCATTGGTTGGACAGGCGAGTTGCCGAAGCCGGTGAAGGACGACGATGGAGCTGATGGATACCTAGGCAGAGAACTGCTTAATCTGCTCATTCCGGACGGAGTCAGTCTACGCTTCAAGAGCCGCAGCAAGGAGGATGTCGTGGTTGTCGATGGAGAGATCCTGTCAGGAACCATTGACAAGAACGGCATCGGCGCTGAAGATGGTCGCTTGCTCGACGCTGTCGTGCAGACGCATGGCCCCACCCGAGGCGCGAAGTTCGTCAATGATATGACGCGCTTCACCATCGCCATCTGCTCGACGCTCGGATTCACGACGGGAATCGATGATGAGGACCTTCCAGAGCAAGCCCGTGCACGAATCGCTGAATTGAACGTGAGTGCGAAAACCCAGGTGGATGTGGAACTCATCAAGTTCGGAAAGGGCGGTAAGGGTGAGATTCTCAATCTGGAGATGATCTGCAACAAATGCGAAAAACACGCCTACGACAGCCACGAAATCGTGTATGATTCCACTTCTGGAGAAATGAGCGAAGGCAAGGTCGTCGAGAAACCAGATAAGTGCCCGAACAGTGATTGCGAATACAATCAGGGTTCGAAGACCAAGTCGAAGAGCGTGAAGTTCGTGAAGCATGCCTCACATGGCAAGATTCGCAAGTTCACCTACGAGAGTCGCCCCGGGCGCACGCCCCTAGAGACGCTTGAAGAGAACATCATGAATATTCTCGACAGTGCCCGCTCTGAGTCGGGCGAGGTAGCCAAGGATTTCCTTGTTGGTGACAACTCTGCAGTCATGATGGCTGTCTCTGGCGCTCGTGGTTCGATGGAGAACCTGTCGATGATGGCGGGTTCAATCGGACAGACTCGTGTGCGCGGACAGAGGCTTGAGCGTGGCTATCAGGATCGTGTGCTTCCTCACTTCCGAAGGATGGCCAAGGGTGCACAAGAGAAGGGTTTCGTCACCTCATCATTCAAGCGGGGCCTGGAGCCCACCGAGTTCTTCATGCTCTCCATATCGGGCCGCGAATCGCTGGTGGACACCGCTGTGCGCACCAGCAAGTCCGGCTACATGCAACGGCGATTGATCAACGCAATGGACGACCTGAAGGTGCACAGTGATGACCCGCACTCGGTGCGCAACACAGCCGATCGCATCATCCAATTCAGCTACGGGGAGGACACGATTGACCCGACTCGCAGCGTGAAGGGATCTGCTGTCAACATCCAGATGGTGCTCGACAACGCGCTCGGAGGTGGTAAGTGATGGTAGTCAAGTCAGCGACCAAGAAGAAGCTCATGGACATGGATATCCCTGAAGAGTACGCCCATCAACTCGCTGACGGGCGGAAGTGGGATGACGTCAAGGAATTGGCTTCCGGAGAGATTGCCAAGATATGTGGGCTATCGTCCGACGAGGCTCAGCAACTCCACGACCGAATCCAGTCGTTCAAGAAGCGCAGCCGCTCCGACTCCCCCACCGCCGGTAAGGCAACCACAGTCGTGCGCGCCCGCCGTGCCCGCCGTCCCGGACGTCAGGTTCTACAGCAGGAGTTGGAATTGTACGACCGCGACCAGAAGGACTCCCAGTTGAACGAAGGGCTGTCCAACTCTCTGTTCTACGCCCAACTCAATGAACTGGCAGAGGCGAATGGGTACCCTGTATCTAACAAGTTACTCGCCGATCTCTCAGATGCATTGGTAGAGAGGGGTGTGAAGAAACTCACTGCCAAACAGGCCGAGAAGGTACTCATCGAGACGTCCGCAGAACTCGAGCGGGCCGTCGTGGATCCCTATGAAGCGGTGGGAATTCTGACTGCGCAATCGATTGGAGAGCCAGGCACCCAGATGACGATGCGCACCTTCCACTATGCTGGTGTGGCGACGGTCAACGTCACTCAGGGTCTACCGCGCATCATCGAGTTGGTCGATGGCCGCAAGGTGCCCAAAACCCCAACTATGCGAATCCATCTCTCCGATGATGTCAAGACCGACGAGGAGAAGGTGCGCAGACTTGCTGCCTCGCTCGAGATAACTCAGACGAAGGACGTCGCCGCCATCGAGACCGATGTCACGCAACGGCGCATCACGCTGGAACTCATCAATTCCAACCTGAAGCAGAAGAACATGACCGGTGTGCAGGTGCGCGAACTACTGGCACGTAAGTTGCGCCTGTTTGTGCAAGCGGACCATGAGACCCGCCCGAAGAATCTCACAATCATCCCCGGACGCAAGAAGGAAGAGGATGATATCACCCCTAACTACACCGAGTTGCTCGCGCTCGAGGAGAAGGTGAAGGACCTACGTCTGAAGGGAGTTGCCGGAATCGACAGGGCAACCACTCAGCGGAATGCCGACACGGGTGAGTTCTACATCTCGACCATCGGTTCCAATTTGCCGCGTGTCAGCGAGTTTGAGTCGATAGATTGCTCGCGCACCTACACCAACAACATCACTGAGATTCACCAATACCTTGGAATCGAGGCGGCACGTCAAGCGATAATCAACGAATTGCAGATGACACTGGAGGAAGCGCGCCTAGTCGTGGATGTTCGCCATCTGCTCGTCATCGCCGACGTGATGACCAGCGAGGGCGAGGTTCGTGCAATCGGTCGCCACGGAGTGAGCGGCACGAAACACAGTATTCTCGCACGTGCGGCGTTCGAGGTGACCGTGAACCACCTGCTACAAGCAGGAGTTATCGGCGAGCGGGATCACCTCAGGGGGGTGGCTGAGAACATCATCGTAGGTCAGCCAATATCCTTGGGAACCGGCAGTGTGGAGTTGTTCTACATCCCTGAAGGGAACTGAATACCGATTACGGAGGGGGACGGATGGATCTGGTCAGACAGCTGAAGACGGCGATGAGCAGTGGCACCCTGCTGCTCGGACAGAACCAGACGTCTGACGCCTGCGCTACCGGAGATGCAGAACTCGTTATCTTCGCTGCCAACTGCCCACAGGAGTTCATCGACGATCTCACCAGCCGTCATCCTGACGTGCCCATGCATCGAGTGAACATGGTGAACCGCGACCTCGGCGCCGCCTGTGCCAAACCGTTCCATGTGAGCACCATCTGCGTTCTTGATGCAGGAAGCAGCGACCTACTGAGCCTGCAACCAAACCTTGACTGAACTGACTCGCGGGCCAGTTCCCGGCGTTGAAACAGGGATTGAGTCCCTACTTTGCACGGCAGGATTGATGTGCTCCGGGCCTGCGGGGTGAGGTATGAGCGTGGCGCTTCCAGAGATTCTCGACCATCTTGGGGTTGAGCTACGCCCGCTGAACCTCGTCAGTCGCACACCCGGAATCGTATGTCTGGGTGAGTTGGAACTGCTTCCCGAGAGTTTACGGGATGTTCCAGTGGTTCTCGGTGCCTACGTCTGGCATGCACAACCAGGATGGGCGCCAATCGATCGGTTGGAATTGGAGCGCTGGCTGGTCGATTCCCCATCAGGTTGCCACTGGTTGATATCTGAGCGCAAACTGGTGGAGATGCGCGCTCCACCACGTCGAGAAGACATCGCGCTCATCCTGTGGGGGCCCAAGCGCATCTCTCAATGGCTGGGAACCGCAGTCCTCACGGGCGAACTCGAAGTCGACTTCACCTCGTCGCCTTCTGAGACAATGGTGAATGTTGTCGAGCGGGCTGAGGTTGCAGAACCACCTCCGGCAGGAATCGCCATCCGCCCGCGAATCCAATTGAGCAACTGGTTCATCGAGCAGGGATTCGAACCCTTGGCGACCCAGCCGCTGTTGCTGGCGGCGAAGTTGTGGACCATCGAAGGTAATCTGGTAGGCCCAGAGGATGCGCGTGAGCGTAATTCATGGGCGCTTCTGGAGGATCCGTTCAGCGGCACCTTCGAACGGGCTGGAGAACTCGATACGCTCGAACATATCCCGAATCTGGAGCGGCTTGTTTCCGATAACTGGCTCGACGATTCCAGCCTGAGGGCAGCGCTGCCAGAGTTGTGCGAAGAGCGGCGCTCGTGGGAGGTGCGTCAGCAAGGGGACGAAGGCTCTGTTCTAGGGAATCTGCTCCATTGGTGGAAGTTGGAGCTCGATTCAGCGGTATTCACACCAAGAGAAGCATTCCTGCCGGCTTGGAAGGTCAATGTTCCTGGAAGAGGGTGGATTATCGTGCATGGCTTGACTGGGCGGATGCTGAGCTCACCAAATTGAGAATCAGTTGACCCCATAAGCGAAGATGGCCACGAAGCAAAATCCTACAAACAGGATGATTCCGGTCGCGAATGTGGCACCGATGCCGGTGGCGATGTGCGGCATCCCCTTCATGGCTGCTACACCAGCCACTGCCGGCAGAACGAAGCACGGATTGAAAATCAATCCCAACAGGCTCATTAGACCACCTCCGAGTCCTCCTTCGCCTCCAAACGCGCCCTGCTCCCTGTACTCCACCCTGATGCCACCACCCGCCTGCACTGGATAGGGCCAGTCCAGAGTAACCAGATTGCCACTCACATTCCCAATCACGTAATCGCAGTTCCCAGCGCAGTTTCCGGGATAGTACTTAAGCATCAATGGGGTTCCATTGGCGACCGGAGTTGGCAAGGAGACGTTCAGCCATCCGCTGGACTGGTCGTATGAGCCGTCAACGCCCTCGAATCTTCCATCGCAGTTGCGCTCGTGATAATTGTTCGATTGAGTGAACAGGATTGTGCCACATTCCTTCTGCAAGTTTCCGATATTCACCGACCAGTTGCTCTGAGAGCCATTGGCATATCCAACGATGGCATACCGCTGGTACATCATGATGCTCTCATCACAGTCAGAATACGCATCGGCCCAGACAGAGCCTTCGTCAGCGGAAAACCAGAGTTCACACGGATCCGGCTCGACCGGTAATTCGACTTCGAAATGGGTGGTGTTTCCATCTGTCGCTATGGTCAAAGATCCTTCCCCCGATTGAGACATCATCACCTCGCTCGTGACCGCCCCCAGTATTCCGAAGATGACGAAATATCCGATGGTGATGCCGACGCCCCAGCTGAAGTGTTTCCAGTTCATCGGCTTCTTCTCAACCACACCAGTGCCTTGCATTGCAGACTGGAAGGGAATCGTAGAGGACGTGCCCGCCTCACCTGAGCCAACGAGTTCTGGCGCCTGCGCGTCACCGCTGAACGGGTTGGTCGTATCGATTCCGGTTCGCATCCACATCATCCCTTGAGTATCAATAGAAGCCGCCGCTCATGATGATTAAGGCGCACAATCCGAGAAACAGGACGACTCCCGCGATGAACGGCACGCTTATTCCGATGGCGACGTGTGGCATTCCTTTCACGGCTGCGGCAATCGCCACGACTGGCATCACGAAGCATGGATTGCAGAGAAATAACCCCCCC
>CAZUBQ010000017.1:0-18882 GCA_964618995.1 uncultured Candidatus Poseidoniales archaeon | reverse complement strand
AAACCAAAAAGAAGGGAATATCCGAAGGTGATTGCGATTCCGATGCCGAAGTGACTCCAGTTCATCGAATTCTTCTCAATCACCACTGTCTTACCCATCCGGTGCCGCCAACCATCCTTGAATTCCTGCTCTGTGACGACCCCGTCGCCGTCCGTGTCCAACTTTGAGAACAGGTCTTCGTCCATGTTGGACATTTGCGCGTCATCGCTGAATGGACTGACAGTATCCTTTCCAGATGACATTCACTTCACTCCTGCATCGGTAGTTCGACTCCGCCGTTGGTCGCTTCATCATCATTCGCGGGCATCAAGGAGAGTCCAGCCGCTTCCAGTTCACGTCTGATGGGCAGCAGAACCTCCTTCTCCAGGTCGCCGCGGTAGAACATGTTGTACGTGTCGAATGGAATTATGCGCATGTCGGGCGAGACGATGTGCACGCACGACTTCTTCACGCTGCGCACATCGAACGAATGTGCGTCGATGAAATCCATGATGATGATACGGAACACGTTGTCGTAGCCGAATGATTCAGGAACCTCGATCCCGGGAAGGCAGCAGAGCAGTTCGGCCAGGGAATTGGTCGCACTCTCAGGGGAATGGGCGGTCGATAGCAGACCGAGCACCTGCTCTTTGAGCACTGGGTCGTGTTCGAACTGGATGGTGGAACGAGGTCCGGAGATCAGCACATCATCGTCGATGTGACGGGTGATGGGCAGCACGAAGTCACCCATGCGCAGCGCATAAGCCATGGCGATGCTGTCTGGATGGCAGGGGACCGGCAGCACGTCATCGAGTGTGAACGTCGTAGACTGCTCACCCACCATACGGCGCACCTCGGAGAGTGTCAACCGGTCAGTGGCTGGGTCGTAGTCATCACAGCGACCCGCTTCTTGGATAGGTTGCAGGGTAACACCCCTGACACATGGTTGACTGAGGGCGTAATCGATGATCTCGCCGACCTCACCGTCGTTGAGACCCTTCTGCAACGTCACCACCAGCGTCGTCGACAGACCGACTTCGTTCAGCCGCTCCAGGGCACGCCGGCGCACCTCGCGCAGGTCAGCCCCGCGCAGCCGCATCTGTGGCTCCTTGGACAACGAATCGAACTGCAGGTAGACCTCGAAGCCTGGCATGTAGGTCGCCAACCGCTCAGCGAAACCCTCCTCATTGGCGATGCGAATGCCGTTGGTGTTCAGCATCACGTGACGGATTGGCCGCTCGTTCGCCGCATCGAGAATGTCGAACAGGTCCGGGTGCAGGGTCGGCTCGCCCCCGGATATCTGCACAACATCAGGCTCGCCCTCGTTCTCGACGACCAGGTCGAGCATCTCCACCACCTTCTCCAGAGAGTGGTAGGACTCGATGTGCTCAGGACCAGAGGAAGCGTAGCAGATGGGGCAGCGCAGGTTGCAGTGGTCAGTCAATTCGATGATGGTGAGGCAGGAATGCTGCTCATGTGAGGGGCACAACCCACAGTCGTAGGGACAACCGTAATTCATCGGAGTGTTCCACTTCTCTGGCATCTCGGAGGGCTTGATGAACTTCTCACGGCAGCGTCGGTAGTAGTCAGCGTCGTCGGAGATCAGCACCTTCTCCCGCTTGTTGCAGGCGTAGCACAATTTGTCCATGTGCACCAGATTGTCGGAGATGACGATCTTCCCCTCTGTGCGGCGCAGGCAAGAGGAACAGACGGACACCGCAGTATCGTAGAACAGGTAATCGCGCACTCTCCCGCTCATGGTCAGTCCCCTCCCACTACAGTTCTCTGGTAGTCACGTAAGAAATAGATGACCCCGAACACACACGCCCACTGGATTGGTGAGAGCAGCAGGAAGGATACGTCTGCCGGCTTGATGAAATCGACAGAGAGGCGCCAGCCGAGATAGAAGATCATGAACAATTGGTAGCGGGCACCAGGAGGAAGTTCGAGGCCCGCCCGTTCGTGTTGAAACAACCGCATCCCCAAGAATCCAAGGAAGATGATCTCGTACAGTTGGGCCGGGTGTCTGGGGCCGTCACCGAAATCGACAGCCCAGGGGAGGTCGGAGTGGTATCCGAAGGTCATGTCATCCATACCGGATAGGAAGCAGCCTAGCCTACCGATGCTGATGGAGACGAGTAGTGGTGTGACGTAGATGTCACCCGTGCGCTCGGTGACCCCCAGCCTCTTCTTCACCAGTTCAACTGCCAGCGTCCCGCCGAGCAGCCCACCGACGATTGTCTTGCCACCGATGAGCCGAAATGGGTGCTCACTCGCAAATTGCAGCGTCTGGGGCGCGTGTTCCAGCCATGCAAGCGTCTTGGCACCGATAATCGCTCCGAGCAGGGCCGTGATGATGAGCAGACCTCGGTGAGTTCCGTCGAGAGAATCACCTCTGCGGCTCCCCTCGCGGGCCATCAGGCTCAGTCCTACGATGTAGCCCAGAGCCTCGAGAACGAAATGCGGATGGAGGCTTACGAAGCCGAGCTCTATCCAGAGTGGGAACTGCATGCTCAACCCTCTTGACTCGGTGAATCACGACGGTCCTTGAACGCGTGCCAATCCCTAGGTGAGGACTTCGTCGAGGCGGTCCTGTTCGACAGCTCGGCGAAGTTCAAGGGCGATTCTCCTTCCGCTGGACATCTCTTTTCTCCATAGAGAGTTACCGTATGGATGACCAGCGTTCAGGTGTACATTCGTACCACCACCTACACGTGGCGCCACATCGTAAATCCAGTAATTCATGTCCTTGTCAATGCAGGTCTGTAGGCAGAATGGACCGATGATTCCCGGGTCATAATGCTCCTTGGATGCGGTCACGAACTTCTCACCCAGATCGAAGGCGGCTTCGAGCAGGCTCTCGCGAATGGTCGCAGTATTGTGGCCGACCACCGTCATCTCGGGGATCTGCTGAGACTCCGGCAATGCCATCTGCACAGGTGCCGGCAGGCGCACGTGACCATCGAGACTCGATTCGAAGCGCCAGTCGACTCCGAGCAACTCAAGTTTGGGGAGGTCCTCCTCCAGAGGGCTGTAGAAGAAATTGAGGTTGAAGACCGGGCCGATGACGTAGCGCTCTATGCGGGCGGTGGCCAGGCTCTGTTCATCGATGACCCCTTGAGCGAGCAGCGATTGTGACTTCTCGACATACTCTTCGTGTGACCCACAGGCGAAGAATCCGCGTTCGAGTTTTTTCTCCGCGTGGTGCAACTTCACCATGCACAGACAGTCGATATCCTCTGGGTCACCGATATCCTCAGGGTAGGGCAAGCCAGCCTGTTCGAGGATCCAATAGTAATCTTGGTCCTCAGTGCGCTCTTCCATGCGCAGCATGTTGCGGCTGCCGAGCATCGGAACACGAAAATCGTCCTCAATCGCCTTCATTGAGCAATAGGATGTGAACGAGCGATTCGGAATGTAAATCACGTTTCGATCGCGCATCTGTTGCTGGAACTCAGCATCGAGGACATGGCTGAACTTGTCGAGCACGATGGCCTTGTCCACCATGCCACGTACAACGCGACCACTGCTGCTGCGTGCGGTACGGAAGTAATCAGAATACGTCTTCTCTCGCCCCTTCTGGCAATACGCAACTGTGGGGAACCCCTCCTCGATGGCGCCATCGCAGATGTCCAGCGCCGAGTGGCTAGCGGTCATTCCGATACGCAGTTTGAGCCGATCATATTCCGTCAGAGTTTCCGAAATTTCGTCATGTGTGATCATTCGCCCCTCTCCTTAATCTTCGTCTCTGTGGATGCCCATCAACTCCTCGGTGGACAGGGTCTCCCCACTCATGAGCTTGGACATCAGGTCTTGAACCTCGACGCGCGCCTCGACGCGCGTCGGTTCGCGCCCGGCCGTGCGCGCCTCCTTGGCATCGAACAGGTAGCGGATTCCATACACGATACGCATTGCGATGATGTAGCGGCGATGCTCAGAGTCGGCATGCAGTTTCGAGTCTACGAACGCTTGATGAGCTTCTTCGTGGAGTTCTGTGAGTCGATTGACCTCTACTCGGAGTTCAAGCATCAGTTCGTGCGCCTTCTGTGCCATCTCGACTTCCTCCACCACCTTCTGGTGTGCCACTTCTTGGGTTTCAATCGCCTCTCTCCTGGCTTGCAATGCCATACTGAGTTCGCTGCCGTCTTCCTGCATCGTTTTCAGTTTCTTGATCTGTCGGTCAAGTTCACGCATAGCGTCGATGGCCTCCTTCTCCTTCTTACCGCCACCGAATCTTCCTGTCTCGTAATCGCGCTCCATCTCGTCGAGTTTTTTCCTGAGGCTGTGGATGTTCGGTCCCTTCGGCTTATCATCCGCTTCGTCGCCACGCAATTCCTGGAGTTGCTCCTTCGCCTTGGCCACCGACAAGTTACCCTTGTCTCGTTCTATTTTCGCAGATTTGACACTCTCGTTGCCCTCGTCGCGAATCACTCGCTGACGTTGTATCTCGTCGAACAACTCGCGCTTTTTTCCGCCAATCTGATCGCGGCGAGTGCGGTTCTCAACAGTGCGGGTGTTCCATTCATCGCGGCGAGTGCGGTGTTCTGAGACCAACTTTTCAATTCGTTTTGTCAACTGACGGAGCTCCCCTTCCATTCAGTCTCCGCTCCCTTTGTTCGTTCTCGGCCTCTGAGGGCCGTGCCGCGCTGGAACCGCTACCCGCAGGCCCCATTTAACGACTATCATTTCTCCGGCGCTCGCTATCGGTCGCTGGTATGGCTGCGAGGTCGTCAGTCCGCGGCAACGATTAAGTCGGTCTCGGCATTACCCAGCGTTGGTAGCATGTTCATCGGCGGGATTCCCGGAATGGAGCGGGTGATGCAGAATGACGTGTCCCCCCCGTATCTCACGTTGGTGACCGGCCCTCCCGGGTCGTTGAAGACAGGATTCGCACTCTCTCTGGTCTCCAATCACCTGCGTCGCACTGGCGAATTCGGCCTCTTTTGTACGGTTGAGGAGACGGTCGACAGTCTGCTCAAGTCCTGCCAGTCGATGCGCATCGACCTGCCCGCTAACCTGCAGATTACCGATTTCACCGAACTGCGAAAGGAAAACGAAGCGATGGATTATCTGAAGTTCACACGCCGGATGATTCAGCATTTCAAGCAGGAGCGCGGCCACGCCTTCAGCACCTTCGTACTCGACAGTCTGGGGGCCATCTACAGCCTGACCACAGTGGATGCGGAGATGCGCAAGCGGATGTTCGGATTCTTTGATTTCCTGCGTACACAGGGTCTCTACACTCTGATAATCACCGAACGGCAAACTGGAGAGCATGCTGAACTCGAGGGCAATGAGGGATTCATTGCAGATGCGATTCTATCGCTCGGATTGGATCGCAGAAACGGGAAGATCGTGCGCACCTTGCAGATAGAGAAGATGCGCCACGTGAACCATTCGATGGAGAAGCAGGCGATTGATGCTAGCCAGGGGGGCGGCATCAGCATCATGGGTCAACTGTTCGATTAGCGCCGGCTCAAACTACCCGACTACAGTAGTTCTCGGAGTCGCTCGCAACAGCCGGATAGCGCGATGCGTAGCAGACCGAGGTTGGCACCAGACTCCAAACGGACCAGTAGGTGCCAGTCTGGTGCGAGCCGTTCACACACCAGCGTTCCCGCAGTCGCCAGAGCAGTGACTCTCGTCGTGGCGCCTCTTTCGCTCGCTGAGCTGAGCGCGTCCGCTGCGTCGAGCATTGCTGGTGCTAGCGATCCGGAGCCTTCGAGGTTCGAAGAGTCCGCACCGACCGCTTCATGGATGAATCCCTCTCCTGAGAGAATTCCAGCCCATACCACCCCTTCGGCGGCGGCGAATTCATCGATTACTTGTTGGCGCATCAGTCAGCGGAGACCGTCCGCAGAGAAAAACGGCCCTGTCAGCCAGTCTGTTGTGGACGCTTCACCAATGGGCCTCGCATCAGCAGCCCCTCGCCACCGTCTCTGTAGTAGGATTCCAAGTAGCCAATCGCTTCGAGTCCGAAGCGGCGATAGAACCGCTGACCATCCAAGTTGTCCTCTCTAACTTCCAACTGCACCGAGTCAATTCCTTCCTGACGGGCTCGTAGTACGAACTCCCCCCACCCCTTCCCTCCGTGCCCTATGGCCTGTAGGTCCGCCTCGACTAGGAACAGCAGCACCCGCGCTGTGATTTCGTCCAAGCGCATGCTGAACAGCAGGCCAAGTGGTCGTCCGGGACGATTGTCCGCCTCCAGAACCAAGCATCCGAACACCTCATCGAGCGGTAGTCGCTGGAGTTGTTCACTCTCGTAATATTCGCCGGTACATTCCTCGATCAGTTGTGAGCAGCGCCTCCAGGCCGCCTCATCGAGAGCCTGCGCTGCGTCAGGATACCGCCGCCAAGCGAATTCGGTCATCGGCCCGCGACCTCGGTGGTTGCGCATCGAGGTTGCGGTCCTAATCCTGAGGTTGTTTCTGCCTGCCGGGTTTACCACGCCTCGCCTTCGCCTTGCGCCGTTTGGGCTTGGGCGGTTCCGCCCGCGTACTCTGGGACGGTTCCTCCTTCTTTCGGCTGTCAAGGTCGCTCAGTCCACCGCTGGACATCAGGCGAGACAGGTCCTCGAGCGAGAGCGTACCGCCACTTGCCGCTCGCTGCTGGATGTCCTCTATGCGGGGCTGTACCGTGTGCCCCTTGCGCTCTGCGTCCGTGCGAATTCGCAGGAACGCCTCAAGACGCCCTATCTCACGTCGGTGGCCCTTGATCTCATCACGCTGAGCGAGTATCGTGTCGAGCATGCTGGCGATGCGTTCGTTGAGTTGTTTCTCTTCTTTACGATTGACTTTCATTTCCTTCATGCGGGGATTCTCACTGGTCGTCTCGCTAGAGATCTGCTCCCGCTCGTCCTTCAGCGCATCGAGACCATCAATCGTCTTCTGCTGTTTGCGCATCAACTGGACATATTCGTTGTGGGCAGCGTCGCTGAGTTTCTTCTGCGCGTGCATCTGCTGGAGTTCAAACAGGAACGAGAACTGTTTGATTTCGGTAGGCAGGTTGGGCATCTTCAACAAGTCGTCGGGCAGTACTGTCAGCCGCTTGAGGGTCTTCTCCAGTAGTGAATCGATCAAGGAGGATGGCGGAGCGATGCGTTCGTTGATGCTGTCGCGGATGTTTCGTTGTTCATCCACCCGCTTACGTCGCTCGCGCAGTTCCTTCAGGAGTTTCCCTCGTTCGCGGCTGATACCGCTGCTCTTGCCCACAGCCTCACGCAGCAACTGGACAGTGGAAATTAGGCCACGCCTCTCGGACTGCAGCGACTCGTGCTGCTGTTCTGTTGCTCGCAGGCCGGCGCGATGCTGTGCCAATCGCTCTCGAATCTCGTATACCTCGAGGCCATCGAGATCATCGAACAGATTGGAATCGTGTCGGCCGCCACGATTTCGCCGTCGGCCCGCGCCGCCTCGCCGCTTCTTTTTGCTGCCTTCAGCGCTCATCCCTGTTTACCTCCAGAATCCTGACGAGTTCGACGAGCCTCTGCTGCCCCACTAGCCATAGATGAGTGTCCTCCAGCAGCGACTTTGGCACCTGGTGCGAGCAAGTCGCCGGTATTGTCGCCGATTTCGTTGAAGCCATGTTTGAGCCGGTGGTTCCAGTAGGAGATGGCTTCGTCAGACTGATCCATCAGGGAACGGGCGCGATTCAGTTGGCGCATCGATTCACGCAGAACGTAGCGCGTCTCCTCGAAGCGGGCGTGCTCTTCTTCACTCTGAGCAGCGAGGTCGGTCATCTCGGAGTGGCATTCCTGCGCCTCGTCCAACAGCGACTTGTGTCTCTCCCAGCCTTCGCGATAATCCTTGAGTTCCGGATTCTTGGCTAGATTCTGTTCGACCCATTCCTCGTGGCGCCGCAACAGTTGCCGCATTTCGCCGATCAACTTCCGCTCAGTCTCCAGATCGAGTGCCTGCTTCTGCAACTTATCATCCAGTTCAGAGATGCGCTCCTCGAGTCTCTCCTTGGCCCACGCAGGGTCTGGGTTGCGCATGTTTCCTTCGCTGAGCAGTTTCTCGCGCGTCTCGGCCAGTTGGGTTCTCAGTCCCCGCGCTTCGACCTGACAGGCGTTCCGTCGCTGCTTCAACTCGTGCACCCGCGATGTAGTGCGGTCCCGTGAGAGTCGATTCTCCTCCACCAGCGGTTTCAGGTAGTCGACCTCGACTTTTCGTTGTTCAATCACGGCCGGAAGCTGCTCGCGAAGTTCGATTCTCCTGGCGACGATAATCTCAGCCACCGCTTCTGGGGCGAGCACGACGATCTCCTCGAGTTCCATGGTACGGCCGCTCGACCCGCGGATTTCGCATAAAGGTTGGGCGTTCAACCATATTGGAGTCGGCAAGGTATGAGAACCCCTCATGGGCTCAGCGAGATGTAATGTACGCCAGTTCGCGCGCCTCCGCCCTCTCTCTGCTGTTGTTCGCGGCAGTATTGCTCCCTTTGCTTCCCACGGTCGGGGCAAGCGGCGGTGGAATGCTGATCGAGGTCGCTTCGGTTTCAGTTGATGGAGATGGAGCGGTCGGTGTTGGAGATGTCACAGTCAACTTCACCGTCGTAGAGACCGCCGGAACAGCCGCCAATGGTACTGTGACAGCCACCCTCATAGCCATCTCGTCCAACGAACTGGGCAATTCTACTGAGACACTGAATCTGAGCGCTGATGGCAGCCAACCTGTGAGCGTGACTTTCGTAGGTATACCACCCGGACAACATCAGTTGCAATTACTGCTGTCTGGTGACGTAGGAGCCTCCAACTCCAGCCATACAGGCGACTACAATCAGTCGATTACACGCCTCTTTCCTCATGATGTGAGCATAGAACCGGTCGGCCAATGGGCGACAACTCCGCTTTCTGGAGGAGTAGCAAGCGGGAACCAGAGTGTGCGCGACGGAGATGAGTTGCAGTTGACGGTTCCCGTGGCCAACTCGGGTGAGGTGGCATGGAGCGGACTGTGGGAGGCGGTCGACGGCTCAGGAGCGGACGTTGCCGAGGGGAACCTCAGCATCAACGCAACGGGTGTGGCGCAGATCGTGTTCAGCACGACGCAGTTGTCCGAGGGTCAGTATCAACTGACCGTTTCACTCCTAGCAGTTGGAGACGCGGATTCCAGCGACGATTCTCGCACGCTAACCGTTCAGGTGGGCCCGCCACCGCTGGCGCGCCTGCAGTTGACAGCTGATTCAGGGAGATTGGATGATGCTGGACTAGGTGAGACGGCGGAGTGGAACGTCACTCTCGGCAACGATGGCGAGGTCGATTGGAGTGGCAACTTGGAGTGCGAATTCCCATCGTCATCGCAGACAGTATTCTCTGAACAGTTGCAAGTCGTTGTCAACTCCTCACTGAGTCGCTCGTTCTCATTCACCGCAAGACCCGGAAACCTCTCCTGTGGTGTCAGCGGAGGTCAGCGCATCCACACGGACTCGTCAATCACTTTCCTCCATCAATACGACATGCAATCCGCTCACTTCAGCCCGGCTGGAAGCTCCGGAATCACCATCTCTGGCTCACCGTTCCATTTCGGTGATTCCGCCAGTGCCAGCGCACTGGTCCACAATGGTGGTGATCTGGCGGGGAATGCCCGACTGACCCTTCAGGATGGTAACGGGTTCTCAGAGGGGGCGATTCGTTCCTTCGATATCGGGAACAGCCTGCAGTTGACAGCGGAGTTGAATCTGAGTTCGGGATTCGGCCAGCGTAACATCAGTTGGGTAGTGCTCAGCGAGGATGGCATGGTCGATGAGTCGCTGAGCGGCACAATCGAACTGAACGTGCTGCCAAGTCAGGTGCTGGACATTGCACTTGATTCACCTACGTGGTCAGGAGCTGAAGGTCTGGAGGCCAAGGCCAGCCTGACGTTGTCGCAGGGCCGCAGCCGCACAGTGGAACTGGTGGCGGGGTACGATTTCGGCTCTGACTCGTTCGAGGTGCTTCGAACCATCATCACGCTCGAACCGGGTCAGCGCTCATTGAACGTGGAATTGGGCTCACCAGACAGCGCCGACACAGTATGGGCGCATGTCACCTCTCTGGGATGGACCGCATCGGGGATGTCCACTCTGCAGGATTCACGTGCGGCGTTCGCGCCAACCGTTCAGTTGAGCGCCATCCTCGGTGGTTCTACTCCCGCAGTCCCCGCAGCTGGCAGCACCGCGAGCATCGGCTATACTCTGACCAATTCAGGTGATGATATGACCCAGGAAGGGGTTCTGACCTTGATGGTGGCTGGAACGCACGAGATTCTCTGGACTGGGACCGCACCCTCAGTAGCAGTCGATGACAGCCAAACAGGTACGATTGAGTTGAACTCTTGGCCGAGCGGGTCGTTGGTGGACCTCGATCTCGAGTGGGTCGTTGGCGATGAGTCCTTCACCACGCGCAAGTCATTCCCTTCAGCGACTTCATCGCTCACTCAGTCGTTCGATATCCCATGGGCCACTCTACTCATCGGCGCGGCTGCGGGGCTGGTGTTGGCCATTTCCGCTCGCTACGCCATTCTCTGGCGCCAGCAGGACCCTCAGGAACGCTCAGCCCGACGGGACGCCCGCCGTCGGGCGCGCGAGAAGGCTCGCTCCCGCGTGCGCGCTCGGAAGGCCGAAGCCGCGCCCGATGAGAAGCGGGAGGTCGGATGCCCGGCCTGCGGTCAGCACCTGCGCGTGCCCGCCGCTTACGACGGCTCTGCCCGTTGTCCATCCTGCACCCACACGTTCGCCGTAGAACCAGAACCTCATCCGGAACCGGAGCCTGATCCCGAGCCTGAGCCCGAACCTGAACCGGTATCGGAGCCTGAACCTGAACCCAAGCCGAAGCCAAAGAAGGCCACCGCGCAGAGGTCCGAACGCCCAAGTGTGGAACAAGGGGGTGGTGAATGGGTCGCCAGGTCCTCTAGCGATGAGATTCGCTGCCCGAAGTGCAATCAACGGCTACGCGTACCGATGGACCGCCGTCCCGTCCGAGCACGCTGCGGGGCTTGCAAGGTGGAGTTCCAGGCAGAGAGTTCCTGACTGATGTCTTCAGGAATCGTTAGGGCATCGCGCCACCACCGAAGTGCGGGGGTGCCCTAGTGAGCGAGCCGATTCGCGAGTTCGAAGAGATGTACATGAAGACACTCTACGGATTGGCTGACGGGAATAGCGGTGAGCCGATTCGTACTAGTCAGGTCGCTGAGGCGATGGATGTTAGCGCCGCGAGCGCCAGTGAGATGCTCAAGAGGCTCGGAGGAAAGGGATTGCTCGATCACGAGCCCTACAAGGGCGTTCACCTCACCGAAGAAGGCCTTGCCCTCGCAGCTCGTGTGAAGCGTCGTGAAGGTCTGATGGAGGTTTTCTTGGTGCAGATGCTAGATTTCGATGGAGACGTGCATGACGCTGCATGTAGACTCGAACACGCGCTGACTGATGAGTTAGAACTTGCTATAGACCGACTTCTTGACTACCCGGAGGCAACTCCCTCAGGTGAGCCGATACCTCAAGTTCGCCGTGACATCGACGCTGACCTGTCGCACCTTCTGTTGCCGCTCAAGGCACTTCCTGAAGGTGTATTGGCCACAGTCGAGATGCTGGTGTTAGATGGTGTCGAACGCCGCACTCTGTCTGAGCAGGGATTGCACGCTGGAGCTGAGATTCGCAGAGTCCAAGACGTGTTCGAGGTCGCAGGAATAGAGGTGCAGATATCGGACTCTCTGCAAGCAAGGATTCTCGCACGCACCTGCTGAAATGTGCTGTTGCCCCGAATGATTTCAGGCCAATCCTAAGGTCTGCCCAGCCCGTCCCTTCAAATGGGTGGCTTGGTTCGGCGACCTGATGTCGGCTGAAACAGAATCCTCAGGCGAGGAGGGCGACGACCTGCGTACCCGTCTGCACGCAATGGAGTCGAAGTTGAAGCGAATGGCTGACCAGCGGGCCGGCCACAACGAAAGCGCCCGAGCGCACGCCGATCAGCGTAACACCATCCAGGAGCAATACAAGGAACTGCGTGATCGCATCAAGGAGAAGTTGGCTGAGCAGAAAGAGATTCGCACCGAGGCGAAGAAACATCAGTCACGAAGGGACGCCATTCAGGAGCAGTTGCGCGGCCTATTCTCCCGCGCTAAGGGGGCCCGGGACAAGGGGAAGGGAAAGTCGGTGGTGGTGCAACTTTCGGAGAAGCGGGCGGAGATGGACAATCTGGAGCGTCGTCTTGAGACCGACAGCACAGTCACCATCGCCAAGGAGAAGCAGATTTTCAAGCAGCTCAAATCGCTGCGAGAGGAGGTCATCGCCCTCGAGCCGATGGTGGCAGAAGAGGTGCGTGTGAAGATAGATCTGGACGACCTCGATGGCTCGATTGAGAAACTCAGGGCCGAGGCGGACATGGAGCATGAGGCGATGGTCAAGTTTCACACACAGGCCGATGAACTGTGGACTGAGATCGAGCCGCTGTTCGCCGACCGAGATTTCCTCAAAGCAGAGGGTGACCGATTGCACAGCCAGTTCGTCGTCTGTCGAGAGGCGGCCGATGAGGTGCATCAGGCGATGCAAGGTCTGATTGACAAGGTAACTGAGATTCGTGACGAGTTGAAGCAAGAGAGAGCCGAGCGCCAAGCGTGGATCGACGACCATAATCGCGAGGTTGAGGATAGTGCACGCAAACCCAGCGAGGATGAAGAGTTGGCTGATTCGCTGTTCAATCAACTGCTTGCCGAAGGAAGTCTGTCACTTGGCGCAAGCGGAGCCGAAGAAACTGACAGTCCGCCGCCCCCCAAGAAGAAACGTGGCAAGCGTGTGTCAGCGGCCCGACGTGGTGGCCCTCGCAGCCGCTCTCAGGATTGAGTCGCGGTTGAATGGCTGTATTCAGAGAGCCGGCTCTGTCGAGTACGCTTGAGGAACCAAGAGTCGCGCAACGCCTCAGGGTTGCTGATCCGTTGCGCCACGAACTCAATCGCCTCCGCCAGCGAATCGAACTGTCGTCCGGGGTTGCCCATGGCTTCGCGCATCGCCTCGCGGATGAGCCACACCCCCACCGGTGCCCAGTATCCCGGGCCGATGTCCCTCCAGACGAGGCAGGCGCCGCTTCTTCCTCGGGCCAGCATATGCTCGAACACCGCCAGTCGCGCAGCATAGTATGCACCGGTCACCCTGGCGGCGTAGTCAGTACGCGGTCTCTCTTCCTCCCAATCGTCGATGACGCGCATCTCGGAAGCCCAGAGTGAGCCCTTGTGCCAGCACTCTAGCATGTGGAAGGCCCATGCCCCGGGGGTGAGTATGATGTGGAATGTGTTGTCTAGATACTCCGCAGTCCTCCATTCAACCCCTCCCAGATCCGGAAGGTCGCGCACCTGCTCGAACATCTGCTTGCCCAGCATGTCGTCTGTCGCAGTGATTGCCCACCGCGTCGGCACCAACCTCCTGCGTTGCTGGTGCCCCAACAGCCCTGCAGAGAGCAGTCGCGTCAGATGTGCTTCACCGACGCCGGTATCGCTGAGTTCCTCGACTGCGTCGGTCGCCAACAGGTGGGATTCATCGACCACTGAATCGACTTTTCTCGGAATCACTGCGTTACTGGTCAGGTCGGCGCGGATGACCTCGCCCGTGGGTCCGAGTGGACGCGTGAGTGAGTCGAACGACGGTTGGCCGCCGAGATGGATAGGATTCCTGAAACTCATCTCGACATCGACGTCGCGCTCTGCCATCGCCAACTCCTGCGTGGTTTCCAGGATTCTATCGGGTGAGCGAGCGTCGCTGACCTCAACCGCCTTCCTGCCGCGAACGAGGTTCACTCCGCGCGCCGCCACTGTCTCCAGTGGCTGTCCGTAGAGGTCCGCCGGGTCCGCGGGAGCCGGCAATGCCTCACTTTCCTCGTTTCCAGCCACAATTGCGAGCGGCCCCGCGGTGATTTTCGGGTAGTTGTAGCGTCCCACGAACACAGACGGAGGGCTCGGTCCGTTCAGTTCGTCTACACGTCGCGGCTGAAACGTAGGCAGCCGCGAGCGCACCTCTGCGAGCAGTGGACATGGATTGATTCCGCACATTCCGCGCACGCCGCGACACTCGACACATTCGGGGAACACAGACCGAGTTTCAGTTGGCCGCCCAAAGGGATGTCGGCTGTAGTTGAGGCGAAATCAGCTTTGAGATGCGATTGGCAACTGCCGATTCTTCGCGATTTCGATGATGGGAATAGAGCGAGGATTTCAGGCATGTCCGAACCGTTCGGCATTACGCTCAAATACACTGGGAAGTCGCCGAGCAGATGTTCGTGTACACATGGCTGATGCAAGGCGAAGTTACGACCGGCAATGGGATGAGATCGAGGAGATGCTCGAACTGGCCGAAGAGCGTGCCAACGAATGGCACGAGGTGTACGAGAACTGCCGCGACAACGGTGACCGCGAGGGCATGTTGACGGCGGCGCGCAACTTCAAGGCGCTCGAAGGAGTCGTCAAGACACTCAAGTGGGTACTTGGTGAAGAGGGTGTAGACCACCCTCTGATGTGATGCGGTCGCTGAACCAACATTGATGACGGTAGGGCCGTTGGCAGGGTTGATTCCGATGGCACTCGACCTCGCAACCATGCGCCACGGCACCACCTTGCTGAAGCGCGGCTTCGCCAAGATGCAGGAGGGTGGTGTCATCATGGACGTCGTCACTCCGGAGCAGGCACAGGTCGCTGAAGACGCCGGTGCGACGGCGGTGATGGCGCTCGAGCGCGTACCCGCCGACATCCGCGCCGATGGAGGGGTGGCACGCATGAGTCACCCGCAACTCATCAAGGGAATCATCGAGACTACCAGCATCCCGGTGATGGCCAAAGCGCGCATCGGCCATTCAGGTGAGGCGAGGGTGCTCGAAGCCCTTGGGGTGGACATGATCGACGAGAGCGAGGTGTTGACTCCGGCCGACCCGTTCTATCACATCCCGAAGGACGAGTTCAGCATTCCGTTCGTGTGTGGATGCACCAGCCTCGGGGAGGCGGTCAGGAGAATCCAGGAAGGGGCGGCGATGATTCGCACCAAGGGTGAAGCTGGTACGGGCAACGTTGTCAGCGCCGTTCAGCATGCAAGACTCGTCGATGAGGAGATTCGCTTCCTGCAGACCTGCGACTCTGCCGCGCGCGAGGAGGCGATAGGAACAATCGTTGATGGTTACCGCGGACTCGAACAGAAATCAGTCCTAGGTGTTCAACTTCAGCAGACGCCCTTCGGAACCATCGAGCAGTGCGAAGCGGGAGTGCGCGAGGTGGTTGAGGAGGTACGTATCCTCGGACGATTACCCGTGGTGACGTTCTCGGCTGGTGGAATCGCGACTCCGGCGGACGCCGCGCTGCTGATGCAGCACGGACTGGACGGCATATTCGTCGGCTCTGGCATCTTCAAGTCGGAGGACCCCACCACCACGGCGAAGGCGATCGTGCTTGCCACACACCACTTCTCGGATCCGGACAAGGTCGTCGAAGCGAGCGACATGATGGCCAAGCCGATGTCCGGTCTGGAACTCGACGACCTCGATGTGCGCTACGAAGAACGCGGTTCGTAATCTTGCGTCAGCCCAGAAATGGGCGCGCGCTCAATCATCGGCGAGGACTGGTGAATCGCCCATGGCGACCGGCAGATTGGGTGCCTCGACCTCGTTGCGCTCGGTCCACTCTTCCTCTTCTTCGGGGACGTCCGTGTCAGCGAAGATGGCCTCCACCGGGCATTCGGGGATGCACGCCCCGCAGTCGATGCACTCGTCGGGATCGATGACGAGGTAGGTGTCAGCTTCGTGGAAGCACTCCACGGGGCAGACAGCCACGCATTCCTGGTACTTCTTGTCGACACATGCGGACACGACTACGTGGGTCATCTCATCCCCTCTCCTTGGTGCTGCTGACGACTGAATCCCCGCTATGAACTTAACCTCACTATAGTGGCCAGAATACCTCGTAACTGCTCATTCGGGTTCCGGAGGCATTCCCTGTTCGCTCGCCTTCACTGCCGCTGCTTGGAGTAACGAATCGGCTACTTCAACATGCGTCGAACCGGGGTAGACCTCTAGTTTGATGCGCCCTTTGACAACATCGTCTGCTGCACCCGATGCTGATGAAGCGATGCGACCGCTCACGAGTGAAGACAAATCCAGACGCACGTGCAGCACGTTGTCCTCATCGATGCGCTCAGCCAACTCTTCCTGCAGTTCCGTGAGCAGGTCTGCTCCGAGGCGCGTGACGCCGGCTCGCGCCAATCCGCGCTTGTCGAGGCGTACACTCACGAAGTGCATCGGAGAGCCGTGGAACGAACGGGTCTTCTCGACCGTCACCTGTTCAGGAGCGCCTGAGAGCCAGGCGAGCGCTGCGGAGATGCGCTCGATGTGCGCGACTCCTGACGCGAGCACTGTCCAGTTCACGCTGTGCACGGGGAGGCCAGCCATGACCAGCGTCCTCGACTGTCCGTTGATGACCCTGCCGCCCATCGCTCCTGAGGCGGTGCGAAACTGCCCTCCTACGGAGGGCGTCGTTGAAATAGTGGAGTAGGGTCGGCGGGCCGCTAGCGGGGTAGCCCCCGTGACTTTCGAGACGTGAACGCAATGGCGACCAAAGGTGCGGCAGCTAGAGCAGCGGCTCGAAAGCAGAAGGACAAGTGGAAGTCCAAGCGGTGGTACACCATCCGAGCACCGAGGACACCCTGGAACTTCCAGGTCATCGGTGAGACCATCGGTGAGACCCCAGATCACCTGATTGGGCGCATCTACGAACTCACACAACACGAGGCTGACGGCGACTTCTCCAAGATGCACGTCAAGCTCCGCTTCCGCGTCGTCGAGGTCGTCGCCAATGATGCCATCACCGAATTCATCGGACTGGAGATGATGAGCGATCATGTGCGCAGGCAGGTACGCAGGTATCGGGGCAAGGTCGACGATGTCGTCGATTGCGTTACCGTGGACGGCTACTACTTGCGCATCAAGCCGATGATGGTCACCAGCCGGAGGGTCAAGTCAAGCCAGAAGCACGAGATGCGCCGCTTGGCGCGCGACATCCTGCTGCAGTTCTCCGCTCGCAGCACCTGGGTCGACGTGCAGAAGGCGATGCTCTCCGACGAGATGGAGGAGATGATCAAGGACGCCACCCGAGTCATCAATCCTTCACGCGCCGTAATGGTACGCAAGGTGCAGTTGATCCAGAGCGGAGTCGTGCCAGATGATGGCATGACTCTCGAGGAGGTCATTGAAGACGAGGCGAGGAAGGCCGCCGAGGTGAAGGAGCGACGTGCTGCGGCTCTGGTCGCCGCCGAGGAGGACGAGGAAGACGCGCAGACTCTCGATGTCCTGGCGGCCGCCGAATCACTCGAATCGGTGACCCGGGAGGAAGGCGAGGAAGAGGCCGAGGAAGAGTCGGCCCCGCCGGCTGAGTCCGAGCCGATTGCAGAAGCCGAGCCGGCCGAGGATGATGCACCGACCGCAGCCCAGTTGAAGAAACTGAAGAAGGCCGAGTTGGTTGAACTTGCAGAAGGCAAGGGAGTCGATTCCAGCGGCACCAAGGACGATATCATCGCACGGCTGACCGCCGTAGAAGATCTGCCATCAGCTTCCGAGTTGAAGCGCATGAAGAAGGCGGAACTCGTTGAGTTGGCCGAGAACAGCGGAGTCGATTCATCGGGTACCAAGGATGACATCATCGGGCGCCTGACTTGATGGAGGCCGGACCCATGCAGAGGGTGGCAGTGCTCTCGGGAACGGGAATGCTCGACCTTGCCAACGCCGATTCTCTCGAAGGCACTGGATTCTCGCTCACAGGGACCGAGGAACTGATGCTCGAAACTCCATGGGGGGAGGTTCCCACGAAAGTGGTCACACTTGCAGATGATTCAGATGGGGAGCGCAGGTTGTTCTTCATCCACCGTCATCACCACCCCGACGGATGGACGACCCCGCCGCACATGATTGAGCACCGCGCCAATGTCGCCGCCGCCCGCGCGACACAGCCCGATGCGCTGGTGAGCATCTGCTCTGTAGGGGCGATTGACCATGGATTCCCACCCGGGACTGTCGGACTGGCGCGCCAGACGCTCGACCTCACCGGCAGAGTGTGGACGTTCCATGACGAGGATGCAGCTCACGCTGACATGACCGACCCGTTCGACCGCACGCTCTCAGGGTTGCTCGAAGCGCCGCTCGCTGGACAGGGGGATGACCTGTGCATCGACCAGGTGGTGGCGGTGATGAACGGGCCGCAGTTCGAGTCGGCCGCCGAGGTGGAGGCGCTGCACCGGCTGGGAGCTACCTGCGTGAGCATGACGCTGAACGGCGAAGCAAGACTCACTGCCGAGACCGAGATGCGTCATCTGGGGCTGATGCTCTCTTCCAACTGGGGTGCCGGAAGGACACCCGGAGATTCACACGCGCCCATCGACCATCATGCCGTGGAAGCGCTGGCTGCGCAGATGAAGGCGGTCGTCTGGGACTGCATCCTCACACTCCTGAATCACGTCGAATGATTCATCGGCCCGCGCTGGTGAGCGGGGGGCATGACCGACAGAGCGCGCGGAGTAGACGACTGGATGGCCCATTCTGGCCAACAGGGGCTGACTGACGAAGGCACCCCCAATGGCTCCTGGGAGACTATGATGTGCAGGGTGGCCCGGTTTCACCACAAACACGACTTCGCCAACCCGGTGAACAACGGACACGACATGGGATACCGGCTGGCACTGATGCTCGAGGAACTTGGCGAGCTCGCCTCAGCGATCACCAAGGGCAAGCCGAAGGAGGAGGCCGCGGAGGAACTGGCGGACGTGTTCATCCTCACACTGGGTAACGCGTTGGCGATGAAGGTCGACCTTGAGGCTGAGTTCCACAAGAAGATGGATCGCATCATGACCCGCGAAGCGAAGCGCGGCAATCTGGGCATCCGCGTCACCGAGTACACCGGAACCGATTGACTG
>CAZUBQ010000016.1:0-40260 GCA_964618995.1 uncultured Candidatus Poseidoniales archaeon | reverse complement strand
TCCATCGGTGAGCCCTGCTTCAGCAACTCAGTGGCCACCCGTCCGTCGATTCGTTCCCATGGCCAGTCCCAAGATATTCGCCGCACCACCTCAAGAAGTATCGGACCCTCCGGTCCTCCCCAAGAGAAGCACCAGTCCTCCCCTGGTTCATGGAATAGGGCTCGCAGAGCCGCTGCCCTCACAAGTGGTGAAGGGTCCCTCGCAGCCACCCCAAGCAGCAGCGCGATGTATTCACCACCCGGCCCCCAGACGGGGTGATTCGTTTGACTGAAGTGGTTGAAGCCAATCTGTTCCATCCGAGCGATGGCAAGCAGCCTGTCAGCCTCGTTCTCTCTGTCAAATTCGTTATTGTTCATTTGTTCATCTCCCACATCATTTCATCATCACCTCATACACTTCTTTGGTAGCCTCTTGGAACCACTCTGAATATCCTCTTCGTCTGTCTTTCTGACCTATCATAATCACTGGCAGGAACAACTGCCATCCCTCCTCCTCTGGCGGTATCAATGACTCTGTCCTCGTGCAGGGTGACGATATGAGCGGTGCACAACTTTCCTCCTTCGACCTCAGGGTCATATGGGGGGTCTGTCGAATAGAAGCAGAGAACGAAGAGGTCGTTCATCTCAACCAGTTCGTCGATGTAATGCTCCAGTCTTCTCAGATCGAAGTTGCAGTATGCCAGTTGTAGGCCATATGGCTTCAGGGCCTCGGACCAACTGTGTGGAGATTGTGAGTTGATGAGTGGCATGAAATCCTCAGGTCCCACGTTGGCGCCAGTCGCTCTTGCTATCATCGCCAGTGTTGTGGGAACACAGGTGGGGCCGACCTGTCTCAAGTGCTCGAGTTCGAGGTCAGCGAAGAACGGGCCTTGCGCTTCGCCTTCATCCTCAGCATCCCATAGAGGGGCGTTCGAATCGGGCCTCCAATTCAATTGCATATTGTTGCTCATGTTCTCACCTCACTGATACTCCCAGTCCTGGTCAGGGATTCCCCCTGGCCAATTCTCTTCCAACCAATCCGCTCTCTTCTGCGCCTCAAGGTCACTCTCGTAGGCGATTGCCCAAATTTTCGTGTCCTCAATACACAGATTAAGCAGAGAGAGCAGAGTGGCGGGGAAGGTATCGTCTGTTTCCCTTGATATACACAGGGTATCCCCTGTGATGTATGTGTAGTGGGTCGGCTGCCCACCGTACTCAGGCACATGTTCTGGACAGATCCACAGGGCCCCGAGACTGTGCTCGATGTGGAACGGTTGGATGTACGGGATGGGTCGCGTGATGTTCTGTATGCCCCTGCTTCGAGCCAATCTCACTTCGTGCTCCTCCATTCCACCTGGATGAGTGTAGATGTCGTTCTGGAGGCATACATCGAATCGGAACGTATGGCCATGCTGTCCTCGAACAGTGATGGTGTGTCCATCCACCTCGATGTGCTCGGAATTGTGAATGAACTGCATCACTGCCAACCAGTGCTCTCGCTCGGCCTTGAATTCGCCTGCTGAATCTTCCGATTCGAAATGAACCTCGGGATTGATGGCGGTCAAGCAGAGCTCCCACTCTGGCCATGTATCCCAAGGCGTGCCCTGTTGGATGTTGGCCTGATTGTAAGCCACGAAGATGGTCATCACGTGCTCAATCTGCTCGAAATTCGCATTGTTGTGGTCAATCATTTCCTCGGGACTCTCGAATCCGTCATTTTCTTCGCTCGTGGTCTTCTCAGTCATTTGTTCACCTCTGTAATTGTTTGAGTGGAGGGCGTGCCAGGAGTCGAACCCGGATCGAAGGGACCGCATCCCAACATGCTGTCCGTTACACCACACGCCCTGTGATTCCGTGAAGGGAAAGTGGCCGCGGGAGGAATCGAACCTCCGAACTCCGAGGCTATCAACCTCGATGTGCTCGCCACCGCACCGCACGGCCTAGAGAAAGTTGACACCCAATATGAGGCGCCGAACATACAATTATTGTTTGAAATCATGTGGACTCTGATATCTCTGTAACCCCCCTGTTTGAAGAAGAGGTCGACATGGCTCACGCTCGATGGTGGTCCTATGTCAAAAACGGGTGGTGAATGGTGTATGTCAGCGATGCTGACCGCGAAAGCGATCCCACCCGATGTTGTCAGTAATCCAATACATTACTACCATTTCTCCCGTTGAGAATAGTATTAGTAATGTTACCCTTATTAAACCATAGGATTATTCTACTATTGGGATGATTCAACGAGCGCGTAGCGCTCGGTTTACTCGGATGGTTCATTGCGGAGTATCCGTCGTGTGGGGTTGGGAATGCGATGAGCGAGTCCGGACCAGTCGTGCTGTTCGACGAAGCATGCTCGATGTGCAGCGGCGGAGCAGCATGGATCAGGGAACGGGACAGGAACGATCTATTCGCGCTCACCGGCCAGGAGTCGGAATTAGGTAAGCAACTGCTCAAAGCGCGGCCGGAGAAGCTCAAGCAGCAGGATTCGATATTTCTGCTGGACCGGCACGGTCGCTGGCACTCACGCTCGGGTGCAATAACTCGCATACTGTTCGGACTGCCGAGAGCATGGCCCGTGCTCGGAGCGCTTCTCTGGCTCGTGCCATTTCCACTGCGTGACCTCGGGTACATCATCGTCGCCCGTCATCGCCATCGGCGACATTGACAGGGCCGGGTTCAAAAGGGGGCAGCGGGTCGGCCGTACCAAGTGAGTCAGAACAACAAGGACGACGACAATCCCACTCGCCAACGCAAGAACAGGAACAGAAGGGGTGGCAGACGCAGAAGGCGGCGGCAGAAGCCGCCCAAATCTGAGTCGGCCGAACCCGATCATGCGGGACAGGCTGAGTCTGGAAGGCGTGGGCAGAAGAAGTCACAGGAACCTGATGGAGGAGGACCCCAGCGCAGCGGTTCGAAAAAATCCGGTAAGGGTGGACGCGGCAAGCGAAATCCCAGAGACAAGCGGGCGAAGTTGACACGGCCCGCTAGGCGAGTAGACAACCTCAGTCCAAACGAACGGGCGCGTACACGCTTTGATGTCAGTCCGCGACTGATGGGGCTGCCAAAATCAATCGACCCACCACCTCGAAAAATCTCGATAAACTGGGAAAACAATCCAGTTGAGCAAAAGGTGGAACGGAAAGTGAGTGATCTTGTCATCTTCCCGGGTGAATTCGGATGGCTCACCGACGAGCAGGTCGACGAACTGGCGCAACGCATCGAACCGCACGATATCGGCCTCGACCAGTGTCTGTCACTGCGCGGGGCGCTGATGCAGGAGCGGGCGGTGTACAGCCATAGGGAGATGATGGGGCGCTCACACATGCTACGCCGACGCTACGAAAACGGCGAAGGAGTGTTGTCGTTGTCACGCCGCTTCCAGTATCCCCCTGTAGGTCTGTTCCGGGCAATTCTCACCTCGCGTGGCTGGTCCAAGGTACGAATTCGCGATTCACTACGGGCCCCCGCGAAGCGGCTGAGTGAGCGTGACTGTGCGGAGTTCAAGGAGGCTGAGGAGCACGACCGTGTGACAAACGTCGACCAGGCGGAAACCCATGTACGGGCGAACACCTTCGAGGACATCCTGTGCGACTATTTTGAGAATGAAGGAGTGCGCTTCCGCAGACAAGAGGAGTTGCTCGCAGAGCAGCAGAAGGAGCACGGACGACCAATTAACACACCCGATCTACTGATGATTGACCTCGTGGAGATCAACGGCGTGCCAATCTCCTGGATAGATGCCAAGCACTTCTACGGTGCCAACCTCTCATTCCCAAAGAAGAAGACGAAGAAACAGGTGGGACGTTACGTCGACGAATGGGGTACCGGCGCGGTTGTCTATCGCCACGGATTCTGTGCCGGACTGAAAGTGGGAGGCGCGCTGCTGCTCGACTCCTCTCCACTCGACCTCTCGAAACTAATTCAGGACTGAAGCGGCGCAATCCGCGTCACCTGTGCGCCAAGGCCACGCCCACGCAATTGTTCAGCCAGTTCCTCGAGCGACTGCTCGTCCACCGGTCTGGTGAGCGTGCGTGGCACAACCGCAGCGCTGACTCCAAGCATGCACAGGCATGCGCAGAGATCGGTTGAGTACGCTGACCGTTCGATGATTGCGTTGACGTCCGCTAACAACGCCTTCCGTTCAGGCTCGGCCAGCAGCCCTGAAGCCTCTGCGAACACATGCGATTCCTCGAGCAGTTCAGGCCAGCGATCAGCGTTCCATTCTCCTTGACGCAGACGATTGACTGCAGCTCCACCAGCAGCGCTGATGTCATCTCTCCAATCCGGTGAGTCGATGTATCCACTGGTATGGCGACCCTCTCCAGGACTCCAAACCAGCAGTACAGGAGCATTCGAGGCGAATCCATTCACAACGCCAGGCTCTGGCGGTGCTCCTGGCTCGAGGCGTAATTCAACACCCCCTGCCGACATCGCTAGTACATCTCCTAGACCGGTCGAGCGCTGTCTCTCGAACCGATGTGCCAACTTGGCGGCCAACCCCGATTCATTGATTTCGAGAACCCGGATGTACGCCTCGGCGGCAGCAAGAAGTCCGGCGGCAGACATACCGAATCCTTGACTGCACGGGAGTTCGAGCCTGACGTCGAGATTCACTACCTGAGATTCATCGAAGCATCCTGAGATTCGGAAATGCTCTTCGATATCGCGATACAGGCTGTAGCATGACGGATCCGTTTCGCAATCTACGAGCGATTCATCTCGATTCCACACATTCACTCGACTCGACACACCCCCACTCTCACCCATCGATGAACTGCGCTCAGACATCTCAGCAGCCACATTCACACCGGACTCAACGCAGAATCCAGCCCCGCGGCTGCCTTGATGACTAGGGCGACTGTCTGAGTCGTGTATGCTGAACAGCAGGGTGATGTGCGCCGGACAGTGCACGCGAACGGGATTCATCGAGCGACCTCAGGAGAGACGCCATAGATGAACCGTGACCCGGCTCATAGAGCGTTGTCAATGTCCTTTGACAGGTCGGTGAAGCGACTATTGAGTTCACTGCAGGCCTGCTCGAAGCAGGTGCGGGCGGTCATCGAGCCGTCGGTCTCGAAACTGAACACGAACTCACCCTCTACATCCTCGAGCACAATCGCCCCATCAAACTCTGCCTCTCTTGCCGTGCCTTCTCCCACATGATTCAGGTCAGAACTCAGCAGAACCACCTTGTCGATGTCGTCGATTATCCCCTCCTTGGAGAAATCCTTGCGAACGATGTTCAGGTCAAGGTCGAACAGCAACTTCGCCTTGCGTGTCTTGACCATGATGCCTCGCTGGCGCGGGCGGAAGGTTACTCCAGACACCGGAGTGAACTTCGCGTGGTCGCGGCCGCGACCGAGTACCGCCCACAGAACCGCCTTCAGGTACTGGCCCTTGTAGAGCTTGGTGAGCGGAATCGTTCGGTATTCCTCGGGAATCTGCAGTTTCATGTCGCCCATCACAACCAGATGCTCCGCGGTGACGGTGTGTCCATCCTCGGTTCCCTTCTGTTCGATGGCGTAGATGACCGAACACTTCGGGCAACCACGTTGTTCGGGTATGAGATCCTTGCAATCGGGACACTCGTCTTGGAAGTGGAACTCATCGATGAAGGTGGGTACGGGAACCATGGCACAGCGATGACCGAGCATCTCGTCAGACATCGCACCAATCGACTCGTATGTCTCACCATCCGCCTCATCAGTAATCATACCGATGTCCATGCGCATGCGATGGATAGCGAACTTGGGGACGTCTGCCAACATGGTCCGGCGCAGCGCGTTGGCCAGCGCTATGTCCGTCTTCTTGAGCAATAGTTGCATTGACTTGTCATCTTCGTGCAGGATTTCTATATCGACCATCGTGTTCACCTTGAATCATACTCTGCGGCCGCGCCGGCCACCCTTGCGCTTGGTTCCGTCATGCGGACGAGGTGTGCAGTCTTCGATGCGCGTCACCTGTACTCCAGCACGCTGCAGGCTGCGCACAGCCTGCATCGCTCCTGGTCCGGTATTGGCGCTACGGTTGCCACCCGGGCCACGATAGCGAACTATCGCCTGCGTGAAGCCACGGTCGTTGATCGACTCAGCGATGCGCTCAGCCGCTCGAGTGGCAGCGAACTGGCTCCCCTTGTCGGCGCCTTTCTTCACGACTTGGCCACCGGTACACTTGGCGATCATCTCAGCCCCAGTCAGGTCGGTGGCGTTCATCAGGACGTTATTGTACGAGCTGAAGATGTGAATGATACATGTGCGGTTGGTCATCAGGCTTCACCTCCAGCTACTGTATCCTCGGCTGAGGGAGCGGCGGCGGCCGCTTCGGCGAGTTCGACCAAGTCATCCGACTCGGGTGCTTCCGGACCTGATGGTGTCTCGGGCTCTTCGCCTTCGTAGGTGGCGGCTGCCCGAAGTTCCTCGATTTCCTCGCGCAACGGATGGCCGGTATTCGCAAGCGGTGAATTCGGATGGTAGTTGAGTTGTTCCTCCTCAGCGCGGGTGATGATGTAACTGGGCACGGTCATCACCTGGTCGCCGATGGAGATATGGTTGTGCACCAACAGTTGGCGAGCCTGTGACATGCTCGAGGCGAGGCCCTTGAAGTAGACCTGGGATTGCAGACGGCGGGCTAGGACGTGGTCGACCGACAGTCGCAGAACGTCGTCTATCTGCGCTCCCTCACCCAGCAACCCGCGCCGCTGAAGCGAGTGGATCAAGTCCTCCTTCTCGCGGGCGAAGTGGCCTTCGGAGGAATCGACCCTTCCAATCAACTTCATGGCATTCTGGCGCCAGCGACGCAACTTACTGCGCGCCTTCCAGATCTCACGGTGGCCGCCAATGCCTTTTCCATTACCTAGGCCGTAGTTTGTGATCAACTGTTTCTCCTCAGTGATTCGCTCGGACATCCATGGGTGTTTAGGCCCCTGCCAGCGACGCTTGGCGAATCTCGGATGTCCCATCTAGTTCACCTCAACTCTCCTTCTTCTTCTCGACACCGAGAGTAAGGCCCGTGCGTCCGTTGGATCTGGTCCGCTGGCCTCGCACTCGTGCACCGCTGGCGTGCCTGACGCCGCGGTAACTCTTGGCAGCACGCATACGATCGATGTCATCTTTCTGGGTCATTGTGACCTCTTGAGCAAAAAGATGCAACTCCTCGCCTGTGGCGAAGTCCCGCTGGCGGTTGAGCATCCATTCCGGAACTGCCTCAGGATGAGATTCAAGCGCTTCCTTGAGCGCTTTCTCCTCCTCATCGGTCAAATCTCCACCGAGTTTGTTCCGGGGGATGTTGGCATTGTCACACAGCGATATGGCGGTCCGAATCCCGACGCCCTTGATGCCGGTAAGACCCATCGCTATCTGGCGCAATCCGTCGACGTCAGAGTTGGCAAGCCGGAGAATGTACTTGAAATCAGCACCGCGCTCAACATCGTCTGCTCGTGCCATGTTCGGTTCCCCCGAGTTCACCGGTCTCCCGGTGGCTGACTGGGCCAGCGGCTCTCGGACCTGCCCTCCCTATTTAACTCGCATGATGAATGCCAGAAGCCCGCCGTAGGCGGGACTTAGGTCCACTCCTATATCCGAGGCTCCCTGTATTGAGCCGATTCACTGGGAATTGCTCTCGTCAGGCTCGACGCATACGAACCAGTTGACGCCATCGTCTGTGGGCAGGTCGACGAGGAATCCACGCCGGCCACGCGGATAGATGCGCATTGCCCGATCGAGTTCCCGCTGGATGTTCGGCTGCTCGTCGGGGTCAAGAGCACAGCGCAAGGTCAACTTCGACAGGTACGCCGAGCGAATGGTGACGAGCAACGAATCGATGTTCGCTACTGTTGGAGGTCGCTTCACCCGACCGGCTACCTTGCCGGTGCTCGCTACGAACGCATCCACCTCGGGGTCGTGCATACGCGGCTCGGCCGAGGATAGCAGCAGCGGTCGGCGACCTTCGGAGCGCAGCCATCGATGCTCGGATTTTCGCGGCAGGGCGCGCTCAATCCACTCGTCGTGCAGGCCGGCGGCCACCAATGCAGTGTCCACGATGGTGAGCCATTCACCCTCCTGGGGTGGTACACCGATCTCTGCTACAGGAAAGTCACTCGATCCCCCTAGACAGTAGACCTCACCGTTGGCGAGCAGACGTAGGATGCGCGCATCACAACGCGGGTCGGCGGCGGAACCGAACCAAGCGGACAGCCGGTCGATGCGACCGTGGCCGGTTGAGACCCATTCCCAAGTGAGTGGAGCGTCTGGCCAGTTTGAGTGCAGCAACTGCTCCACCGTCAACATCTGCTCGTCGGACAGCCGCGGCGAGAGGTCGATGATCAACCCGGGTCCAGCCGGACCCTCGGCCAGATATGGCGCCCAAGAAGACAACAATTTGGGGAGGGGGGGCTGCATCTCATCCATGGAATGTCGCTGTGCATCCCGCGGACGTGCAGGATCGACGTGCAGCACGGCGATGCTACGCCCATTTGCGCGCACAGAGTTCATTGCTGCGGCAGCATCGAGACCGTCCCCTACGAGGACGTTGCTGCCACCCACCCAGACATCGCCGTGCACATCGGCGATGCGCTGTCCGTTGGCGGCAGCCAGCAAAGCAGCATCGGAATCTATCTCGATGCCGATTCCCGAGCGACGCAGGCGGGCACAGTAGGCGAACAACTGCATTCCGGAGCCACAGGCTGGGTCGAGTATCTTGCCATCGGCGAGCCGGCGCTCCGCAAGCTGTTCAGCCCGCATCAGGCAAACTGGCCACGGTGTTGACATCCGACGCATGTAAGCGGTGAGGTGCAGTGGGGGAGGAATGCTCGCAGACATGGCGCGGATGCCATCCTCTGAAGGACTGTCGAGCGGAGCGACAACCTCGGCATGACCGTAGAGATCAGGCGATAGTGCGATGGCGGTGGGGCTTGACAACATGGTGCGACCTGTGACAGGATGGCGGTGGGTGATTTGCACTTTTCGCTCAGGTGACCTGACTCAAAGGTAGAGTTCGTTGACGCTCAACTCGAACAATAGCCACTGGTTGTTCGCCGGTTCTCGGTCTGGACGGTCCTTGTAGGCGAGTTCAGGGGGCAGCAGAACGCGATGGGTGGAGCCATCGAATAACAGGCAACGGTCGGTCATGCAATCAAGCCCGACCAAGCCCCATCCGAATCCCTTGATGTAGCAGAGCCACGGAGCTCCGGTTTCACACATCGGATCCTCCCCTGCAGTCGCTGGAAGGTCTCCCTCATCGAGGTCCTCTCCGGTGTCGTAAATCCACACATGGTAGTGTACAGTCATGCGTTGGCCAGGGGATGAATGCAGATTCATCGGGGTCGAGTCGGCGAGCATATGCACCTCGAGTTCAACCCGCGCTTCACTGACAGTGGCGTGGGCGACTGTGATGACGAACGTCTCCTCCTCTATGTCACCCGTCAATTGCAAGGCTACCAGTTCTGCTGAATCGGGCTCCACGGTCACCACGCCGCCCGAAGGGTGGGTTACGATGACGTTCTCCGTACTCAGCGACACCTGCAAATCGAGGGTTTCGTTGCCGGCGTTGTTGATGGCGAACACTGCCCTGTCCTGTGATCCTTGGTGCTCCCACTCACAACTCAATTCCCCGGGCAGCCAGAACGGCTCGTCCTGTGCCGAGAGGTTCTCCGGCCACACCCAGGCGTCGTCGCGCGGCTCGCATGTCTCGAACAGCAGCATCACCTCCCAAGTCCAGCGGTCACCATCCTTGATCGAGTCCTCATCGACGGTGGCGAATGCCTTGTCGAGTTGGCCGACGAACACGTACGCTCCCCAGCCGACCCAGATCATGGATAGCAGTAGTATTGCGATGGTACCTATCGAAGCGAGGATGGCAGCGCGCGGGATGGTCATCTCGTTGAGACCGAGTGGAATCGGCGGGTCCTCCCGCTCGTCGCTTATCCAAGGGCCGCCCATCGGTTTGGTTCGGGTGCCCGTCTCTCATCAAAGTTGGGCTTTCAATTCTCCATCACGCGCGGCGTGCCGAACAGCCCCTTGTAGGGTGTGTGAACTTCAATCCACAGCGAGTTGTCCCTCGTAGCGCTGACCGAGCCAGGCAACGATGCCAAGGACGATACCGAGTGCGATGAGCATCAGCAGCAGGCCGATGGGATTGACCACGGTCTGGATTGAAAGCAGGCCTGCGACTATGGCCAGCACAAGGTCTGCCGCACCCCAGATGCGCAGCGAACGGCGCAGTTGCAGAATTCCTGCCACCCATATGGTGAGAGATAGGGCGAGCAACGCGATGGACATGAACGGCGTGACCCCTAGGAACAACAGCAGCAGACCGAGCAGCAGCAGACCGTGAGCATTCCACGACCAGGCGGCAGTCCAGCGCTGTGCGCGCATGGGGATGGTAGCAGCAGTGGCGGCGAGCATCAACAGCCCGAGTCCAATCAGCGCCCACGGAAGAGTGTCGGCGAGCGGCTCCACCCATGCGATCAACGCCAGCCAAGCACCGGCGATGGCGAGCACGTCAAGGGCAGCAGCGGCCGGCTGGCTCCATTGGAAGGCTCGGCGCAGGCCTAGGGCGATTGCCAGCAGCGCAGCCGGGCCGAATGAGAGCATTGTGATCATCACGACCCAGCCACCTCTTCCCGCAGCACCGCGAGCGTCGGGAAGGCCACGGCTGGCGCGCATACCCTCAATCCAGTCCCACAGGACAACGATGCCGAACAGCACGCCTTCGAGAAGTAGCCAGGCACCAGTCCAAGTGAGTTCACTGTCGAACGCGAACGGATTGGTGAGCAGTGGCATCGGCATGCTGCCTGCGAGTATGGCCCCTCCGATTCGGGAGGCCAGCAAGCAGTAGACCACCCACTCGAGCGCCGACGGGATACGCATGGCGAGATCCCGGCGCCCGATGAGCGAGATTCCGGCAAGCAGCACGAGAGCTGCGATGAGCACCATTAGGTCGAGTTGTTCCACCATTCTCGAACCGGGGGCCTGACGACCAACGAAGTGAACGATGCTCAAACCGATCATCGTCATGGCGAACGGAGTCTCCATTCCCATGATATCCGGCAGCGTCAACTCGTTGGAGGATGCTCGCCAGCGAGAGATGAAGATGAGCAACAGACAGATGACGCTCGCCAGCGCCAATATTCCTGCTGCGGCCGTTCCAGCCATGTAGGCATTCCATGCGGCGAACAACAGCACACCAGCAATGAACGTCATCACCACCACAGGCCGATGATGGATGTCGCCGAACATCAGGTCCTGCGCACCCGATGCCCCCGACCGCTTCGCCCGCTTCTTCTGCTTCTCCGCCAACTCGTACAGTTCAGGGGCGATTACCTTCACGTTCCCCGTGGATACTGCCTGCGAGAGGCTCCGCGCCAATTCCTGTCCTGCCGAGTCCGCCGCCCGAGAGGCAAGATCCTCGTCTGTGAAGTGATATGTGCGCATGCTCGCGTGAGCAGGCGCGGGCGCGCCCGAGGCAGGTGCGGATGGGAGCATTTCTGACGCAGGGACGTCATCAAGTTCGGTCAGGTCGAGCGAGGGTTCTACAGTTTCTACATCACCACCTTTCAGTAGCAATTGCTCAGGCCCGCCAATCAGTTCCTGCTCTGAGAGTGCGTCCTGCACCATCTGCAACCGGCTAAGTTTGTCTTCGCGGGCTGAACGTCGGCCAACCACCTTCAACTCCGAGCGGATTTCACCTTGTGCGGCTAGCCACACCCCTGAGAGCACGAACAACAGGCCAGCCAACAACAACTGGATTGATAGCATGCCTTCCAGTGAGGTGGCGCGAATGGCCGTGAACAGCATCACCACTGAGGCCGCTGCCGGTTTGAGCAGTTCCTCAAGGTGGCCAGCGCGCGGTAGATAGAGCCCAAGCACTGCACTTACGCAACCGATTAGCACCCAACCAGTGATGGATGGCGATGTCAACACATTCCCATCGAGCAATGTGGCGGTCAACTGGTCCAAGCTGAACAACGTCGCCTCCAGAGCGAGAAATCCCATCATCAGCGTGAGCAGCGCCGGTACGCGGGACTCAGATTCCGGTTTGTCGTCGAACAACACCAGCGCCACGCCGACGGCTGTCGTCAGCAACATCCAGGCGGCGTCCAGACCGTATTTCCACTGTAGCCAAGCGGCGGTGATTCCCCACAGGATGAACAGTGTGCGCGGGTTGTCCTGATGCCTACCCTCGCACTGGGCCCCGATATGTACCAGCAGCAGCGCTGACAGCCCGAACAGCAGTCCGTAGCCAGGCATGGATTCCGGTCGAGTGGCCGCCATCCAGACGACCAGAGCGGCTAGGAAACCCAGATTCCACAGACGCATCAGTCCGCTGTCACGTAGGCGAGCGCCCATTTCGGACAAACCGATCAGACGGCCTGCCAGATTGACTCCAGTATCACCCAACTGACGATTGACCGGATACTGCAACAGTGTAGCGGTGATGAGATATCCAACCAGCATCCAGCCGTCATATGCAACGATGCCACTGTCCAGTTCCCACACCTGCTTGGCGGCGTTGAACGTGCGCGCACCCCCTGCCCACAGGGTGACCGTCAAGGTCCACAGCCAGGGAGTTAGCACCGTTACCCCGGCCAATGAGGGCGAGCGACGCAGGATGGCGAGCGTGGCGGTTCCCAGATGCACCACGGTTAGTGTCCCCAACAGCAGCAGCCCGCCGTCGCCTCCCGCCTCAGTGGTGCTCGCCGGAACGAGAATGGTGAGCAGCAGCACCATGACGATGCTACCGATCCACAGGACATGGTCGCTGACGGCGGCCTGATGGGAGAGCAGAACGTAGGCGGTCAGCGCAGCCGCCAGAGTGGTGAACACATCATATCCATCGAGCCCGAAGGGGGCACTGAACGCACCCGACTCGAGGATGATGAGCAGCAGCAGCACCGGTATACCGGCGGATAGCTGACGTAACACTCTCCACGATTCCACACCGCGCACCACGAGATAGGAACCGCCGAAGGTGGCGAGCAGCATCGTCACCATACCGAGCGAATAGCTGGTCTCCACTCGATGAGAGGAGATAGCGAGCAGGGCTCCGATCATCGCTAATCCGATGGACACCGACCACAGTCCGGGTTTACCAAGCCCGAGCAGCGACAGGCCCTGACTGAACCAGTTCTCCTCGCGAGCGAAGCGGGTGGCCATCGTGGCGTTCAGTGCGTTGACGCCCGTGAGCAGGAGGAACAGCAGCAGTGGATCCTCGAAGCGAACCAGTGTCAGCGCTCCAATGGACCAATTCTGACTGAAGGCGTGCAGGCCGATCCAGATGTTGGATGCGGCCACCCCCAACGACGCGAGATTCCCACTCTTACGATGCAGAGCCAACCCATGCAGCAGCAGCGTGGCCAAGATGATGCCAGCGGCAACTCCGAGTTGACCGTATACGGCGCCAGCGCCGGAGCCGATCGCCAGCAGCACCAGCGTCGCCTGCGCGGCGATAGCGTCGTGGTCATGGTGATAGGCGACGAGTACGTTCAGCACGACCAGCGCCAGCAGCAACAGTCCGAGTGTAGTGGCATCGATAGGGAAAATACCCCATAACTCCCAATGGTGGAGGTCAATGGTAAGCCCGTAGAGCAGTTTCATCGTGATGATCACCCAAGTGACACCGAGGATGTGCATGCCTGGATCTGGGACCCAACGCTCCCCCAGCCAGAAGCCGAACAGCGCTAGTCCCAGCAGAGAGAACAACCCGAGCAGCGGCGGGATTCCGTCGTAGGTCCCAAGGATGAATCCGACCGCGGAATAGACGACTATCATTGAGACCATCAGGCCCCAGTGCAACCGTTTCTCACCAGTGGTGGCAAACTCCGTGATGGTATCCATCTCCGGCGGCAACCTGACAGTGCCATCCGGTTGGACATCTCCGGGTCTTGGCCCGTCAGCGAATGGGTCGAACACCTCACCCATGGCGATATCCTCCAATTCCTCCTGCTGTGCAGCCTCAGGGAGTGACGCAGGCTCCACTGTCTCATCGAGCCCGTCATCGCCGAGGAAACTGGCGAGGTCGATGCCGCCTTGCAAGCGGAACTTTCGCTCACGGATGACATCGTCTTCAGATGACTCGGACTCGTCGCTCATTGAAACGGGGAGGGGTCAGACTGCCATTAACAAGTGGCCGGCCCCGACCTCGGCCTGAACACATTCGCGGGGACGGGGGGTGAACGAGGGGGCATGGCACGGCTCCACCTTCATTCCGATGCATTCTAAGACGGGACGCGCCCGGCGGGCTTCATGACACTCGCCACTGTGGCGGGTTCAGGGGCTGGAATCGTGTCCGGACTTGAGGCGCACGGAGTGACTCCGAGTGGCGATGTCCACTGGAACCTTGAAACACCTGAACTAATCGACATGGCCGCCGCCGCGGGCGAAGGTGTGCTGTCAGCGCATGGGGTGCTCGTCACTCGAACAGGAAGCCGGACTGGCCGCTCACCGAAGGACCGCTTCATCGTGCGCGAACCCGCCACGGAAGACGATGTGTGGTGGGGTGAGGTGAACGTTCCGACAACCTACGAGGTGTTCGAGCGGATGCGTGCGCAGGTGCAGGCACATCTGTCGAATGGTGACCGCCTGTTCGTACAGGACCTGTTCGCAGGCGCCGACCCAGAGGAGCAACTCGCCATCCGTATTGTGACGGAGAACGCCTGGCATGCTGCGTTCGCCGAGAACATGTTCATTCGACCCGCCGATGAACAGAACGAGCCACACATCCCCGAGTTCACCGTACTGCACGCACCGCACTTCGAGGCGAACGACGAATCAGGTCTGAACTCGGAGGCATTCGTCATCATCTGCTTCTCAGAAAAGCAGGTGATCATCGGTGGCATGCGTTATGCTGGAGAAATGAAGAAATGCATCTTCAGCGTGATGAACCACCTGCTTCCCGGTAGGGGGCACCTAGGAATGCACTGCTCTGCGAACGTTGGACAGGAAGGAGATTGTGCAGTTTTCTTTGGACTCTCCGGAACGGGGAAGACCACTCTCTCAGCTGATCCCAACAGGCCACTGATAGGGGATGACGAGCACGGCTGGAACGAGGCAGGCGTGTTCAACTTCGAAGGGGGCTGCTACGCCAAGATGATCGACCTCTCTCCCGAGGACGAGCCGGAGATCTTCGCCACGACGCGCATGCGGGGTACCATACTCGAGAACGTCATCCTTGGTGCAGATGGAGTTCCTGATTTCCACGACGTCTCGCTCACTCAGAACACACGCGGTTCCTACCCGCTCACCTCGATTGATAATCGTGTGCACGACTCCCGCGGAGGGCACGCACGCAACGTCGTCTTCCTCACTTGCGACGCCTTCGGGGTGCTACCACCTATCTCACGACTGACACCCGAACAGGCCGCCTACCACTTCATCTCAGGATACACCGCCAAGGTCGCTGGAACCGAGGTGGGGGTCGTCGAGCCGAGCGCCACTTTCTCCGCCTGCTTCGGCGCGCCGTTCATGCCGAGGCATCCTTCGGTCTACGCCGACCTGCTGTCGCGCAAAGTCGCCGAGCAGGATGCCTCGTGCTGGTTGCTGAACACAGGATGGATTGCTGGTGGATACGGCAACAGCGGCCGAATCAAGATACGTTGGACGCGAGCGTTGCTGAACGCTGCACTAGACGGTACTCTCAATGATGTCGGATGGACGACAGACAGACGGTTCGGGTTCGAGATTCCGCTCTCCTGTCCGGGTGTGCCCGACGAAATCCTCAATCCCAAAATAACCTGGGATGATGAATCCGAATACGATGCAATGGCCGACAAGTTGGCGCTGATGTTCGCCAGCAACTTCGACAAGTTCGCCCCCGGATGCAGCTACGAGGTGCTGGCTGCGGCACCTACACCGCTCGGATGAGGTGCAGACGGCTGCAAAGGCTTAGTGCGGAACCGACTCGTGCCCAGTACGTGGATTGCACTGCAGCAGCCCTGTTCCCTTCGCTCGAGGCAGGTGACGGCGTCCCGCTGATGCCTGGTGGAGAACCAGCCTGGGTGCTGCTGGACAAGGAACGGGAAGACGGAGTGGCCGCGCAATTGGGGGCGCTGTTGGCCGAACTGGGCTCACGGGTGCCAGATGATCTGAGCGAGGGAGTCAGCGTCGACGAGACCGGCGGAGTCGTACACATCTGCGAAGGTGCGTCAATCTCTGAATGCGTGAAAATCGAAGGGCCGTGTTACGTGGGAACTGGAGCGGAACTGCGCCACGCTGCCTACCTGCGGGGTGATTCATGGATCTGTTCTGGTGCGGTAGTCGGACATGCCACCGAGGTGAAGCACTCTGTACTACTTCCGGGGGCCAAGGCACCACACTTCAACTACGTCGGGGATTCCCTGCTCGGTGGAGACGTCAACCTAGGAGCAGGGGTCAAACTCTCTAATCTCCGGAATGACGGGCGCAACGTGCTCGTCCGCGGATTGGGTGACCCGGTCGACTCGGGGTTGCGCAAGTTCGGAGCAATCCTCGGCGAGGGCACTGGACTCGGCTGCAACGCAGTCACAAATCCTGGTGTCGTGCTCGGTATGCGCTGCAACGTCTGGCCCAATGTCACCGTCTCGGGAGCTCACCCCGCTGGCTCGGTGCTCAGGGAGTGACGAGATGAGCCGGCCGAGATTGCACGGCACGGACGGTATTCGCGGGAAGGTGGTCGACTCTGTTGACTCTGAAAATCCAATTGAAAATCTGATTCTGCAACGGGAATTATCTGCATCTACGATGCGCATCGCAGGGAAGGCGACCGGGCTTGTTATCGGAGAGCATGAGGTTGATTTGAACAACCCACGACCTGATGGTCATGTTCCGCTGGTGGTAATCGGCTGGGACCGTCGACCGCGCAATGCCGAGTTGGTGGACGCGCTCGAACAAGGACTGGTCGAGGGCGGCTGCAGGGTGCATCGAGTAGGGGAGGTGCCCACTCCGGGGCTGCACCACTGTATGCTTGAAGCCGACGCCGATGGCGGCATGATGGTGACTGCCAGCCACAATCCTGCGTCCGACTCGGGGGTCAAGTTGTTCGATCGCCACGGATACAAGTCGATGCCAGCGTTGGAGGACCGCATCTCCGAAGTCGCATGGGACCTAGCAGCCGATGCGAATGACGGCGATGCATCCGGGAATGCAGAAGACGGAATCGATGGCCTGCGAGCCTATCGGATGGGACTGAAACGCAGGCTCGAACTGTTCGAGCAGATGTTCGACATGGATTTCGATGAACGAGATTGGTCCGACGTGGTAGCTCCAATCGGACTTCTGCTCGATAGCAGCGGCGGAGCGGCGACCGATTGGCTAGCGACGGGCATATCCCGGCGCGGACTACCCACTGTCGAGGTATCGGACAGGAAGCAGGAGATCAACTACGAGTGCGGAGCCGGAGGGCTATCCCCCACGGATTCATGGTCGCATGAGCAGTTGGTCGAGGGCACTCATCACCATGCACTGATCAGAGCGGTCGCAGAACGGCTCCGGGAGAACGATGGGATGCCACCTTGGGAAGAGGGGCAACTCGTAGGAGCGGCGCTCGACGGCGACGGTGACCGCTGCCTTCTACTCGAAGCGACAGGGGATGGGGTTCGCGTCGTCGATGGTGATCGGATGGCTGATGACATCCTCAGAGCAGCCCACGCCAGCGGCATGACCGATGGCTGGACGCTGGCGTGCACAATCGAGACTGACCTAGCGCTGCCTGCATCACTCGACCGTTTCCACGAGCCTGTGAACTGCATCCAGACCGCGGTAGGGGACCGATGGCTCGCCCACGCACTGATGCCACCGGATGAATCTCCAGAAAGACTGCTTTGGGGTGACCAGGTGCCTGCAAGAATAGGTTGCGAGGACTCCGGTCATCTGGTCATGCCTGCACCGCATCCGACCAAGCCGCAGCATTGGAGTCTCGTGGGTGATGGGGCGGCGACCCTGCTATCGGTGCTCTGTGCCCGAGCCTCTCTGGCACAGTCAAGCAGACCAACGCCAATCGGATTCAAGGCCGGCTGGAAGCGCCGTGTTTCCGTGATTGGCGCAGAGCGGACCCGGTGGGACGGTCAGAATGAACTGGCGGACGAAGTGGAAATATTCGTCAGGGAACAACTGTCAGAAAGAGGTGAATTGACCGACTGGCATCGCGTCGAGGTGTCTGGCGAGCCCGCATTGCTGCTGCTCGAGGGGAGACTCGACGGCGCGGCGGTCAGTGTAGGAGTACGCAACTCGGGAACCGAGGCGAAGACCTCTGCGAGCATGAGAATCAGTGGTGAAACACCCGATGGATACAGCCTCGATGGGCTTGCCGTGGCTGTCTCCGCGCTGCTGGCGCAGCGGCTGATTCCATGAGCAGGGCTCAGAGAAGGAATCGGGGAAGGTGTCGAGCGACTACCGCGTTGGACACCATGCCCACCAGCCCACCTTCGCCATCGACGACTGCAATCTGGTTCAGGTCGTGTGTAAGCATCAGCGCGACGGCGGCCATCAGCGGAGTCTGCGTGGACACCTGAAGTGGAGGCTGTGTAACCGCCTCTGAGATGGGAACTACCTCCATCCAGTGGAGTTCGCGGTTGATTCTGTTGCGCCCGATGAGCTTCAACAGGTCGACGGCGTGTACCCGGCCAACCAGAACACCTCGGTCATCGGTTACCATCACATGATCCCAATCCTTCGCTATCATCGTGCGCATCACACTGTCCATCGAATCCATCTCATCCACCTCGTGCGCAACGAGCATTACCCGTCCGCATGTCAGTTTGCGAATCTCCTTTGCCGTGCGCTGGTGGACGTGCCGCGTGGCCACCTCAGCTGCGCGATTCCCAGGCATCGTTGCAGTCCGTTTCTTGCTCTTGAGTAGTCCCATTTCTGTCCTCTCGTTGAGCCGGCCGGACAGCCTGCCCTATTTGAATCAAATGCATCGGCGTGAGCCAGATTCTTCACGGGCGAATCGAGCCAAGTTCTATGACTGAGCGAGGTAAGCCATCGGCGATGACACAGGTTTCGGCAACCGTGCTGCAGGAACTGTTGGCGATGGATGATTACGACCGTACGCTGGCGCTCGACCGTATCGCTCGCAAGCACAGCATCACAGCCGAAGAGGTTCTCACCCAGATGAAGGCTTACCAGTCCGGAGGGGCGACTCCAGTGCCCAACTCACTTGACATCGAGGATCAGGTGCAGGCCCAGACACTCCCTGATGGTCAGTCTGCCAACTACCTACAGGACGCTCACCGCTACCGCGTTCGCTACGACCCGAGCCACGACGGGACGGACAGGCAAGCACAGGTAGAACAGGCAATCATGTGTCCCAGTTGCGGTGTTCCTCTGGGCATCCCCGCCACCCGACCGATCAAGGTGACCTGTCCCAACTGCTCCACTGAATCGATGTTTCACTCATGAGTGTACGCACCCTCCGGAAATAACTAGATAACAGCGAGAATAGGTGTGGTCCACATGCATATCATGACCAAGATTACCCTCGGAGTCGGAGCCGTGATGCTGATTGGCAGCATCGTGGCATTGGTCGCCGGCGGAGGCTCCTTCATGGGCGATTTAGTGGAGAACCCAACTGGGACGGAGAAGTGGACCGGAACCTCACCCACAACATACGAAGGAAACTTCGGGGTGATGGGCATCTACTACGTATTCGTAGAGGAGGGGAAGACAGTCGATGTCGAACTGATCGGCGGCGATGCGGACAGTCGATTCATTCCATGTGAGGAACATAATGACTGCGAATACTACGAATGGGCCGGATACACCTACGTTGGCGATATCTCGGTAATGACTGAGGGGACCTGGGAGGTCAAGTTCACCGGCGACGGTGACGTCATGATTCGGGAACAAACCATCGACTTGGGTGGAGCGATGGCATTCGGATTGGGTTTCTGGGGCCTCTGTTGCTCAGTCTGCGTTCTCGGGCTAGGTGTCATCTTCATCTTCGTGCTCAAGGACCCGCCACAGCAGATGGGAGTAATGATGGTACAACCCGGCCAAATTCCCGGTCAGCCGATTGCTGGGCAGGCTGGTGTAGTGCAGGAGCAGATTCAGCCAGGAGTTCCGGTTGGCGGTGCGATTCATCCAGCATTCGAGCAGCAGCAGCCACAGACCGGACAGCCGCCATCTCAAGGATTCTAAGAGTCAAGATAGGACAGAAGTGTCCGAACTCAGATGCCCCAATAGCGCCCGGTCTCATCCCGTTCAGCAGCCGAGCGCACGATGGTGCGTACTAACCAGAATCCTAGGATGGCCCAGAATGCGAGGTCCCAGTCAGCCCAAATCTGGCTAGGCTCGAAACCGTATTCCTGGCCCTGCAGCACCTTCAGCGATACCCTGAGCGTCGCGCTCGCCAGCGTCCAGATGACGATGCCGAAAGCAATTATCTGCAGCGTTCGACCACTGAACGTGCCCCGCTTCCAACGCAGCACCAGCAATGAGAGCGCGAACGCGAGGAAGGCGAGCACTATCCAAGCTAGCGCACCCTGTAACACCAGCAGCACGAGTTCAAGTGCACCCGGGTAGGAATCCATCGCCACGCCATAGACACGCCAACCCTCAGCGAGTGCGAAGATGGAGAAGAATATGGTGAACGCCCACAACAGCGACGACCCCATGGCCGCATCGGCGTTCTCACGCATATCGCGCATGATGTGGTTCAGATGCTGTTCTGCTCCGAGACCCTTCGCCATCAGGTAGATGCCGATGAGCAGTGGCATCATCCCGATGATCACACCACCATTTGGCAATATTATGCCGAGGCCAAGCAGAATCAGGACGACTGCGAGCGGTACGAGCAGACGTGCGCGCCACTTCTCGTCCTCGATTGCCTTGGTGAGGTAGTAGTAGGTCCCCTCGATGCCCTTGCTCTGGCGCACGATGATCTTCTGCACGTGATCGATGTGCAGGCGCGACTGCAGCAGTGGAAGGATACTTTCGTCCTCAGCGCCATCAGTGACCAGCATGCCGCGATCGGGCTGGAACTTCTCAATCACCTCTTCGAGTTGCTGCGAGATGGCCCGGTCACTGCGCACTCCCACCCGCTCGTCACCAGTGAGCACGGCGACGTCGACCTCGTCCGTCCCTTCGGCCTGCTCCTTGAGTTGGTCATGCAGGTGCAATGCCCCCAGAATGGCGTTGGTGTCACTCTCCTCGGGGTCGGCGATTCCTAATCGCAAGGCCGCTGTCAGCACCTCCTTCCTGCCGACCACCGGGCCGCGGATGCCCGCCTTCTTACCCAGGTCGTCGTCCCTGTCCACCGAGATGACCAACGTTCGCGTCATGGACCATCCTCCAACGCTGCTGCTGAAAAGGTCAGGGTCGCGGCTCCGCTATCAACCATCTGCCGTCGTGTCGAAGTCCACAATCAATCAGATAATCGATGTGTTTCGGCGCCGTCGGGAGCATCAGAGCCTGATTCTGCTGCTCCATCCGGCATCGCCTCAGGCGTATCCTGCGCGTCGGCCACCTGTGCATCACGCTGGCGGGCGCGCTGCCTCGCGCGCACGTACTTCAACGGATGAGTGAGCCACTCCATGCGGCAGAGCGTGTCTTCGACCAGACCAGAGGCAACGGGGCAGCGATTGTTGAGTGCCAGAGTGTCGCACTTCTCAGGAGTGTATTCCGCTTCGTAGATCTGAGCCACCTGGTAGTTAGTGGTGTTCTCGTCGTAATCGGGCGCGTTGACGAAGAAGCCAGCGCACTGCTTTGGCGGAAGACCGAGCGCTCGGCTCATGTTGGCGAGAAAGCGACGGCCGGCGTGATTGACATTCTCACCTGCATTCAACTCGGTAATCGCCGCCAGCATGCAAGGCGACCAATCTCCCTTTTCGGCGGCTGTCACCTGCACCTCCCTGCCACGCTGTGTCTGAAGTTCTGCCACAATCATGCCCACAGGCTCGGCGAGCATTGCAGTCACCTGCTCATCCATGCGCGAGATGTTCGCCTGACAGCGAGTGATGAGTTGCTCACGTATGCGTTCCTTGATCAATCGAGACAGTCGCCCCTGAGAATCCTCACGTGCCGTCCCGTTCATCAGCACCCAGCCGCCGGCGACCGGCCTATTGATCAGCCTCCAGTATGAACCGGTGATGCGTGGGGCCAACTCCACGAAATCAGCCAGAGGAATCTCCCATGATCTATCATCTCCACCTCGCGCGCGGGGAGAATGGAGATGGGGTGTCGCCGAATCACCTTCAGGGGGGTCATGTCGACGCAGGTCAGAGAGGTAGGTGCGAGCGATGGTATCGAACAACTCGGCGTCAGAAGTGGTCGAAAGAAGATTGTCAGCGCGGGTCGCCTCACCCTCCACCCAGCGTTTCAACAGACGCTCGTCGAGTGACGCGCAAACAACGAACATGGCGAAGTAGTAGCCAAGCCCCTCGACCATCTGTCCATAGTCGGTATGGATGTCCATACGGCTGTCGGCGTCGATGCCCTTGTCATGCACAATCGATTCCAACATGCGCACTTTTCCTCGGACTCTGGCCTCCTCTAGCCAATCCGCATTCACCAGGCTATCCAAGTCAACGTCGTTCTGTTCTCTGAGTTCCTTGATCCACTGCTCTCCCTGTGGCAGGAAGGGAAAACGAGCGAGTACCACCGGGTCGGTGATTGGTGAAGGGCGCAATGGAGCGGGCATGAGCAGCCATCTCCTCGGTGTGCGGGTTCTTGAACTCTGAGGCCGTCGCCGGCTTGTCTGGGGGCGCAGATGTTGACCGAGTCGAACACAGGTCGTCTAGAGCTCGTGGACGAGCGATTGTTCACAATCCAAGGACGGTTTCGTGAAGCATTCGGCTGGGACGAGGTGGATGATCGCGCCAGCGCTGTGGCACTGGTAACTGCGGTTGAAGAAGTGCGCATCGGCGCCTGGTCGCAGACGATGCGCGAGGCGACACTCGCCTCGCTCAAGGGGAAGCTTGCCAAAGGTCAGCCAACGGCCGTGCTAGGAGCCGCGGTGGAACCGATTGATGTCATCAGCGCTCTCGCTGCCGGATGCTCGCTCGTCGCCGCCGATGGTGGCGTTGGAGTGATCGAGGAACTCCCGGCAAGCGTCGCAGAAGTGGCTCGTCAACGTCTGCTGCTGGTTGTATCCGACGGGGATGGTGGACTGGACCGGCTGCTCACTGCAGCCAGTCAAGGCGTGCCGTTCGCGGTGCACGCTCACGGCGACAATGAACAGGAATGGCGCACTCTGCTCACTGCGTTCTCTGATTCCGCCGCCCCGCCGCCCCTCATCCTCACTCACCAGACATCGACCACCCTGCGCGGCGCGGACAATCCCGGGGGATTCACCGATGGGGACAGGGCCGCATGCCTGCTTGCCGCACTCGGATGCGCGCCTGCAGACATCCGGCTGCTGGGCTTCCAAAGCGACCTAGTTGGACGTTGGAGCGGAGACACCGACGGGCAAATCAAACTCAAGAAACTGAAATGGATGGATGAGGTTCTCGACATCCTGTTCGAGGGGCGATGAGACACATGGAGGAAGCCGAGCAGGAGGCTCGTAAGAAGCGAAAGGCCTCTGCAAAACTGAAGCCAGTCAGGCCATGGACGGCGCTGATATTCTGGCTGCTGCTCAATCTCATCTGGATCTCCGCCGTGCCAATGGCTACTGAACATCCCGTGATGGAGCCGGACTCAGGATTCCGAGAGTGGCATAATATGGAGGTGCCTCAAGTCCTCGGGCGCGACCTGCCGTTGCACATTGAGTGCTCATTCAGACCTGAGACCGCGTCGGACGAGAGCGTGCGCGTGGTGTGGAGCCTGAGGGAAGATTCCGTTGAGGACCCGGAGGTAATCAGGACCTGGAATGCCAGCCTCGGAGATGATTGCGCGGCGTCGGACCACACAGTGTCAGGGGGCGTCTACGTGCTGCACGTCGAGCTCTTCTACGCCAATGGAACCAAGATTGACCGCAGCAACGTGGCCGAGGTGTCCAACATCGATTTCCACATGCAGTACTGGATTTACCAGCCCGTACGCAATGAGGGTTTCATCGCCGCCAACCTGCTAGGATTCACCGTCCTCGTGTTCGATCAATCAATCCGTCACATGAGGAGAAGGCGCAAGTTGCTCAAGATGACCAACCTACCGTTACACAAACTGCGACAAAAGGAGGAGTGGGAGCAACTCGTTGACTCTATGGAAGGCGGGGATGAAGCGGATGTTGAACGATTCGTGATGCCGACAGACAACACTGCAGAGGCTGAACGGGAGCGGCTGCGCCAGCAGTTCGCGGCGCAGGAGGCTGAGAAAGAAGCGGCCGGAGAGGAGGAATCTGAGATTCCCGAGGAGGCAGAGAAGGATCTCATCGGCGAGTTCGAGGGGACTGAAGTGGGACTCAAGGGCGACCTTGAGGCTGATGAAGACATCCACACTGTCCGCGACATCTGGCGACGCATCGAAGAGGACGAGAGTTGAATCCGCTCTCATCAAATGCAATCTACTGGACAAGTGGCGATACGCGCGCGCATCGAATGCCCCCGCCCGCGAACACACCTGTAAACAGTTCACTGAGAGCCTGTTAGTTCTGACTCCATGATGAACCTTGCAACACAAGGTTAATAGTAAACTTGTGACACAAGGATTGTCAACGGAGATGGACCCGACACGAAATGGGAACAGCCGAGAGAAACTGGATGGATTGAAGATGAACGGAAATCTGAGAGCTCCGAGCGCACTGCGCTCGAGCATAATGGTACTGATGATGCTGCTCGCCGCGCTCAGCGCGCCGGCAGTCGAATGGCAGACAGAAGGAGAGGATGATTCCGAGCTCCGGGCGGCGCTGACGGCGCTACTCGGCCCGATCGGGACCGCGGCGGCGGCCGACTTCGAGTCGGACACGAGCCTCAATCCCAGAGATCACGTCGAAGTGATGACCAGCACGGAGTACGGCGAGAACATCCGCCTCGTCGACTCGTGGGAAGACAACGACGACGAGGAAGACGACTGGTGCATGGGTGATTACTTCATGATCAACGTCACTCAGCGCTTCTCCTACTTCGCCGTCTGCTGGGGCTCTGAAGAGAACCCAGGGCCGGTGACCATCGCTGCGCTCGAGGTGCAGTACCTCGGCGGCATAACGCTGGAGGACTTCCCGGTCGAAGGGATGTCCGTTCCCGGCGTGCCTCTTCCGATCGCCACCGTGTTCGCAACGAGCCTGGTGCACATGATCGAGTTCGAGGACACCGGCACGCCCGACGACCCCGCCAACACCAGCGGTAACGGCGTGTTCGACTTCACCCGCTCGGGCGAAGGGCTGTCTGACTTCGAGATGCAGTCAGCCGAGGATGTCCACGCTGGAGTCGACCTGTCGAACCTCGTCTGGGAGATGACCGATGACGGAATAGAGGAATGGTCCCATGTTCAAGGCAACGAGAACGAGATGGGATGGAACTTCACTATCGAGGCAACCAACGTCGACTACGACGGCGACGACATCTGGTGGCTGCTCGGCGGCAACGACGATGTGGTCGAGCGCATTGCCTACACCTTCCATCTGGGCGTCTCCATCGATGAGGTGACCGAGGAGGTCATCCCCTGGTGGACCGTCACCCTCGACCCGGTCGAGAACAAGAGTTGGGACAACGACGAGATCCCCTACGAGGTCGAGGACATCGGTGAGCAGCAGAACCTGACGTGGTCCGGTGTGCGGGTCGCTACCGACTTCAAGTACGACCAGACAATCGACGGCTGGGACTTCCACACCCCTGATTCGCTGCTGATGGTCGAATCGGTCATCATCCGTGGCTCGTTCACCTTCGGGATAATCGGTGACTTCATGGACGAAGTGTCCGGTCAGGTCGGAGCATTCGATGAATCGATGGCCTACGACGCCGATGAAGAGGACGAGGTCGTGCTTGGCACGGGCGATGTCCGCGGCGTGAACAAGGTGACTGGGACCAACGTCGAATGGCGTCACGACTTCCGCAAGGTGCCCGACGTGCTGCACTGGGTCGACGAGGCCGAGATCAACGATGATGGTGGCAACGTCAGCACGGCGAACGTCACCTTCCAGCTGCACGCATCCGAAGCGTTCGCTGAGAACAACGATGCTGTCAGCGTGGCGATCTACGTCGCTCTTGGCGGAACCATCTACCCAGCTGCGGACCACATCTTCCACGACCCGGGATACTCCGCCAGCATCAACATCATCCAACTCGGCATGGCCCTGCTGTCCGGTGAGATCGTCGGCCTGCAGTTCGTGGTCGTCACGCTACTGGGTGTGCTCGGATTGATCGGCATCACGCTGCGCAAGCGCAAGGCCCGCAACGTGCTGGCCATGGTCGCCGCAACACCGACGGCCGCCGCTGCGCCAGCGCTCGCCGCAGTTGTTCCCGCAACGGTTGCCTCGCCGACTGTCGTGACTGATCCGATGCAGTCAGCCGCCCTGCCGGGGATGCTGGACCTGGACTCGAATCCCCCGCCTGGAGGCGGGGCCTCGGGTCCCCTCTGGTGATGTGAACCAGCAGCGCAAGCGTTGTTCCGAAGGAGAGGAATGCATGGTGTTCAAGACCCGTTCACCCCCGCAATCCGGAGTTCCCACAGGCATGTTCCACCAACCCCCGGAGCAAATGTGATGCGGGGCGAATGCTATGACAGACGACCGTGGATGCGCAGCAGCGAGTGGATGTAGAGATGGCGCGCAAACCCGATGCAGTAAGCGAACTGAGGCGCGGTGCGCTCGAACTCGCGCTGCTCGCGTTTATCGCTCGCGAACCGAGTTTCTCAGGCGCAATCCTCGACGGTCTAGCCGCCGCCACGAACGGCGGGATGGCCCTCACCGAAGGCTCTCTCTACCCTGCGTTGGGCAGACTGGAGAAGAACGGGATGCTCGAGCCTGAATGGCGCAAGGAAGTAGAAGGAAGGAGGGCACGCAAGTACTACTCACTCACCGAGGCTGGAAAGGAGAGGCTGGAACAACTGAGTGCGGCATGGGTGGAACTCGCAGATGGCATGCAGGAACTGATTGGAGGTGAGGACTGAATGGAACTCGACGCCTACCTGAAGCAGGTGCGCAAGGGCATGCGCGGTGTGGCCAAGCGCCACAAGAACGCCTTCATCGACGAGGTGGCTGCCGGTGCTGAATATCGTGGAGCTGTGCCCGCCGAGGATCCGCGTGCGCTCGGCCGCGCCATGCGCCAGGTGCACGGCATCTCGATGTGGTTGCGCATGTTCTTCTGGATCACGGCATTCCCACTCGGGCTGCTTTCAGTGCCGTTCATAGAAGCGTGGTATCCTTCCTTCCCGGCCACGCTTTTCCTGATGCTCGCCACGGTCTGGGTACTGCTGGCTGCATACTACGGAGGAAGATTCTCCGGACTCATCACCGGCATCTCCGCTGCGCTGCCGCGCATCATCGGGCTGATTCTGTTCAGCCTCGGATTGGATCTGGTGAACTCGGTCTTCTCAGGCTACGAGGTGACCGGTGGCATCCTGTTCGCCGTGTTCCTCACCTCTGCGATGTTACCAGTGCTCGGATGGCTTGCGGGTGGGCGCATCCGTCGCCCTGAGTGACCCCCGCAGATCACATCAGGACGGGGATGGCCCGGTTTGAGTGAGGACCGCAAGTGAATGCGACCCAGGCCTGACCGAGAAACCTGAGGAGGACAGGTGAGAATGACACCCCGGTCTGGCCATGGCCGGCCAACTCGCGACCGCGTTATATGCGTTGACCCGGATGACTCTGAAAGCGCATCCCTGAAGACAATATTTCGGGAGCGGATTCCTCACACGAAGTCGTCGAGGGTGTAGACCTTGATGCGCTCGTTGGAGAACAATCCGTCGAGTGTTTCTGCTAGCCAGGTATACTTCTGCTGCGTGTATTCCGATGTGTCATAGGTGTCCATCACATGCTCTGCTACCTTGACGTACTTACGCACTGCTCCTTCTGACACCGTCATAATCAGGTTGCCACCACACTGATCCTGCCCGCTTGAACGGCCCCACAGCCCTGATTCCCTGCCTCCACGGCGGGGACGGATGCACTTGCCGGCGAGTGGCAGGCGGCGATATGAATGGCCGCAGCGACCGCATCTGACCTTTTGGCGGGTGAAGGCGACGAGGTTTCCGCGCAGATCGGGGAAAAAGTGTCCCTCCACTACCAAGGAGGCGACGGTCTGCACGTCTACGGAGCGTAGTCTCCCTCCAAGTTCCAACTGGGCGTTCATCTTGTCCACCATCGTCTCCAGAATCTTGTACGCCGAATTAATCGGCCCCGAGTCCAGCGCGTCCAGTCCGTGTGTGAATCCGTAACCGCGAATCGCACCGATGCTGCCGATGCGCCGCTCAGCGTAATCCATGCTATCGTCGAGCTCCTTTGGGTGCGGCTGTGTGAGCGTCGCCTCGAAGAAACGACGGTCGTAGAACCAAGCGCAGTCGACGTTGAGCGCTTCCTTGTCGAGTTCGGTCGGATTGAGACGGGTGGTGAGCACCAACGGGGCGTCCATACGACCGCCGCGGTTGGCGGGAAGAATCTCGCGGGAGAAGTTGAGCAGGCCGTCGAGCAGCAACATGATCGAATCTTCGTCTCCATCGCAATTTCTCCGTTTTGCAGCGTGGAACAGGGTGTGGGCGTATCCACCAGAGGCGTTAGTGAACCCGATGAGGCGGCACAGTACCCCACCTGAGGTGTGCGGGGCGAGTCCGATGGCGAGTTGGCCGACGAGGTCTGCTTCCGTCTCCACGGAGTAGAACGGTTCGAGACCGTAGAAGCGGATGAGCAAATCGTCGATGAAAGTGCAGATGGCAGTCAGATGCTCTATGGAATTGCGTGACGGAATCATGTCCTGCGGGTAGAGTTCCAGCAGTTGCTCGTCAGAGGTCAGCCGCTCACCGTCGATGTCGTGCGTGTAGCCAAGTTCCTTCAGGAGCTTCCAAGATGTGCCGATCTCACACGGCCGGAAATGGGTCACTGGCACGTCGCTCATGTCGAAGCGGATGGTGCCATCACGGAATACTGGCAGCCCATGTCTTGCCCGCAACACCCCTTTCTCAAGTGGCTCGGGAGTACAACTTGCCGAAATCAGTCCCTTGACGCATTTCACCTTCTTCGGCAGACGATCGAGTCCCAAGCCCTCCCGCACCGACTCAAGCATCTGTGGCAGCGGCACCGATTGATACTCGCCTCGGCGGCGGCGTCTGGAGTTGCGCCTTTGCTGCTTCTCGACAGTGCGGCCACCGCACATCGCCGGCTCGTCTGGAACGAGTCGATGATGACAGTTCAATAGCGGGGAGGGGAGACCGCAGCGGACGCATTCACGTACTCCCAGTTGCACGCGCAGAGAACCGCGTTCTGCCGCCGCTTGGAGCAGGCGCTGTGGGCCGCCTTCAGTGGCGATTGGGAACAAAGCATGGACTGCGGGCTTCATCTCCCGATGAGCGGCCTTCTCCGGCCGCGCCATGCGCGCACCGATGCGCACTGGGGCGGCGTTCTCCCAGCGTAACTCACTGATGCGGCGCACCAGCCAGAGTGTGCTGTCGACATCATGCTCGTCGAGCAGCGCCTCTGACGCTTCCAGACGGTGCGCATCCTCAGGACCCTCGTCATCGATCTCACTGGCTGCTTCCTCGCCAGCACTCTCAGTGGCGGCGATACTCTCACCTCGTTGACGTGCTGCTGTCTCAGCCTGAGTGCGCACGGCGTCCTGCTCCGCTCCGAGCAGTTGCTTCCTGAGCCGCTCGTTGCTCACCATCCGACGCGCCTGCGCAATCCGAGTGAGGCGTTCGTCGAGGAACGAGATGAGTTCCGTACGCGAGCGTACCTCCCCGTCTACATGCTCGAGTCCCAGTCCGTCGAGCAGCCCCTCCCAGCCTTCGAGCAGAAGCAGGTCATCGCCGTCATGGATGTGCGCCACGCCCAGTACCATACAGGCGGACTTTACGAGGCCGTGATCGTCGAGCAATGATTCGAGGAGGCGGTCAGGGGCCGCCTTTACTTCGGAAGCATCCCTCGCTGTGGCCAACCGAATCTGCTTCCCACTGCTGCTGCCTGTAGGAAGGCGCAGCCGTGCAGCGTCTGGGTTCCATTCACGCCAGCCATCCTGAGCTCCCGTAGTACCCGGTTCGGTCGTCGCTCTCAGCAGTTGGTCCCGCAGCGGTGCGGTCCACTCGATTGGTAAATCGGCCCACCAGAGATTCCACGGAGAAGGCACCGCTGTCTGGAATCGAGCGATGATTCCCTTCGCCACCTCCCAATCGACCTGCATGTCGCGAAGGAAGCGATTCCACAACCGTCCACTCCTCGCCGACTTGACCGCATCTCCCCCCACCTCTGTCACAGGGACTCCTTCGGGCAGTTCCGAACGCTGGAGTTCCAGCAATTGAGCGAGGTCTGTGATTGCGTCATCATCGACGAGCCCCGCGATGATGTCTGCCGCCCACCAGTCACGGTTGTACGCTGATGGCACCAACGACTTGTTGTTCTCAAGGAATTCACCGTAGCCGAGCATCAACTCCCCGTTGTCCCAGATGCACTCAGGCGCCTCGTCCAGCTGATTCCAAGCATCGAGCAGGTCGATTCTTCCGAAATTGCCGTCGCTGAACAGTACCCATGGGCCCTCGATATCGTGTGAGGGCGTGACTGCGCACGCTTTGCCGGGTCGCTCGATCTTCATCTGCGTCCCGACGGCGATGAACTCACCGAGCGCGTGCATGGTCACGGGGTTGAGCGCACCCGCGGCAAGGCCAGTAGCGCGCGTACGCCCGTAGCGTAGGCGGAAGCCACCTGATTTGGAGGGCTCTCCGAACACCGGACGGCCGGCGATGATGTCGTCCATGAAGCGAGAGTTGGTTTCGATTCTGCGTCTGTGGCGACCGGTCTGACCATTCTCGTCGGAATCCTTCCCCTTGTTGGCGAAGTGGGTGATGAATTCCCAGCCGGACACCTGCAGTCTCTCTGTGTGCTTCTGCACCTTGGGTGCCTTCAAGCACAGTCCCTCACCTATTACCAGCACGACTCCGCCGCGCACGCGATTGCCTTCGATGTTCTCGAGATCGCGGAACCCAGAGCATTCGATGTTCTCCGTCGACTCCCCGTTCACCATCACAGGGCAGGCGGGTACGATCATCTCCACCTCCTCAGGCGGCGGTCGGTACTGCAGGTTGCCGCGGTAGAGACCAAACTCCTCCTTCACCCGCTCCACCTCATCGAAGCGGGCCTTGTACGCGCCTACTCCGAGTTCGCGGCGAATGACGTCGGCGATGAGTACGGCAAGCGCCTGGGCGGTACCGCCTGCGGCGCGGATGGGGCCGCAGAAATCGATGGATACGAACTGTGAACCGTCCTCGTTGTGCAGCAATTGGACACGACCGATGCCCTCGAGCGGCGCAACCAGCACCGCCTCGGTGAGGATGGCGAGCCCAACACGCAAGCCGGTCTCAATCGCCTGAACGAGATCCTTCGTGCGGGCGTGCATGCGCCTAGCGACGCGCGTGGCCATCTCGATGGCGGTCGTCTCGCGGTCCTCCTCCAGCAGCAGTTGGCGCAACTCGGTCTCAATCTCCATGCCATCGAGGTACTCCTCGAGCAACTTCTCGGTACGACCTGCGAGATCAGCGGCCCGTGGAATCTCGACCACCTCGCTGAAGTCCTTGCCAAGCGCCTTCGCAGCCTCGGCGACAAGATAAATCTCGTCAGCGCGCTCGTCGAGCCACTCCTGATAGGCGTCAATCTCAGCTGAGAGCCGTTGCTCGTCCCATCCTGCTGGCATGTTGTTCCCTCGAATTCACCCTGTGAGTGCTGATTGTGCGTCTAGCCCGGGCACGGCGACCCAAGTGCCTCTGCGAGCGTCTATGAGGGTTCGGTCGGGAATAGATGGGCGCTACTGAAGGTGGAGGAGTTCAGCGAAGGTTATTCGGCTAAGGTCGAGAGCGGTGTTCGGGCGAGCAGATGGGCGAGACCACCAACACCGCTGATGCGCGTGGACGATTGGTCGTCAAGGTGAGAGACCTCGCTTGGCTGCGTTCGGACACTGAGGAGTTCACCCTCGCCAGCGGCCGCACCAGTCGTCACTTCTTCGACATGAAACCGGTGATGCTCGACCCTGAATGCGCACACCTGCTCGGCGTGCTCATCCACGCTGAACTCGAAGGTCTCGACGTAGACGCCATCGGCGGGCTTGAACTCGGGGCGGTCCCGCTCACCGGCATCGCCATCGCCAAGGCACCAATCGGTTCGGCGCTCAATGGATTCATCATCCGCAAGGAGGCAAAGGGCAGAGGCGGGCGCAAGACCGGTAACCCACCAGGAATCGAGGGCAGCACCTTGTCCGCGGGTGACAGATGTGTCATCCTCGAGGATGTGACCACCACCGGAGGTTCAGCGCTCAAGGCGGCAGAACGTCTGGTCGATATCGGCTGCGAGGTGGTCGCATGCATCACCATCCTCGACCGCCAGGAAGGTGGCGCGGAAGCGTTCGCAGAGGCGGGAATACCATTGATTCCACTGGCCACATTATCAGATATCGAAGCCGATGCGTGATGCATTCAGCGAGAGAAGGGGGCCCTCCCACACGCTCAAAGGGAGGTGCTTGCACAGCCGGGCCGAGGATTAAGATGACGAGAGTGAAAATGCAGACCAGCGAGGGTGACGTAATCATCGAGCTGTTCACTGAAGAGATGCCGATCACGGCTGGTAATTTCCTGAAACTAGCGGACGAGGGCTACTACAATGGGTTGCACTTCCACAGGGTGATTCCGGGATTCATGCTCCAAGGTGGATGCCCTCATTCACGTGACCCCAACTCTCCTCACTGTGGCACAGGCAGCCCGGGCTACAGCATTCAGGACGAGCACCTCGACAGTGCCAGATTCTCCAATGAGGTGGGAACTCTGAGCATGGCGAACAGTGGTCCCAACAGCGGTGGTTCCCAGTTCTTCGTGAACACCAAGCATAACTCGTTCCTCGACTGGTGGGACACACGTACCGACTCCAAGCATCCTGTGTTCGGCAAGGTCGTCGAAGGAATGGATGTAGTCAGTGCCATCGAGCGCACCAGCACTGGTCCGGGAGACCGTCCGAACAACCCGATGCAGATCATATCCGTCACTCGCGAGTGAATGCATCAACCGTTCTCGAGTTGCGCTGATAGAGATTGGCAAGGCTGTTCTGTGTGTCGTTCATAGCGTATATTTAATAAATAAGCAAGTTAGGCCAACGCCATGGCAAGACACCGGGCGGGCGACCGTCGCATCATCAGCGTGAGCCTGCCGGAGCAACTGGCCCGCAGGCTTGACAGGCAGGTTGGGAAAGGACGTGAACATGGACGCTCGGCTACCATCGTACGACTGATCGAGCAGGGCATGGAATCGGAAGCGCAAGGTCCGCCAGAGGCGCCCGAAGAAATCTCCGAGCGCACCGCTCAAGCCAGTAAGGGAGACGTCCGCCTGGAGCGGGACTCGATGGGTGAGTTGGAGGTTGTCGCCGACCGATATTGGGGGGCGCAGACAGCTCGCTCGTTGCTCAACTTCGACATCGGCGATGACCTGATGCCGCGTCCGGTCATCCGCGCCTTCGGTGTGCTCAAGCAAGCGGCAGCCGAGGCTAATGTCGAACTGGATGAACTGGATTCGGAACTGGGTGAACTGATTGGCGGTGCCTGTGACGAGGTGATTTCAGGGGAACTCGATTCTCACTTCCCGCTGCGCATCTGGCAAACCGGTTCGGGGACGCAGACGAACATGAACTGCAACGAGGTAATCGCCAACCGCGCCATAGAGATGGCCGGCGGTGAACTGGGCAGCAAGCAGCCGGTACACCCCAACGACCACGTCAATCGGGGCCAGAGCAGCAACGACACCTTTCCAACCGCGATGCACATCTCCGCCGCTGAGGAGGTCACTCACAGGCTGCTGCCGGCGGTCAACCATCTACGCGCATCCTTGGCAGCCAAGGTCGCCGAGTTCGAAGGCATCGTGAAGATCGGGCGCACCCACCTGATGGACGCCGTCCCGCTCACCCTGTCACAGGAGTTCAGTGGGTATGTGGCCCAACTGGACGCCGACATCCGTCGCATCGAGTTCTCACTCGAGGATCTCCACGAACTCGCCCTGGGCGGAACCGCGGTCGGCACCGGGCTGAACTCGCACCCCGAGTTCGCCGAGTTGGTGGCCGGACATATCGCCCGCAGGACCGGTCTGCCGTTCACCTCCGCCGACAACAAGTTCTCCCAACTCGCTGCTCACGACGCCATCGTGGCGATGAGCGGCACTCTGAACACTCTCGCTGCCTCGCTGATGAAGCTCGCCAACGACATCCGCTGGCTCGGCTCCGGGCCGCGCTGTGGAATCGGTGAACTGTCACTGCCGGCGAACGAACCGGGCTCGAGCATCATGCCCGGGAAGGTCAATCCCACTCAGGCGGAGGCTCTGACAATGGTCTGCTGTCAGGTAATGGGCAACCACACGGCGGTGACTGTAGGGGGAAGCCAGGGGAACTTCGAGTTGAACGTCTACAAGCCGCTGATGATCCACGCGCTGCTGCACAGCATCCGCCTGCTGTCCGACTCCTGCCGCTCCTTCGCTGACCGCTGCGTCACTGGGCTGGAAGCCAATGAAGAGAACATCGCCTCTCACCTTGAGAACTCACTGATGCTGGTGACTGCGCTCAACCCGCACATCGGCTATGACAACGCTGCCAAGATTGCCAAGCGTGCCCATGAGAAAGGTACCACCCTGCGCCAGAGCGCGCTCGAACTGGGTCTGTTGACAGACGAGCAGTTCGATGATTGGGTACGCCCAGAGAGCATGACCGGAGAGTGAATCCGGCTTCCAGAAGAGGGTTGGGCAATCGACTCGCGGAGGGCTTTGAGCGTCGCAACCATTAGAACAGGAAGGGACTGGACAAGCCTCATCTCGTCGAAAAGACGGGGGATTGGGAGAACTGGTGGGCGGGTTCGATCCGGAGGTCGAACTTCCCCCGCCCACCAGCCTCCGCTGGTGCAGTTTGAATCCGGTTCCTTGCGTCCCCTTCTCCTCCCTGCTGGGTTCTGGTCGGTTCCTTCCGTTCCTTCTGTTCCCTTCCGGTTCCTTTCGGTTCCTTCTGTTCCCTCTGGTTCGTCGGGTTCTTCGCTTCCCCCCCGGATTCGATTTCCTGGTCTTTCGACCGATTCCTCTTCACCGGTTCGGGTCAGCTCCCCCCCGACCGAAGTCGAAGGGTTGCCTTCCCTGACGCAGTTTCTCTCACTTTGCCGAAGCGCAGTTCGATCCCCTGCCACAGGTGGCCTCGTTCCGCCTGACGGTTTCACTCAGCCCTCTCCACGTCTCGTTCCAGAGGCATCCCACGTTCCGATCTTCCTCTGTTCAGTGGTGGTTCGGTCGCCTTGCGGTTTCCTCCCCCCCTCATCACGGATTCCGGCCGATGCGTGTTCCATCACCTTCACTCCTCGCAGAGAGTGGTTCGCTTCCCCTCTCTTGCGATTGGTTCCGCTCCCCTGGTCCTGTCCGTTTGGGTCGACTTTCCTTTAGGTCCGCTCCCCCATTCGATCAGGCTGACGACCGCCGTAACGGCCATCAATTCCTGCGTGACTTTCGAGCTCTCGACCGAGGTCGATTCCTCTCCAGTCATTGCCCCTACAATCTCTCGCAAAGGCAGCCGACTTTCGCCCCCGAAGGGCCCACGCCGGCAGCTGGGCGTAGGGTCGGCCGAGGCCTTCCCCATCACTCTTCAAGAGCGACAAGCCTCCCTGAGGGGCGTCGGGCTCATAAATGTTTCTGAATATTGGGGGTGTTTCCAGCCGAAAACGCTGTCCCAAACCATTATTTCCACTGGAGATTGATGCAATATTAATCGATTAAATATCATCCAACGGGCAATCTGGTGGGGGGCGAAGTAGCCGAAGTCCACTCATCCGCGCAGCGCGCGCAGACGCTCCTGCATCTCATGGCGGTGAGATGATTCTTCATCGTCATCCAATTGGGGGGTTTTCGGCTCCTGTTCAAGGCGGCGCACGAGCAACTCCTGGCGCAGCAGGTGAACGCTGCCGTCGTCGGTGCCGACGGCGATGCGATCATCGCGAGCAGCGAGAGAGCGTACCCGGAATTCGGGGTCCAAGGTAGCGAATAGGGAGCCGTCGTCAGCCGAGCGAATCTCGATGGTCGCTCGCAGCCCATCCCAGGTCGCCGCCCATACGGATACGGATCCGGAGAGCTCGAATCCGAGCACGAGATCGTCGACCGGACCGGCGACATCGACCTCCCAGCGAGCATTAGGGCAGCCCTCACAGATCTCGAAGCCGCGCAGCACCGCGCCGTCACCACCCGTGACCGCATGCTGCGGGCCGCAGTCCATCTGGAGCACGCTGTCATCGCTGTCCACCGAGAACACCTCGAGTTCCATGTCATCCGGGTCGAGTGCGGAGATGTCTCCACTGGCATGGCCGAACATGGTCTGTGATTCCCCCGTCACGCCGCACAGAATCGGGTCATCAGGCGCGTGTGGTAGGTGCTCGCAGTCATCATCGGCCTGATGCATCAATCCACAGCGCGGGCGCCCCAAACCCATGGTCGCCGCCGCTCCTGTATCGAGAATCAGATGCCACGGTCGTTCCTCGAAGATGTCAGAGCGCAGCAGTTCGCCATCGGCATCGAACCTCCAGCAGGTCGATTCGATGAAGTCGTTGTAGTCCACTTCGTAGACCGATGACGTGGCCACCACGCGCGAGCCGTCATCCATGCAGGCGACCAGATCGGCTGAGCCTTCGAGTTCGTATCGCCAGCGTTCCTCGCCGGTGGCAGCATCCAGAATCACCAGGTCGGAACCGGCGGTGGCGCAGATGAACGGCGCGCGCTCACCATTGGAATCGAGTGCATCCCGCGCCCCGGCCATCCATTCGACCCGGTCTTCGGCGTCAGCCTTCCAGCACTCATCGCCATCACCGTCCCAAGCGACGAGATGTCCGTCCCAGTCGCCGGCGTAGACCCGAGTGTGACCCAGCAACACCGAGGAGGCGGCACGCGGCATGTGACGGGTGAACCACGACACCTCGGGCAGCGAGCGGGGCACAGTCGGGTCGGCCACGAACCGCACAACCGCGGTGGCTGCCTTTTGCCCTTCGCCCGTTCAGACCCCATACAGACGACCGATCTTGTCGGCCAGATAGGCGACGAACGCATCCGGCTTGGGCTGCTCCCCAGTGGCCTCCTCGATGTGGTCGGCCGGCTCCAGGATGCTCCCCCTCGCGTGCACGTGCGTGCGCATCCAGTTCAGCAGAGGCTCGAAGTCACCCTGTCTCACCTGCTCATCGATGTCGCCGATGTCCTTCCGAGCGGCTTGCAGCAACTGGGCGGAGTAGAGGTTGCCCAGAGTGTAGGTAGGGAAGTATCCGAAGGCGCCCATCGACCAGTGAACGTCCTGCAGCACGCCCTCAGTGCGGGTGGGTGAATGGATGCCGAGGAAGCGCTCGTACATGTCGTCCCAGGCGTCAGGAAGGTCGTCAACCTCCAACTCGCCGTTGATGAGCAGCTTCTCCACCTCGTAGCGAATCATGACGTGCAGGTTGTAGGTCGCCTCGTCCGCCTCGACGCGAATCAGGCTCGGCTCGACCTGATTGACCGCCTGCCACAGCATCTCGGGAGTCACTCCCTCGAAGTTGTCCGGGAAGTGCTCCTGCCACAGCGGGAACGACCACTCGCAGAACGCCAGAGAGCGTCCGACCTGATTCTCCCACAACCGACTCTGGCTCTCGTGGATGCCAAGACCATTCGCCTCCCCCACAGGCTGGAAGTCCAGGTCACGCGGCCTGCCCTGCTCGTAAAGGGCGTGACCGGTCTCGTGCATGGTGCCGTAGATGGCTCCGTATGGCTCACTCTCATCGTAACGGGTGGTCCAGCGGACATCGTCCGGGTTGGAGCCGCCACAGAACGGGTGGGTGGACTCATCACGGCGACCGGCATCGAAGTCGAAGCCGATCGCCTCTGAGATGGCCTGACTGAGCGCCTCTTGAGAGGCCTTGGGCCACGGGTGCATGTGGACCCAGGAGCAGTCGGGCTTGTCCTCGAGTTCGGAGACCGCCTTGATGAGTGGGACAGAAGATTCGCGCAGACCGGCGAACAGCGGGTCGACCTGAGCGACGGTGAGTCCGGACTCGTAGAGGTCGAGCAGCGCGTCGTATGGATTGTCCTCGTAACCCAAGTAACCGGCCAACTCGCGGGACATGTCGATCATCTTGGCAAGGTCGTCGCGGAAGATGGAGAAGTCGTTCTTCTCTCTGGCTTCAGTCCAGGTGACGATGCTCTTCGACCTGTGGCGGGCGAACTCCTCGACGAACTCGGGTGGCTTCTTGGTCGCCTTGTCGTAGGAGTCGCGGATGATGCGCAGGTTGCCTTGCTCGACCTCGCTGCCGTTCGCCTCCGACTCGGCTGCCGCCAGCAGTTCACCGACCTCGGGTGCGGTCATGCGCGCATGGCCTTCCTTGGATATCCACGCCATCTGCTCAGCGCGCAGCTTCGCCGCCTTGGGAGGCATCATGACCTCCTGGTCCCAGCCGAGCAGACCGCCTATCTGTCCGATGACGTCGAGTTCGCGCATGCGCGCCATCAGCGCCTCGTATGCTTCTCCCATGGGCGCCCGAATGTGGCTTCCGCCTCAAACCCTACGATAGGTGAATCCCCATCGAATCTGTCTCCCTGAATGGATTATTACCAAGAGCGCCGCATCGCCCGCCATGCGACTGATGACCATCATCTCCGGAGTCATCCTCGTGGTGGCCGCCTACTTCGGTGGTTTCGTGGGCGTATCGGGTGAGGGTACCCAAGAGCTGGATGTCCCATCCTGCTCAACCGGCATCAGTGGTCTCGACATCTGCGAGAAGTCGGCGATGCTCGAGCAGAACGTGCCGATACCTGAGTACGTCAGTCAGATCGTGGCGGTACGGATCAATGTTGAATGGGACCAGCCGGATGCCTGGATAGGAATCGTCGCGGCGAGCGAGGCTGACAAGTGCACGAACACCGGGGATGGATACCTGCTGTGCGATACTGAGGACCTGGACATCATGGTGGGAGGGCCTGACAGCACCGGCCACTTCGATTGGCCCATCTCCGGAGGTGACTACCGCTTCGTGGCAGGGAACAGCCTCGATGGCTCAGCGCAGTCGACTCAGGTGAGTTACGAGTATCGAGCGACTCTGACCCAGACGCTCACCTACGGATTTGCCCTGTTGGGAATCGTGTTGGTGACCTACGGGGCGATCAGGGATTGACTGAATCGGTTGGCCGTCGTCAGACGCCCAGCCAGCCCTTGAGAACAAGGCCGATTCCGAACGAGATGATACTGACAACAGTCAGAATCCCTGCCATCTCCGTGAAGCGTCTGCGGAACGAATCATCCTCGACGACCGAGAGGTAGAAATTGAACAGGCCCACGATGCACAGTCCGATTGCGAACGTGTATGCCAGCGCCTGTATATGTGGTTCGAGGCCATATCGCAATGGGTCATCGGCCTGCAGCACAAGATAGGGAAGAACCAGCAGGAAGACCGTGAGGAGGTAAGAGATCCAAGTGAAGAAACCGGCCTTGAGCGGAGAATCGGACTTCTTCTCCGTGCGCGCTGAGAGGTATGCCGAGGCCCCCATGCTGAATGCGGCGGCGATGCCGGTGACGAGTCCTGCGAGCGCCACCAGGCTGAGTGATGCAAGCGCGAACGTGAGGCCTGCAAGTGCACCCGTGAGTTCAATCAGCGCATCGGACATTCCGAGAACGATGTTCCCGGCATACTTCAGCCGGTCCTCCTCCAGCATGGCAATCAGCGCTTTCTCATGTTCGTCCTCCTCGTCAGCGATCTCATCCATACCCAGAGCGCGATACTCTTTGGCGGCATCATGCTCCTGCTGTTCGAGTAGTTTGACGGCGAACGTCAATCCGAACACCCGTGCCAACTTCGAATAGCAACTCACCTTCCACTTCTGCGGCTGCACGGACTTCCCTGTCTCATCAGCCAACAGAGCCTCGTGTCTCGCCTCGTCCTCCGCCATCTCCTCGAGAATTCCTCGATTGTGCTCGTCCTTCGTGCGTGCCATCAATCGACGGTAGATGGCGGCCTCGGTCGCTTCCATCTGCTGGAGGCGCAACAATTGGTCAGCGCGGGACTCCGTCATCCATCTGACCTTGACGTAGGCGGGCCAATAACCCGACGGGCGCGCTTGCGTCAGCATGAAGTGAACCCGAGGTTACGCCTGAGAGCGAGGGATGGCGATGTCCGATGTCCTTGACGCCGAGATTGTCGCTGTAGAGGTCGATGCAGCGAGCGAGCGGCGTGAAAGGCGGCAACTGAACATCGCTCTGGGTGCGACCGGCGGCTTCGTCGTGCTGATGA
>CAZUBQ010000015.1:0-41604 GCA_964618995.1 uncultured Candidatus Poseidoniales archaeon | reverse complement strand
GTGTCCGACCCACACCTGCACCTGAACATCGATGTCCCGAGCGATTTGGCCAGCATGGCTGATTCAATCATGGATATGTGAGAAGAACACGCTGTGGGAGTGCAGCGTACTCTTTTGAGCAGATGTCCTTTCCGTTGACCATCACCATGGGCCTCATTGAATTCATCGAGGGTTTCGGGCCTATTCAACAGGCCTTGATTGCAGGGATTTTCACTTGGTTCATGACTGCGGCAGGCGCCGCCCTGGTTCTGTTCTTCAAGGAATTGGACCGAAAGGTGCTCGACGGCATGCTCGGCTTCGCCGCCGGTGTGATGATCGCAGCCAGTTTCTGGTCGCTGCTCGCCCCAGCTCTGGAACTGTCCGAAGGCAAGAATCTGCCAGTGTGGTTCCCAGTGCTCGTGGGATTCATGCTCGGAGGTATCGGCATGAGGGTGATCGACATGTTCCTACCACATCTGCATCCGGGGGCCCCTCCAGAAGAGACGGAAGGCGTCAAGACGTCGTGGCACAGGAGCATGTTGCTGGTCTCCGCAATCACCTTGCACAACATTCCCGAAGGTCTGGCCATCGGTGTTGCCTTCGGTGCTGCCGCCTCTGGGATGAGTGGAGCCACGGTTGGTGGAGCGATTGCATTGGCAATCGGAATCGGGATCCAGAATTTCCCCGAAGGAGCTGCGGTATCACTCCCCCTCAGGCGTGAAGGGCTCTCGAGGAGGGCCAGTTTCGCGTGGGGCCAGTTGTCAGCGACCGTCGAGCCCGTGGCTGCGGTGCTGGGAGCCGCGCTGGTGATTGCGGCGGCACCCATCTTGCCCTACGCGCTGGCCTTCGCCGCCGGTGCGATGATCTTCGTCGTGGTCGAGGAATTGATTCCGGAATCTCATCGCGGGGGAAATGGCGACATCGCCACAATGGGAGCCATGGTCGGCTTCGCGGTGATGATGGTGCTGGACGTCGCCTTCGGATGATTGCCGTTGCGCAATCACAAAGGCACACTACCTGTTCTCGTATTCGTGACCCACCCTGTACTCAACTGGGCGACGGCGAATCTCGCCGCTGGCAAGCAGGTGGCGATGGCCACCGTGCTGTCCGCCTCTGGATCGGTTCCCGGCAAGCCAGGTGCGCGCATCGCCCTCACGAGCGACGGCGAGATGTACGGAACGGTGGGCGGCGCGGGACTCGAGTTGCAGGTCGTTGAGCGACTACAAACCATGCTCAACGGGTTAGGTGGGCATCCCGGCGGCGGAGTCGAGACCTTCCAACTCCAGAAAGAGGCGAAGGGTGAGGCGGGAATCCCGCTCGACAGCCTGTGCGGCGGACGCGTGACCGTCGCTCTGGAGGTGGTCCATCCGATGCCCCATGTGCTGCTGTGCGGTGGCGGACACTGCGCGCAGGCGGTGGCGGCTGTGTGTGACAACCTCGAGTGGATACACTCTGTGTTCGATGTGCGTGCCGACTACTGCGACCGCGCAACCTACCCTGATGCTGCCGAACTGCACCACAGCACCGCTGGCGACTTCCTCGCCGACGAGGATGCTGCCTCGCTCGCCCGCTTCTCTGACATACTGCTGCTCGGTCACGATTGGGCGGTTGACGAGGAACTTCTGCTCGGTCTGCTCAAGGCGCGGCAGGCCGACCCGGACTCCTGGGGCTCTCGAATCGGTGTCATCGGCAGCAGGAGCAAGTGGCAGGCGTTCTGCAAGGCAGCCGAGGAACAGGGAATCGAAACTGCACTGCTCGATGACGTCGACTGCCCCATCGGGCTCAACATCGGCGCTGAATCACCCGCGGAGATTGCTGTGGCGGTGACCGCCCAGCTCATCTCGAGAATCAAGGAACAGGATCCTCAGGATTCGAACTGGCGGAACGCTTGACATTCCAGAGCATGTAGATGCCCGTAATCATGAGGCTGAGTGAGAACAGGCAACCGCCACAAGATGCGATAAAGAGGCCGTCGATGGGTGCTTCTCCCCATTCGATGATGCCCCCTGCGCTTACCATGAAGCACAGAATTCCAGTGCAGAGAACAAGTGCTGGAGTGTTCGTCGGGTCCGGTGGAATCGGAAGTGATTCAGCATCCAATTCCTCTCTGGTCTTTCCATGAGTGCCAGGACCCCAACTCAGTGTGTATCCATCGTTCAAGAGAGCGCTCTGCTCCTCATCGGTCAATCCTGCCGCATCCACCTCGAATGGGTTCTCCTCACCTCGCGCGCTCAGGACTGAGGAGATTCCTCCACGGTCATTTTCTGCGGTGAACATCTGATACGCTCTGTCGAGCAACTGCTCTCGTTCAGAACCCTCTTCTAGATACGAAGCCAGATCGACTCTGCACCATGCGGACCAATTCGATTTTCCGGCCTTGTCCAAAATACCCATTGCTTCCCGAAGATCTCTCACGGGGTCGTCTGACCAAGTGGTGACCGTCGCGGCGTATCGCAGCAATTCGGCGTATGCAACGGGGTCCATGGTCCGTGATTCCTTAACAGCCGCCCGCCATACCTCCTCGTCGTCGTAGGCCTCGTCGGGCACGCTGTAGGTGTCACTCACGATTGCCTCAAGTTCAACTGACAAATCAGTATTGTCATACAGAACCTTTGATTATCGCGTGAACTCATCGGACATCATGCGCAAGGGAGCGTTAGTACCCGTTCTGGTGCTCGTGCTGCTGCTGCTGATGGGAACTGGAGGCTACTACTTCCTGAGTGGAGACGGCGGTGGCATCGACATCCTGGATGGAGAAGATGGAGGCGACGAACAACAGGAAGACGTCGCCGACGAGTGGAGCCTACACTTCATCGCCGACAGCGACGATTTGCCGAACTGCGATTCCGAGTCCATGAGCCGGCTCTACTACGTCGAGGCCGACGCTGGCTTCCACACCTGCACCAACGCAGGCTGGTCGTTCGTCAACTTGACCGGACAGCCCAATCCGCCGGGCAACAGCGGGACGGATGGACAGAACGGGACTGATGGGCAGGCCGGTGAAACCGGTGAAACCGGTGATCAAGGAGAACCGGGCGCCGACGGGCACAGCGCGCTGGCGGCGACCGGAGAGGAACCGGCGGGCAGCAACTGCGCGAATGGCGGGATCAAGATCTGGGTGGGGGTGGACGATGACGACGACGGCTTCCTCGACGCCAGCGAGATCGAGCATACCCAGTACGTCTGCAACGGTTCCGATGGACAAGACGGTTCCTCGGGCGGCTCTTCGGTTGACACGATGCTGACTCGCATCTCGACACCGACCCTGCAGGCGTGCTCATCGGGTGGACGCATCATGGAGCAGGGGCTGGACAACGGTGAAGGTGGCGGCACCGCCCAGAATGGCGCCCTGGAGGACGGCGAGGTGGACTACACCACCACCTATTGCAGCAACTTCGTGGTATCACGCTTGGCCGACATCAACCCTGGCAGCGACAACTCGAATCCAGGAAAATACACAGGCTTTGTGGCGGTTGGGAACACGCTCTACTTCGACGCTAACGAACCCACCTACGGAACTGAGTTGTGGGCGCACGAGATGAATACGGGTTCCACCTCGATCGCGGCGAACATCCACGGCGGCTTCTACACCTCGAACCCCGGAGCCTACGGAGGCATTGTCGTGGTTGGTACCACACTCTACTTCGAAGCGTGGACGGGAGCTACCGAACTGTGGGCGTACGAGACCACCAACAGCACTGCTTGGCAGGCGGCGGACATCTACCCTGGCAGTCCCGGGTCTGCCCCTGGCTACTGGGGGGGGATCGTCAAAGTCGGAACGACGCTCTACTTCGATGCGATGGACGACAACACTGGCTCTGAGTTGTGGGCGCACGATACCGAGAGTGGCACAACCTGGCAGGTGGCGGACATCAACAGCGGCAGCGATAGTTCGGCCCCCGGCTACTATGCGGGAATCAACGTGGTCGGCACGAAGCTCTACTTCTGTGCCACTGACGGCAACTCCGGCTACGAACTGTGGTCGCACGACACCGTGGCTGGCACGACTGGGCGAGTGGCAGACATCAACTGGGGCAGTGAAGACTCCATTCCGGGCAAACTCTCTGGCCTGACGGCTGTGGGCACGACGCTCTACTTCGACGCGGACGATGGCAACAGCGGCAGAGAGTTGTGGGCGCACGACACTTCGACCGGCTCCACCACGAGGGTGGCCGACATCTACAGCGGCAGCGGCAGTTCAGACCCCGGAGACGACGCTGGGTTCACTGCGGTCGGCACCAAGATCTACTTCGACGCCTACGATGTGACCGCTGGTCGCGAACTGTGGGCATACGACACCACCAGCGGTTCAGCCTCGAGGGTTGCTGACATCTACGTCGGCAGCAGCGGGTCCTATCCTGGTTACAGTTCAGGCGGACTGACTGCCGTTGGCACGACACTCTACTTCGACGCCATCGACGCCGCCAAAGGCCGCGAACTGTGGGCGCACAACACAACGAGCGGAGCATCGTGGCGGGTCAATGACATCAACAGCAGCGGAAGTTCCAGACCTGGCGACAACGCGGGAATCACTGCCGTGGGAACCAGGCTGTTCTTCGATGCGGACGACCCGAGCAGCGGGACTGAACTATGGATGTACGACACCACGACTGGGGAGACTAGGCAGGTGGCGGACATCAACAGCAACGGCGGATCCAACCCTGGACGCCTCACGGGCCTGACGGTGGTCGGCTCGCGGCTCTACTTCCAGGCGAATGACGGCAGCGGCTACGAGTTGTGGAGCATGGACATCGAGCACACCATCACCTACAACTGACTGAACTGAATCAGTCCTCGTTGTAGATAGGCGTCTCGTCGAGATGGAAGAACAGGTTGACCACCCACCACGAGATGAGGTCGAACGACTCGCACAGGTTCTGCTGTCCCGTGCCGTTGTCGTTCTCCATCCAGTCGAGCATCTCGTCGAGCGTGTCGCACGGAGCATGGTAGCAGTCGTAGCCACCAGTGATCGCCCCGAAGTCCATCGAGACGACGTCGAGCCGATCGGCGAAGCGGACGTAGTCGCTCCTGCCTCGCTGCGACTCATGCACGGAGATAGTGTTCGGGTGCGTGTGGTCGTGGTCCTTCATCGCCGCGTAGCCCTCGGAATAGTAGAGGTCGCGGCCGTTCCTCATGGTCTCAGCGATGTCGTTGTTGTTGCTGCCCAGCCACTCGGTCATGTGGATGAACTCCCACTGCTCGCCCAACTCATCATCGGTGTCGGGGATGACGTCGACCACCAGGGTGTATTCACCGGGGAAGTTGACGCCCGCGCTGTCGATGTTGAGGTAGTTGGTGATGTTGACGCCGCTCGGGATGTTGTCGATCCACCTGTCGACCCCGGCGTAGCCGTTCTCCTCATTGGACCAGAAGCAGACCGCCATGGTCCTGCGGTGGTCGAACTGGGCCAGTCCGCGGGCTGCCTCGAGCATCATCGCCACCCCGGCACCGTTGTCGTGCGCCCCGATGTGCGTGCCTCCACCCGGCCCGCTGCCAATCTCAGCGATGTCCAGATGCGCCCCCAGCACCAGCCACTCGTCGGGATACAGCGTCCCTTCCTTGTAGCCGCAGACGTTCACTGCGAACGGGGATGGCGATCCCACGTAGCGATGGATCTGCGCATCCAGACCCATCAAGACGAACTCGTTGAGGAGGAATCCCAGCGCTCGCTCGTACGCTGGGTCACGCCAGATGAGCGGCCCCCAGCGCCCGTTGTAGCCCGAATTCTCGTCAGTGAACATCTCCATCCACTCGAAGACCGAGTATCCATCGACCACACCTGTGCTATGGTTTGCTCCATCCTCTGGCGATAGGCCTGAGCGAGGGTTGCGGAACACAGGATGCTCGACATAGGAGTAGGCCGAACCGAACTCGGACGAGTTGAACCACTCTGTCCAACTCTGGTTGGTCGCCCGCAGCGGCCAGTCATGCTGACCTGCATCACCGACTAGGAAATGGGCGGATTCGAGATTGGAAGGTGCCAGCATCTGGACCGACTGGGTTCCCTTGGCGTCGAAGTGGAGCGTGGTGCCGTTGGTGACCAATCCCGACTCGGCATCGAGAATGAAATACGGGATGTGCACGCTCATTGCCATTCTAGCGCTGAATTCCACCGACTGAAACTGGGCGCCTGAGAGAACCTCAGGCGAGATCACGAGGTCGGATGCAGATGGTTCCAATTCATCTTGAGCCATGCATCCAGACAGAGCAGGAAGCAGCAGAAGAACCGCCAGATAGACTGACAGATGTCCCCGCATCGCCCTTGACACATCTCTTGGAGAGTATGATTCTGACGGGCCACAACCGTATTGGGATGCTCTGCATCCCACGCCCCATGCGCAGGCGAGTGGCAGTGCTGCTGGTGCCGCTGATGATGGCGGCCAGCCTGTCGGGTTGCTTCGGGGGAGATGACGAACCAGCACCACCAGCGGAAAACCCGTTTGACTTTGAGCAGCCGCTGGCTAACACTACCTGGTATCACTATGCCAACGCCACCAACGCGCTGAACACAAGCCACATGCTGAACGGCACATCCATCCTAGTCGGCAACAACACCCCGTTCTTCGCCATCGGAACTTACTACGGAATCGGGATGTCTACCTTCGAGCCGACCATCGGCGCAACTTCTGATGGGAATCTGTACATGACCAGTTGGGGCAACGGACCGGCCGGTTCCACTGCTATCGTCAAGTGTACAGGAATGAACGGGATGATCACTCAACTGGAATACTCCTGTGCGAACTCTTACGACCCGCTGCTACCGGTGCCCAACAGCAACGACCCCTATGTCTACGTTGACCAGTGGACTGACCGAATCATGAAGTTCGACATGCACGCACTTCTGGGAATGACCGTCGAATGGTCAGACAACGAAGGCGCCTCATGGTCGCTTCCGACCCCGGCGACCTCGTATTCGGTTCAGGACCATCAGACCATTGCTTCCTCGCCTTATCCGGCAGCCCTGCACCCTACGACCTGGGTGTTCTGCATCAATGGGAACTGGGAGGCTCCCCTCTGCTCGACCAGCTTTGATGGAGGAAACACATGGAGCCCCGAGGTGCCTGGCGCACCACTAGGTTGCAGCAGTGGTGGACTTAGCGCTCACATCGAGGGAGGGGGGGATGGAAACTTCTACCGCGGCAACATTGGATGCAGTGGCAGTGGATACTCGATTTATCGAAGCACCAATGGTGGCTTCACCTGGACAGAACACCCTCTGCCGACCGAGGAATCTGGAACTGCTGACACTTGGAATTTCGAAGAGGCGCAGGTCTCGGTGGATGAAGGGAACAATGTCCACGCGATGTGGATGGGTCTGGACAACATGCCCTACTACTCCAACTCACAGGATGAGGGGGGCACATGGAGTGAACCACTCATGATTGCTCCGCCAAACGGACTTGAGGGGAGTGGATTCCCCGCGATCACTTCGGGCGCTGCTGGAAGAGTTGCTCTGGGCTACGTCGGAACAACCGGTGGCGGCATCTGGAACGGCTACTTGTCCGTGATAACAGACGCCTTCGCCGATCAGCCGTTGATCACCACGGTGCAGGTGAACGGAATGGACGATCCGCTGGATACGACCGAGGGTTGCGGCTACAACCGCTGCGGCGGATTTGGCGATTTCATCGACGTCATAGTCGACCATGAGGGACGGGTTTGGTTCGGGCTCTCGAACAACCTCGCGGATGTCGGCATCTTCGCCACGATGGCCCAAGGACCCGCAATGAGAGGGCCACTGGAACCACTGCCACCGCTGCTACTGGGTGGACCGTCGACCCTCGCGTGACTAGTGCGCGCCGGGCTGCCACTGCCCGAACTCAAAGATGTTGTAGAGCCCCTCAGGGGCGCCTGATGGCACCCCTGAGAAGCCCGGTTCGCATTCTGTGTGTTGCTTGTGCAGGCGACCTGTTCAGTCAACGATGGTCGAACCAGCGCCGGCCAAGGTGTTACCGTTGTAGGTAATCGAGATACCGACTTGGCAGCCAACATCAGCACAGATCTGTGCTCCGTTCTCGCTCAGGAAGATGAACTCCCCGGGCTCCCAGGAGTTGGCGTTGTCGCCGCCCTGCTGGTCAATCTCGCAGGGGTCTCCTCCGGCCACGCTGCACTTGTGGATGGTGTCACCCACTGCCAACTGGACCCTCACGAAGGTCCAGCTCAGCGTGTCCTTTCCGGTCATCTGCATTCTAATCAGGTTGTCTCCCGTGCCCTCGCTTGCGTCGCCATTGGCGTCATCAGCGCTGTAGGTGTTCAGCGTGTGCATCGAGGTGTCTGTCCCTTCGGCGGCCAGGTTGTTGGCCCACACGTACAGTACACCAGCCAGCACAACGGTGATCGCTACCATCAGGATGGTTGCGATGACCGGGCTCACTGCCTGCTCATTCTTCATTTCATTCTTCATTTTTAGTCCTCACTACCCCTAAGGGGCGTCGCGCCCATACGCGACAACGGTATTAACGTTGCATTAGAGCATTCAATTCTAAACGGCTGGATGGAAACCCTACACGGCCTTCTCTATGATATCTTCAGCAACTTCCCCAACCATTTCCATTCCAGTTTCTCCGAAGGTGATGTCAGGCTCGAGTTCGAGGTCGGGACGTGCATGGCCCCCGCCCCGCGTGAGCAAGACGACGCCAGCCAGAATGGCGACGTCGGCGACGATGTAGATGAGCAGCGTGACATAGTCCACCCAGACGTCAAAATTGGTCCAGTAAGTGAACAACTGCTGGTTGTGGGTAATCTTCGACTTCATCTCCGCAGCGTTCTCCTCGCCCGCCTCACCGCTCGTCTGGATCTCGAATATCGGTGTGAGGTCGTCGAGTGTGGCTGGCACTTCCGCCTGCACATTCATCGGGCGCGTATCGAGGTAGAAACGGCTTGTGGAGCCTCCCTTGATGATTAGATTCGACGTTGGCTCGACCTCAAGGTTCACCTCTCCACTGAAGTAGACCGGGACTGCACCAGGGAATATGTCGAGCAACGTCCTCGTGTTGATCAACTTCGCCTGTATGTTGTTGGCTGGCGCATCGGCGGTCGCCTGATAGGTGTGTGTCGGCAATCCATGGTAGTCACCTTCTCCCGTCTTCTCAAGGTCGACGACTGCGTAGTCAGCCATGTTCACCTTGTCTCCATCTCCGGTGATGAAGCCGCCAGTGGTGCCCACCAATGATATCGGAGTGAGCCTGCCGAAACTCGCGGTCTCCATCTCGTCGTCGCGCCAGAACAGTTGTGTCGAGCCGTCCTGCTCGATCATCTCACCCTTGTCACAGGCGTCATTCTCCCCTGTGCAAATCTTGTAGATGGTTCCGTTTCCGTTGAGCACTCCGTCCGAGCCGTAGTAGGTCTCGTTCGACTCCAGGGACTGCCATCCCAGCCTGAGATCATCCACGTCGCCTTCGAGTTGCGCTATCAGCGGGTCGCGCCATCCGAACAGCCACTGGTCCACCGTGTGCGTCACCCACTTGGTCGCTCCGGGGTATCCGGTAGCATCCTCTCCGTACAACGATTCGAGAGTCAGAGGTACCTGCGTACCGAACATCAGCGCGTGCACGAAGTAGCGCAGTGACGCTGCCGAGTTGTTGTCGATGCCATAGAGCGTGGCCACCAAGGCGGTATCCCAAGGCATCACTTCACCATCTGCCGTGAGCTCCAACCTCTCCATGTCGAGCGGCGGTGTCACGCCGGTGGTCTCTCCGTAGAGGAACATCGTGGCGGCTTCGCCGGTGATGCCCAGAGGTCCGTAGAGGATGTTGTGACCCTGCTCCGCTGTCAGGGCTACATTCCCTGTTGCACCGAACCACTTCAACGCGCCAGAACCCCAGATACCTCCGACGTTCAGGCTGGCCGTGAGGAATCCACCGTTGAGCGGGTCCTCGTTGCCGAATGCGGTCCCCACGAACGAGGACGAGTTGAGCGAACCTGTGCCGTCCCTGAGAGCCATCGGGAACTCTGTGGCGCCACTCATCCAGCCGTCCGCCCAAGCCCAGATGGCGTCGTACTGCGCATCATCGAGACCGTAGGATTCCTTGGCGGCGTCCTTCGACATCCCCAGGAATTCGTAGACGCCGAATGAGGAGCCGCCAGAATTGGTGGCCAACAGACCCTTGGGAGAACCGGTTCCATCTCCTGCGTAGAGCAGTTCGGAGACGTCGGCAGGATCGATGTCCGCGCCCGATACCGCCTTGACGCGGTCGCTCCAGGAGTCCTCCTTGGCTGAGTTAGACCACTCGATTCCATCGGTGTGCACACCGGGGAATACCATCGTGCCATTCGTGTCGTGCTCAGGAGGGACGAGTTCGATTCCCGCGGGAGCGTAGCCGCCGTTCGCGTACCACTTCTCCATCAGGTCTAGGAATATCGAACCATCTTGCATGCATGTCTGCAGTTTTGAGAGATTCGAACTGGTGTCGAGGTATCCGTAGAGAGCGGCCCGTTCAGTGGTGTTCTCTCGTAGTATTGCGGTTCCATTAAACATGTCAGCTTCGCAATCAGGCTTGCCGATTGAGATGTACATCATCGGCCCCCATTTGCTGGTCAGAGAGATGTCCTGACCTCCTGCTGTAGACCGAGAGTTGAGCATGTCGTCGGCGACCGACGTGTCCAGTTGGGCATGCTTGGCGTGCCACCCGGTCGACTCGTCGGTAAGTCCCAGAGATTCCACATCCTCAGCGACCAGAGCGGCGGTCACGAGCGAGGCGCCGGTGTTGTTCATGTCGTTCCCCATCATTCCAGAAGTGAATCCTGCTTTGGTGAACGTCATCGCGAAATCGATGATTAGCGCGGTCGCCGCAATCCGCTGCGGCTCGTAGAGGATGTTCAGTCCAGTAATCGGGGTCGTGCCCGGTACACCACCTGCCCAGGCGAAGGATTTCTTCTCCTGATAGGTGAGCGTGCCCGCGTCCGCGTCGTGATCGAGCAGGGTTCGCTCAGTTGTGATTTCATAGGTGACCGGTCCAACCTTCACGAACACAGGTTCATCGCCGTAGAGGACGTCGTCAGGATTTGAGAGGTTCCACGCGTAGAAATCCCGGTTCGATACCGATGTCGCCCAATCCTCATTCACCTCACTGCAATCGTCGTTGGCGCACGCATTGTCCTTCGGGTAGGTGGCGAATGTCTCGTCGACCGCTCCTTGCACTCCTCCCGTGGCCATCGGCCCCAGAACCAGCAGGTTGACTCCCAAGAGCAAAAATCCCACTGCCAACACTCCAACATTTCTCGTCGTACTCATACACAGTCCCCTCACCTCTCGCGCGCGCTGGCTGAATTGAACGTTGTGTAGATTAGCACACGCAGAGAGAAAGGGTCACCTTCAGCCGAGGTCGATGTCAGCGTGAACGATGACAGGGGGTTCGGCTATGTGCCGGATGCCCTGTGCGGAGGGTCATGGCGTGGCTACACGAGGGCGATGCTCGACCACCGCGCTCCTACCGCACCATCCGATGGTTGTCACGGGGAATCTGCGACACCTGGTTCCGAGAGCACGCCATTGTCGACCATGAATGGATACCCGAAGAGGGCGGGGTGCTGTTCGCTGCCTGGCATCCAGGTTCGATGATCGACCCGTTGTTCATGTTCTCCAGTATCCCGGGCCAGCTGACCTTCGCCGCCAAGCACACCCTGTTCAACTACCCCATCCTCGGTAACGTGATGCGCTCCGTTGGGGCTAAACCCATCTATAGAGCAGTCGACAAGGAAGAAGGCGGTGCGCAGAAAGACCGGGGCGCCGCCAACGAGGGATTGCTGGATACGCTAGCCGGAATCCTGGTCGAGCAGGGGAGATGCGCAATCTACCCTGAAGGGATGGCGCACCTAGGCAGCCGGCCTGAGCGAATCAAGACCGGGCCGGCTCGAATCATGCTGCGCGCCATCCGCAACTCCCGTGAGGCTGGAGTTCCAGATCCAGCGCTGGTTCCAGTCGGCATCCACTACACAGACCAGAACAAGTTCCGCGAACGTGGCTTGTTGCAGGTCCACCCGCCGATGCAACTGCCACCGCTGCCCGAAGAAGATGGTGCACCTGAGCCAAGTCAGGAACTGCTTGCCGAGTTCGACGCGGCCGAAGCGACCGACCGTGCATGGGTGCAAGCGGTCACTGGCCTGCTAGCAGTCGAGATGGAACGCTCCAGTCAAGGACTCGACAACTGGGATGACCGCAAACTGCTCTGGAGGACTCGTAGCCTCGTCTGGGTGCATCGAGCGCGGGCCGAAGGAAGGAAAGGCGCCCCGACCTATGCGGAAGCGGTTCTCGGGGCGCAACGAACACGCGCTGCGTGGTTGCACATGCTCGAAGAACAGCCCGAACAGGCGGAAGGGCTCAGGAATGAGGTCGCGGCGCATTCGGAGCGCATGCAGGAGCATGGTCTGAAAGAATTCGAACTCTACGAACGGGACTCACGACCCGGCTACTATGAACTGTCCAAAGCGGCGGTGCTGCTGGTGTGGTCGACGGTCTGGATTCTCGGCCTGATGGCCTGGGGTGCGATGGTCGGATCATACCCCCCTTACCGTCTGGCAGGCAAGTTGTCGAAACCATACGAGGAGAAGATGACTTATGCCTTGGGGACCTACAAGATAGCCATCGCTTTCCTCCTGCTTCCTTTGTGGTGGCTACTCATCTCCCTCCCGGTCGCCTGGCTGATTACCACCCCATCGAGCCCAATATGGTCCATTCCCAGCTATGGTGTGCTGCCATTGATCCAACCTCACCTGCTCGAAGTACCGCTGCTGTTGATGGCGGTGCTGCTGCTGTTCGGATGGCCGCTCAGCGCTCGACTGCATTTGATTCTCTGGAGGCGGGCGCTGCTCTCATGGAGGACCTGGCGCAGGTGGTTCCGGCTGCGCGACGGTTCGATTCCGTGGAAGGAACTGCAGGCCGGCCAGCACGATCTGGCGGTTCGCTTGGACGACATCGGGCGCTCTCTCGTACTGCCAGGTGACCCCGACTGGAAGCCCCCACCCACCGGTGTGGACGACCATGAGATGGTCAGACGACGAACGACCTCCTGAGGGCGAGGCTCGTGCGGGCATGACCTGCGCATGAGCGCGGCCGCTTCGCCTCCCTGAGGCGAAGCATCAATGAGCGGTGTCATCTGGGAAGCATGCAAGGCGGCAGCGAATGCCCGGAGCCTCTGGGAAGCAAGAGCATGGTTCGTATCAGGGTCCCGATGCTCCCCGCTCCCGGTGAATTGCCGTGGTCGGCCAGCGTGAACGGCACCGATGTCGACATCCACGTCGAGAGCAACGCCATCCTGCTCGATGTTCTGCGTGACCAGGTCGGCACCCTCGGCGTCAAGCGAGGCTGCGACATGGGAACCTGCGGCTGCTGCTCGGTGCTGGTAGACGGTGAGCCACGACTCTCCTGCCTGATGCTGGCTCACGAGGCTGCCGGTTGTGCGCTCACCACCGTCGAAGGGCTGGCCGACGGTCACCATCTGCATCCGATCCAAGAGACGTTCACCACCCATGGCGGGAGCCAGTGCGGCTTCTGCACACCAGGGTTCCTTGTGGTCATCTCTGCGCTGCTGGAGGAGAATCCAGAACCGAATGAAGCCGAGATCAAGGCGGCCATCGACGGCAACCTGTGCCGCTGCACCGGCTACCAACAAATCGTCGATTCAGTGCGAGCGGCGTCGATTATCATCACCTCTGGTGAGAAGACTGTAGATGCCACCGACCCCATGCCTGATCCACATCCCGGGATGCCGACGGTCGAAGTTGAATCCGAGGAATTGGAGGTGGTTCCGGATGAGTGACGATGACGAGATGGTCGGCTACAAGCAGCAGCCGGGCAAACTGCCGTTCGCTCGTCCCGGCAGTGGTGGTTCCGAGAAGTTCAGTGAACTGCGGGACGAGTCACGCATCCCTGTGAGCCAGGGTGGCACTCTCGACCAGCCGCAGGGACCCAACCGCCATGACTCGTTGGTCACCGGCGCAGCCATCGGTCGACGCACGCCGATGGTGGACAGCCGCTGGAAGGTGATGGGCCAAGCGAAGTATGGAGACGACATCAGGTTGCCCGGCGAACTGTTCGGGAGGATTCTGCGCTCACCGCACCACTACGCTCGCATCAGATCGATCGACACCTCGGCCGCCGAGGCCCTTCCGGGAGTGGTTGCAGTGTCCACTGGCAGCGAGGCTCCTGCTTGCTTCGGCGTGCTGCCAGTGACCAAGGACGAACACGCGATGGCTCAGGAGAAAGTGAGGCACGTTGGTGACCTGGTAGCGTGTGTGGCGGCGGAGGATGAACTGACGGCGTTGGAGGCATTGAGACTCATCGAGGTCGATTACGAGGTCCTCGATGCGGTGCATGACATGCGTGACGGGCTGAAGGATGTCGAGGAGCCAATCCACGACCGTGGCAAGTATCACATCGGTGATTCCAATGTGCAGAAACGGGTCTTCCAAGAGTTCGGTGACATTTCTGGGATGCGCGATTCGGCGGCGGCCACGCACACCTCAGACTGGTATTTCGCCGGTGCGAATCATGCGTTCACCGAGCCTCACGCTGTCGCCGCACACTGGGAGCCGAATGGAAGGCTGACGCTCTACACACCGCAACAGGTTCCGCACTATGTTCACCGTGCGCTGGCGGATGTGCTCGACATTCCGATGCACCAGATCAACGTCTACCGTACTGCGGTTGGTGGTGGATTCGGAGGTAAGTCCGACCCATTCCCACACGAGATGTGCGCCGCCATTCTGGCACGCAAATCAGGGCGGCCAGTTCGCATCACCTTCGATCGCGACGAGGTGTTCTACGTCAATCGCGGAAGACACCCCTCACGCTTGGGAATGGCAATTCACGCTGACTCTCAAGGACGTCTGTGCGGCATGGAGACAGACGCTCTGCTCGATGGCGGGGCGTTCGCCTCGTTCGGACATGTTACCACCTACTACAACGGCGTGCTACACACCGCGCCCTACGAAATCGGTGGGTTCCACTACACCGGTACACGGGTTTGGACCAACAAGCCGGCCAGCGGCGCGATGCGCGGCCATGGTGCCGTCAACTCGCGCTGTGCGGTCGAAGTCGGCATCGATGACGTGTGCGAGCAGCTGAGCGTCGACCCGATTGACTTCAGGCTCGCCAACCTGCTGCCACCGATGAGTCGTACCATCACCGGTTTCCGCATTACCAGCATCGGGATGCGAGAGTGCCTCGAGCGGGTGCGCCAGGCCTCAGACTGGGATGAGCGCTTCCGCAAACTTCCTCTGGGACACGGATTGGGCATCGGCTGTGGCTTCTTCATCTCCGGAAGCGCCCTACCCATACACTGGGAGCCGAACAAGTTCCCACACGCCACCGTCCACCTGAAGGTGGACATGGACGGCGGTGTGACAGTACACACCGGAGCTGCCGAGATTGGTCAGGGCTCGGACACAGTCGTCGCGCTGGCTGTCGCCGAGGTCCTCGGACTGCCGCTGGACATGATTCGCATCCGCTCGCGAGAATCGGACACTGCCCCGGTCGACCTCGGCTCCTATTCCAGCCGTGTGACGTTCATGAACTGCAACGCGGCTATCAGCGCGGCCATGGAGATTCGCCAGGAACTGCTCGACGCCACCTCGATGATTACCGGTGCACCCACGGAACGGCTGGTCATCGGTGATCGCAGGATCTTCAGCAAGGACGATCCGGCGGTCGGCGTATCGTATCTCGAGGCGCTGCAGAAGGCGCAGGAGGACCGCGGTGCGTTGGTCTCCTCAGGCTCCTATAGAACGCCACCCATGGGACGAACTCACAAAGGAGCGGCGGCTGGTTTAGCCCCCGCATATTCGTTCAGCGCGTACGTCGCTGAGGTGAAGGTCGACGTAGAAACCGGACAGACTTCCGTGCTCAAGGTGTGGGCTGCTCACGATTGCGGCAAGGCGCTCAATCCGTTGGCTGTCGAGGGACAGATGATCGGCTCAATCCACATGGGAATGGGTCAGGTACTCTCTGAGGAGATGCGCTACGGTCGTTCGGGCAACCTGCTCAACGCCGACCTGCTGGACTACAAGATCCCCACAGTCCACGAGATGCCTGAGGTCACGCCAATCATCGTCGAGAGCAACGACCCTGAAGGTCCGTTCGGGGCGAAGGAGGCTGGAGAAGGTCCGCTGCTCCCTATTCTGCCCGCCGTCTGCAACGCCGTCTACGACGCCATCGGCATTCGCATCCACGAACTGCCGCTCGCACCCGCGCTGGTGCACAGGGAGATTGAGAAGCGCTGTAAGGAACTGGGAATCGACGACCCGCTTGACCTGCCCTCACCAATCCTCGAACACTCACCTCTGCACCATGTGCTCAGAGAACGAGCCGACGAACATGCACTACGTGACCTGGAGCGTAAACTGGATGATGAGCGCGAGCAGTACCACAACGGCGCCCTGTTCGGCCTCGATGCGACCATCCCCGCTGACGAGCAGGACGACTCGTGGACGGCAGTGGTCCTGCCCGATGCACAGTATCTCGAATCACCGCGGCTGGCGGGAAGCGCCTGGCTGCATGTCGAGCGACGCCATCAGGGAGGTGATGCGTGATGCGCATGCCACCGTTCGAGTTACATCTGCCAGAATCACTGGACAGTGCGATGACCATCGCTGGAGAACTCAAGGAAGAGGACTGCGACTTCGATTGGATCGCTGGTGGAACCGACCTGCTGCCCAACTACAAGTGGCACCTGAACTCGAAACCGCACGTGATCTCGTTGGCTAAGGTAGACGAACTATCAACCCTTGAGCCCACACACATCGGTGCCATGGTCCGCCTACAGGAGTTGGCGACCTCGGATTCCTGTCACCCTCTGTTGCGGCAGACCGCCGGGACCATCGCCTCTGTGATGATCCGTCGCTCAGCAACGGTTGGAGGCAACATCTGCCTCGACACCCGCTGCTTCTGGTTCAACCAAGGTGAAGAGTGGCGGCGCTCGATTGATTGGTGCATCAAATGCGATTGTGGCACCGGTGCTGACTGCCGCGTGATCTCCCACCAGAACGAGTTGTGCGTAGCCACTTACCAAGCCGACCTCGCCGCATCACTGCTCGCTCTCGATACGACCATCCATCTGGCTAGCCCGGATGGTTCACGCTCGCTGCCATTGGCGGAATTCTTCCAGGAGGACGGCATTACCCGCAATGTGCTGGGGGATGGGGAGATGGTCACTCACCTCACGCTTCCCGATGACGCTGGAGACTGGCAAGGAGACTACCAGAAGTTACGCCTGCGTGAATCGTGGGATTTCCCTGAAGCCGGAATCGCCGCCGCATGGAAGATCGATGGAGATGGCGACTTGGAGGGGCTGCGCGTCGCCTCGACAGCACTGGAATCAATACCGCGGTTGCATCAAGAATTGGCTGATGAGGCGCGTGAAGGATGGGCAGGAGGCGAGAGTGTGAATGCCCTGTCGGTAGCGATACAGAAATCCGTCAAACCTGTGAACAACACTTGGTTCCCACCCTCATATCGGAAGAAGATGGTGCGTGTGCTGACCCGCAGGGCGTTGGCATCGCTGAAAGGAATCAAATCTGCGAACTGACGAGGTGAAAAAATGCACACACGACTACTGTTTGCCGTGCTCCTCCTGCTGGGAATGCTGGCGACCGTACCCGCAGTTGCACAGGAGGCGCCCATCGGTTGGGAGATGGGCCTCACGCCATCCCCGGGGAGTGAGGAGTCGAATTTCACTCTGGGTGAGAACGGGGAGGTTGAGCTATCCTTCTGGGTGCGCAACGACTACCAGACGAACAGCATCACTGTGACCATCGAGTATGATCTTCCATTCTCCGCCGACGTGAGCGGGCCGGACGAGGTCGAGGTAGGAGCAGGTGACAACGAGACGTTCACGTTCACTGTCAAGGAAGTGTCAGTAATCGACTTCGACGCTGGACAGTCGGATGATTACCAGGTGGAGGGTCGCATCGCCATGTACGGTCCTGCCCCAGGCAACCCCGGCGATGCAGACACCGACAACGAGGGTATGTTGGTGATTCCACATATCGTTGATCTCGACCTCTCTCTTGAGGACCCTTCAGGGGCATCCAACGCCGGTACCGCAACCGAATTGACCGCAGTGGTGACCAACAGTGGAAACGCTCCAGATTCGGTCAGGGTGGCGACCGTCGATGACACCTGCCCGTTGCTCGAAGTCAGCGGTGAGCAGGCATTGCTCGGCGTCAGCATAGCCAAGGGAGGAACCCATACGATCAATCTGACCGCCAGCGCATCTCCGAGCCATCCGACGAAGACCTGTAGAATCGAACTGTCGATTCAATCTCAAGGCGACTGGAACGTCGGCACGTTGCGCACTGCCGACAGCGAGGAAGTCACGTTGAAGATCGAGTCGGAGCCGGTCGGCGGCAGCGGCAGCGGCGGCGGCGGCTCAAGTTCAGGTGATGGCGATTCTGATGATGGCGACGAGGTTGTCTCGAGCAATTTCGCGCCGCTGCCCATCTGGCTGCCGCTGGCGGCACTCTCCGGAGCGGCGATGTTGCGCCGACGGGATTGATACCAGCATTTCACCACCTCTTACAGACCCTAGCGGGCGCCCGCGCTACGCCCGCCCGAGTCACCCAGTGAGTCGGATGATACTGAAAGGGGTTCGTTGAAACCTCGCGAAGAACCGCCCAGAGGGCGCAATCGTGCTGCCCCAACCTATATTTGCAGAACTTCATTCCCGCGGCCAGCGAGTGTACCATAGGTCTGGGTAACACTTTCAGGGATGTATGAATCAATGGCTGAGGAGTCTGAATCCAAGAGCCATTTTGGCACCATCATCGGTGCTGTGTTCGCCATCCTGATTGTCACCATGTTGCTGACGATGACATTGGTTGCCGCCAACAAGCAGACCTACTACTCAGCGTACGTCTCCAGCGGTGATGATGACCGTGAGATTTTCGGCCAGGTTACTGACATGCGCAACACTCTGGCTGATGATGAAGGATACGAAATCGCCAACACGATGTCCACCCCGATGCTGGTCAACGACTGGAAGGATCCACACCGCACTCTGCTCGTCATCGCCGACCCGGAGAAGCCAATCGATGAAACCGAGGCTGACTCCATCTTCCGCTTCGTCACTGAACGAGGCGGCAAGGTCGTCGTCGCTGCAGATAATACGAACGCCAACCGGCTGGCTGCCAAGTTCGGCGTCACATATCTTGGAGACCCACTTCTCGACAAGTTCCAGACCTGGACCACATTCACGGACGACGGCTCGAGCGGTGCCGAGAATTGGGGACAGGTGTGGGCGCTCGCATCCGTTCGCGAGGATGTCAACAACGACAATTGGGCAGGTGGCGGATTCAAGCCGCCAGGCTGCACCCAATCGCAGATAGACAATGGTGAGGTGGACGGCTGCCGTATGCCTGTGATGTTCAAGTCAGCCACTGCGATGCGCTGGGAGTCTGTCGCCACCGACAATCTGGAGCATCCCGAACACATTCCGCGCTTCGTACGCACGCTGGCGATGGCCAGTGACACTGCCTGTGTCGACAGGATGGGTTCGAATGGGTGTGACGACCCTCGCAACCCAATCAGCAACCTCTCGCTCGTCCTGCGCATCGATTACCCACATATCGAGGCGAATGACCTACGCCGGCTGGCTGGTGAGGACGGCTCGACCTACGGTTCTCTAGACGTGACTGGCTCAATCGTGTTCATCTCGGATCCCGAGCCGATCTCGAACCGCTTCTGGGATGCAGACAGGGCATCAGAGACAGATGTGCGCCAGACCTGCGACACCGAGTTGATTGCCTGCTGGCAGAGGCAGTTGTCCGGTGACAGCGCTTGGAAGGGGAACGAACTCTACTTCGCCGCGCTGATTTACGACATGATGGAGTTCGACAACGAGATGCTACCCTATTCTATTCGCTTGCAATTCAGTGAATTCCGCATCGTCTTCGATGAGAGCAGGCACGTCACTGGAGCTCTCTCGAACCCGTTCATCGAGACAATGAGCACCATCGTGCTGCTCACCTCTGACGACTTCCTCAAGTGGTTGATTGTGCTCAACCTGATGCTCCTCCTTCTGGTCTCAATCATGGTGGTTCCCGAAAAGGAGAACTGGCGCCATGTGTTCGACCTCACCCGCTTCCGCGAGCGTCCGAACAAGATTAACCCAGAGTCATACCAGCAGCGCATGCGCGAGGCTCTTATGACCAAGGTGAGGCTATTCTATGACCTCACCAGAGACGAGATGGCGCAGAAGACGCCGGCTGAAACGCAGTCGATGATCGGCGACCCGAGGCTCGTCGAACTGGCCTACAGCCAGCAGAGATCCTATTCCCCTGAGGAGAAGCGACAGCTGTTGCAGACAATCCGCAGATGGGGGAAGAAGTGAAAAGAGAACAAGAAGGAGAGATGAAAGATGCAAGCACCGCCACCCCCACCCGGAGGACAACCCGCCGCGCCCGCGGCAGCCACCCCACCACCCCCAGCCGAGGCTGGCGCGGTGCAGGCTGGCTACCAGGCCCAAACGGCAACCCCCCGGCACGAAAGTAGCCCTGAAGTGAAAGAACGACTAGCCGCAGTAGGAGCGATTGGACAAGCAATCTGTGCTGAGGTCGCGAAAGTGATCATCGGCAAATCGCACGTGATTGACAACGTGTTGATTGACATCCTGTCCAACGGTAACCTGCTGTTCGAGGATTACCCTGGACTCGCGAAGACGCTGATGACGAACACGTTCGCCGATGCGCTCGGTTGTGACTTCAAGCGTGTGTCATTCACACCTGACCTGCTGCCAGCAGATATCACCGGCACGAACATCTACGACGCCAAGAAGGGCGAGTTCACGTTCAAGCCAGGACCGATTTTCTGCAACCTGCTGCTGTCTGACGAGATTAACCGTGCTCCGCCTAAGACGCAGGCTGCTCTACTCGAGGCGATGCAAGAGAAGCAGGTGACGATTGGAACAGTAACCCACAAGTTGCCATCACCTTTCCTGACGATGGCTACACAGAACCCCGTCGAGCAGGAAGGAACCTACCCACTGCCCGAGGCTCAGTTGGACCGATTCATGTTCAAGATGAGCGTCGGCTACCCCGACCGCGCCGATGAGGACGAGATTCTCGCCCGACGTATCGAGCGCAAGAAGGACGCCGTCGACGTCGAGGTCATCACCGACCCACAGCGCGTCGTAGCCATGCAACAAGCGATTGAGGACATCTATGTCGACCCCGCTGTGCGGATGTACATGGTCGAGCTCGTCGCCCGCACGCGAGAGGATCCACGTGTGCTAGTCGGCGCCTCACCCCGTGGTTCGCAGGCACTGCTCAAGACAGGACGTGCGGCTGCCGCCATGCGCGGGCGTGACTTCGTGACGCCGGACGACGTGAAATCGGTGGCCACGCTGGCCGTCTCGCACAGGTTGATTCTGAAGCCGGAACACCAGATTAAGGGACTCGAGAACGAAGAGGTCATCCAGACCATCCTAGGCCAGGTTCCGGTGCCCACGGTCTGAGCCGGACTTGGAGGGCGACCCGAGGGAGGGAGGTGAGCGAGGGTGTGGTCCCGGAAATCTGCCATGTTCGGCAGTCTGGCGATTGCGCTCTACATGCTCGGCCTCACCCTGCGCAACCAGCAACTCGTGACAGTCGCGGTGGTGTTGCTCTCATTCCTGACCTGGGCGGCGCTCAAGGCTGGACACGCTGATGTCGCGGCCAGTGGACGGCGACTCGAAGAAAAGACTGACGAGGAAGCAGGAGTGAGCCTGTCCAATCTATCCGCCATGCGGAAACTCTCCGCTGCGCGCGTGTTTGAGGACGGGGAAGTCGAGGTCACTCTGAGGGTGCAGAACCACTCTCCGCTGTCCAAGGTGCTTGAGGTCCGCGACAGCCTCCCCGAGGTCATGCGCATCAAGCAGGGAGCCAACTACATCTTGATGGAACTAGGACCGCGACGCGAGACGATGATCGAATACACGGTCGAATGCCCGCTGCGCGGCTTCTACACCATCGGCCCGGTTGCCGTGCGCATTCAGGATACGTTCGGCTTCTTCCACCGAGAGAAGGAGTTGCATGTCTATGACGACTTCCTGGTGTTCCCGAAGACCGAGGATCTCAAGGATGCGTTCGTGAAGAGCAAGGTTCCGAAGATCTTCACCGGCGCAGTCAACATCCGTCAGCCCGGACCGGGTTCGGAGTTCTACAACCTGCGCGAGTATATCCCCGGCGACCCGATGAAGTCGATCAACTGGAGCGCATATGCGCGCATGGGTAAGATGATGGTGAATGAGAAAGAACGTGATGCTGTCAGTGACATCATCCTCATAATTGACAGTCGAGCGGTATCTGAGACAGGCCCAGTGAGTCGTAACTCATTGGTCTACGGAACGCGTGCGGCGGCCTCTTTGGCGCAGTTCTTCCTTTCACGACGTGACTCGGTGGGACTGGTTGTTTACGGTGATGAGATTGTCAGCGTCGACCGCGACACCGGAAAGAAGCAGCTCTACGTGCTGCTGACCAAACTGGCAGGTGCGATGGCGCGCGGCAACACACCATTGCAAGTCGTCACCAATCGTATCATGCCGCACATCAACAAGGGAAGCCCAATCATCGTGCTCTCCTGCCTAGAAGATGATACCACCATCGTCAACGCCATCCGCGACCTGCGCGCCCGCGACTTCGATGTCACCGTTCTCACTCCATCCAGCCTTGAGTTCGAATTCGACGCCCGGCGGCTCGATCGCACTGGCTATGAGGTGCTCAAGACCGAGCGAGACATTTTGATTAGCGAACTACGTGGACTGGGCGCGTTCGTGATGGACTGGGAGCCAGACATGCTACTGGCGACGGCTCTCGCAGGAGCAAGAGGATTCTGAGGTGAGCAAGATGGCGATTCCAGGGCAGAGCGGCGACACCGCGCATCTGTATGAAGGCAAGACGATACGCGCCGCGCCCCCTAGCCGGAAGAAACTGGCCGGCCAGATGAGCGGCAGCAAGGAGATTCCGAAGGATGCGGTTCCAGACGTACACATCCCGACGTTCGTAGAGAGCCTGTTCGGAGGACCGTTGGTCCCACGTATGCGCTTCCTACCCGCAGACAAGATGGTGCAGACGCTACAGATGCTCTCGGGTGTTGTCATGATCCTGCTCGGAGTGCTCACCTACGTGGTAACCCCTGTGTCCGGTACCCTCTGGTTCGCCTTCTCTGACATGCTGGGTGTCGAGGTTCTGGGTGTAGTGCTGCACCTGACCGTCGTGCTCGCTGCACTCGGTTGTGGCTTCTGGGGAATCTTCCAGCGTGACGCCCGCTTCCTACTCGCATCCTACATGCTGTTCATTCTGGTATCGCTCAGATTCGCTTCCAGCAAGGTGACTTTCCAGTGGCTGCCGATTGAAGGAGAATTCATCGAGAAGGTGCTGCTAATCATGTATGCAGTCTTCCTGGTGATGTACATGGAGTTGACCAACTCGGTCATCCGCTTCTCGATGCTCGACACGAGCATCCGCACTGGCGAAGTTTACGTTATGAATGTCAAGAAGGTGCTCAATCGCTACCACATCAGCCTGGTGATCACCCCGGTCATCGCTGCCGTTGTCGCCTTCCTCACCCTGATGATCAACATCGTCATCCCTGCTGTCGTCGGACTGTTCAGTGAAATCACAGCCACGCGGCTTCGCGAAAGCGTTGAGCTGACCAGTGTCTACGGCGTGGCACTAGGGACGATGATCGTCTTCCTGATTGTGGCTGCTGTGTTCGGAGCGAACCTTCCAGCACGCGTCCAGAAGTTCCGTGAGAGCGCCTGAGAGGCTTCTTCCACGCGTCATGTGAGTAAGTCAAGCTGGCGTGCCAGCCGTTCGAGGGCTTGCTCAGTCTGCTCTGAAGCAACCGTGTAGCGCAGGGCGTGCTCGCTCGATTCAAGCCGGACGAGTTCGAGGTCTGATGCATCTGCTGCAGACCGAATGCTCTCTCGCACTTCAGCATCGTCACCCACACCTTCGCCAACGAAACTGAGCAGCGTCACTGACGGTAGAACCTCATATCGCGGGGGTTGGGGCAACGCAGACAGCAGGCGAGCAGCATGCGCTGAGGCGCGCTCGGAGACGAGCAGCAGCGCTTCTCCAGGAGACGCCCGCAGCGACCACACCGAGATGCGCGCCTTACCGAGTGTCTCGGACACCTGCGCCAATGTCGGTGCAACAGAATCGGCTGCTCCCAATTCGATGCTCAACGGCCTCAGTCGCGGCAGACTACCAACTGCCCGTACTCGTGGATTCAAGGTCAGCACTGACGGCCCGATGCGGGTACCATCTACACCTTCATCATGCAATGGACGCAAACGCAGGGGTATCCCTAGCGCGCGCAGCGGTTCGACCGCACCTGGATGCAGCATCGGTTCACTGAACAGAGCAAGTTCGACCGCTTCGGTGTACGACAGGTAAGACAGATTCCGCGACGGAAGAGACCAGCGTGGTGAGAGCGACAGCACTCCCGGCACATCTCTCCAGATGGTCACCTCACGGGCATCAAGAGCTGCCGCGAGGCTGGTAGCCGTCAGGTCCGAACCCCCTCTTCCAAGCAGCGTGATGTCGCCTGATTCGCTGAGACCATACCAACCTGTGACCACCGGAATAGAGGATTCAAGGTCGAACTTGAGGTCGTCGCGCATCCTATCAACATCGATCACGCCATCCTCTCCGCTTCCCTCGATGTGGATTCCAATCTCCTCCGACCAGGCGGGGTGGCAGCAGATGCCGTTGGCATCCAACATGCTGCACACCGCCAGTGAGCTGAGTCGTTCACCGCTGGCCAGCACCTGTGCGCGGGTATGCTCGGATGGTGTGTCCGAATGGATGCGGAGATGCGAATTGAGGGTGCTCAGCGTCTGCTTGAACCGGGCACCCCACGGTCCGCTCCCTGTCTCAGGCGCAGCTTCGAGATGAGTCAATTCGATAGCGGCCGTGAACGCGTCGATGTTCGCCACCTCACCGCGTTCGAGTTGGTTGAGCAGACGGTCGGTCACGCCATGGAAGGCAGAGACCACCAGCACCTGTTGAGAGGTGGAGGCGGCCACCCGCTGCACGATGGCGGAGAGATCTTCGCGCCGCACGAGACAGGATCCGCCGAACTTGTGTACCTCTGCCGTTTCCTTCACGTCGACCACCCTCCGCGTAGAGAGAGATCACACAACACGAGCCTTGCCGCCGCTTCAACGACCGCTACGGCTCGCGGGGCGAGAACTGGGTCATGTCGGCCCCCGACAACCAGAGGCTTGGGCTCATCTGCATCGAGATGCAGGGTCACCTGCTCCTGCGGGATGCTGCTGGGTGGCTTGAGATGTAATTTCACGAACATATCCGCACCTGTGGACAATCCGCCGAGCGCTCCATCCGCTCGCTCTCCCACTGGCCTGGGTCCAGATTCGGTAGCCTCCCATGGGTCGTTGTGCTCACTACCGCGCATCGTAGAGGAATGTGTACCACGACCGAATTCGACTGCGCGTGCTCCTGGGATGGCCATCAGGGCGTGAGCGAGCGCGGGTTCAAGACCTGCAAACCATGGTTCTCCGAATCCAAGTGGGAGTCCTGAGATGCGCAGTTCGACGCTGCTGCCCACCGAATCTCGCTGCTTGCGCACCTGTTCGACGAACTCCACCATCTTCTGTGCCGCGTCTGTATCGCGGCAGCGTATGCGAGCGTATTCATCGCCTGCACCCGCTGCACAATGCTCGATTCCCTGCGCCTCGATGTCACCCACGGTGGAAGTGTGCGCCTCGATGCCGTCGACTCCGAGGGCCTCAGCGAGTGGGCGACATATGCTGGCGGCAGCGACAAGGCCTGCGGTCAACCGCCCGGAGTGGCTACCCCCGCCACGCGGGTCTGAACTCCCTTCGGAACGTGTGATCTCGGGAAGGTCAGCGTGGCCTGGTCGTGGATGCTCGGGCAAGAAGTCGTAGTCCGAGGAGCGAGCGTCTCGGTTGCGGATGAGAATCAGTATGGGCCAACCGGTGGCACGACCTTCGTATACCCCTGACAACAGTTCGCAGTCGTCGGTCTCCTGTCGCTTCGAGGCAAGTGGTCCCCCCGGGCTGCGCGCTGCCATATCCCGGGCCAATCCCTCCGTGTCAATCGGAGTGCCTGCAGGCAGACCCTCAATCAGTGCCCCGACAGCAGGTCCATGGCTCTCTCCGAACAGAGTAACTGAGAGCAATTCACCCATACGCATGCTCATGCAATCACCCCACCGAGAAAATCATTCAGACCAGATTCTCGTCTCGATGAACTCGATACCACGCTGCTCAAAGGTTACCTCGACGCGGCGGACAGTAGTGGGATTGATGCTGGGAATGAAACTGACGATTGCCGGTCCTGAACCGCTGATTCCTGCAGCTCGCGCACCCCAGACCATCATGTCGTTCGCCAATCGACGACCGGGGCCATCAGCTAGCGCGGTGGCCACTGCACGGCCGTTCAGAGTCAAGGCGAGTAAGATGTCTCCCTGTTCAATGGCGTTCACGGCTGCTTGGAACTGGTCGGTTCCCAATGCGAACCTCTCAGGGACCGGCAGCAACTCCCGCTCTCCACGCAGAGCGATGATTACCACCCAATCCTCCGGCACTGGAAAATCGCCTTCCAAGAGGACACCCTGACCTGCTGGAATGTTGGGGTCGACGACCTTCCAACCCGGTGTAAGGGCCGCCCAAGAATCATCGACGCTTCCGGTGAGCGACACCCCGGCAGTGAGTTGCGCGCGAGATGCAAGATCCACGATGTCGGAATCTTGCAACTCTACTTCAGTAGCCTGCATCAGCGCCCTTATCGCCGCCACAGAAAGAGCCGCCGAACTCTTCAATCCAACTCCGGTCGGGACGTCACTGCGCACTTGCCAGAACAGATATCTCGCCGGGCGTGCGAGTCCAGCATCCTCCCAGACGGCGACCGTGTGCTCAAGCAGGTTCGATGGGTCTTCGGGCATGTTGTTCGGCTCGTCGTCGCGCAACCGCACCTTTGTGGTGAGATCCAGACCGAGGCTGGATCCATATCCGGCCCCCAGAGCATGCAGAAGAGTGCAAGCGCCATGCGCCGCACCTTGACCCAGCACAGCCATCTCAACGCTCCTCGACTCGCTGCTCTATTGGTTGGCCTATGTGTCTGCCGGCTACGCCGGCACTTCCAAGCAGACGTGTGCCTACCTCGACATCGGTAACCGATATTGCAGTTCCATCTTCAGCAACGATTCGGACGGTCTCAGCCTGCTGGACGAACAACTGACCTTCGATTCCAACATCAGTGATGAAGCGTATCAGAAGCATCGGTCTCTGCTCAATCTTGAGTCGCCCTACCGCCACTGGCCGGCATCCCATTGGAGAGACTACCAGAACCTCTTCGCCGGCAGCCAGTTCGCACAGATAGCGTGTGCTTCCATCAGCAAGCAGAGTGTATGCATGGACCGGACCGGCGTTGACGCGGAATGGTCGCGGCGGGACGAATGCTGACTCAAGTGTCTCACCATGCACCAAACAGAGGGCGTTGGCGCTGGATCCGACCAAGATCCCTTCGCCAACTTCGAGCAGTTGCACCAGATCGACGCAGACGCGATCGGCCAATCCAGAGACTTCGACCGAGGTGATGGTCACGGATTCCAGCAGCATCTCTTGTTCGAGCAGGTCTGATGCCCCTTCCTCTGCTCCTGTGAGCGCGGCCAGGCGTTCGGCCGCCAGTCGCTCACCCTCCACCCACAACTCATCGTCGGATGGGAGCAGTAGTGCATCCACGCCACGCTGGAGTGCGAACGCCGCGCCCTGCAATTGTGTCAGTTCATCGACCGCAGCCGCAATCCGGGTAGGGCTTCCTTCGGCTGCAGCGACCAGATTCTCGAGCGGTATCATCGTCCAGTCGCTACATGTGAGCAGGATCCAGTCAACCATGCCGACCAGCGCTCTGGCCGCCTGCTGACCCTCGGCGTCGTCGATGAGCACGTGCGCCCCGCGAATCTGGCCCTCGGCATCGGCCAGGCTGCCGTCGTCAACTGCGAACAGCAGGCGTGGACCACCATCGCCAATCGCCCATTCGGGCACCTCGTCTCGTGAACGACAGAGCAGCATGTCCGCCGGACGTGATTCATTGTTGTCGGCATCACCTGCGACGCTCAACCAGAGTTGCACTCATATCACCTCATCAGTCATCGGATTCATCGGTCTGTTCGCCAGCATCGCCGAACCTCTCCATGAACCCCTCCCTGAGTTTGCCAACCACATTCGTCGGACCTTCCGAGCGTGACTGCATCAACTCATCGAGGACGCCTGGATCCTGATATTTCGATAGCGGGTCCATCGCCTGATTGAGGCGCATGACGCGTTCGGCAGGGTTGCCATCAGCGAACACGTTCCGCCCGATGCAGGTACCAGCAGCACCGGCATAGCGGCAGGCGTCGTGGACCATCACCAGCACTTCGGAAAAGTCGTCCGTGTGCGGACCACCGGCCACCAACACAGGAATGGGAACACAGGAGGAGACCTGACGGAACGATTCCATGCTCCCCGTCCACGGTACCTTGACGACATCGCATCCCAACTCCCACCCCAGTCGGGCGGCGTGTGCCACTCCCTTGGTCTCATCATCGGGGTCGGGGCTCAGGTTTGGCCCTCGAGGGTAGATCATCCCGAGCAGCGGCATGTCATGCTCACGGCAGGCCTCGGCAACGTCCCCGAGAGCTTGAATCATCTCGTTCTCTTGTGGATCTCCGAGATTCACCTGCACGCTCACCGCCTTGGCACAGCGTTCCACCGCACCCCACACCAAGGTGTCCGCATCCCCTGCCAGCACCTTCCAATCCGCATGTTCACCGCCGTGAACAGTCGAAGCAGACAGGTGCATCACCCATCCGCCAGACCATTCACGGGGTACCTCGATGTGGTCGATGACTCCGCGGTGAGCGACAATCGCATCTGCCATGATGCCATCTGAGCCGGTGAGTGAGTTCACCAACTTCTGCATGTCTTCAAGCCCCGCCACTGGCCATTTTGACACTCCGTGGTCAGCGGCGACCCAGATTCCGTGGCCGTTAGGAAGCAGGCTTTCCAGCAGGGTTTGTTTGTCGCCGCGCTGGTCGCCATCGTCCCAATCGGCCCACTCATCGGAATCCAATCTTCCACCTCAGACTGGATATGCCGGGGGCAGCGGTTAATTGGGGGTTGCGGCGGACCAGCCAGCAACGCGAACGGCTCCTACGGAGCCGCAACAGAGGCCCATTCTCTCAACAACGCGATCTCCTGAGCCCATCCTTCCATGCCGCTCGGAGTCTCCAGAGCCATCGGAATGTGATGGAATCGCTCATCGTGCATCAACAGCCGGAATGCGGTCTCTCCAATCTCCCCCTTCCCGATTCCGTCATGTCTGTCGCGACGGCTGCCGCACTCACGCTTGGAATCGTTCAGATGCAGAGCGCCGACGGTGTCGAGTCCGACGACCTCATCGAACTCGCGCCAAGTAGCGTTCCATCCGGACTTCGTCGATATGTCGTAACCGGCGGCGAAGGTATGGCATGTGTCCAGACAAGTGCCGACACGCTCACGATGCTCAGCATTCAGGTGCCGACGGATATCCGCTAGATGCTCGAATCGCCATCCCAGATTCGACCCTTGGCCGGCTGTATTCTCCAGGAGGATGCGCACAGCCTCTTCCTTCTCCCCGCAAATGAGTGGACCGCAGAGATCCTCGGTGCGTTCTAACACGTCTGAGAGACTCTCAGCCACCGCGCGATTACCCGTATCCTCCCCCAAACCCATGTGAGAACCGGGGTGTAAGACAACACCGTGAACCCCCAGCCGCTGGCTGCGTTCCAACTCCAAGGTCATGGCGTCACGTGACTTGCTCAACTTGTCCTCTTCTATAGCAGACATGTTCATCAAATAGGAAGCGTGCACCACCACTCTTTCTATCCCGTTGAGTGGGCAGGACTCCCACCACGCTTCCACCTGAGAATCAGTTAGTGGGCGAGGCTCCCACTGACGTTGGTTGGCGGTGAACACCTGCATGCAGGTGGCGCCAATCTCAGCTCCGCGACCTGGTGCCAATTCGACGCCACCAGCAGCGGAGACATGAGCACCGATCCAAGGAGGCGCAGCCATGATTTCACACTCAGTCGCCGTTGAGCTGTTCTTCGTCGATGAAGGACCGATCTCCGTTGAGGAACTGGTCGATGAGAGTGGCTTCAGCACGTACCAGATGTTCTGACACCGTCGAGCGCCCGAGATCCAATTCGCGCGCTAGGTCGCCCAACGTGATTCGGCGCGGGATATCGTACCAACCTGCTGTGTGGGCGGCCTGCAGCACGCTCATCTGACGTTCAGAGAGCAATGTGTTTCCGGACAAATCCTCGGGTGCCACTCCCGTGGCCGAAATTCTATCGGGGCGCAGCATCATCCGGGCACCATTTACGATGATGCGGATCGAGAGTGGGCTGCCACGTACGATGTAGTGCAGACCCTCAGAATCCAGTCTCGAACCGGGACGGATGGTCGCTTTGCCAACACGTGCGGAGAGCATCGCCAGCGGGTGATGTTGTCGAAGAATGATAATCCAGGAATCATCCAAGGACGTTGGCTCAGACAGAATTTCCTCGACATCAACCTCCTCCAACTGATCTAGATCATGTGGTTCCATCCCAGGCAGACACTCGACCCTGAACATGCCGCGCACAACCTTCGGATTTCGCTCTACGTAACCGAGGAACACGCTGGTTCGAAGAACATCGAGGGCAGACCCGATTGAAATCTGCCGCAGCCTTTCCCGCTTCCAGAAAAGAGTGACTTCGCGCATGGCTCCCGCTCCGGTCTTCGTGGAAGTGCGGACCCCCTATTCAATCGCTGCCCCAGTGCACATTCAAGCAACGGCGGCGAACATCTCCCACTCATTCTCTCCTCTTTTCTGAGAGACAGGTGTAAAACACCCCTCAGGTTCGCACGCACGATGACCGAGAGGAACGGGGCTGCACTACTCAGCCTGAAAGAAGTGCATCGCCACTATGTGACCGGAGATGTCGTGGTACGCGCATTGGACGGAATAGATCTCGAGGTGCGGGAAGGAGAAGTGGTGATGCTGCAGGGGCCTTCGGGTTCTGGGAAGACCACGCTGCTCAACGTCATCTCCGCATTGGATAGCCCGACCTCAGGAGCCTACTACTTCGATGGGGAATTGGTACCAAGTGCGCCCGTGGAGAAGAAGCGAAAGAGAATCTCAATCCCAACTCCTCACCCAGCCTTGCGTCTGCTGACCTGGCCTCCCGAGGCCATTCTGAACTTCTTTCTCTTGCGGCCGATATTCATGATCCCCCACTATCTGAGATACACTCTGCCGCGCTCTACTAAGTTGGAGAAGATGACTGATTTCAGGCGAGACAACGTAGGTTATGTGTTCCAATTCTTCAACTTGCTGGGAGATCTCACCGCTCTGGAGAATGTCATGCTCGCTCAGGAGATCCATGGTGGCCGCGACAAGGAACGAGCACAGCAGGTGTTGAATCTGGTCGGTCTAGCGGGCATGGAGGACCGCTTCCCGTCAGAACTGTCTGGTGGGGAACAACAGCGTGTTGCGATAGCGCGCAGCCTGGCGAAGTCACCTAGATTGCTGCTCGGCGACGAATTGACCGGCAACCTCGACTCAGAAACCACAGCGCAGGTGATGAAGGTCCTCGTCAAGGTGTGCCGCCAGGAGAAAATCACGGCCATCATCGTGACTCACGATGTCTCGTTGACAAAGTACGCTACCCGTGTCATCCAGATGGACTCGGGAAAACTCGTTGGTGATGAGCCAGGTGGGCGAGCGACCCTGCACGCCACCATGGACACGGCTGAGGCTGTCGCTGAAGCTGCCGTAGGGGTGGTCGAGAAGGCGGTGAAGTCGGTAGGGGGATTGATCGCCGGTGCGGTCTCGAACACGCTGGAAACTGAATCTAAGGACGAAGAAGAGGCGTAGGGGGGGTAGTTCCGATGTGGCTCCTTGTCAAGCGTCTGGTGCGCAGTCAGATGCGCGGTGGCCTGTTGACAGCCCTGTTCATGGCCCTCGTCATCATGGCAAGCTCACTCTGTGTAATGATGTGGGAGCATTCCCGCAATGCCGAGTTGGTCTACGATGATTTCTACCGCGAGACGAACCTCGCTGATGTGGTGGTCACCGCGCTCCCGGGATTTCGATACAACGAGTCTGACATGATGGCAGCATGTGACAATGTGACTCTGGAATATTCTGGCACTGATCTCGCGATCAACAGGTGTGACACTCACTACACCCATCGCGAGGAATTCATCACTCCCGAAGGCAAGAACATCACGCTCATCGCCCATGGATTCGTATCCGGTGCGCAAGTCAGCATTCCGTGGTTCGACGAGGGTTCGGGAGAGATGCCGGAAGGTGCAGGTGAAGTAGCGGTTGACAGGAACATGTTCCGTCATCTTGGTATCGCTACTGGGGACCAAGTAACTCTGGTATTGGGCGGCCAAGAGGTGTCCTTCAACGTCACAGGATATGCCAACCACGCCAATCACATCTTCTACACTGTCAACGATGGTGAGTTGGCGATGGCGATGGGGAACCTCGCTGTGGTATACATGCCAGTAGAGGAACTGCTGAGCAACCTCGGCATGGAAACCGACCTGCGAAACTCGATGCTCATCGATGTTCAGGGTACACCCGACCACGATTTCCTCGACACGACGGAAAACGAAGGCGCGGAACTCGACCAACTGCGTGCCAGCCTCGATGAGGAATTCGGGGCGCGCGGAATTGACAAGGTACAGACCGCAGATCGCAGCAGCATCTGGAGCGTCGAGGCGATGCGACAGGACCTCGAGGGGGCGAAGAAGTCCACGCCGGTGTTCCTCGTGCTGCTGGCTGGAATCTCTGCTCTGGTGATGAGCATCAGCCTTGAGCGGCTGGTCAAGCGGCAGAGCCGGGAGATTGCGGTGTTACGCACCATCGGAGTGAAGTCTCCGGCCCTGTTGATGTCATATCTCACGGTGCCAGCCTTCCACGGACTGGTGGGGGGCGCTGTGGGCGTCTGGCTCGGTCGTCACCTGTCAGCGGCAATGACCGAGTGGTACTTCGACTTCATTGCCGCCATGCCCGTGGTCGTCGAAAATCACTACGACGACATCTCACTCATGGTTCTGGGGTCGGTACTATGGATTCTACTGATGTTCGGCCTGCTGCCCGCGCGCAAGGCGGTCAAACTCTCACCACTTGAGGTGATGAGACAGCAGGCTGGCGCCAAGCCGAACCCGTTCGTCGCCTGGGCGACCAGCGGAATGTCACCTTCCGTCGGACTCGGATTCCGCTCGACCTTCCGCAACCCGGGAAGACTGACGATGACCGTTTTCGGGCTGGGCCTCTCTCTAATCTTGGTGAGCAGCATGACGATGATCACCGAGGGGATGATGCAGTGGGTGGAGGAAACACACGAAGCAGAGACATGGGACGTCAAGGTCGGGTGCGATCCCATCAACAATCAGGCTCTACGAACTTGGGTCGATGAGAACAGTGACTCATACGAAGTGGAGTGGGCTTTCGAGGCTCCAATCAATGCCTCGGGAGAATCGCGCATCATGATGCTCCATTTGATGGAGGGATTCAGTGAGGACGGAGTCGCAACTATGCACGCCTCCAGATTACTCGATGGACGCCTACCGAATCCTGGCGCATCGATACCGGAAGTGGTGGTCGATTCCGGCGTCAACACATTCCTTGGATGGAACATCGGGGATGAGGTAGAGGTGCGCTTGGGAATCACCAACATTCAATTCAAGGTGGTAGGCGTGGTCGATGAGGCACAGCGTTCGATCTGGGTTCACCATGACGATCTGTTGGACGGAACCGGAGTAATCGGCGAGAATGCGCACAATGTGCTCTACCTGCGCAACATCGGTGACGCCGACATCGTCAATGATGCGGCTTTAACTCAAGTCGAGGGGGTCACCTCGGTCATCGACAAGGCGGCCATGGTCAAGATCATGGATGAGTCGTGGGAGGCTTCAACGAAGTTGTTCGGAGTATTCATCCTGGTCGGCGCACTCATCGCAATCGCGGTGCTGCTCAACACTCTGATGATCAACATCACGGAGCACGACACCGAATTCGCCACACTGCGCACCCTCGGTGCCTCTTCATCGCGATTGGTCACAATCATGCTGTTCGAACATCTTGTGATTGGCATCATAGGTGGAGTGGTAGGTGCCATCGCCTCGATTGTAGCAGCCGAATGGATGGGTGCTGCGTTCAGCAACTGGGCGTTCACGATGAGTTTCCCCGTACAATGGGACATCGTACTGTTCACGGCGGTTGGTGTCGTCGTTGCGAGCGTTGCCGTCGTGCCATTGGGGCTGTTCCGGGTGCGCCTCATGGACTTGGTCGAGAAGACGAAGGAATTCTCTCACTGAAGGCGATAGGTCAAGGAACCGACCTGCTGGCCGGCCGTCCATGGTCTGGTGGCAACTTGCGATTCGTTGGGTCTTGTCTGGAGGAATAGTGGTCGGTGCGAGCGAGGTTGCTCGGCGCTCGGAATTGTTCGGAGCTCTGCTGGTGTCGATTCCGCTGGTGTCGATACTGGCGATGATCTGGCTGCACAATGACACTCGCGATACCGAGAAGGTCGCCGACTTCGCCGAAGGTGTGCTGTGGCTCGTGATTCCCTCGCTGGTGCTGTTCATCGCCTTGCCAGTGCTACTGCGCAGGGGAACCGAGTTCTGGCCAGCGATGGGCGTGGCAGTAGGGCTCACCGTGGTTGCCTATCTCATCGGTCTGTGGATTGCCAACAAGGTCGGCAACGTAGCCTGATTCACGCCTGCTCCGGCTCATCGTGTTCACCGCCGAAGAATTTGAGTGACTCCTGGAACAGCATCTCCTGACGACGGCGCTTGTTGGTGCGTATGTGAATCACAGCGAGCATGAAGATGACGAAGATCATGATGGGGATGAACAGGTCTGCGTTGAGCGCGTGCATGATGTTGATGATGCCCTCGGCGGTGTACGCCCAGGTAATCGAGGCGGCCGCTCCTCCCACGGAACAGGCGAGTAGCACCCGCGGGAAGGACATGCGGGCCACCAGTCCGAGCATCGCGCCCACCAGCACACCCGAGGCCATGAATGGAATCCAAACGAACAGGATCAGACCCCAGAAGCCCCAGCGATCGATGCGGTCACGATTCTGGTGGGCCACGTACTCCACCGACGATAGGATATCTGCCGCGAATCGGCTCTGCAGCAGCGTTCCTGCAATTCCCTCCTGCTTGGCGACGAACGCCTGTCCCTCTAGCCCTCCTTTGCCCTCCTCGATGCGACCTGCGGCCGACCTGTCGGCCAGCGTGTGCACGAGGTTGCTGGCTGAGACTACCAACTCCCGCTCGCCGATGTGCTCCCCGACAGTGAGCATCAGGTGGTCGTGCACACGCGAGCGCACGCCGACGTACGACTCGGAGAAGCGGAAGAAGGCGAATTTTGTCTTCGGCTGGTAGATGATGCGCACCAGCACGTGCTGCTCGTCGACACCGACCCAGATTCCCTTGTCGACGAGGTCGTGCAGCACGCAGAAGTCCTTGAGCGCCTTCTTTACCACCCTCTCGACGTTCGCTAGGGTATTCAGGTCCTCGAAGAAGGAGGAGTAGTCAGCGACAAGCGCCGGTCGCTCGCTGCTGACATCGGGGAGTGAGATGTCGGAGCGACCCTGAGTCAAGGAGTCGAGCTCGGCACGAGAATCTCCCTGCGGCTTCGCCTCAAGTTGCAACGGCGTTATCTCGCGGAATTCCCGGAATTCTGCGAGCACCTCGTTGAGCATCTCATCGCGAATCAGGCTCTTGGAACCCTTACCGCCCTTGATCACGGTCGTCAGCGTGGTCTCGTAGGGGACCAGCACGTCGATTGACAGGTCCCGTTTGCGGAAGCGGAAATCATCCCAATTGATGACGATGTTCAACTTCCGTTCACTTCTTTCGAGCGCACGGCCCACCAGCCGCTTCACCTGGTCATCGGAGAGCATGTCATCGGTTTCACGATGGTAGAAGCGGTACATCAGCGGATACTGCACGAACAGGAAGAACACGCTCATGGACAACGAGATGAACGCCATCCACCACGCTGGCACTGACGCCGAGCCTCCGGCGAGCATCGCTGTCTCACGCCCTCCTGCCCATTCAGCGCCCATGAGCGCCCATGCCCAGACTCCGAGTTGCTGCAGGTTCCAGCAACTGCGATCTGAATCATCTTCGACGTGCGCCATCTTCTTCAGGTCTGGATCATCTACAATACCGAACTTAGACAACCACTCATCCAAACCTGCCACCTCGGATTCTACCACTACCTTGACCGAGACCGGATCAATCAGTTGCGCGCTGTTGGACACGTTATGAATGGTGATGTTCTCATCGGTGATGTTGTACAGTCGGAGAGTTAAGTCGTATTCTCCATCGACTACGGGGTCGTTTACTGAAGCGAGTGGTATCGCAATATCGATTCCGGTTTCGTTGCCTTCGCTGACGCCGAACTGGTATCGCATTCCCACCTCGGTTTCGGGAGGGATGTTGTACGCTCTTACGCGCAAGACCACATTCTCATCGACCCAGACCTTCATCCACGTGTTGTTTGAATTGTCAATGCACTCTGGACCCGGGTCGACGAAGGTGGTGGACAAGTAATGGTCCACGCCAACCTCGTCGGCCATGAGTTGGCCCGATGAAAGCACGGTCATCGTAACCAAGAACAGGGCGCCATAGACCACTCCACTGAACAGCACGACATCCTCGAAGCCGCGGATGAAGCGCCGACCGCCGTCTGAGCGCCGCTTCTTGATCCGGTCGAGCTCCTTGTCGATGCGACCCTGTTTGTGCTCCTCGGTGAATTCCTCGACGGTCACCTCGCCATCGTCATCGAGGTCGAAGTGCTCGACCAACTCCTCGGTTGTGATGACACCGTCACCCGACCGATCAAGGCCGTCGGGGAAGTCTTCGGGACGATTGCCCGGGTCATCCGCTCCGCTCATCATCCCCTACAGGGATGGCTTGCCTCATATCCATTCGTATGCGCGGCTCGGCGCACAAGGTGCGAATAGCGCAATAATCACTCGATGTCAGTCAGCCGTGATGCTTAATCAGAAAGTGGGGTCTGACGCGGATGATGACCGTGAGACTCACCTCTCATTCCCGGCTGCTCGCCCTGCTGATGGCGCTGATGTTCGCACCGCTCGCACCGGCGATGATCGGCGTTGAGGAGGCGCCTTCCAGCAGCCTCGAACCAGCGGCCGAGAACAGCCAACTGCTCGACATGGGACTATGGCCAGCAGCAGCCCGCGCCGGCGCGACCTCATGGCTGCACGAGACCGCCGACGAGGACGGCAACACCGGACAGTGGACCAGCAGCGCAATCACCGACGACGGTAACATCTGGGTTTCATACTACGGGGCCGCCAATCGGGACCTGAAGGTGGCAGAATGGAACGGCTGGACTTGGTCCATCGATACAGTGTATTCCTTCGGAGACATCGGCAAGTACACCGAGATCGAGATTGACTCGGAGGGCAACCCGCGAATCGTCTCCTTCGACGTGACGAATCTGGTGCTGCGCATCTCTCGCTACAACGGCAACATGTGGAGCACTAGCACGGTGGCACCAGGCGAGGACACCGGCAACAACAACCCCTACGAGGGAAGCGGCAGAATCGGTTTCACGCTCACCCCGAATGACGACGAGTGGTACACCTTCCTCACAGGAACCATTCGCGGAGGCACAGTCCGTTGCACCTGCAACCTGTCCTTCGCATCCTGGGAACAGTCGAGCAACACGTGGGGATACGGCAAGGTGGACGAGGGTGAGTTCGGCCACACTGACTGGACCTACTACACTGACATCGGACGCTACAGCGACATCGAAATTGATGCAGACGGAAATCCGCATGTCGGATACTACGGCCGCATCGTGACCGGAGAGGACGTGCTCTTGCCAGAACCCTCTTTCGTCGCCTGGTATGAGTGGGGGCCACGCTACGCGAAGTTCAGCGGTGGCAACTGGCAGGTGGAACGCATCGAGGTCAATGCTTCGGGTAGTTACTACACCACGGGATACTGGACCAATCTGGAACTCGATGGGAGCGACAAACCGCTGGTAGCCTACCAGAATCTGTCTGGATTCGATTCCGTGCGACTGGCGACCGGTGACGGGAACGGCGTTTGGACGACCGAACTCATCGATAACGGGAGCGCCAATCTGGGTGGATACCTGCGTATGGAACTCGACAGTGCAGACGAGGTGCATCTCGCCTACCGCGACGAGACCAACGACGACCTGGTGCTGACTCGACCAGAGATTGGTGGCACTTGGGCGAAAATCAAGGTGGCCAGTCTGGGGGATGTCGGAGAATACGCCAGCATGGCGCTCGACTCGGACGACAAGGAGGTGTTCGCCTACTACGACGGCAACGACGAGAACCTGATCATCGCCTCTCCGGCAGCGGATTCTGACGGTGACGGCATCGCGGACGAGGCTGACCGCTGCGCGGGGACACCACCGGCAGCGACCATCGATGCGACTGGTTGCCATTGGGAACTGGAGTCGCTGACCAGTTCAGGTGACAATGCCGCCTATGTCGACGTGGTCATGGGAGCGGATGGTCTGCGTCGACTGGTCCACTACCAAGGGATGAACGAGGGTGAGGTAAGTTGCGACAACAACCCGGACAACATCACTTCTGACTGCAATGTTGGCTACATGGTCGAGACCGCTCCCGGTGTTTGGGGCACCGAGGAGACTGTCGATTCCGGAGGAGATGTGGGGCGCTACGTGAGCCTCGCCATCGCACCCGACGGCAGCGAGCACATCGCCTACATGGCGTACACCGACCAGACAGAATTCGGCTGGACGAACAATTCAGCGGCGCGCATCGCCAGCAACAGCGGAAGCGGGTGGACATTCGAGACGCTCAGCGAGACAAGGTCCAACGGCTGGTACACAGACATCGCCATCGATTCATCCGGCAACCGCATGGTCAGTTTCACCAATTCGTCTGGAATCTACAACCATCTGATGGTTGCACGAGACCAGACTGGAAGCTGGGTCGAGGAATCCGTCACCGCGAATGCCACCTTCGGCAGCGTCGCCTACGTGAACGATGTCGCGCACGTGGCATACTACAGCAGCAACCCGCAGATGATTCGCCTCGCCGTCGACAACGGCAGCGGATGGGACATCCACAACGTCACCACCGATGGGGTGGTCAATTTCTACCGACTGGACCTCGACGTCACCGACGACGGCAAACTGCTAATCGCCTACCACCGCGGCACGGACCAAGCGAGCGACGACCTGTGTGACGCACCGCAGGAGTGCACGATTCAAGTCGCTGAGTGGAATGGCAGTGAGTTCACCTACCATCAAGTGGCCAAACTCCCCACAGACGGGGCGATGCACCTCTCCGTCGACCGCGATGTGTCCGGGCGCATTCACGCCGCTTGGTACAACAACGACATGGACGCCCTGCAGATCGCCTCACCTACGCGAACCGGCCATGAGACACTCACCCTGGTGCCAGACGTCACCTCCGGTCTCTATCCGAAGTTGATGGTGGACGAGAACGGCTGGGAGCACATCTGGTACCACACGGTCGCCACTGACTCCGATGAACTGCGCCAGATCGTGCGCTACGCCTGGGAGGCGGACCACGACTTCGTCGAGGACGACGATGACGATTGCCCGAACACTCCCTACGGGGCTGAGGACATCGACTGGTACGGCTGTTCGTATGACCAGCGGGACGACGACTGGGATTACATCCCGAATTCAGACGACCTGTGCCCGGACACCCCACCGAACGAACGGCTGGACGTGGATTGGACCGGCTGCTCAGCGAGTCAGCGTGACAGCGACGGAGACGGAGTGACCGATGACCTGGATGGCTGTGACAACACGCAGGACCTGAGCACTGTCGATGCCGAGGGATGCGACGATTCACAGCGTGACAGCGATGGAGATGGAGTGCCCGACGGCGAAGACCAGTGCCCCGACACCCCGCCGGGAGAGCCGCCAGACCTCAACGGATGCGGACCGTCCCAGCGGGACAACGACGGCGATGGAGTGGCTGACAAAGAGGATTTCATGCCTCTGGATGCCAGTCAGCAGACCGACTCGGACGGCGACGGCTTCGGTGACAACCTCAGTGGAACCAACGGGGACGACTGCCCGAACGAGCAGGGATTCTCGTACATCGACCGCAGCGGCTGCCCTGACTTCGACGGTGACGGGATCTCGGACGACACCGACGAGGACGACGACGCTGATGGGTTCACGGATGTGCAGGAGGCCGAGAACGGAACCGACCCGCGCAACATGCTCAACTTCCCGATGGGAGGCGATGGCGACAACGGTGGCGACAACGGTGGCGACAACGGCGGTGACACGTCAGGAGGTGACGGAGGCGACACAGACACCTCGGGATCCTCCGAGGGTGGAATCAACATGATGGTAATCATCGGCATCATCGTTGGAGCGCTCCTGCTGCTGCTCGTCATCGGTGGTGCGATTACGGTGCTCGGCGGAAAGAAGAGTCCACCAGCCATGCCCCCCTTGCCAGGAGGGGAAATCATGCCTGAACCGGCGGCGGTTCCCGAGAAGGCCGCTGAGCCCGAAGAGGGTCAGAAGGGGGAGATGCTGCCCACCGGCAAGCCCTGTCCGCACTGCGACGGCGGGGAGTTGATGTTCATCCCCGCATACGATGCCGAGTTCTGCAAGTCGTGCGAGAAGTACGCCTGATGCGCGGCATGTGATTGAAGGACCGCGCCCCCATCGCACAGCGATGACTCGCCTGCGATTGAGCAGCGTCGCGCTCACGCTCCTGCTGCTGGCCGCGCTGGCGGCAAGCCCCGCCGCCTCGACCCTAACCGCGCCCGCGAGCGCCCGACCGACCGGCATCACCGGAGTCACCAGCGGATGCTTCTGCCATTCCTCCGCCGCTGCCGACGACGTGCAGGTGCACATCGAGGGGTTGCCAGATGATTTCAGGGCCGGCTCGACCCACGAGCTGACCGTGCGCATCGAGGGAGGACCGGAGGTCACACAGAACAGCAGCAACCAGGGCGGGTTCAACCTGCGGGCGGACGCAGGAGAGTTGAGCGTAATGGCTGAGGATGGAACTGTGCAGATCATGGAGGATGGCGAGGCCACGCACACGGCTGCAGGGAATGACCAGCGGGAGTGGACGGTGTTGTGGACGGCGCCGAACGTCGAGTACATCCGGGTGACCTTCACCCTGTTCGGCAACTCCGTCAACGGGGATGGCAGTCCTGGGCCAGAGGACCATTGGAACTCGACGACTGCGACCGCTGACGGCCTGAACTACATCGATGTGGGGCTTGGGTTGGAAGTGAGCAACTTCGGTCCCGGGGCGGGCGTCGTGCTGGTGATCATCCTGCTGCTCTACGCCTACATGGACAGGAATGAATCCAAAGACGAGGAGGAATGAACATGGACACGGGCGTTGCTGGATGGTCTGGGACAATTCCCGCATTCATTGACGAAGAGGCTCGGGAAATCCGTCAAGCATTGGAGGAATTTATCGAAGATGCTGGAGATTCTCAAATCCGCGCTTGGCAGGAATCTATTCCACAATTAAAGGATGTAATGCGTCACTACCTCGATGGTCGCTCGGATGAAGACAACGGAGCAGTG
>CAZUBQ010000014.1:0-43677 GCA_964618995.1 uncultured Candidatus Poseidoniales archaeon | reverse complement strand
AGGTGCTCGTAGTGCATCGATTCGTCCTGGATCTTGGAGCGCTGGTACATCATCTCCATCGAGCCGAGCACTCCACCTCGTTCGCTGATGCGCTCGAACTCCCGCAGCACAGCCTCCTCGACCATGTCGGTGAGCTCCTCGATGAGGAACGAGCCCTGCAGCGGGTTCTCGCACTTGTTCCAGCCGAACTCCTTGTTGTTGATCATCTGAATCGCCAGCGCTCGGCGCACCGAATCAGGAGTCGGCGTGGTGATCGCCTCGTCGAAGGCGTTGGTGTGCAGCGAGTTGGCGTTGTCTTGGACGGCCAGCAGCGCCTGAAGGGTGGTGCGGATGTCGTTGAAGTCGATTTCCTGCGCGTGAAGGCTCCTTCCCGAGGTCTGGATGTGCATCTTGCATTTCTGCGAGCGTGAATTACCGCCATACAAGTCGCGCATGGCGACCGCCCAGATTCTTCGGGCCACTCTGGAGATGACGGTGTACTCGGGGTCCATCCCATTGGAGAAGAAGAACGAGAGGTTGGGGGCGAAGTCGTCGATGTCCATCCCTCGCGCGCGATAGTACTCTACGTAGGTCAGCCCGTTGGCGAGCGTGAACGCCAGTTGGGTGATCGGGTTGGCGCCCGCCTCGGCGATGTGGTAGCCTGAGATGGAGACGGAGTAGTGGTTGCGCACGTCGTTGTCGATGTAGAACTGCTGCACATCACCCATCAGCTTCAGCGAGAAGTCGGTTGAGAAGATGCACGTGTTCTGCGCCTGGTCCTCTTTCAGGATGTCCGCCTGCACCGTGCCGCGCACGGTTGACAGGGTTCGTTCTCGAATCCCCTTCGCCTCTGAGGGGTCCGGTGGCCTTCCCTCCTCCTCTGCGAACTTGTCCTCCTGCTGGCGGATGGCGGCGTTGAAGAACATCGCCAGGATGACCGGTGCTGGCCCGTTGATGGTCATCGACACGCTGGTGTTGGCATCGCACAGGTCGAAGCCGTCGTAGAGCCGGCTGATCTCGTCTAGCGTGTAAATCGACACACCTGATTCGCCCACCTTGCCGTAGATGTCGGGACGCAGCGCAGGGTCTCTTCCGTAGAGCGTGACCGAGTCGAATGCCGTGGACAGTCGGGCATAGGGTGAGGATGCGGACAGCACGTGGAAGCGCTCGTTGGTACGGCTGGCCGGCCCCTCGCCGGCGAACATCCGCGTCGGGTCCTCGTCCTGACGCTTGAGCGGGAACACCCCGCCTGTGTAGGGGAACTGGCCGGGCAGGTTCTCCCGTCTGAGCCAGTTGAGCAGTTCTCCCTTGTCGGCGAAGCGGGGCAGCGCCACTCTGGGAATATGCGAACCGGACAGCGACTCTGTCTTGGTCTCGGCGCTGAACTCGCGCCCGCGCACTTCGTAGCGATGCACTCCGCTGTCGTATGATTCCTCAAATTCAGGCCATTCCTCCAGCAGCGAGCGAGCACTGGGATGCATCGAATCGAGAACGGTTCTCGCCTCCTCGCGCAGTTCCGCCGCCGCGTCCGCACGCCCATCCTGGGTATCCAGATGGTTGGCCGCTTCCGCTAGTTGCTGGGCGAGCCTCGCCTTCTGCACCTCACCATACGTTCTGCCATGGTAGTCGCGAACCGAGGCCGCCACCTCTGCGAGGTAGTGCACTCTCTCTGGGGGGATGATGTGCCGAGGCTCCGGCATTCCAGAAGGTGGCATCTCGGGACGTCGTCCTGTAGGTGAGCGCCCGTCTGCCAGAATGATCGCTTGCGCCAATCGGTGCCACAGGTCGTCGACGCCGGGGTCGGAGAACTGGCTGGCGATGGTGGCGCACACCGGCAGTTGCTCGTCGGAGATGTCGAACAGGTTGCGGTTGCGACGAACTTGCTTCCTGACCGCCCGCAGCGCATCCTCAGCGCCACGCCGCTCGAACTTGTTGATGACCACGATGTCCGCGACGTCGAGCATCTCGATCTTCTCGAGTTGGGTGTGCGCTCCGTATTCGGCGGTCATCACGTAGAGCGTGGTGTCGACATGCTTGGTGATGGCGTCATCCGCCTGGCCGATGCCGCTCGTCTCGGCGAAGATGAGGTCGAACCCGACCGCCTGGCAGACTTCAATCGCCTCCTCGAGCCTGTCGCTCACCTCTCTGCCCGAACCACGACTGGCGAGAGAACGCATGTAGAAATTCGAGTTCGAGAGCGCATTCATGCGAATGCGGTCACCGAGCAGTGCCCCACCTGTTCGCTTACGGGTCGGGTCGGTGCACAGGAATGCGACCGTGAGTTCCGGCTCGTCGCGGATGATGCGCAGCATGATTTCATCGAGCAGCGAGGATTTCCCTGAGCCCCCGGTTCCGGTGATTCCGATGACAGGTGCTTTCTCCTCTGTCGGCCGACTACGGCATCTCTCCAGCGCTTCTCGGAAGGAATCCTCCTCTGCACTGCCCTTGTCACCTGAGTTCTCGGCGAAGGTGATCAGCCGTGCAACTTTGCCGTGGTCCGTTGCAGTGACCGGACCATCGAGCTCCGCGACCATCTCCGGAGTGAGCAGGTCGAGGCCTTGAGTGCGCTCGACGAGGTCGTCGATCATGCCGACGAGTCCCATGCTGCGCCCGTCGTCCGGGGAGTAGATTCGTGTGATTCCGGAGTCGTGCAGGTCGCGGATCTCCACCGGAGTGATGGTTCCACCACCACCTCCGAAGATGCGTACGTGCTCCCTTCCCGCTTCCTCCAGAAGCGTACGGATGTAGCCGAAGTACTCCATGTGGCCGCCCTGATAACTGGACAGTGCAACCGCATGTGCATCCTCCTGGATGATTGCATCCACCACATCCTGTGCCGACCTGTCGTGCCCGAGATGGATGACCTCTGTGCCGGCCGCTTGGATGAGGCGGCGCATCACGTTGATCGCCGCGTCGTGACCGTCGAACAGCGAGGCTGCGGTCACGACTCGTACCGGTGTTTCGAGGCTTGAGACATCCCCGCTGCCGCTCGCATCCGCCCCCTCGGATGCGCCGCTGGCCCCACTCACCATGACCGACCCGAGACCCTGACACCAAATCAGGCCACCGCTCGTCCCGAGCGGTGCGCACGCACATGTGAGGCACCTGAAATGGTCAAGGTGCATCTCCCCGTCGCCGCGCCATGGCGTGGGAGGAGGAGATGGTCGACCTGGTCGGGACTCTGGGTCCGATCGTTGGATTCCTGCTCATCGTTTTCGGGATTGCGCTCACTCTGTTCGGCTCCCGCCTCACTCCGATTCTGGTCGGACTCGCTTTCTTCGTTCCGTTCGCCATCACCACCGCGGTAATCTGCGAGGCGTTTCTGAACATGAGTCAGGACCAATCGCTGTGGGCGGGCCTGCTGGCCGGGGGATTGGCCGGAGCCTGTGGGTCTACTCTCACGAAGCACGCGCACGTCATCTTCGGAGGTGTACTGGGGATGACAGCGGCGGCGATTCTGCTGGCGATTGCCGAGCAGTTCTTCGAATTGAACATCATCATCGCCGCCATCACGCTCGATGTCGGATTCATCATCGGCGCCAAGTTCACGCGTGGCTTCCAGGATGCGGTGCAGTTCGTGGCGGGTGCCGGACTGGGCGGTTTCTGTCTGGCTGCTGGAATCACTGTGAGGAGGGCCGGCCTCGAGGGGTTGGTCGGATTTGATGCGCGTACCGGTGAGAGTGCGATCATACTGGCCGTGTGCATGCTCGGAGGTGCGCTGTTCCAGCAGTGGATGGCCGACCGAAAAGTCGCTGACGACGATTGATTACCGTCATCATTCGATTTCAAGCGTACATCTGCTCAATCTCATCTGTCCAGTTCTCGGTAATCTGGATTCGTCGAATCTTCAGAGTGGGAGTCAATTCTCCATCGTCGACTGTGAAATCACGCGGCAGAATTGTGAACTTCTTGATTTGCTCAGGAGGTGCAAATTGATTGTTCAGTTCAATCACCTGAGCTTCAATCTCGGCATGAATATCCGCGCTATCGGTATATTCTGAAAGTTGGTGCCCCTGTTCGTTCAAGAGTGCAATTTGCTCGGCGGGATCCTTGGGTAGATGTGATCCATCCATGCCAAACTTGTCACGCAATATAGCGGACACATCGAGGGTCAGTAGCGCGCTGCAGAATTTCCGTGCGTCGCCGACCAAGAAGCATTGTGAGACGAGTGGAATCGCCTTCATTGTCTCTTCAATGACGAGAGGTGCGATATTCTTGCCACCCGAACTAACGTAGAGTTCCTTCTTTCGTCCAGTGATGGTCACGAAGCCCTCGGAATCGATTTTACCGATGTCACCCGAACGCAACCAATCGCCATCCATAACCTCAGCAGTGTCTGTTGGATTGTTGTAGTAACCCTTCATGATGTGGCGACCCCGGAACATGATTTCTCCATCGGTATCCGTCTTCAGTTCAGTTCCGCCGGGCAGCGTTTTCCCTACTGATCCGATCTTCACATTGCCCTTGTAATTGATTGAAGCCCCTGCGGTTGTCTCGGTCATTCCGTAACCTTCGTACAGTGGAACGCCGATGTGCTCGAACAGTCGTAGAATGTCCGGATTAATGGGTGCTGCACCGGTGATTGCATACTTGCAGTTGACCATCCCAATCTTCCGCTTGACAGCCTTCTGTAGGATCTTCTTGAGTCCGGGAATTTTGAGACCGATTCGAATGACGGCCTTTGAGTCCAACGTACTCTTGAGATTGGAATAGACCTTCTCGTAGATTCTTGGTACTCCGATGAAAAGTGCGGGTTGCACCTTCTTGGCATAATCAACTGCGTGCAGAGCATTGTCAACCACGTGCATGTGCAGTGCGTCGCGCACCCACAAGTGATTGTCTACAGCTTGTCCGAACACGTGTGCCAATGGTAGCCACGAGACATATCCGTCACCAGGTGTGAAGCGAACGATGCTGCCGATGCAATCGAGTTGGAACTCAAAATTGTCATGGGTCAGTTCCACTCCTTTTGGATTTCCTGTGGTACCTGAGGTGTAAATCAATGAGGACGTGTCGTTGGGTTCAATGCCTCCCATTCGCTCCTTGATTGTGGCGTCATCGACATCGACTCCAAGAGCCAAGAAGTCAGACCAAGAGATGGCCTTCTCATCATCCATCGACCCTGAGCCATCCAGAACGATGGCCTTCTCGATTTGCGGCAGATCGCCCATGATGTTGCCCATGCGCGTGTTGGGCATCTTTGCAGGATCATCACCAGCTTGAGGGTTGGTTCCGACGAAGACAAACTTCGAATCAGAGTTTCCGACCACCCACTCGACTTCTTCGGGAGAACAGGTGTGGTATACGCCGACTGCGACGCCATTGAGCATCTGCGAAGCAGCATAGATGAGGTACCATTCTGGCCGATTGTAAGAGTAAATACTGAGCTTGTCATGCCGATTGAAACCAAGAGCATGAAGCGACTTTGCAATCGTCATCGTCTTGGCCAGAACATCAGACCAGGTATCTGTATTCCATTCCCAAGGAACACCTCTCTGCGCTTCTCCTTTCCGGGTTGACAATGCGGGCAAATCACCGTACAACTCTGCGTTTCTGAACAGGCACTGAGGTGCCGTCATCTGGTCTGACATCAAACGATGTTGTTGGGAGGTCCAACTTAACATTCACCCCGCCCAATTGAGCCCTCAAATTCGAAGTGCAGCCGAAAGTGCGTCTCTCCAATCAGCACCTCCATTTTTGTTGGCGAAGGGTGAGGCTGGGCTTGGATGAGGCACCCAATCAACCTCAATTTCAGTGAACAGAGTTGCTGCTTGCCGCTGAGCGTACCGGCCCACGCCGATAATGCGCTGGATTCGAAGGGCTTCTGCGATGGTGCGCAGGTGTTCATCGCAGGCGGAGAGCAACTCGGCAGCAACCGGCCCCCTGAGCTTGTCCGGAGTGATGTTCTGCCCGTCCGCGTTGTACATCAGCAGCGGGCAGTGGTTGACTACGAACAGGTGAGTGTGAATCTCTTCGGCCGTGCCGAACAACTCAGCGAGAGCACCCCACAGGCGAGTGCCCGAGACCTCACCGCGTGTGGAGGAGAGGCCGTGCACAGGGCGGTTGGGGTGTTGATTTGGAGGTTGGTCCACTGGAAGGTCGCGGATGTCGAGCAACTCGCGCACCGCATTCACATCACCGAACGGCACACCGGTCTGTCCCATGCCCCATGGCCCCGGGTTCATTCCCAGAAGTATGGTGTGGCTCCCCAGTCCCGAGTAGCGGCGAAGATATTCCTCGTGCGGTGCGCGCGCGTAGTCGAGTGGATTCAGCGCATGTGCCACGGGTGCAGGCAGGTCGAGCAAGATGTGGGAGCAGCGCTCTCGCAGAGCATGAGCGGCTCGGATGACCGCCTCCGTGATCTCGTCCACAGGCGGGTGTGGCGGCCCACTGATATGAAGGATGCAGCGGCAACATTCTTGACTGATTCACCCGCGCCGCCGCCTATGAGCCAGCAACTGTCAGAAGATGGCCAATGGATGTGGAACGGGAGCGATTGGGTGCCTACAGAGCAGGCAGCGGCACCAGGAATCGCCATGACACCAGACATCCAGATGGATGCCGCACCACCGATTCCCGCCGCCTCTGCGCCAATGGAATCGCAGAGCAGCGACCCGCGCTACGGGCACAACGAGCTGGAGGTCAAGCAGCGCATCCGTTCGCTGTTCAAATTCGGTCAGCAGTACGATATCTACGCGCCCGGTCAAGAGCAGTCTGTCGGTTACGCGCATAGAGGATTCAATCTGGCGTTCATGAAGGTCGATTGCGTCGTCTACAGCGATGAAACCTGCTCCGAGGAACTGCTTCGCGCGCGACAGACCAACGGATTCGATGGCTGGGGTAACTTCGAGATAATCGACTCGAAGACCGGTGAGCACATCGCCACCTACACCCGCAAATTCTGGGCAGGAATTCTACGTCGCCAATGGATAGTCAGCAAGCCCGACGGAACTCCTTGGTTCCAGATTCAGGAGGATAGTATGGGCAAGGCACTGTTCAGGCGCTTCTTCCCGATTGAATTCATCTCTATCCTTCTGCGTACCAACATGAACTTCCGCTCCATCGATGGCACGGTCGACTTCGGCTCATTCAACCGCAAATTCAGCCTGCGTGACCGGTATCAACTGCAGCGCGCAACACCTGAACTGGATGGACGGCTGCTGTGGATCACCGGACCATTGCTCGACAATGCTGGCGGGCGTTGAACGGTTGTCCCGGGCGGCGTGCCGATATACGATTTCGAGTCGGCGAACCGCTGTTTAGTCAGGCGTGTTCAGACAGCCGGTGGCGGAGGCGGTCCCGGGTGCGCCATCTGCTCCATGGATGGATGAGCCGCAGGCTGGGCGTCAGGTGGTGGGGGGCCGGTCGTCGAGATGTTCTGCGAGGGCATGGCTGCTGGCGGGGGTGCCGCTTGAACCGGCTGTGCCGTCGGTGGTGGCGCCGTGTTCTCGTCCGCCCACGCATCCGAGTCTCCGCCTCCCCTACCGCGCAGCAGCGCTAGCATCACTGCGAACAGGCCGATGATGAGCGCAATCACCGAGAGCGTCGGAGAGGCGCTTTTCACCACATCTCCAGTGGCGGTGGCGATGTCGCTCGAGTCAGAATCAACCACCTCGATCACCTGTAGTGAACTAGCGGCGCCGACACTCACCTGAACGATATACTGTCCAGCCTCGAGGTTGTCAGGGACGTCCACCGGTAGGGAACCGGAAGCGGAGGCGACCACTCCAGTTCTGCCAGTCTCGGGAGAGCCGAGCACCATAGTGGTGTAAATCATAGGGAGTTCTAGTTGATCACCGGAGACGGATGTAGCCACCTGGTAATCCACCTGAATTGTGTCACCCGCCTTCACCCGCCCGGATGGGATTGAGATTGTGAGTGTGTGACCCTCCAGTTCAATCAGCGATACGGAGTCGCTCGCTGAGTGGCCAGCAGCATCGATCGCTTCGACCTCAACCCAGAGGTAGCCGCCTGGGAACGACTCGCGCACGGTCAGAGTGAACGAGTTGGAGAGTCCATTATTGCGAATGGTACCGGATTGGCCATCGGAGCAGATCCACGTCCAGATGACGTCGTCGCTGAATCCGACGGCGCTCAGTTCCACCTCGAACGAGGAGCCGGGCACGTAGACCGCCGTGTCGGCGACGACGTGAATCTCAGGTTCGTTCACGGGAATCTCGAGTACATCTGAATCGGTGTCACCAGAGCCATTGTGAGCGAGCAGCGACACGGTGAGGTCAGCGAGGTCGGCGCGGAAATCGGGAGAGATGCGCACGCTCAGTTCAGCCCGACCGTCATCACCCATCTGCAGCGGAGCGTGGGGGGTGACAGTCACCCCGCCGTCATAGTAGTAGGTTCCGTCGTCGGTCTCGTCGACGACCCAATGCACCCATGCGAACGGTAGCGGATTACCAGTTTCATCGGAGACCAGCACATCGATCTTCACGGTGTCACCGGGGTCGAACGGCCCACCGACCACACTCGCTGTCAGTTCCACTCCCATACCAACCGGATCGGCACCGGAGGTGAGCCAGACCGACAGATTCTCCGACACCAAGGTTCCGTCCGAGGGCGAGGGGCTGACGAGTTCCAAGGTTGCACTCCCCGAGCTGAAACCCGCCGCCCATGGCGACTCGATGATGCGTGAGAGATATCCGCGGGTGCCACTGTTCAGGTCGAAACTGATTGGCAGCCGCACTTCATCCTGCGTGATATGTAAACTCAGAGATTGGTTGGAGAGTGGAGTACGCATGTAATTCGCCGATGCCTCGGTCCACGCCTCGATGATCAGCGGTTGGTCGAGGTCCAGAACGGCGAGCGAAGAGGGGCGCTGCCAGCGAATCGAATACTCACCCACCTGCAACGACAAAGCGGCGTAATCAGACTCCTGCCCCCCGCTTCCGTTGGCCCAAACTTGAATCAACACAGTATCTGCGCCGAAACTGTCCAGATCGATGTTCAGCGGGAGGTCGAAGAAGAAGTCGAATGTGCCGGTCACCTCGACGAGAGCGCTGCGCTGGTCTCGGAGTTCTTGGACACCATCCTCTTCGATGATGTAGAGCGCCAGCCATTCGACGCGCGGTGCGTTCATCGGCGCTCCTGTCCACGGGTGCGAGAGCAGACCGTCGACCATCACGGTCGAACCGGGCAGCGCTACCTCGTTGCGCAGGGCGATGTTCACCTGGCGAGCGCGGATGTCGAGGTCCACGCAGTGCTCGGTCAGGATGGTTGTAGAATTGTCCCAGTAGGTGTAATGGACTCCGACGCACACCTCGTACTCTCCTGTGGGTGTGGCTATCGAGATGGCCCAGTTCCAGGAGATTTCGCCATCGCTCGTAGTCTGGTTGTGTCGCTCGAAGCGTCGTTGTCCTTCATCATCCTCAGCCCACACTTCGTAGACCTCGTCTTCATCCAGACCTGTGGCGCTGATGGTGATCATCTCGCCGGGGATTCCCACCTCGGGGTCGATGTCTACTGTGACCCACCTGCCTCCTGCAGCTTCGCTGTTGTGTACGGCGAACGGGAGCATCAGCAGGCTGAGCAGGATCGCGGCGAAGATTCGTGTGCGCATGTATTGGCGCAGCCTCTCAGACCGCTTGAGTATGACGGTGGCTGAAACCGGCTGTGATTGAGGGTCTCGACCATTGAAGGGAGAGGATTCCCACGCTCGCGACGAGGAAACTAGCGACGATTCCTGCCGCCGCGGCCACCACCGCCACGGCCACGGCCACCACCGCCTCGACGTCCACCGCCGGGCTTCGATTCGTTGATGCTGATCTGGCGTCCGTGCAGCACAGTTCCTTGAAGCGCCTTGACGGCTGCTGCACCCTCTTTCTTGTCGTTGAACTTGACGAAGGCGAAGTTGCGTCGATTGCCCTCGCGGTCGGTGGCGATGTCGACGCTCTTCACCTGTCCATGGACGGCGAACAACTCGCGCAGTTCCTCCACGCTCGCCTCGTCGGGAATGCCGCCGATGAAAATCTTGAATCCGGTCTCACCAGCCCCTCGCTGAGAGATCAGCAGTTCCCGCTCCTTGGCCAGTTCGTCCTGGTTCGCCTCACCGTCCTTGACCTTCTGCATGCAGTCGGAGCAGCGCACCGGCCTGCCGCCTGTCGGTTTGAACGGGACCTCGCAGTTGGTGCCGCAGAGTGTGCAGTCGACCTTGAACATCTCCCGCTTCCCGCGTCCTCCTCGGTCGCCACCGCGGCCACCTCCGCGACCACCACCGCGACCGCCTCCACGCCCACCGCGCATGCGCAGACCTTCTGCGGAAGGCTTGTGTCGCTCGCCGCGGCGATGATCGGCCAATGGAGAGAGGTAGGGACGTTCGCCATCGTGTGACAGCCGCTCCTCCGCCACCTTCGACCAGCGTTCACCTGGACGGTTGAGTTTGGAGAGGCCGCTCCCGGAGTCGCTGAACGCGCTTCCGAAGTCGTCGGATAGCGCTCGGAATCCTGAGTAATCACAGCGGGGGCAGCAGACGTTCTCGTCGGGGGCGGCATCACTCGATTCGAGCAGTTCCCCACATGCAGGGCAGATCGCCTGCAGCACGCCGTATCGAGAGTTATTCTTGGTGGTCGCTCTCAGAATCGGTTCGGTCTGGGTGATCTCGGCCCTGATGAGGTCCCGTACCCGCACCGCATCTCCCGGTGCCGGAAGGAAGCGGTCGACGATTGCTGCCACGAACAGGTCAGCGAACAACTCCTCGGCCGGAATGTCCCGCGACGGTTGTCCTTCCACATGGAGGATGCGCACCTCTGCGGTCTTCGCCTGCAGTCTGCTAACCTCGGCGATGACGACGTCTCCGGTCTGTGGGGTTCGCGGTCCGTCCCCCGCCACTTCCACAGACACTGTTCCGGAATCGGTGCTCACCTTCCCGACTCGGGTCGCAACCAGTCGGTCATCGACAGCCGCTACTCCGTGCCCTATGGTGGAGTCCGCGCTACCCTCGATCGTGCTGCCCGGGGTGACGAACTCTCCAGCGCTGGCTCCATCTCCCATCACGAACCACTATTCCTTTGCCATGTCGCCTCGTAGAGGCGGTAACGGCTTCCTTCGATTCCCGGCGACCGGCCGACCCCATTTGAAGCCGCCGGATGTGGAGATGACGTCACGAGAGGCTCAGCGGCTGAACCTCCAGCAGCGCACCGGTGTGTTCACGGCTCGCTTGGTGTGATGTGCATATGCCGCCGGAAGCCTGAATTCCGCTTCGAGCAGCACCTCAGTATCCCATCCCGCATCGGACGCCATCGCTGCCGGATGAGTGGCATCGGCCGAATGCAGCAGGTGAATACGGTCTGCTGTAGAAGCGAGCGCCGCTTCGATGAACGGGCGATCGGCACGCGGTGTCTGGACACCCCACGGCGGATTCATGATGACGAGATTGACATCGATGTCGCTCGGCCATTCGTTTGCCCAACTGTCGTCGACGCTGGCGCAGCTAACCTCGACGACATCCTGAACACCGATTCCAGCAACAGCATCGCGAGCAGTCGCACATGCCTGTTCATCAGCCTCGACTAGCACGACCCGCGCCGCCCCCAGCAGCGCAGCACCGATGCCCAATACCCCATTGCCTGCCCCTAGGTCTACGACCCGCGTCGATTCGTTGAGATCACCCGCTCGCAAGATATCGAACAGCCAGCGAGCGGCGAGATCACCAGGAGTCGAATACTGCTCCAATTCGACGGAAGCAAGCGGATGAGCGGGCAGCCCGGACAGGATCATCGCAAGTCGGCGGAGTCGCATCGGGTAGCGGATGTCGGCGGGGCGCATGAATGCCGCGCTGGGGAGGTTCAGTCATCCATGGACTGCATGAGGAAGCGTAGGCTCTCGGTGTTCATCCGAGTCGTATCCACGTGGCCGCCGTTTTGGGGCTGAGCATCCGTGACATCCCCGTTCGTCTGTTGGTTGACCTTGTGCATTGTGGCCAGATTCTCCTGTTCGGTATCGGACAGTTGCCTCGCCTGTCCGTTGTGCAAGCGAATCTGTCTGGCCTCTTCACGCAGGATGACCATCAGTTCAATTTCTGGAAGGTTGATTCCACAGGTGCGACAGAAGGTACGCGAGTCATCGTGCTCTTCCCCGCAGGTCGTGCAGTGTACCATGCTACCCGGTCGTCGACGGGCCTAGCAGCACATTTCACCTTACCGCCGACTGACACGCTTCATCAGCAGCAATATCGATGGTGTTCGCTGTTCAGCCGCCAGCTTCCTGGATGAAGATGGACCACACATCGAGACCGGCAGCGGTCGCACGCTCGGAGACACCTTGGAAGGTGGGGTCATCCATCATGTCGTCAGGAGCCACTCCTCCGGCGCGCAGCAGGCGAATGGTCTCCAGCAGTTCATCTTGGATAGGCGTCGACTCGCCGGGCGCCGAATCGGGCGCGGGGACAACGACGGCAGGCGCTGCGTCCACTGCGCCCTCACCGAAGGTTGGGATAGCGACCGGTTCTGTCGGCATCACGAACGGCTCGGGTGCCTCTACGGGGGAAGGAGCGGGTGCGGTAGGAGCCGCCACGGGAGCGGGATCCGGGACAGGTATGGGGGCTGGAGCGGGTGGCGGCTGAGGCATCGGGGCTGTTGGGGGGATGGCGGGAGTGACTGCCGCGGGAGTGGGCTGGGCGACGGCGCCTGCGGGAACGGACAGCCACGCCTTTGCGACAATGGAATGCGGGGCGCTCGCCAGTGGCAGGTCACTGACCTGTGCGAGCCACGGGTCGCGGAACGCGGTCCAACGCATCGCCTCGAAATCGTCGTCTGCGGCCGTGGCGGGCATGATGGTGACCTCCTCCTTCGCCCAATCGTCGGCGATGAGCGGACCCACCCAGCGTCCGAGGTCAGGCAGCGCTACATCGAGGAACAGGAATGACGCCTCAAGGGGATCGAGTCCTGCCGCGGTGATCTCTGCGGCTTCAGCGCGCGGCCGGTAGAACAGCGACCAGGTGGGGTGTTCGAGTACAAGAGCCGCAGCGTGCTGCTCGAATCGTTCTCGGTGGCGACGCTGGCAGAGGATGAGCACCTGCGTTCGCTGATGACCCGCCTGCCAACTACCGGAATGGGTCTGTGGCACCTGCTCGGTCAAGCCTCCGAGGCTGACGTTCTCGAGCACTTCCACCGTGTTCATATGACCATCCCAGCGAACATCCGACCTCTATTCAATTGTTAGGGGGCGAGATGTCATCCTTCAGTAATCTACCAAGCCTTCCGCGATGGACAACTCGGCAAGCAGAACACACCCTCCAGCCGCCCCACGGATGGTGTTATCCACCAGCGCTGAGAATCTCATGCGCTTTCCTCCGACCTCCAGTCCAGTCACGCTCACCGACATCCCTGCCCGCAGGTCTGACGCAGGGTCACCCGTCCCTTCTGCGCCCATCCAGCGATGCTTTTCGGGCTCCAGTGTCTCATCGAGCAGAACGAATGGCTTGGCCGGAGCTGATGGCAGGTCGAGCGCCTGCGGGCGGGCGCGATACTGCCGCATCCATTCCTCGACTTCACCATGTGCCGGCTCCTGTGACAATTCCACTTCGACTTCTACGAGGTGGCCGTGGTCGCGCAGCACACGCGCACACTCCACGTCAACAGGGAATCCAGCCTGACTGATACCCTCCGGGCCCACCCTGCCCAGCAGCATCTTCGCCTCGCGGGAGATGGTCTCCGCTTCACCAGGAATTTCCGGGGATACCTTGCCAGACGATCTGGCGGACTCCAGCAGTTCCCAACCGCCGCCTGACAGCGCCTGCGCGGTGCGCACGCGCACCCCGCGGATACCAATCATGTCCCACACCGGCTTGAGCGGCAGGGCGACGGCGGTGACGGTGCAGTTGGTGGAGCAGGCGAGCAGACCATCTCCGGAGTTGGCGGAAGTCCTGAGCGTCTGCAGGTGGTGCGGGTTCAAATCGGCGATTATGAGCGGAACTCCCTCACTATGACGGTGGGCGGATGAGTTGCTGAACACGGCGAATCCCGCATCCCTGAGGGCAGGCTCCAACGAGCTAGCGATATCAGTTGGAAGCGCGGAGAATACCAATTGGCATTCTTCTTTCTTCAATTGGGAAACAAGGTTGTCAACATCACCATTCTGGACCACCAGGTCCGGTATGTTCGGCCGTTCCTCCTCGAGCCTCCAGGGCAGATCTCCTAGCGACATTCCAGCGGTCTCAGAGCTGCCGGCGACCAGCGTAAGTTCGAACCACGGGTGGTTGGCCAGTCGCTGCTGGAAGCGCTGCGCCACCAGCCCGCTGGCGCCCAGCACCGCCACCCTTCTGCGCATCCAGAGACCTCAGTGAGGCTGGGCACCGAAATCCGCCTCATATGTGCGCCGGTCGTCAAGCGCTATCCTCTTGAGCCGTCGTTTGCTTTATGGGGATTGAAATAGTGTCAGCCTCAGAGGGTCTGTGATGGTCGAAGTAGTGAGCTTGGCAGTAGCCGTCATCGGTATTGGAATCGGAGTAGCGTTCGGATGGTTGATTGCATCCCAGAAGATGACAGAAAGGGTGACGAGGGCTGAGTCCAAGATTGAGGCTCGTGAAGAGGCTTTGGCTGGAGAGAATGAACTTTTTCTGGCACAGACCAAGGCGATGGCTTCCGACACAGCGAGGGAGATCAATGAACAACTCATCAAGCCGTTTGAGAAGCGCATGGAGGACATGGCTAGAGTGCATACCGAGTTGGAGAAGAGTCGTGAGGGCGCCTACCAAGGAGTGGTCCGGCACCTCAAGTTACTCGAGGAGCAAACTCAGGATTTGGGCACTCGTGCAACCGCTCTGACTTCTGCGTTGACTTCATCTTCTCAGGCGCGCGGAAACTGGGGTGAGGTAACACTCCGGAATCTGTTCGAAAAGGCAGGGATGATGGAACACGTTGACTTCACTGAGCAGGAGACGGTCGAAGGGAGCCGACCCGACTTCATCGTGCGGTTGCCAGGTGAAGCAGTCCTTCCAATCGATTCGAAGGCGACTGCGAAACATTTCCTCGAAGCCGCAGAACTGGATGCCGGTTCTGAGCAGGACCATCTTCTGTCGGAACACGCCAAGGCCCTGAAGGGCCGGATCAAGGACTTGAGTTCCAAGGCATATCAGGACAAGATCGTCGGCGATTTCGACCACGTGGTGCTCTTCATCCCATCAGAGGCACTGGCATCTGCCGCATTCTCAGTTGATCCGGACCTGATGGAGTACGCTCTGTCGAAACGAGTTCTGCTCGCCAACCCGGTGACGATGTTCGGTTTGCTTCGGACCATTGCTCTCTATTGGCAGCAGCATAGCTTGGCTGAGGGCGCCCTTGAGATCTACGAGGTCACCCGAGAGATGTACAAGAGAACCGTGACCATGGTATCCCACACTCAGAAGGTCGGGGCACACTTGGACAAAGCAGGTAAGGCGTACAACGAAGCGATGAGATCCTATGAATCTCGGATTCTTCCCCATGGAAGAAAGTTGGAGGAGTTGAAAGTATCCGAAACTCTGCAATCAACACTTCCAGAACCCGACGAGGTGAAGAATCTACCAGAAGTATTCGTCGAAGCCGAGGAAGAAGAGTGAACGGCTAAGAGTCACGCCGTGTGCCCGAGGGCCATGGACTGGTCGGGCTTGACGGCAGGCGTGACCGGCGGCGCCGGATTCATCGGCTCGCATCTGGTCGATCGACTTCTCTCAAAGGGCGCCTCGGTCGTCGTGTTGGATGTCTGCTCTTCCGAGAAGGCGGCCCAGGTTCCTGATTCAGCCCGCCTCGTCATAGGCAACATTGCCGACCCCGATGCCCGTAGAGAGGCACTCTCCGATTGTGACGCAATCTTCCATTTGGCGGCAATCGCCTCCGTGGTTCTTTGCGAGGAGGACTCGGAACTATCCGCATCGGTCAACCGCCAAGCATCGCTCGACCTGCTCGCAGAGGCTGGAGTCAACGGCGTTGGCGCGTTCGTGTTCGCCAGCAGTGCGGCCATCTACGGCGAGCCGCAGCACCTTCCAATCACCGAATCCCATCCACTCGCACCGCTGGCCACCTATGGCGCAGACAAGGCGGCGGTCGACGAGGCGATCACCACTCTGGGTCTCGAGGAAGTACCTGCCACCGCGTTGCGCTTCTTCAACGTCTACGGACCCGGCCAGGACCCATCATCTCCCTACAGTGGCGTGGTCTCCATCTTCACCTTGAGAGCTGGTTCCGGCGAGGGCGTGACCATCTTCGGCGATGGATTGCAGACGCGCGATTTCGTACACGTGTCCGACGTGGTTTCCGCCATGATGACCGCCGGAGAGTCCCTGCTCACCCACGGCACCGCTTCACCTGCACATGCCACGCCGTTCAACGTCTGTAGCGGAGAGACCGTCACTCTGCTGGATGTGGTCGCCACCCTCGACGCCATCACTCAACAACCGATGGATGTCACCCACGCGCCCGCTCGTGATGGAGAGATCCGCGACAGTTTCGGCGACCCGACGTCTCTCATCGAAGCGCTCGACTGGACTCCAGAAGTCACGCTCGAAGAAGGCCTCAGAGAACTGCTCGACCAACTGTAGGTGGCAATTCATTTCCCATTGGGGATTACCGGGTTGACAGGACGAGGGAAGAAGCGACGCACGAGCAACTTGCGCAGGATGCGCGCCCCGTCGGGTACACCTCCGAGTTTGGTCCCACCCACACGGTGGCGGTAGAGTATCGGGACCTCCCCGATGCGCAGTTCGTTGTGGGCGCAAGCGGCGTACATCTCCGCTTCGATCTCGAAGCCGGACGAGTTGAGGTCCATCTGGGAGATCGCAGCCCGCGTGAACGCCCAGTATCCAGTACAGACATCGCTCATGAAGCGGCGGTAAAGGGCCACTGCAGCCCAGGTGAGAATGTGGTTCCCGACGTAGTTGAAGCGGCTCATGGCGCCCTTCTCTATGCGGCCGCGCAAGCGACTTCCGATGACCACGTCAAGGTCATTCCCAACGAGATGGTGCAGCAACCTCGGCATGTCCGCTGGGTCGTAGCTGCCGTCACTGTCGAGCATCACCAGTACATCGTCTCCCGAGTCAAGGAAGTAGGAGAACGACTGACGCAGGGCCACCCCCTTGCCCCGCTCCTCCCTTTGGCTCAGAACTTCGAGACCGAGTTCGCGGGCGACATCGGGCGTTCCATCCTTGCTGCCCCCGTCCATCAGCACGATGCGCGCGTTCAATCCCTCTCGCTCCAGTTTCTCCAAGGGGATCTCCGCCACCAGTTCAGGCAGCGCGCCCACCTCATCCAGTGCGGGAAGAAGAATCGTCAGGTTCGCCATTCGTACACCTTCTTCTCCTGTTGGGTCATCTAACCATCGGTCTGAGTTCGACCCAGTGCAATCTGACCCCGGTCTCATCGAAGATTCGGTCACCCCTGCCGCTCGCTCCGGTGGGGTTTATCCAGGTCTCACCGCCGCCGCTCACCTTCACCGTCACCTCGATGCGGTCACCGGTTGAGGTGTGTAATGCCAGCGACAGTTGCTCCCAGCCACCGACGGTGGTGTAGGCCAATGAGTCATGCTCACCAGCGTCCACGACGTGAATCTCTACCGAGAGACCGGCGGGTGCGTCCACCATCAGGTGCAGCATCACCGCCCGGTCGCGCGAGTCGCGGGCGAGCGGGGCCGCCAGTGACAGTTCGCCCTCGGTCAGCACGGGCTGGTGGTCCGGGCGGTTCACGAGCTGGTCCATGTCGACCATCCACCAGGGGTCGGGCCTCCAATCGCAGTTGCCAACGCACGCCTCCTCGACAGGATAGGTGAACGAACTGCGTAGCCCCGAACGGGTCGTCGGCATCTGCTCGAACGTCCACAGCCGGCTCCCTTCGACATCTCTCTCGAGCGTCCAGTGGTCCGAGGCGGCCAGCACCGAGCCGAACGTTCCCAGCGGGCTCGTCAGCGCGTGGGTGATTCCGAGCGCTTGGATGCGGGCCTCGTCATCGGTCAGGATGGCTTGTTTCGCGTTCCCTTGGATGGACGACTGCACCTCGACCAGTCCCAGACTTGGGAACGAGGTCACCGCCACATCTGGAGGAAGGTCGTAGAAGTCCCCCCAGTGTGCGTCCTCGGTGAAGATGAGGGAGCCCGAAGGAAGTTCGAGAGTGGACATCAGCGTTCGGTCTCCGTCGGTCTGCGGACGTAGTTCGGGATGCTCTGAAAGTTCGAACAGCACCATGTTGGCGCCGAACACCTGCAGCAGCACCAGCGCCAGCACGCCCAATGACAGCGCCGCGGAAGCAGGACTTGGGAGTTCCATTGGGATCCACAGACCCCTCTCCACCTCCGCATCATCAACACCGCTCGGCGCCGATTCGACCACGGTCTCCGCTCCAAGCCTACGGCTCGCCTCGAGCAGTTCGGCTACAACCGCCTCACCATGCTCATCGATCGAGATGCGCTTCAGGCGAGGTGTAAGCTTCGCTCCTTCTGCTAGCAGTATGCCGGCGAGTACGGCGAGTGGTATGTGGAAGGCGTGCAGCGCCATGCTGTAGAGGACGTAGGAGAGCAGCGTGAACACTGGGAAGAAGATGACTCCACTGAGCAGATGGACCAAGGTCAACAGCCACTGCAATCCGAGCCATGCGCTGAGCACGAGGACCTCCGTCGAACGTCTTCCGCGCCAGAAGGATGCCAGCGCCAGGGCGACCAGCACCGGGCTGTTGTAGATGAGCAGACGCAGTCCGCCCTGCCAACCGTACTCCGAGAACACCGGCTCGGCCAGCAGCCGGGGTGCGTAAGCGAGCAGCACGACGGCGGAAGCCAGTGCGAGCAGAATCACCGAGGTGAGCGCCAGACGGCCTACTGCAGCGTTGTTCTGTGCTTCGTATCTGGTCAACAGCAGGTTGGCGAGCAGCAGTGTTCCGAGGTAGATGCTCCCCGTGGGGTGGATAGCACCCACCGCCACCACACACACCGCGAACAGCAGGTCATGGCTGCGCCCCCGCTCTCCGACAGGACGCAGCAGCACGAGCAGTCCGAGCACGAGTCCGATCTGGCTGGCGACGGTCGGGTATCCCGAATCGTGTGCCTTGGCGAACAGTGCTGGAGCGAGTCCCATGCACAGCAGCGTGGGCGCCCCCGCTCCCCACTTGTCAGCCGCGCCAGCCATCCCCCACAGCAGTGCCAGAAGAGATAGTTGTCCTACCAGATGCACGGCGCTCGCCGGAGACAGTCGCAGCACCGATTCGAGCAGAGCGCACATCGCCGGGAACGCCGGCGGATATGTCCAGGAGCCGACAGACGCCGCCGGCAGCGTCAGGTCGCCGGCGGTCGCCAACCTGTGTGAGAGGGTGGAGAATCCTATCCAGTCGACTCCGTTGGGATATGTGAACAGAAACAATGGCAGCAGGGCGAGCAGTGCCGAGGCCGCCAGCGCCAGCGGGAACCACGACGCCCGCCGACGGAGCAGGTCCTTGCGCTTCTCCTCAGCCTCTTCCACGTCCTCCTCGACGCGAATCGTCTCATCCTCGCCCTCGATGCGCGCCGACACCTTCGTCGAGCCGGCATCCTCTCCGTCCTCGGTCTCATCAGCATCATCGCTGACCTCGACCTTCTCTTGCAACCTCTCCCAAGGGGACAGGCGTCGAACACGCACGACGTCACGCTGCCACAGTCCGGCGATCGACAGTCCGTTGGCGGCGATGAGCAGCAGCAGCAGCACCGCCAGGTCGAACTTGCCGGTGAGGATGACCATCCAGCCTGAGATGCCGTAACTGACCATCAGCGACAGTGCCGGAACGAGCAGCATGCGGCGAAATCGGTCGGCGCCGGGATCGAGCACGCGTAGGATTGCCAGCCCGGGGAATAATCCGATGCCGAACAGCAGGGCTCCCCCTACGATGACCTGCCACAGGATGACACCCAGCTCCCCCTCCATTGTCCAGACCCAGCAGGGCCACCCAACCATGGTTCAAGAGATGTGCGAGTGACCGTGAGATGGATGAATGTCGGCCATGCGGTTGAAAGGCGATGCGTGCGTGGTAGCCACGTGAACGGAATCGACTGGGATGCGCACGACTTCCACCCGGTGGTCGAACTACCGGACGACTACGTCGTCCTGGACCTCTCTGAAGGTGCTCCGGTGACTCTGTTCGATGGCAGGACATGCACCATCGGCCGCTACGACGAACTGCGTCCGAACGTCTACAACACACCTCTTTTCGAAGGCGTACGCAACATCCACATGGGTATCGACATCGGAGGAGCGATCGGCACCGATGTTCACGCATTCGCAGATGGCACCATCCACTCATTCGGCTACAACGCGGCGGCGGGAGATTACGGCCACGTCATCATCACCCAGCACACACTGGATGGAGTCGACCTGTGGGCGCTGTTCGGGCATCTTGACAGCGGTTCGACCGCGGGGAAAATGGTAGGCCAGCAAGTGAGCGCGGGCGAGGTGATCGGTCGCTTCGGGAGATACACCGAGAATGGTGGTTGGCCTCCGCACGTGCACATCCAGCTCTCGTATGTCGAGCCGGAGACGCACGACATGCCGGGGGTGGTCAGCAAGGATGACCACGCGCAAGCGCTCAAGCAGTATCCCGATCCACAACTCGTTCTAGGAACTCTCTACTGAGCCCCAGGAATAGGGTGGGATAAGTCCGGGAGTCCGGATAATCAAACGCTGAACTGTAAGAATTATATATTGGTTTAATTCCACTCGCCTCCTCGTGAATCCCATGTGCTGACCTTGCACCAATCGCAATAATGCGTTAGGTGCGTGAGCGCTAGATGAATAAGGAGAATGAGAAGAGAAGAAAGGAAGGAGAAGCAAGGGCTTTCAGAGCCCGTGCGATGGAATTGATGAAGTTGTGGATTTTGAAACTGAGTGAAGAGCGGCAAAGGGATAATGAGGCATTCCGAATAATGATGGAAGAGGAAAAACTCCGATTGGCAGTAGAAGAGTGGGAGAGAGAGAACCAATTGTTAACCTCTGAAGATCCGGATGACAACTTCGATTGGCAGTTTCAGTATGACAACAATTGAACACAAACCCCCATGAAAATGAATGGCTCACGGAGGCCCCGAGCATAGGGTGTAGAGTGCGGGGGGGGGGTGATCACTCGGAGAGGTGGTCCTTGAGGTTCTGAATCGGGCCGATGGCGCTCGGGTCCTTTCCGCGCGACAGAGCGACAGCACAGGAGATCCAATCCATCAAGACGCACACGGTGAGCATGACGTCCAGCAGTCCCTCGCCCTCACAGTGAATCCTGCAGATGTCGGCCCCAACGGACTCGAACATCCACTCGATTCGCTTCTCCACCCGCTCGTTCATCCCGCCCCAGGTGAGCAGGATGAGCATCTGGCCGTCCTCGGCCTCGGGTTCTGTCCACGCGATAATCTCGTTGTGGTTCATCTCCGGCAATGATGTCGGTCGGGCGAACACCCCGCCATTCTCGTTCAATTGGTTGGCGAACCTGACTCCTGCACAGGCCAGTTCAGGCGCGCTGACGATGCCGATCTGACGGTTCTGCATCAGCAGTGCCAGATCGATCGCTTGACTCTCCGGATTGTTGACGAAATCCCACTCGGTGACCGCCTCTCGCACTTCCTCCGTATCGATCTGTTGTTCAGAGAGTGACAGCCCTAGGCGGTCACACGAGAGGCTGACTCGCAGCAGACGGGAGAACAGGTGGCCGAAGGCCGAGCGTGGCGGTTGACCACCCGGAACTGGCACCCACCATCCGAGGTCGGTGGATTCTAGCATCTCTTGGAGACGACCACCCGAGGAGATTCCTACAACTGGGATTCCATCGGCTATCGCCTGCTGCACTCCGCTGAGCGTCTCCTCGGTGTTGCCTGAGTAGGATGTGGCGATGACCAACCAGCCGCGGTTGACGTATGCTGGCAGGCCGTAGTCGCGCCAGACCGTGATTGGTTTTCCAGCGACGTTGTCGATGAGTGATGCGATGAAATCCCCGGCCGCTGCCGAACCTCCCATGCCGAGGTAGACCGCCCCCTCGAAGTTGCGTCCGATGTGGGTGGTGAGTTCTTCATCGAGTCCATCGAAGTCGAGGTCGTCGGGGAAGTTCCTCAGGTGATCGAGCATCCCTTCACTGTCCAGTTCATCCACTAGTTCGGAGATGCTTCGGGCTTCCTCGTCACTCATCTGCATCACCTCCCGGATTGCGCCTTACGTCAGGCAGAGCGACCCACTCGTCGCCTATCAAGGCGATGCGCAGCCTCATGCTCGCACCGTCATCATCGAACGGTAGCGACACCGTGCGCACCTGCCAGTCGCGCGGGTCGAGGAACTCCCCACCCGAGGAATCTCGGTTGAGCAGGTCCACTGCGAGATGATTCTTCACGCGGGCGCGCACCTTCGATTTCTCTAGGTCTCTCCAACTGGCTCCAATGCGTTCTCGCCTATCCAGAGCGTGCAGCAGTGCCCCGTCCTTCTGCCACCCGGCGACCACCCAGTCACCCTTGCGGAAGTGAATGATATCGCCGATGTCGAATGCCGGTTTGCGGTAGAGGACCGTCAGGCGAGTGATTTCCTCACCATCCTTGCGCCCGACCACGGTGTTGGACTCCTTGGTCGAACTTCCGTAACGCTTCGTCAGATAGCGCCCCCACGCCCGTGCCAGCGCCTTGCTGCCCAACACGACGTCCCAGCCGCCGGACACCGCCCCCTCGTTGTTGATGAAGAACATCGGGTCGGGTTCCATCTCGCTGATCACGCTGTCCAAGGTCTCGCGCAGTGCTGTCAGTTCATCCTCGGACAGTCGCCGTCCTGACGAGCGCAGTTGCACGGTCGATTCGTAGTAGTTGCCAGCGCGGCGTGAGCATGACGGACAGATGCCGTTTGAGAGCTGTAGCATGATCGTGTGCTCGTCGGCGAACTCGAGTCCGTCGATCTCGCCGACGGTTTGCACGGTGAGTCGGGTGTTGCGCTCATCGACCGGCTCCGCATGGATGCCGACCTCAAGCCCGCTGGCACGCTCATCCACCGCCAGTTCCTGCTGCACCACTCCGTAGTGGAGTTCTTCGTCAGGGATGTTCACCCAGCGCCCGGAATACAGTACCACCGAGCACTTCGGACAGCGCACGCCCTGGATTGTTTCCGTGAGTTCTGACAGGGTGACCCGTTCGCGGAAACAGGATTCGCACAGTCGGTTGCTGGTGAGCGGCTCGGATGAGCCGCAGACGACACAGAACGCTTCGCCGAGTGACACCTGAGATACCCCCGTCTGTTGGCAGCCGCTCAATCCGGCTCGCTTGAAGGCTCCGCCTTCGAATCAATAGGAAAAGAGGGGCTCATTCCTCTTCTGTGTGGTCGAGCGCAGCCTCGACTGCGTCCAGTCGTCCTGACAACTCGACCAGCCGGCTGAGCATGCGCCATGTCCATCCGGCGATGATGCCGATCATCGCCAAGTAGGCGACTGCGAGGAATACCGTCCCTTCTGCCATCGAATCACATCCTTGCGTCCAACTTCATCTGGGCCCGGTTCAATCTGGCCTCGAGGTCAGCGGCCGACCAGACGAGCATGGCATGCCCGATGACGAGAATCTGGAAGGCGAGTGCGGAGAGCAGCAGAACTTGGAGGATTGCAGGATCGAGCGTGGTGCCAGAGCCTTCCCCGGTGGCGACGACCGGTCCCGGATGACGATTCTGCCAGAAGCGGGTGGCCAAGTAGGTGAGCGGAACCAGCAGGAAGCCGAACATCCCCACCGTGGCGAAGGTGTCGCGCATGTCCTCCCCCTGTGCTTGTGTCCGGTGTCCTTGCACGAGGAACAGCGCCAGCGCCGTCAACAGCGCGAAGGTGTTCAAGCGCACGTCCGTGAGATCCCACGGCACACCCCACTCCGCTGCCCCCCAGATCGGCCCGCTGGTGATGACGCACAATCCGTAGAGCAGACCGAGTTCAGCCCCGACCACGTGCAGTCTCCACCCCCATTCCCTTCGCTTGAGGAACCATGCCATCGAACCGACGAACAGAATCGTGAACGCTAGGAACGACGCCCACGCGGAGGGAACGTGGAAGAACAGGATGCGATATGCCTCGGGCGCCTTCCAATCGTCACCCTTGATGTCCGGCGCCCAGGTGAATCCGAGCCACAGGGCGAGCGCCGCCAGCGTGAGCCCGACCAGCGTCAAGATGACTCCGAGGCGCATGTACTTCGGGTGCATTCGACTACAGAGCCGACGGCATCATGGCATGAAGGTGGCGGAACCAATCTCTCAGCCGTCATGCAGCATCGGCAGCAGCAGAATCACAGCCATCGGAATACCGTAGGCCATGATCAGCGCTTCCGGCACCAGTTCGCTCCCCGCGTCGAGCAGGACGATCAGTGAGAGATACGGCCAGACGAGCAGCAGCGTGAGCAGGAAGGCGTAGGTGGCACCTTTGCGCGGAAGGGTGGCATCCAATCCATGGATCATCGCTGCTGCACAGGCGATCAGCGTCAATCCGATGATTGCGAATAAGACGGGGATGTGAATCGAACCATCCCCGGATAACAAGTACAGGCTCACGATAGTGAGCACAGCGATCGTCCCGAGTCCTGACAATTCCGGTCTCAGTTCCGGTCGTCTGCCGAGCATCGCGCTCCACCAGTCGCTCGCGCCCGAATCTGAGAGCCGTTGCAGACTCGATGGACGGACAAGGGCTGCAATCAAACCAGGTAACAAGACCAGTCCTGCCATCAGCGTGCTCGGGACTTCATCAGCAGCGACAGAGTTGGTTGACATCAGACCCAGCAGGACGACGAGTGCGACCGCGCCCGGCCCCAATCTGCGTACATCAGGTGCATGCCATCCGCCACCCAAGAGTGTCCGCCAGGTGGAGAACACCGATACGAGCGATGCCTCCGATGCTGCCACCTCCTCCCCCACTGATCCAGCAATCACAGGATCTTCGACCTCCTCTTCGACGCACCTATTCTCACCCACGACCACTCTGCGGGTCGCCAGATCGTCGAGTTGCTGGTCGTGGGTGGCGATCAGCAGTCCGTGACCGGCGGCAGCCAGCCCGACGATCTGCTCTCTCAACGTGCTGATGCTCTGCTCATCAAGCCCCTCGCTCGGTTCATCGAGGAGCAACAGCCGCGGTTCGCGGCTGGCGAGTGCAGGCGTCAGTCCGCTCAGCACCGCCAATCGGCGTTTCATCCCGCCTGAGAGCCACGCGATGCGGTCCTGCTCGCGGTGGCGTAGACCCCACTCCTCGAGTCTGTCGGATATCCATCTCGGCTCGATATTCTTCTGCGCGACCTGCAGTGCGGTGGCTAAGCGGTCGTAGACGACTTCGTCCTCACAGAATCCACCTTGTTGCAGGGTCAGTCCGAATGGAGTGGGTTGGGAACGTCGTCCCTCGAAATCGCGGATGACCTGGCCGGAATGTTCGACCGAGCCAGCGGATGGTGGAAGAATCCCCGCAGCCGCCTCGATCAAGGTCGATTTTCCCGAGCCGTTCTCGCCTACGAGCAGCACGACCTCTCCATTGGCGACCTCCAAGTCCAACTTCGTGAGTACCGGACGCATGCCGCGACGGACGGACAGGCCGGAGAGCCGGAGCAGGGGTGCGTCCGCCATGGTGCGCCGACCTGCCATTTCCGCTTGAGAACTCCGCCTGCGCCCGAAGGTGTGATGGAGCCGTCCTCTCACCCTGTCATCGGGTTGCAGATGTTCGCATGGTCGCAGGTGTTGCCGGTCGGTTGGCTGCTGCTGCTCGTGTTCGTCGCATTGGCCCTCGGGCCGTTGGTGTTCGCCTGGCGCCGCGGTGACCCGCTATCGCTCGCCATGGTGCTGAGTCTGCTGCTCTGTTGGGGGATGCAGACCATCCTCTCCCACTTCGAGGGCACCTGGTACTTCCTGGTGGAGGTGTTAGCACTCAACCCTGCCTGGCAGGAGGACCCACAGAACTTCCACCGCTTGCTCACTTCGGGTTGGCTTCACGCAACCACTCCCGGTGGAGGAATCTCCTGGCAGCACATCGTGGGCAATGTCATCGTGATCGCGCTGGTGGGGGTGCCACTGGAACAACGCCTTGGCCGCGAACGTTGGCTCATCATCTACCTCGCTGGAGTGCTTGGAGGAAACCTCGCCTGGTGGTTCTCTCACTGGGGCCAGTACGGATTCTCACTGGGAGCATCAGGTGCCGCCTTCGGACTGCTCGGCTGCTATCTCGCCTGCTGGCCGCACGACGAGATAGAGTTCCCATTGATACTCATCCGCAAGTGGCCTGTGGCGCTGATTGCCTTCCTTCGTCTGGGAATCGAGATTCTTCAGGTCTGGAGGCAGTACGGGGGATTCGACGACAGCAGCAACGTCGCCCATCTGGCCCACGTGGGCGGCTTCTTTCTCTGCTACGCCATCGGGCGGCCACTGGCAAGGAGTGGACCGACACCGCTGGAACTCAAGGACGGAGGTCCCACCGCCGCCTCGGCAGAGGCGTCACGCATCGAATCGCTCAAGCAGAAGATGGGCGACATGTCCGATGATCCGTGGTCCGCGGCTGGCGTGGAATTGAGCAAGCGAGCGGCCAGGGCTCTGGCAAGTCTGCGCCAAGAGGGCGATGAGCTGGAGACTCGGCAGGCGTGGCTCGAGGAACTGGCGGAAATCACGCTGTGTCCTGTGTGTGAGGGAGGCCTCAAGATCGAGATGAAAGGCGAATTGGCACGGCTAGAATGTACAGCCGAGAAGCGCCACGTCAAATGGCCGTGAGGACATACTTCCCTCGCTTCCCTCGCGTGCATCCGCTCCTTGGAGCGGAATTTTTTCCTCCGCACCGCTCCTGATTGGCCTTATAGGGCGTCCGCGGCCCGCTGAAGATGGAGGAATAGCGTGAGCGTTGTCGACAGAAAGCACGCCTTCGCCGTACTCCCGCTGCTCATCCTGCTGCTGTCTTCTCTCTCCCCACTGCTGCTGACCGTGGGAGTCGAGGCAGAAGATGACGCTACCGCGGTCGATGCCCGGGGCACCCGCCCAGCGCTGCTCGTTGACGGTCTCCCCCCCCTGATGTGCGAATCCGAGTCACCATGTGACATACCTGCAAGGATGCCCAGCGTCCCGGTAGGTGCAACAAGTGCTGAGAGTCCCCAATGGTGGTTCTCGTTCGGTCCGGACGTGGACGCCAACGGCTTTGACGACCGCTTGCAGGACGTGCTCGCCGGCAACGGCTCCTCTCCTTCGCCGACCGCTGTTCTTGCTGATGACGGCCGCATGACGGTTGCCTTGGTGATTGACTTCGCCTGGCATCCCCGGGAGGCAGAGATGGCGGAGGTTCAGCAGGTTCTCGAGTCGCATGGATGGGTCGGGGCCGAGGGCGACGCCGAGTTGTTCACTGTGTCTAATCTGGACTCGGTTCTCGTTGACAAGGTGCCCCAGAGTGCGCTGCTCGAACTCTGGAGACTGCCAGGAGTCGTCGTCATCGAGATGCAGGATGTCATCGAGCCCTTCCTCGACTTCGCCGCCCCCGCCACGCTCTCCCGCCAAAGCAGCACCTACGCTCATTCCGCCCACGCTTACGGCTACGATGGAGATGGAGTTGTGATTGCAGTCCTTGACTCAGGGGTCGACAACGAGCACCGCTCGCTCAATGACTTCGACGATGAGGACGATGACCCGGACCTCGTTCCCACCAGTTACACTGACCAGAAGTGGGTGGCCGGCTACGACGCCACATCACTCACCTCGAATTTGGACGGCAGCGACGACCCTGACGACACCGCTGGCCACGGAACGCACGTATCGGGGATTGCGTTGGGCACTGGAGATGCGCGCCGACAATACACAGGCATGGCACCCGGTGCGTATCTGGTGGACCTGAAGGTGTTCACCGATGTAGGAAGGGCGAACGGCGCGGACGTCATCAGGGGCATTGAGTGGGCGATCAACAACCGTGACACCAACTGGGGCAACAACGACTCCAGCAATGGCATTGACGTGATGTCGATGTCCTTCGGCACCGGCAGCGCTCCTGGGGCAGCTGACCGAGGTGACAACGGCACCACCGCCCAGTCCCGCGCCGTGAACGACGCCTCCGACGCTGGCATCGTGCCAGTGTGCGCCATGGGCAACGACGGCGCCAATCGAGTCCCGGCACCGGCGTCCGCCGACGGCTGCGTCGCAGTGGCGTCTCTCCACGAGCAGAACACGGTCGAACGCGGCGATGACACAGTCGCCGATTACTCAAATCACGGGCCGCGGCTCGACGACGACGACGATGACGAATGGGACGAACTGAAACCGGATGTGATTGCTCCTGGTTCGCATATTTTCTCCGCTCAACACGCTGCCTCTCCTGTGATCGTTCCTGGCCAGCCGCGCCCGATGGCTGATGACTCTTACATCGATTTCGACGGCACCAGCATGTCGACCCCGGCGGTCTCCGGCATCATCGCCATCCTGCTCGAAGCAGTCCCTGATCTGACCCCTGAAGAGGTGAAGCAGATGCTGCGTGAGCACAGCGAATTCCGCGGCACCATCGACGAAGACCCTGGACTACCGTGGAACGACCATTACGGATTCGGGATTATCAACGCGGTTTCGCTGCTCGAAGGTGCGGGCGTGCTGGGCAGCAGCAACGGAGGTCAGACCAACAACAGCACCGTGGATCCTGAATATGGTGCGGGCAACTGGGTGGAACTGGAGTCCCCGACGAATGACAGTTGGTTCAACGCCGGGCAAATCTATCGCATCAGAGGGACGGCGGAGATTCCCGAGTACGACGGGGCACCCGAGCGGACCATCGAGGAGGTCTACGTCAGGGCGTCGGTCAGGTATTATGACCCAGCATTCCACAATGACACGCTGATCGATTGGACGCTGGCCATCGGAACGGACGAATGGTGGTTCGACCTTCCCGTCGAACTCTGGAATGATGGAGCGGACGTGTTCATTGAAGCCCGCGCCAAGGATGACATCAGTCGCTGGTCGAACGGCTCGTGGCAATGGCATCATGTCGGCGAGACGATCATCGACCTCGAAGAGCCGAGCGGCTACGGAACACTCAGTGGTGACACCACGGTCAAAGGGACGTACAAAGCGGTCTACGGTGAGCGGATCGAATATCGCATCGGTAACGGCCAATGGAGTACTGCGGTCAACCTCAGTCAGGGTGAAGCATATGACTCTGGAGACTGGCAGACGACTTGGGACACGACCGAGGTGGCTGATGGCACATGGAGAATATCGGTGCGCCTAATCACCGAGAGTGGATGGACGACGCAGGAGGTGCGGCGCAACGTCGATGTGGATAACCAACCGCCTGCCCCCGACCTCGAGCCGTTCAGCAGTCTGCTCGTCGAGGAGAACGGCATATCTCTCGATCGGGCGTACGTCAACAGTTACCTGAAGGTGCATCTGGATATCCGGAACAGCGGTGACTTGAACGCCTACGAGGTGATGATTCTGCTACGCGAGAATGGCGAGCAAGCAACGGTGGAGACCATTTCTCACATCGATTCCACCGATATCGTCTCCGTATCGTTAGGCTACATCCCGACGACCGCCGGTGACCACACCTTGGAGGTGGTCATTGACCCGAGTGACTTGATCGACGAGAGTGACGAATCGAACAATGTGATCAGCATCACCTTCCCGGTCGACCCACGTCCTCCTGGTGTCGACCTCGCTTTCCGCTCAGGGGCAGTCGCCACGGACCCAGAGGTTCCCAACCCGAACGGTGAGACGCAGATGACCATCCGCCTCGACAACCTTGGAGCCGACCTCGCGCTGCAGGCGACGTTGTCGTTGAATCACTGGACTGAACTCGGTTGGGAGGTCATTGACACCCGCACGCTCGACTTGGTTCCAGGAGCCGGTTTCGTAGAGGTTCCGTTCACCTTCCACGCCACCGAACTGAAGGCGGGCATGGAGAAGTTCCGCGTCGAGGCGACGGTCGACGGCGACCAGATAGATCTCGACACCAGCGACAATCAACTGGAGTTCACGCTCCTCGTCGACCCCTCGCGACTCCAAGGTGCGCGCCGTCCCGACCTGCCGAGCGGCCATGTTCCGCTGGAATTCTCCGCCGCCGAGGGAGAGAGCCTGTTGTTCACCAGCGATGGCAGCAGCGTCTGGGTCCATCGCGTCAATGAGCGCTACGATCTGTTCACCTGCTTGGAACTGGAGGCCGAATGGTCGGGGAGTTTCGCCCTCGCAGCAACCGACGATGAGAACATGCACATCGTCTGGACGCGCCGTTTCGTCGACGACTTCGGGCTGACGCTGCACACGGTTTCGTTCACCACCATCGATTCCAGCTGCACAATCTCCGAGATTACCGACCTGATGACCCCATTGAGCCTCGCAGAGGGCAAATACTGGGGTCTGGACATGGACATCCGTTCTGACACCGTAGCCGTCGCTGGCTACCATAGGGACCTGGCAACGATGGGAACCTACGACGACATCACCTCTGTGTTCGTGCTCGACAGTGACACTCCCTCTGATGCTGAAGGTTGGCGTTTGTCGCGTGAGATCATCCCCATTGTCGAGGTGATCGAGACCGTTGCCGACCCAGTGCAAATCTCGCTCGGTTCCGAGTGGGTGCATATCCTGTTCCAGGATGCGCGGAACGACACCACTGGAATCGAGCGACTGGGCGTGTTCTACGCACATGGGAACCTAGGCGAGCAGAACTGGGCGTTCCGCAAGGCGATGGGCGATGACGCCGGTGGGGCGCAATTGGCGGTGCTTGAGGGAGATGACGGCGAGGACATCGTGGTCACCGGCTGGCGCGAACTGGATGGCTACGACGCTGAACTCGTGCTGAGCGTCACCTACAGCAACCTCACCGAAATCGCTTCGGAGAGGGTTGCGGCAGCCGGCTTGCTGAGTTTGAGATTCGCCGACACCTCCCGCGGTCTGCAGGTGTTCCACGACGCCGTCGGACCCGCTTCTCGACAGATTCACTACAGCCTCATCACCGTCAAAGATGGAGAGCCAGAGATAGCGCTCGGTGGTCCACTCACCGAAGGCTGGCTCTCTCTGGCGTCCCGTTCCGATGACGCAGGCGAGACACACATCATCTACACCTCTTCCTCACTCGAATGGCGTGCCCGTCTGCTGGTCGACGACCGTGAACCGGAGTTGCAGAAGACCTCGATTCTCGATCGCCTCCGCATACTGATGAACCTCGATGAGCGCACCTTCCAACTCGTATCGAAGATCCTCTTGGCCACCTGCATCATGGCGACGGTTCTGCTGCTGGCAGTATCAGCTGGAGTGATGGGTAAACGAAGGCGCGAAGAGGTTCTGGTGGCTGTGCTCGAGGACGATGATGATCCAATCGACATAGAGGATGACGAAGATGCTGAGTTGATTCACGAAGAGATTGACGATGACGTGGAGGAGGAGTCCGAATCCGAGCAGGAAGAATCGGAGCCGGAACTCAAGGTGACCATCGAGGATCTGCCACCTCCGCTGTCGGAGGAAGAGGATGAGCCAGAGAATGCTGGAGCAGCGCGGCGCAAGCGCAGGAAGGAGCGCGCAAGCAAGGAAGCGGAGGAGAATTCTGGACCCGAGGGCCTGCCTCCACCACCTTCACCGGCCGATCTGGGTGACCTGCCACCGCCGCCTTCACCGGATGAGATAGATGACTTGCCCCCACCTCCTTCACCGATGGATCTGGCCGACCTACCCCTACCACCTCCGCCCGACCGAGAAGTGACCTGCCCGGAGTGTGGAGGAATGTTCACTGTCAAGAGCATGGAACTGAAGAAAGTTGACTGCCCGGTATGCGATGAGCGCATTGAATTGTGATATTGGGAATACCACCACTGGTTATACAATGGAAGCCTGACGGAGAAAATAGAGGGATGCGAGATGTGCGGCATCTTCGGTTACATCGGATTCCGTGAAGCAGCGCCGCTGCTCATCGATGGACTCAGGCGATTGGAGTATCGCGGCTACGACTCCGCTGGCTTGGCTGTGCGAAACGATGGGCTCGAGGTGCACAAGTGCATCGGACGGGTGGATGATCTCGCTGCCATCGTACCGAGCAGCATGTCCGGGATGACAGGAGTCGCTCACACTCGCTGGGCCACACACGGAAAGGTCACAGATGCAAACGCTCACCCACACACTTCTGAGGATGGCAGCGTTGCCATCGTGCACAACGGAATCATCGAGAATTCGCGCGCCCTGCGGAACTGGCTGATGGCCGAGGGTGTTCTGCTGCGTTCTGATACCGATTCCGAGGTGATTGCCCACTTGGTTCAACGGGCACGCTCTGACGGTCTCTCTCCTGCCGATTCGGTTCGCCGGGCGCTCACTCACACGCGTGGGACATGGGGAATGTGCGCTGTTTTCAGCGATGAGAACATCATTATCTGCGCTTGCAATGGTTCACCGCTGGTAATCGGCATCGGCGATGGTGAGACCTATGTCGCAAGTGACGAACTGACAATCAGCGCATACACGAAGCGAGTGATGAGACTGAATGATGGCGACATCGCCGAACTGTCAGCAGGAAATGTGCAGACAGGCAGGCTCGATGGAGGCGCTTCAGGTGCACAGATCACTACAATCGATGAGAGTTGGGGAGAGGCTGAACTCGGTGACTTCCCTCATTACATGCTCAAGGAGATTTTCGAACAGCCCGAATCCCTGCGTCACTGCATCTCAGGACGCACAGTGCTCGCCAACGGCAATGCGAAACTGGGGGGTCTCGACCTCACTCCACAGGAGTTGCAGGCGATTCCGCACGTTCGCCTGATTGGATGCGGCACTGCCCTTCATGCCTGTCAGGTGGGCCGTCTGGCCATCGAACGGCTAGCGCGCGTGCCCGCCCTCGCTCACGTCGCCAGCGAGTTCCGCTCGAACGACCCGGTCATCGACCCGGCGGCCCTGCACTTCGCCGTCAGCCAGAGCGGCGAGACCGCTGACACGCTCTCCGCCGTCAAGGAGATTCAGTTGAAGGACGCCCGGGTGATGGGTGTCATCAACGTCGTCGGCTCATCGATCGCCCGCCAGTGTGGTCAGGGTGTCTACATCCACTCTGGCCCAGAGCAGGCGGTCGCCTCGACCAAGGCGTTCAGCAACATGGTCGCCGCGCTCACCTTGTTCGCGCTGCAGATCGGCAGGGCACGCTCACTCACTAGGGAACCGGGAGTGAAGTTGGTCAAGGCGCTGGAGGCGTTACCTGACCAGATTGAGGATTATCTGGCGGACCAGGGACCGCTCTCCGAGGCAGTGGAGGCGGTGCAGGACGCAAAAATCGTGCTCTTCCTGGGCCGCGGGCCATCCGCTCCGGTAGCCCGAGAAGGCGCGCTGAAACTGATGGAGGTGGCCTACATCCCATGTCTGGCATATCCCGCGGGTGAAATGAAGCACGGACCAATCGCCCTGCTCGAGGAGGGCAGCCCAGTCGTCGTGATAGCGCCGAATGACAAATTCAAGCAGAAGACAATCTCCAACATCCAAGAGTGCCGCGCCCGCGGTGCGAAAATCATCCTCATCCACGAAGCAGGCGACGATATCGCCGAGGAGGCGGACATCTCGATTCCTGTGGCAAGCACCGACCCCATGCTCTCCCCACTGCTCACGGTCATCCCGCTGCAGCTGCTCGCCTACCAGACGGGTCTCGCTAGGGGTTGTGACGTCGACAAACCTCGCAACCTCGCAAAGTCAGTTACGGTAGAGTGACGAATGCCTCAGCCGATTATGAAGCGCTGTGAATCCTCGTTCCATTCGAGCGGGTGGTAACCCATCAGATGTCTGGTATGCCGCATCTTCACCACAGCGAGTTTTCGTTGCACCTCATCAGCGCTGCGCTCCATGGTCACATGGATGACACCGTCAGAGAGATAGTCCTCAATTCCGAATTCACCGAACTGATTCTTCATCTCCCCCATCATCTCACAGATGATCAACCCGGTCAGTCCCATCCTGCGAATCGCCTCGAAGAAGCGGAAAACCTCGTCCCGTGGATTCTCCATCTTGGTGAGCGTGAAGAACGCCCCTAGGCTGTCGAACACCACCACTTCGAATCCGATGCTGTCGCGGTAGTTGGCGAGTTGCTTGATCAACTGCCCCATCCAATCGACATTCTGTGTCACTCCCTGATTGTCTAGTTGCACCCGCAGGTCAGCGAGGTCGATGATGGCGATGTGGCTGCGCACACGTGCATCGTCCACGTCCATCCCCATGCCGGCCATGTGGGTGGCCAGACTCTCCTTGCCCTGCTCCATGGTGACATAGATCCCCGAGGTTCTTCCCTCGAGCACGGCTTGGTAGAGTGAAGCGAATCCGATACTGGATTTCATCGAGCCAGAGACACCGGCGATGAGCACGATATGGCCCTTGGGGATGCCCCCCTCCATGTTCTCGTCAAGACCGGTGATGTAGGTTGGAATCCGGTCGAGGGGCTCGGCCATCAGTTGGTCACCGGGGCGACGACGGAGAACCGCATCATAAACGCGACCCCCCTCCCGTTCTCGTGAGCGATTCATCTGAGCGGTCGACAACAGTACGACTCGCATCCGCCTCTGAGCGACGGCACCTATGGCTGGAGCAGCGGTTACGAGAGCGCCAGTTGACTCTCACTACAGAACCTCTGCACGCCGCCGAAGACGAACAGGTGAGTGGAGTGGAGGTACGCGAACAGGTTGGAGCAATCCTCGCCGGCAAGCTCGAGGCGGCGCGTATGGAACTGCGGCTGGCCGAACACGCTGGCATGGTTCCCCCCGACGCCGTGTTGGTCGCTGACACTCTGGTCGAGGATCCCGATGACACCCACCAATCGCTTGGGAAGCCGGATGGACGGGAACAGGCCGCGGCGATGCTGCTGCGGCTGTCCGGTCGGAGACATCTAGTATGGTCAGGAACGGGCCTGCTGACGCACGATGCTACTGACTGGATCAGTCAATCGTGGATTGAGTCGGCGACGGTCGAGATCGACGAGTTGTCCGTGGACGTTCTGCTGGAACTGCTCGACTCAGATTCATGGAAGGGAAAGGCCGGCGCCTACGATCTCGCAGGCATGATGGGCGCGCACGCCTGCCTGATATCGGGTGACGAGGTGTGCGTGCTCGGATTCGCGCTGACAGCAGTTGAGCAGTTGGAGACGTGGCTCGACAGCGGCGGCGGGTGAAAATTGACGTACTGAATCAACAGGGGAGAAACAGGAGAGTAGGCAATGGGCGAAACAGAGGCAGCGATTTCCGTGCGCGAACTCGTGCGCGGGTACGGTACGCTGCGTGTTCTCGATGGTTTGGAGATGACCGTTGCCGCGGGCAGCATCTACGGTCTGCTAGGCCCTTCCGGATGCGGAAAGACGACTCTGCTGAAGGTGGTACTCGGTCGACTCATACCAGAGGCTGGCGAGGTCAGCGTGCTTGGTGACTCGCCTGGAGAGAAGGGCTCACCAGTACCGGGTTCGGCCGTCGGCTACAGCCCGCAGGAGATTGCACTCTACGAGGATCTCACAATTGCCGAGAGCATGCTCTTTCACGGTCGTCTGCATGGAATGCCAGTCGAGCGTATCAGGGAACGTCAGGCGTGGCTCATCGAATTCCTCGACCTACCTGAATCAACGCGTCAGGTGGGCAAGTTATCCGGCGGTCAGAAGCGGCGGGTCAGCCTTGCGGTAGCACTTCTTCACGAGCCGCAGTTGCTCCTGCTCGATGAGCCGACGGTAGGTGTCGACCCTGAGTTGCGCGCTCGCCTGTGGGAGCATCTGCGCACCATCGCCGAAGGGGGAGTGTCGGTCGTTGTCACCACCCACTACATCGACGAGGCTAGCAAAGCGGACCGCGTCGGTATGATGCGCAACGGAGTCCTGCTCGCCGAGGATTCACCGGGAGCGGTGATGGCCGCACAGCAGTCCGATTCGCTCGAGGAGGCCTTTCTCTCATTGTGCAGTCGCGACACTCAGGAGGTGACCACTTGAGCCTCAACTTCACCCGCGTGGGTGCCATCGCTGGCCGCAAGTTCGCCAGCCTGCGCCGCGACAAGCGCATGGTCGGCTTCATCGTCATCATGCCCGCCATCCAGATACTGCTGTTCGGAATCGCGCTTGGTGGCACCCCGACTGGGCTCGATGTGGCGGTCATCGACGAGGGTCCTGCCCAACTCAGCACGCCGGTCCTGGCTGAGCTCAACCAGTCTGAGCCGCTGGTGCTGCACTACGACGAGGCGAGTGTGGAATCAGCACGGGAGGGGGTGGAACAGGGCTCGTACTGGGCGGTGATCCACATCAGACAGGACGGGACCATCGAATTGCATCTGGACAACTCGAATCAGCAGATATCACAGACCATCATCATCGAGGTGCGCGACGCACTCACTACAGTTGCGGAGGAATCAGGTGCCCAACTTCCTGTCGAGATCGCCGAGCCAATCTATGGTGATGCGGCGCCGGCGTTCATCGATTTCCTGGCGCCGGGAATAATGACGATGGTCTGCTTCATGTTCAGCCTCATCCTGACCTCAATGGCGTTCGTGGGAGAGCGCTATGACGGCACTCTCGATCGCGTGTTCGCCGCTGGAACCCGCCCTGTGGAGGTTCTGCTCGGCCATCTGCTTGCATTCTCCACCATCCTTGTCGGACAGGTCACAGTGGTGATTCTGATTGCCGTGTTCGGCTTCGACATCCCGGTCAACGGCTCACCCCTGCTGCTGTTCGCCGTAGGCATCTTCCTCGGACTCGCCGCTATGTGCATGGGCCTGTTCGTCTCCAGTAAAGCGAAATCTGAATTTCAGGCGATGCAGCTCAACATGCCGGTCATGTTCCCGGTGATGCTGCTCTCGGGCATCCTCTGGCCGGTCGAAGCGCTGCCCACCTTCATCCAGCCACTCTCATGGGCGCTGCCGTCCACTTGGACCGCCGAGGCGTTTCGCTCAATCATGGTGCGCGGCTGGGGAATGAGTCACTCGGAGGTGTGGATTGCGTTCGTGTTCAACCTCGCCTTCGCCACCTTCGCGCTGCTGCTCGCCGCTCGCTCGCTCAAGGCCCGAGAGTGAATCATTCTGATTCAGTGACGCCGATGCCGTACGGGTCCTCTTCATTGACATCGAGTTCCTTGTCACCATAGAACATCGGGATGCGCTGCCAGTCGTTGTATCCGAATACCGCATCCTTGAACATCCATAACAGGTAATCGAGGAATCCGAAAACGAGGAAGACGATGGTCAAGAGCTTCACCAATTCGATTTGAGGCAACTCACTCCCGGTTGAATCGACGAACAGGTAGACGATTCCAACCATTGCGATGAACATCGAGACGATGTTGGGCCATGGGTCATTGCGCTCCTTCACTGGCTTGTGTCTGTGGTCATCATGCAACCAATCTCCAGCCGCCCAGATCGCTTGCGTGGCCACTCCAAGAAGGAGCAAGAAGCGGGAATAGAACATTCCAGTGTCGTTCTCCATGAACGCTCCTTCGTAGATCCCCACGACGATCGTGACCAACAGTAAGGAATGAGCCGACAGCATCTGGGTGCTGTGCGGTTCTCCCTCTCTCACTTTCTTCCAGATACGGTCCGGTCGAGCGATGAGGAATATCCAGACGAGCGGTAACGAGAACGATGCGTTCACCCTATCCTCGGAAATCTGCCCAATCTCGTTGGCGAACACGAGTGCGATGTGCAGGATGCAGAGCGCGACGAACACCTTGAACGCCAGATGGGTTCGCTCTCGATTCATCAGTTCCCAGCCACAGCGTCCGTGGAAGTGACCGAAGATGACTGCGAAGGCCATCATGCCCCAGAATGAGTCAATTAACACCGTCCAGTAGAGTTCGAGGAAGATGTCGGAATCAGCGAACAACCAGGCGAGAATGGTCATCATGCCTATGACTGGCAGTCCGAATCCCGGTCCGTAGGACCATGGTCCTATCTTGTCCCGACTCCCCGTCCGAGTTCGGAAGAACCGGAACGTCAGTGGACCGACCATAATCAGCGAGGTTCCTAGCAGGGTCACCCCCATCAGCCCCAACTGTCTGAACAGTTCGATATCACCGGATACGATACCGATGAACATCAGGGCCTGCCCAGCGATGTTGAGGGCGGCGACCATGCTGATCAGGGTCTGGTCGAAGGGGGCCGTCTTGAAATTCAGTGGTGTGGTGTCGAAGCCGATGCCCAAGACGATGGCCATCATCCATCCGACTCCGGCCATGATTCCCATGGCGAGCATAGGTAGATTCGAAACTGCCAGTGAAGCCCCGCCTGGCACCTTATCGCTGACAAGGGTGGAATCCACGAAGATCAACCAGTAGAGACTGAACGCGAACAGTATCTGCGTCACTGCAGCAGCGAGGAACAGGTCGACGTAGGAGCCAGCCGCCCACGTGTACGAAGTTCTCCTCTCTCGCCGCTCCATGAACCCGCCCGGATGCACTTCGGATTTAACGAGATGTGCGAATTACGCAAAAAATGAGAGTGAAAATGAAAAATTGCAGTTTTCTCTGATTTTCTGTCATACCCCTTCCTGAAGCCAGCCCCAAGTCCGTTCGAGCCCTGAGCGGAGGTCGACCGTCGGCTTCCATCCCAAGGCAGATTCCGCGGCTGACACATCCGCTGTCCGTCGCGCACTGTCGCCCGGGTGACCTCTCCCAGACTCGATTTCGGAGGAGGAGCCGCTCACCTCGAGTACGAGTTCAGCTAGTTCACGGATTGTGACCTCTTCGGCCGAACTGATGTTGAAACTCGCCCCGGAGAGTCTGCTGCTGTCCAATCCCTCGTCGAGTTCGCTGGCGGCTACCAACGCTTCGACTACATCCTCGACGTAGGTGAAAGAGCGAGTCTGCGAGCCATCACCGTGCAGCGTGATCGGGCGCTCTTTCAGGCACTGGGTGAGGAAGATGGAGACCACTTGGCCGTAGTCGTCACCGGGGAGACGGGGACCATAGGCGTTGAACGGTCGCACGATGCGCGCATCCAGACCTTGGTCACGGATTCCATGTTGGACGAGAATCTCACCGAGGTACTTGCTCGCTCCGTAGGAGTGGCGCTGGTGCTCACGAGCGTTGGGGAACACGCTGTCGCTGTCCTCCTGCAGCGGCATCTGGGGTTGCTCCCCGAACGCTTCGGGACTCGATGCGAATACGAGGCGCGCTCCTCTGCTGATGGCGAAATCAGTTGCCGCTCTGGTGCCATCTATGTTCACGCGGATAACCAGATCAGGGCGTTCATGGAACCAGCGAGTTCCGTTGATGGCTGCAAGGTGGAGAATAACATCCACCCCTCCGAGTTGCTGTTCGGCGGACTCGAGCACCTTGAGTTCGGTGCAGTCGCCTCGAGCCACGAAGAAATCAGGCATTCCGCGGCAGCCATCGAGATTCACCCGCTTGCCGCGGAAGAAGTCGTCGAGCGAGCAGACACGATGACCACGGGCGAGCAGCGCCTCACACACATGACTGCCCAGGAAGCCAGCCCCGCCGGTCACCATCACCCGCATGCGCGAGCGCACGCGGCCACCGTGTAAGGGGTTTCATCCCTCGGCTCCACCGTCGCAGAACGGTGTTTCTCACGAGTTCACGATGAAGTCTCACTGCGGAGCACGTTGGGTCGTCTGCATGGTCACGACACCGTTCTCCAGCCACATTTCTACCTCGTCGCCGTTGTTCACCTCGAGACACGGGTCGGAGTCGAAGCCGTGCGCGTACGGAATCCCCAGCAGCGAACAGGCGGGCAGCGTCAACGGACATACGTCCCGATTGATGATGGCCAGTGGACCGCGCCCGGCGTAGAACAGGCCCATGAGAACGTACGGAGCGACGGTGGAGCCCGAGCCTTTGGGATAGATCAGAATCCGGCCTTCGATCGACTGGCCATCCAGTGGATGCCCGGGATGTTCGATGACACCCGTCTCACGGTTGACGTATCCGAGCCAGGTGATCGGCACGTCGGTCACCAGCGCGCGACCGTTGATTCTCCATACATCTTGACTCGGTAGAGATTGACCGGTCAACCTGATGTCCTCGTGGCGGTGTGACTTTCTGCTGGGCTTGGTGGCTGCCCCCGTCTCCTCTAGCATTGGTCTCGGTCCCTGCGCCAGTTCGGGGTCGAACGCATGAGCGATGCAGTCATCCATGCGCGCAACAGAGGTGGGCATTCGGTTGAGGCCGCTGGTCAGGTAGTGCTCTGCTTTCATCGAGTTCGTGAGCAGGTGGTTGAACCGCAGACGGTTGTAGGGGGTGACTTCTGGGCAGGTGTCCGTGAGTACCAACGCACCAGCCTCTTCTAGGAGTTCAGTCGTCCCTTCCGCCTCTGCCTGAGCGTGGTTGTGTCTGCTGGTGAACACCCACAGCCGCTGGTTGGGAATCTTCTGTCCGAGCTCCATTCGCGTCCGTACCGAGGCCGCTGCTGAACGTACCTCTCCCAGGCTTGCTTGAGGGCAGCCGATGACGACCAGGTCGACCGTTCCTTGAGGCGCTAGGTCGTCGTAGAGCCATTCGAGTTCATCTGAATCGAAGTTGATTCTTCCTTGGATGCGCGGGTCGGTGGAATCCGGGTCGAATCCTGGAGGTGCTTCACTGACGCCATCAACCCATAGCATCGGGCAGCCGTGGTTGGCGGCTGCTGAGGTCAACGCCTTGCGCTCATCGAATGACAAGCGCCCACCACACGCCTCCAAGAGCCCACGAATCCATGGCATCGGTCCGAACGGAAGATTCCATCCCGGTCGGACCTGTTTCCCGATCCAGTCCCCTAGCAGTGAAAGGTCGCACGGATCCTCGAACGTGCCCTTGACGTCGACGACGATGTTCGGCCACCTGTTGGCGTCGATGAGCAGGCCCCATACCGGTGCGTATCCAGTGATTGCGCTCCCTAGGGCTGACAAGCCGGACTCTCGATTGGTGTGCAGTCCAGTCCACGAGTTGGAGAAGCATACGGCGTTGCTCTCCGCCCACGCCGCGCAGCCGCCATCGAGTTCCAACTCGGCGTCGTAGGGCGTGCATGAGAGCGTAGCCGCGATTCCGAGTTGTTCGTAGGCGCGGATAATCTCAAACTGGTGTTCAAGGAACCCCTCATCGGTGATTCCCATGGCGTCGAAGTTGTCGGCGTCACAACCGGCCGAGTTGAGCGTGGTCGGTACCGTCACGCGACCATGCGGGTCGCTGGAGATATCTGCGAGGAACTGCCTGAGCCCATTCCCACCGGTCAGCACGCTGACACCGGCAACATGGGCGTGCTCGATTTCGACGAAGCCGATTGCCTCGGCCGTGCTGGCTAGGTCTAGGACCAATCTGGCCGCCTTCTGCCGCGTCGCTCCCCGCCCTCCATCGAGCATGGAGATGAGCGTCTGCGGGATATCCATCGCGCCCTGCTCGACCACCACCGGCAATCAACCTAACCGCCGAGGCCGTTGATGCCCGAGTGGAATCCAGTCAGTCATGGTGTGAGTGGTCAGCGGCGAGCGGCTGTCGCCATCCTTGCCCGAAAGCCCGATTGGATACTCGAGGAGCAGGGGCCATCTGCCAGCGCTTGTGCTCGTTCGCGTGGAGCGTGGAAAGGATGTCCTTGACCAGTGCCGAGTTGTGACCGTTGGTGGTGATCTCGTCGACCCCCAGACCGTGCTCGATGTGCGCCTCGAGGATGGCGTCGAGGATGTCGTAAGGCGGCAGCGAATCCTGGTCCGTCTGGTCAGGAGCCAGTTCCGCGCTCGGTGCCTTGGAGAGGGTGCTGTCGGTGATTGGAGGTGTTTCACCGAAGCGTTCAGCCTCGGAGTTCAGGGCCTTTGCCACCTCGTAGACCTCCGTCTTGTAGAGGTCTCCGATAGGTGCGTAACCACCGACCATATCCCCATACAGAGTACAGTAACCCATCGCAAGTTCCGACTTGTTTCCAGTCGCCAGCGCCATCGCCCCGCGAGCGTTCGCCAACGCCATCACAAGCATGCCTCTAAGCCGCGCCTGCACATTCTCCCGCGCCACGGGGTCACCAGCATCGAGTTCCTCGGCCAGACCCTCCTCTGCCAGTGCGTGCAATTCCTCGATCGAGTGCTTCTGAAGTTCCATTCCCAGGGCTTCCGCCGTTGCCTCGGCATCCGCCAGCGAGTGTGTGCTCGAGTGTCGGCTGGGCATGGCTAGCCCAAGCACATTCTCCGCGCCTACCGCCCGACACGCGATGGCGGCGCACACAGCAGAATCGACACCCCCACTCATTCCGAGCACGATGCGCTTGATGCCCGATTTCCGGCAGTAGTCACCTAGCCCAGTGGTTATCGCCGCTAACAGGTCGATTCCCATCGCCGGTGTGACCGGATCATCTCCTGCGGTTACCTGTTCGACCACGCATGTGCATTCAGGGCAGCACGAACCATCTGGCCAAGGGAGCCATTGGGCAGCAGAGGGGTCGTCTGTGTCGACGAGCAGGACTCCGATACACCATGCTGGAGCCTGAATCAGAGTTCCATCAGGCCAGGCGGCGAGCGAACGTCCGTCGAACAGCAGGTCGTCATTCCCCCCAACCTGGTTGCACAGCAGGAACGGGTGACCGAGGGTGGCGGCGGCTGAGCGCACGACATCCCCACGTGTGCCCTCCTTGTGCAGGTGGTATGGAGAAGAAGAGAGATTCACCGACAGTGCCAACGGCTCGCCCTGGTGCTGCCACACGGCGAGTTGCTCAATCGGGTCAGCGTCGTAGTCAGCAGGAACCATGCCCGAATGCTGCCAAGCGTCCTCGCAGATGGTGACGCCGATTGAGAGCGAGTCAGAAAGGCGTAGAATTCCCGGAGCCTTGTCCGCTTCGAAGTAGCGCAACTCATCGAACACGTCGTACGTCGGAAGCAACTGTTTGCGTGTCGCCACCTTCGCCTTCCTGCCGGGCACCAAGCGCATCGTCCCGTTCGCGGGGAGATGACGTTCACCTTGCGGTGGCAGCGGCGTGCCGACGATGAGCGGGATGGGGGAATCGATGCCGCTCGCCGCCTCAGCACACCGATCGACGAAGTCGGGTTCCAGCAGTAGGTCACGCGGCGGATATCCCGAGACCACCAGTTCGCTGGTGATCGCCAACTCGGCGCCGTGCTCCGCTGCCAGACGGGTTGCCTTCTCCACCGCGGCGACGTTGCCATCGAGGTCGCCGACCGTCGGGTCGAGCTGCAACAGGGCGACTTTCACTCCCATTCGCGGCGCCAGCCGCCTTGGACTCCATTGAAGGTTCGCCTTTGGCTCGCTGGCCCACCCGTCGTGTCAGTGAGTGGAAGTGGTGCTCTCATTGTTTCTCAGTAGAGGCGAGCAGTACGTGTTTGCGCCGCAGATACATGTCCCTGAGTGGCATCCATACGACGAGTACTATCAGTGACGAGGTAGCCAACAGCACCGCCATCCAAGTCAGTTGGACAGAACCCGTTGGGTCCGGAGAGTTGGCTATCAAACGGCCGACGATGAGACTTCCCAACGCCAGTGACAGCAGGGTGATGGCGACCTTACGAGAGCGCCTTCTCAACATGCGGCGCCATTGCGCCTCGGTCAACTGGTCGAATGGTGGCAGGGTATCCCTCGTCCGCTTCGCAGCAGGGCTTGTCAAAAAGAGAATCGGTCAGTGGCATGCCTGTCCGAACTTCTTCAGCCGCCAGTAATTGTAGGGCCAAGGCGTCAGGAAGCCTGCGACAAGCATCGGGACAATGACCCACCAGGTCAGTTTGGCACCTCCAGTCAATACAAGGTCGACGACGTTCATCGCCGCTTCCATCGAGAGCATGGAAATCAATGACATCCCGATTGCCACTCGGAATGCATCGTTCAGTGCCATCTGAGCTGATAGGATGACGGTCTCAAGGGCGATTGAGGTCATGATTCCATTGAACATGGCCA
>CAZUBQ010000013.1:26726-46760 GCA_964618995.1 uncultured Candidatus Poseidoniales archaeon | reverse complement strand
CAATGGGCTAAGCATCGAGACCAAGAACACCATCACAATCATCCAAGCACGTCGGTAGCTACCTCGCATTTCTTTCACCTTCCACCAATGCATGTGGGCTGATGGCATAATCGTGCCGCCGAACCCAAGCGGGCTCATCCGAGGATTCCGTTGTCCTCGAGCACCTGGACGTTTCCGCCTGGCAGCACTGCGAGTACGTCGTCCTGAGCGAGGCCGGTCGACTTGGCGATCTTGTTGGCCAGTGTCTCCTTCTTGGTGGTGCCCGGGCCGATTCTTGCCCAACGTGAACAGTGTGCGGTCACGGCGGAGTGCGGCCCGGTGAGCGGTAGCGGTACTCCGTTGACCAATGCCAGCCCCAATGTGAGTTCGAGAGGCAGGTTGCGCAGCCAGTTTCGAGTTCCGCGCACGACAAACGCTCCGCGTGCCAGAGCTTCACCGGTCTCCGCGGTCTTGGACACCTGGGGAGGCTCCACCCAGAATGCGGTAGCCGCCGCTCCGCCCCCGGACCAGCCACGACTCCATACCACGGCCATCTGCGCGGCTTGTTCAAGCGCCTCCTCGCTGAAATCTTCCCACTCCAGCGTCTGTGTGAGCCTGAGTGCCGATACCCCATCCGGCAGATCTCCAACGTGCTTCAGGTCGGGCTCGAAACCATCCTTGAGTTTCAACGCGCATGAAGGGGCGCCGTGAATGTCGGCGTGCAGGTAACGGTCGTGTCGGTCGAGCCGTTTGCGCACGATCTGGTCGTTGCCGCGTGCATCCTTGCCACCGATGATCAGGTGTCCATCTCCGACGACCGCCCAGCGATTGTTCTCGAACCAGAAGCGTTTGCTGCGCTTGGCTGCCTGCAATCTGCCGGCTGCCTCGTCTTTGGCGCGTTTCTTCTCCACTCGCGCCGCTTCAGACTCGGTCGTCGCAAGCGCGGCGATGGCTCCGGCAGCCTTGTCCTTCTGCTTGCGCCCCTTGTCGAAGTAGCGCTGCGCGTTCTGATGCACACTCGAATCCAACTCCAATTCCACACGGCTTCCCGGGTCGCCATCGGCATCTGGGAGATAGACCATGATGCTCTTCTTCGCAGGGTCGAGCGACTCGATCCACTCGATGTCACGCGCCTGGCGGCGCACCTCGTCCCAACCGTGAGCCTCGACCGCCTGTCTGATCTGTTCTAGCAGCTCCTCGACATGAGTCCAGTTGTCGCTGATCTCCTTCCCTAGCGTCTGAAGCACCTCCGCCTTGGCGTGGAAGCGCTCCACCGCCTGACTCTGCTGGGTTGCGCGCCTGCCGAGTTGGTCTGCCACATCCATCGGTCGGTGGCCCTCCTGCACCTGACCCGCTTTCTCCTCCTGACGTCGGGCCAATGCTGCTGCGTCATGGCTGCCCTTCCAAGCGTCGACCGCCGCCGACAGTGTAGGGAATTCGTGAAGGATTGCGCCCTCGTGACTCGGGAGTGCGAATGGGAGCACCTCGGAACATTGCTCCTCGATAGCACTCTCGACCGCTTCTTCATCGTCTGATTCCGGCTCTTTGGAGAGCACGGCGATGCCGCCGTTGCCTGAGGCCAGTTTTTCTCCTAGGTCAGCGAGCGCCTGAACCAGAGCGCGCACACCCGCGACGCCTACATCGGCGGCTGCCGAGGTCGTTTTGAGTTCGGCTGCAACGCACACCGCTTCGGCGTAGGTTCCCGACAGGTTCGCCCTACTCGCGAGCGTGCTGACGAGGTCCGCCTCGCTGCCAGCGAGAATCTCTGCCAACTCATCGCCGCCGAGTGACCGCGGGTCGACCTGTGTCGGCGGCGGAATGTATTCCTCGCCGCGTTTGAGGGTGCGCTGGGCGTACTCCACACTCGTGAGCGGTTGGATGATCACACCATCGGCGTCGAGCAGGAGCACGTTTCCATCGCGGAACATCTCCACAACCAGTGAGAGTGGGCCATCTTTCGTCTCAAAAGCGAGGGTGATGATGCGGTCGAATCCATACTGGGTCGCTCCGGTGAGACGGGCGTTCATCAGGTGTTTTCGCAGCAGCATGGCGAACGAGGAGGGATTGTGCGGCATCGGGCGGTCCCGGCGTGCAAGGTAGCAGCGCTTGCCGCGGACGATCACCAAGTCCACCTGCGACTCTTCCTTCGGGTTGAGCCGCAGCACGACCTGCTCCCAGTGAGGCTGGTAGGACTTGCGTGCCCGCGCGCCGATGTACGGCTGGAGTTCAGAGACGATCCTCGCCACGTCGAACGAACTCATCTCTCCGCGCATCGTAACTCCCCAGCCGCGGCTGCGGCTGCCGCACTTCATCAAGGTCGCCTTCGGCGAAATCCACGATTTCTCATTGCGCCAACGCTCATAGGAGAGTTCATGCTCGCCGCGTCATGGCGGCTCTTGGCGGCTTGGTTTTCGTATTAGTCGTAGTTGGAATAGTAGCGCTATTGATTCTGTTCTGGATCATTTCAGCCTACAACAGAATGGTCGATCTTCGGAACGAAGTAGAGAATCAATATCAGAACCTGGAAGCCCAGATAGGGGTGAAAGACCAGAAGATTGCATTGATCGAAGAAACAGATCTCGCCCAACTAGGACTAGAGAGTTCTGTCTACGATAAGATAGTTGATGCCCGTAAGATGTTCGCCAAAGCGAAGAGCAATCGGGCACCTGCCGAACTGGCAGCAGCGAACGCATTGCTTGACGGCATGATGCCCCAACTTCTCGCCTTTGCAGAGGATAATCCTCAACTGACATCCCACAATGTCCTGGTTGCTGGTCTAGAGGAGGGTGTACATGCCATCTCCAAAATGGCTAACGAGGTTGAGGAATACAACCAGTCAGCTAAGAATTTCAACACCGTGATTGAAATGTTCCCCGCAGTTATCGTCGCCCGAATGTTCGGATTTGACAGGGCGGATTTGTTTGACCTGTATACCGATGAACAGGTGGATGACATGTTCGAACGCAGAGCGAGTTTGGGTAGTTTCGTTGAATCGAAGAAGTCTGAAGCTGATGAGAGGACAGAGGAATTGCAGGATGAATTGGCTGCGGTCGAGGCCGAAGCAGAACTGCTGGCTGCAAAGGCAAGGTTGGCCGAACTCAAAGAGAATCTAGATGATTAGATTGACATTGACATGATGATCAGGTGACTGAGAATCAAGAGGGTACCGAAGCCCATCACGTCAACACTAGACCTACGTGCTTTCAGCAGAGAAAGTTCGCTTCCCTTGCGAACCTTGGCGTGTCTCCGCGGGGCGTCTTCTCCCATGGCGACCAGATTGTGATGGAGTCTGGTAGAATTTTCAGATACCATCCCTCGCAGGTTTTCCTTGTTGGTAATGTCCTTTATCCGTGCCATGGCATAGACCGGTTCCCCTAGTTTTAGGCCACTCAGACTCCAGGCATGATTCCGAATCCACTTTCCTGAGCCGGGGTCATGCAGAGGATTCCCACCCTGTTTTCCAGGCTCAGTTTCGTCCATCAGACTATTTCCGTAGGAAACATCTTCGAAAGACCCTAGATCTACCGCAACACCTCCACTACCATCGTGCAGTAGGAAATCACGCACATGTGCATCAGCACGTATTGTCTCTGATCTACACACAGTACGAGTTCGCACATTCCCTTTACTATCGACGTATGTTTCCTTCCAGCAAACGGTTGGTGTGTAATCCCATCTCCAAGCAACGAGGTCATGAAATGTCCACGATTTGTCTCGATATCCGTCGACATGAACTACATCAATGGGCGTGAAATCTGCAGGTCTGACTTGACCTACCAATTCGTTATGCCCCGCATCGAGATACTTGACAATCGAAGTGACAGTATCCCACGCCTCTAGGGCCCTCTTGTTCAGATGGTGACTGACAACCAGAATAGCGAAGCCAAAAACCATGATTCCAGTCAGTTCAAGAGTCATCGAACTCCGTATTTCCTTTGGTGTCGCCAACCACATCGAGAAGAGTATCATGATGGCAATGGCCTGCCAGAGGAATTGAGTTGAAAACAGTGGAGGGGTTTCATTGTACATCGCACGGAATCTGTTGTGACGCGGGTGTTCACTGAAGACCAGTTCCTGAGCATCATCAGAATCAGCATCTTTGATTTCCTCCATCATCAACTTGTCAGCTTCCTCAGCCGATTCCACAGTTGTCGGATCCTTTCCTTCTACTAGAACGGTCCAAGATTCTCCATCTTGTTCAACACTCACTCTTGGCCCATCCTGTTCGTAGCGTGCGAGAGGGTTGGGCATCCAACATTCCTCATCCTCATTCCAGTACTTGCGGTCGAGATGCCAATCTTCAGAATTCATCGGCGGAATTGGTTCGACATTCCACACATCCCCACCAATGTCTCCTCCTGCTGCTTTTTTTATCGAACCAGAGAGCGATCCGGGGGTTGCGATAGAAGCGACCAGCGCACCGATTACAGCTACAGCGAGTGAATCTTTATCCATGTCGTACAAGGACCAGATCAATCCGTACCCCAGAAGGCACATTGCTGGGATGAATAGACACCACCTCCAGATTGAATCTGGGAATCTCCAAAGGAAGTATCTCGGCATTGCGAGTTCCGCTTGCTCTTCATTCACTGGTGGTTCTGAATCCGCATCCATCTGCTTGCCTCCTGAGATACACCCATCACGCTGTCTGCTGCCAAGATTCGATTACAGGAATCACGTCCGCCTCATGAGCAAACTGGTTGCTCGGGACCTCAATTATTTCTCCTCTGGGGAGGGTGTCTGCGATTCGTTCAGCCTCACCTGATCCGTGCAGGGTATCTGAGGAGGCGACACAGATAGCGCATGGGACCTCGACCTTTTCCAGACCCTCCCAGATGGTGTAGCCGAGGTTCATCTTGGTCGACAGTTTGAGTCGTTTGAGATCTGCGCTCAACATCGAGCGGCGGTAGCGTATGTACTGCTCCTTCTCCTTAATCCGAATCTTGAGATAGGGTATCACCAGCAAGCGGATGCCGGGCCAGTAGAACCACCATGGAAGCCAGGTGAACGGAATTGCCCATCCAGGGAACTTGAACTCACCATTCGGGGCGATGAGGAAGGCCGAGCGCCCATCGAGGATGCCCTTCTTGAAGCCGTGCAGGATGACTGTGGATCCGAGTGATGATCCGAACCAGTCGCATTCTGCGGCGTCAAGTCCGAGGTCGTGCACAGCGGTTGCCAGATCGCGGCAGTGCATCTCCATCTCGAAATCAACAGGACGCTGACGATGTCCAGCAGGTGATTCAGTTCGGTTCTTCTCTCGGGTCTCGATATAGTGGATTGGCCGTTGCTCAACCCATTTCAGCAACAATGGCTTCCATCCCTCAACCACAGAGGTCCACCCTGCAACGACGATGACAGGTCTGCCTCCAGCTGCCCTTGCATCGGTTGGTGTCCAACTGAATGTGCGCAACCTCCAGCCGTCCGCGGCCGACACTTGACGGACCTCGAAAGTGGCGGCAACATCACCCAACGGGTCTTCCATCTGTCGTCCCTCCGAGAGCGCCGTCAATCAAGCCTTGCTCAGAACTATGCACTTGCAACTTCTTCTATTACGCTGATTGCCACCCGGATTCTGTCTCCCTAATGGCTCCAGTTCGCTCATGCGAATGCAGATGCGAGAGAGTCTGGTCGAGTTTCAGGATAGGGTGCGCATCTGTGGTGTCAGCATACGCTGACTCAGAGATTTCAGCCAAAGTGGTCAACCCAGAATTCACCGCTTCCAATACACGAAGATGCCTCGTTCGCCTGTGTGAGATGTAGTGCCCCAACAGTTTCTCCGGCGTTGGTGAGAGCGGTCCATGCGCTGGGAACAGCATCGGTGGGGAGAGGTCGCGAACGCGTTCGAGGCTGGCGAGATAGTCATCCATATCTCCGTCAGCGGAAGGAACGAGGATAGTTCCGACGACGACCGCAAGATCTCCTGAGACAACCCCGACATCAGCTGCTAGAGCGATGTGCCCGGGGCAATGCCCGGGGGTGTCCAGAACCCTCCATGAAACTGACCCGGAAGGACCCTTCAGAACCAGTTCATCACCGTCAGAAATCACCAAATCAGTATCACACGCAGGAATGACATCGTGCGTTTCAGCAGACGCCCATATTGGCGCTCTATAGATGGATGCTATGCCTTTCAGGTCACCGATGTGGTCCGGATGGCGATGCGTGTAAACGGTCGCCACGATGCGGCCTCCCGCTTCCTCTGCCGAGCGCACCCGTCGCTCTAGATATGCCAGCCCAGCTGAATCCTTCGCCGCTGGGTCGACTACGATGTGTTCCCCGCCTCGTTCACCCAGAATGTAGCAGTTGGTGTGCGTCGCCGGCGGCAGCGTCTGCGTCTCGAGGGGAACACACTCTACCCCGGGCGCGAACTCGATCAGGTGCTCTCCGGTAGGCAGTTCGGATGCAAGCAAGTCAGCAACTGCTTGCATATCTTCAGCATGTTCTGCCAGCCCAGTGGCCAAGTCACGCAGGAGAGTGATCTGCGGAGGCGGAATGCGCATCTCACAATCCTTCCAAGCAGCGAGAGCGTCAGCAGGGCTCAACCAGCTGATGGCGTCGAACTCACTACCCTCTCCAGCAAGGGTGGCGTCGGGTGGATCTGTGCCGGCGTGCAGGTGGAAGAATCGGTTGTCGAAGCGCAATGGAGCGAGTGGTGGAGTGGTTCTTCGGGTAATTAGCCGGAATCCCGTATGGTTGCTCGGAATGATGCCATCCCGTGCCAAGGGAAGCCAGGAATCGGCGTCTGCCAGAACCTCCTCTCTCACCGGCTCATCGACTGCCATCAATCCCTGTCCGGAGGGTGCGAGGCCCACCTCCTCCACGAGTTCACGCATCAGCCCAGCCAATGCTACACCTTCCTCGCCAGACAAATGCTCCATCGCATCTGCCGCCTCCCCGTCACATTCCTTGATGCCACCTCCGGGAAAAGACCAGAAATCTGGGAATGAGGGCATCTCGGATACGCGATGACAAAGCAGCAGCTCGACCCCTTGCGCTCCGTCTCGGGTAATCACGGCTGACACGGAGGGCATGGGCACGGCAGGTGAGACTCGCGGCAGTTCGTAGCCGATTGGTGTCTCGCTCATGTCGCCGCCCACGCTGCGCACCGCTTGAAGCCTGTCGCCCGCTCCGACCCAGCATGAGTCGCGCCGACCCGCTCGCTCCGTTGGTAGCCGAGGTCGAGAAGGATCGTAAGCGAAAGGAGCGCAACGCGCGCGTCTCAAAGGTCTCGCTCGCGTTCTTCATGACGCTGCTGATGCTGGGCATGGTGTCCAAGTACGCCTACCGCATGTTGTGAGGTGGCGTTGAAATAATGGCGCTGATTCGGCTGGCTCACAGTCCCTTAGTGTAGCGGTCCATCATGGAGGCCTCTGGAGTCTCCGACCCTGGTTCGAATCCGGGAGGGACTACCTCTCATGGCTCGGTTGTCGGGTCCCACCCAGAGATGTAATTCTCTTCGAGGGCATCCAGAGCATCACGCTGGTCTGTGATGTCCACGTCCAACGCTGCAATGTTCTCCGCGATGCGCTGCTCGTTGCTCGACTTCGGGATGGTGATGTAACCCCGGTCCATGCACCATTTGAGCGCCGCCTGTGCAGGAGTGCAGCCGATGGCGTCGGCGATCTTCGTCAACTTCGGATCTTCGACCTTGTGTCCGCGTGCAAGCGGTGAGTAAGCCATCGGAACCGCACCTACCTCCAGTGTGGCGGCGATCAGATCCGGCCGCTGCAGCCAGGGATGGATCTCAACCTGATTCACTGATGGGCCATAGCGTGCGCTCTGCATCAGCGTATCGAGGTGATGCCGCCCGTAGTTCGAGACTCCTATCGCTCTGGTCCAGCCATTCTCAAGGCAGGTCTCCATGCCGCGCCATACTTCTGCACGACAGTCTATTTCGGGCGGCGGAGCGTGCACGAGATAGAGGTCGACCTGCTCGAGCCCGAGCCGCTCAAGGCTTGCCTGACAGTGTTCGAGCACCGCGTCGTAACTCGTCGCATCCAGACTGCGCAACTTGGTGGTCACGAACACCTCGGAGCGCTCTATTCCGCACTCCGCGAGCGCCTCTCCTACACCCTCTTCATTCTCGTAGACCTTCGCTGTGTCAATGTGCCTGTATCCGGTCTCAAGCGCCCACAGGCAAGCCTGTTTGCACACCCCCGGCTCTTTCATCAGGAACACCCCTAGGCCGAACTGCGGCACCTCGCAGGTGTGCGCCAATTCACCTTCAGGAGTGCGGTGGCCGATGGTGAGCGTGGGTCCGTGCATGAGCCGGCTTCATCGGCTTGCCACATATGCATTTGCTGGGGCTCACGAGCGGAACTCAGCGAGCAGGTCGGCGAGCGCCTGCTCGCTCGGTCGCAACTCGTCGTCGCTCAGGTCCACCAACGGCGTATCCGAGAGCACCAGTTCCTCGTCGAGGGTCCTTTGCTCCGCATCGAAGTAGAGCAGGCCGGTGACGTGCATCTTGTCGACCTCGGCCTTGTGAATCGCCGCCAGCGCCGCCACCTGATTGGACGGGTCATACTCGTTCCCCACCGTCTCGAGGCGCAGCGTGGCACCGTCGAACAACTCGATGTCCTGGTATTCTCCAGCGGGGATGTCGACTTCCTCGACCGGAGTGTGGTGAGGGATGTAATCGGGGGAGTGCAACTCCGTCTCGTTGTCCTTGACATAGCCATACGAACGGAAGAACTCTTCATTGTTGGCGAAGGTGACGCACGGGCTGATGACGTCGATGACCGCGATGCCGCGGTGGCTCATAGCAGCCTTGATGAGCGCCGTCAACTGCTTCTTCGAGCCCGAGAACGAACGCGCCACGAACGAGCAACCGAGGTTGATGGCCATCGCGCACAGGTCGATCGGATTCTGCCGGTTCTCCTCCGCCTTGCGCTTGCGGCTCCCCTTCTCGACTGTCGCCGAGTACTGTCCCTTGGTGAGGCCATACACCCCGTTGTTCTCGATGATGTAGACCATGTTCAGGTTGCGCCGTATCGCATGCACGAACTGCCCCATGCCGATGCTCGCTGTGTCCCCGTCACCAGAGACACCGATGAAGCACAGTTCCTTGTTCGCCATACAGGCTCCGGTGGTGACTGAGGGCATGCGGCCGTGCAGTGTGTTGAATCCGTGGCTCTTTCCGAGGAAGTAGGCGGGAGTCTTCGACGAACAGCCGATTCCGCTCATCTTGGCGATTCGGTCGGGTGGGATGCCGTTCTCCCAGGCGGCGTTGATAATCACGGTCGAGATTTGGTCGTGACCGCAGCCGGGACACAGCGACGAGGGCTTGCCCTGATAGTCCGACTTGGGCAACTCGATGATATTCAACTTGATAGTCACGCACTTTCCTCCTTGCAGTGGGTCATTTGTGGACCTCCTCTAGCACTTCCATAATTCGCTCCGCGTACACCCGCGCACGGGGGGGAATTCCATCGGAGAAGGCGACAGAATGCACCTTGGGAACGAGTTCGATGGGCAGTTCCGTGCGCAGGATGCCGTACATCTGTCCGTCACGGTTGATTTCCAGAACGATGACAGTCTTGTGGCGGTTGACGAACTCCTCGATGTGTGAATGGAGTGGCAGGGCGCGCACGCGACACTGGCTCACCTTGAGGCCGGTCTCCTCGAGGATGTCGTCAATCTCCTGGATGGTATTCTCCATCGAGCCGTAGAAGATGATGCCCACCTCTAGTTCCTCTTCCTCTCGCAGAACCGGTGCCGGGAGTTGGTCCCGTGCTCCTTCGATTTTGCGTGCGAGGCGCTGCATGTTGGCGGCGTAAATCTCCGGATTCTCGGAGTAGACGCCGTCCTCGTCGTGGCCGGTGCCGCGGGAAAGGATTGGTTCGAGGCCGGAACCGGGAAGTGTTCGATAGGCGATTCCGTCGCCGTCGATGTCTCGGTAGCGGCCGTACTCCGGAATCGCTTCGAGCGCCTCCTGTGAGCGAATCACCTTGCCGTGGTCCATCGCGTCTGGATAGTCGAATCCTTTGCACACCCAGCGATTCATGCCCAGGTCGAGATCACCGAATCCGAATACGGTCGTCTGGTAGCGCTCGGCGTAGTCGAACGCCCGCCAGGCATACTCGAAGCACTCCTCGACGGTCCCAGGGATGAGCACGATGTGCTGCGTGTCACCTTGCCCAGCATAGTAGACCAGCGTCAGGTCACCTTGCTGCGTGCGCGTCGGCAATCCAGTGGACGGGCCGACCCGGTTGATGTCCCAGAAGACGGCCGGCACCTCGGCGAAGTAGGAGAGCCCGATGAACTCGGACATCAGTGATATTCCGGGTCCGCTAGTGCAGGACATCGCTCGGATTCCAGCCCAGCCGGCTCCCACTACCATCCCCGCCGCCGCCAGTTCATCCTCTGCCTGGATGACGGCGCAGGTCGATTTTCCATCCGCATCCACCCTCAGTTTCGGCAGGTGGCCGATGAGTTCCTCGGCAACCGATGATGCGGGAGTGATCGGATACCATGAGAGCAGTCCGATGCCACCGAATATGGAACCGAGGGCGACCGCTTCGTTGCCTTCGATGAGGAATGCATCCGGGTCCTGCTCGCGTTCTTCGACGACGTACGGGTCGCTGACCTCGAGTTCGTCAGCCACGAACTGTCTACCCAGCCGCATCGCCTCCAGATTCAATTCGATGGCCTTCTGCTTGCCACCGAACTGCTTGGCGACCGCCGCCTCCGTTTTTGCTTCGTCCAAATTGAGCACCTCGGCGAGCGCGCCGACGTAGACGATGTTGGCAATCATGCGTGCTAGTTTAGGGTTCAATCCACGAGCGATCTTCGTCATTGGGACGGGATAGAGGAACAGGTCGTCGCGCTCCACGGGAAGCTTCACGTCGGAATTGTAGATGACGACCGTTTCCGGCTCCAGTTTCTCGAGGTCCTTCTCCCATGTCGCCTTGTTCATCAACACCTGGATGTGTGTGCGGTCACCCGGAGCCTGGTAACCGGCATCGGAGACGCGAACGATGTACCATGTCGGCAGTCCGGAGATGTTGCTCGGGAACAGATTCTTGCCACTGACTGGAACACCCATTTCGAACATCGTCTGCAGCAGAATCAGGTTGGCGCTCTGGGAGCCAGTCCCATTCGCCGTGGCGATGTTGATGGTGAAGTCGTTGACTATGCGTTCCATCCTTCTCAGATGCCCCTGAAGACTCGGTTGCTCTGCTTCACCACGTGGGTTCCCTCGCCCTCACGCTGTTCCGCGCATACTTCATGACTTGAGACTTTGTGTTGCACATGTAGTCAAGGATGCGCCTCTTTGAGGCGAAATATTGCCTCTGAGGCATACTCTGTTCCTTGAGCGCGGGGTTGATGAATGAGACCCGACTCGCCGGCCCATGATTCCGCAGGGTCTGAAGGACGCATGGGAAAAGGCGGAGGCGTCGATTGCCCTCTCCTCATTCGACGATGCGCTGGATGGATTGCGCGAGGCATGGGATGATTTTGGCGACAAAGCGGACCATGCCAACACCTGGAAACTGGTCGGTGATGCCAAAGCCGGTCAAGCGCGCGAAACCGAACCCGCGAATCGTAAACTGCTGCGCTCTGCTCACGCTGATTACCAGAAGGCGCTCAAGAAGGACCCCAAGCACCGCGCCGCCCGACGTGCGGACAGCGCCCTGCTCGCAGAACTCGATGGCATGGGGGTGCGCTCCACCAACCTCCCTGCGCTGTTCGACGATGGCGCGCCGACAATTTACGGTCTGCTGGCGATCGTTGTCTCGGTGATGCTGCTGCTCACCACCCTGAAGTATCTCCCGGAGATCAAGGACGCACTCGGACTCAGTGAACCATGGAATGAACCATACACTACCACACTGACATTCGAGCTCTATGCGAACGATGCGCCCAATACGGTTGAATCGTTCAAGATTCACGCCAGCGCAGGCAACTACGACGACGTCATCTTCCATCGCATAATCAACAGTTTCATGATTCAAGGCGGCGACATAGAGAACGGCGACGGCACCGGTGGCTATGCTGCCAAATGGTATGGTCAGGGAGACCAGAACGACCCGACTACGTACGTCGTGCCCGATGAGTTCAGCCCCGACCGGCGCCACTACGTCGGCGCCCTGGCGATGGCCAATTCGGGGGTCAACACCGCTGGCAGCCAGTTCTACATCGTCGACAAGGAAGCGATGGACAGCAATAGCGGTGAGTCGGGCACTCACTGGCTGAACGGATACGACCAGAACGGTCAGGCGAAGGGGTGTGGCGGCCAAGGCGTTTCTTGCCATACGGTGTTCGGTCAGGTAATCGGTGGCACTCACGAAGGCAGGGACCTCGGCGGACTCGATGTGGTCGACATTCTCAGCGAGGTGGAGACCAACGATCAGGACCAACCGCTGCATCCACCGTACATCCACAGCATCGAGATAGACGGCAACACCGCCATCATGCGACTCGTCATCCCTTGAGTTGGCGCATGGTCAGATTGAAGGGTGACACCCTCGCCCGTCAGAGCGAGGATGTTCATGACCGCTGATGCCTCCTTCCGGACGGCTGATGGAGGCGAGGGTCGCTACTGTTCGTTGCAAGCGGTCGAGGATGCTGGTCACTGCACGCTCAGCAGGCTGCCGTTCACTATCCGCGTACTGCTAGAAGCGGCCCTGCGCAAGCGTGACGGTTTCCTGGTGACCGATGAGGACGTGCAGCGAATCGCTGCATGGACACCCGACATGACCGCCGGTGAGATTCCCTTCATGCCCAGCCGCGTGCTGCTACAGGACTTCACCGGCGTTCCCGCAGTGGTCGACATCGCTGCCCTGCGTGAAGCTATGGTGGAGTTGGGTGGGGACCCAGCGAAGGTGAACCCACAGGTACCGGTGGATCTAGTCATCGACCACAGTGTGCAGGTGGATGTATCTGGGTTGTTTCCCGACGCCCGCGAGCGCAATCTGGAGTTCGAGTACGAGCGCAATCTTGAGCGCTATCAGTTCCTGAAGTGGGGTCAGCAATCTCTGGACAACTTTCGTGCCGTCCCACCGGGACGAGGAATCGTCCACCAGGTGAATCTCGAATGGATCGCCTCGGTCGCCCGCGAGGAGGACGGAGTCTGGATTCCCGACACGTTGGTTGGAACCGACTCGCACACCACGATGATCAACGGACTCGGTGTATTGGGTTGGGGCGTAGGTGGCATCGAGGCTGAGGCTGTGATGCTTGGACAGCCGATCTACATGCTGCTTCCAGAAGTGGTCGGGTTTGAACTCACAGGGGCATTGCGACCTGGGGTTACAGCCACCGACATGACGCTGAGAATCGTCGAGATGCTGCGCGCGCATGGTTGCGTCGAGAAATTCGTCGAATTCCATGGAGCCGGTCTGGCTTCTCTCTCTCTTCCCGACCGGGCGACAATCGCCAACATGTCACCTGAGTACGGTGCGACCTGTGGGTTCTTCCCCGTAGACCAGAAGACCCTCGACTACCTGCTGCTCTCCGGCAGGGATGCCGACCACGTGGAGAATGTCAAGCGCTACCTCACTGCCCAAGGGATGTACCTCACACCCGACACACCTTCTCCTGAATTCACCTCTAACCTCACTCTTGACCTCGCCAGCGTGGACCCTTCGCTTGCCGGGCCGAAGCGGCCGCAGGATAGGGTGGACCTTTCGCAGATGAAGCAGCATTGGCGCGACAGCCTGACTGCACCGCTGGGTAACCATGGCCATGGGGTCGCACAAGACGACGCGGGCGTCAAGGTGGAGGTCGAGGGCAAGGACTTCTCACTGCAACACGGGGACGTGGTGATCGCGGCGATCACCTCGTGCACGAACACCTCCAATCCGAGCGTGATGCTGGCGGCAGGGCTTCTAGCGCGAGCAGCGCGCGCACGCGGGCTGGGCATCAAGCCGTGGGTGAAGCCGAGCCTGGCACCTGGAAGTCGGGTCGTCACCGAGTACTACGATGCCGCTGGGTTGACCGATGATCTAGATGCGCTTGGGTTCAGCGTGGTCGGCTACGGCTGCACTACCTGCATCGGCAACTCAGGGCCGCTGGATGCGGCAATCGGAGCAGCGGTGGATGCAGCCGACTTGGTAGTCGGCAGCGTGCTCTCGGGAAACCGCAACTACGAGGGCAGAATCCACCAGAAGGTGAAGGCGAACTATCTCGCCAGCCCACCGTTGGTGGTCGCCTATGCGCTGGCGGGAACCTTGGACATCGACTTCGAGAGCGATGCGATCGGCAACGACCCTGATGGCACCCCGGTTTTCCTCGCTGACATCTGGCCCACCGATGCCGAGATTGAGGAGACGATGGCGGCCGCGGTCACTCCAGAGATGTTCCGCGTGCGCTACGCCGACATCATGAGCGAGCCGCGCTGGGATGTCATTTCCTCTGATTCATCACCACTCTATCCGTGGGCTGATGATTCCACCTACATCCGACTGCCGAGCTTCTTCGAGGACATCAGCCTGCAAGCCCCGCCCATCGTACCGATATCAGGTGCTCATGTGCTGGTGAAACTGGGTGATTCGGTGACCACCGACCACATCTCCCCCGCCGGCGCATTCCCGCACACCGGACCTGCGGGCAGATATCTGATGGACAAAGGAGTCACACCACGCGATTTCAACTCATACGGCTCACGTCGTGGCAACCATGAGGTGATGATGCGCGGAACGTTTGCCAATGTGCGCATTCGCAACCTGGTGGCACCGGGAACGGAGGGTGGATACACCACCCACTTCCCCTCGGGTGAGGTGACGAGCATCTTCGATGCGAGCATGCGCTACCAGCAGGATGAGATTTCGCTGGTCGTGCTCGCAGGGACGGAATACGGTGCAGGCAGTTCACGCGATTGGGCCGCCAAGGGGACGTTGCTGCTGGGTGTGAAGGCGGTCATCGCCACCTCATTCGAGCGCATCCACCGCTCCAACCTCATCGGCATGGGAGTGCTGCCGCTCACATTCCCCGAAGGAGAGAACGCCGACTCGCTCGGCCTCGACGGCACCGAGACCTTCGACATCCCCGCCTCGGGCGACCTCGAGCCGCTCTCCGAGATCACCGTCACCGCTCACAGGGCGGATGGCTCGGCCATCGAATTTCAGGCGACTGTTCGCCTAGACACGCCAGTGGAGGTCGATTACTACCGCAACGGTGGGATTCTCCAGACCGTCCTGCGCAGCCTCGCGAGCGCTTGAAGGCGCCCTCCGGGCGCCCAATCTGTCCCTGCCAACTACTATGGCCAATGACATAGGGCAGATATGTCCGATGAGCGGGACATATGCGCGCAGTCGGCTGGCGCTTATGCTGGCTTTCCTGATGCTGGGCAGCGTCATCAGCCAGTTCCCTGCATCGGTTGAGAACGGCTTCATTCACTGGGATGGAGAGCAGCCGAGTTCCGCGAAGCACCCGCCGGGAAGCAGGGTTCTGCACCCCTCGCTCAATGAGACCACGTCAATCATCTACACCAATGGCACCAGAATCACCGAGGTCGAGTTCGATTTCGGAGGCGGACCGGTCCAGCAATGGCAGAACAACACGCTCAACGCCGGCAATCCGCTGTTCTCGAATGGCACGTTTCAGCAGACCACGCTCGGCACCGCCGGTGTCGAACTCTCAACCACCACCATCTCCGGAAACGGCTCGATTCCGGGCGTCGGCACCCTGAACTTGACCGTGCTCGGACTGTCGACCTGGAACGGCACCCACTCCTTCGACGTGCTGCGGGTGCAGTGCGGCATCGTCGTCTGCGGCTCCATCATCGCGGATGGACCGCTCACGATTATCGCCAATGAGATCGTCATCGCCTCGGGTGGTGCGATCTACGCCGACAGCAGCACCTGGGGTGGTAGCGGACGGGGCGGCAACGGGTCGTACGGCTACTCCTCTCCCACCGGACCTCAGTCCTACAACTACGGCGCCGGCGGGGCGGGCCATGGTGGAGACGGAGGCGATGGTGGCAACTCCAACGGCACCTCCGATCATTGCGCCGCCTTTCGCACCTCCTGCAGCTCCCAACGGCACCTCCAATCAGGGAGTCGGAGGGACCGCATACGGCAACGGAAGCGAAGCCGGCTCCAGCGGAGGCAACATCTCCAGCCTCGGCGGTGGGACACGAGCAATCGGCGGCCGCGGCGGAGGTCAGTTGGAACTGATTGCCCGCAACATCACCATCACAGGGGTCCTGAGTGCTGACGGAGAGGATGGCGAGAATGGCGCCAGCCCCAGCAATGGTTCAGGACCGGGTAACCACGGAGCCGGCGGCGGCTCTGGTGGAGGTATCCTGCTACAGGCTCACCAACTATCCGTGACCCAGTGGGGCCAGATGACCGCGCTCGGAGGCGATGGTGGCGACGGAAGCGCGGCGCAGGCGAGCGCCACTGGCGGTTGGGGTCCGAACAACGCTGGGGGAGATGGCGGTGGCGGTGGCGGTGGAGGCCGTATATCGATTATCACGCTCGCCAACGGCTACAGCAATCAGGGAACCGTATCACTGGCATCTGGAGCCGGCGGTAGCGGAGGAGCAGGATCAGGCACCGGCGCGGCCGGCTCGGCGGGCACCAACGGCACTGCCGGGGTAATCACGACGAGCACATTCGCCGGCTGGGGGGGCGCCGCGGGAGCTCCTTGGCCCAGTTCGGGCACCTTGAACGTCGCTGGAACCCTCAACATGCAGGGTAACCATTCGTACAACACCGTGCACGTATCCGGCTCGGGCTTGATCAACTCGACTGGAGCACGGTTGCAGATCACGGCGGACACGATCATCATCGAAGCCAATGCCTCAATCCGTTCGGACGGTACTGTCTGGGGCGGCCACGGACATGGTGCGTTGGGTAGCCATGCAGGAGGCTCTGGCATGGGTGCCAATGGAGGTGCTCACCTCGGGGCCGGAGGAGTAGGTGGTGGAAACGGCAACCGGACCAACATGTCCTACGGTAACGGCAACGAGCCCGGCTCCGCAGGTGGCAACGTCACCCAGACCAACTCTGCTGGAGTGATGACTGTGAAATCAGTCGGTGGTCGAGGCGGTGGCCTAATCATCTTGATCGCGAATAACATCTACGTCAACGGCACAATCACCGCCAATGGCGAGGATGGGGCCAACGGCCGTACGCCCGCCAATGGTGGGCGAGGAGTCGCTGGTGCAGGCGGTGGTTCAGGCGGCTCGGTGGTAATCATCGCCAACAATGTCTGGTGGGGACAGGCCGGCTCCGTTGTGGCGAAGGGTGGAGATGGCGGCGACGGCTCGAACGGCATGCGTCAAGCGCCGATCAGTCTGTTGATGTACGACGGCGGCGATGGCGGCGGCGGCGGTGGCGGAGGTGCCGTGAACGTCACGACCACCGCGAATGGAATCCATGGTAACGGCAGGATATCTGTGTTCGGCGGATCCGCAGGAACCGGTGGCCAGCCCTATGGAAGCGGCACAGCCGGCAGGGCCGGAACCAGTGGCTCAGCAGGCTGGTCACAGGTCTCGACCTCCTTCACCGGCTGGGCCGGTACGCAGCGTGTTCCCTCTGGAACTTGGACCAGTGCAGCTCTCGGTGTCGGTGAAATCGTAGAAGGACTTACCCTCCATGTCAGCCACATCATCCTCGGTGGCACGGCGGTCAGCGGTGAATTCCGCACCACTGTGGACAACGTCACTTGGAGCGACTGGCAGCAACTCAATCTGACAGCGCAATCCACTGATCGCTTGCGTTACTACCAATTACGCCTCAACCTGAACACCAGTTCGGTTCATTCGACACCGACCATCACCGGTCTCTCTTACGAGTCTTGGTGGTGGGCAGCACTCGAAGGTGAGCGCCCTCTCGCCTTCTCGATTACCGATAGTCTACCCGCGACTGAGGACTGGCGCGTGGGAGATGCCAACGGGCAGGATCCTCTGGGCAATGGCGTTAGGTTGTTCCACAGTGCTGAATGGCGCAGCACGTCTGGCCCTCCTCCGTCAACGGGTAACCCGTACACCGGCAAGGTCGAGGTACCGGTACCTCTCACCGCCATTCCGCATAGCGGATGGATCCATCTCTCCGCGCTGGGCCTGAACCAGACGAACAACGTGACAGTGAGCATTGGCCGAGCGCAACTCGCCTCGGTTGACAACGATGACACCGCCTATGACATCGCCCTTGACGCGGCGGCGCTGGCCGCCGCTTGGCCTACCTCTGGCAGCAGTGACGCATCGGGGATGGAATGGGGCTGGTTGGAATTGAACTGGACCTCCGAGGCGCCCAGCCCTGTGTTCAGCCACCTCAGCCTGCCGTGGAACTTGACCCATCGGGTCGGTGGCGGAGGCGAGTTCGTGACGGGCATCGAGGCGATGGTGCAGGCTGAATGCACCGAGTGGTACCTGGTGCAGGGCTGCCGGCATGACTTCCCGGTGATGGTCACCGGCATCAGTTCGGTTCTCAATCTATCCATCCACATCTCCAATCTCGCTGTTACCGCCATCGATGACATGCCACCTCGTCTGGGTAACGTGAAGATGGAAGTGGATGGAACCGAGACCACCGAGGCCCGCCACGGTGACATGCTGAACTTCTTGGTGACCGATCAGATAGGCGAGCAGAATCTCACCATCCTCTGCCAACTTGTGCAGAGTGGACAGAACAGCACTTCAGCCGCTCTCCCGATGCAATGGAGTGGACAGCGCCAAGCGTACCTGCTGCAGTTTGATTCAGCGTCGTACGCCAGCCCTGGAATCGAGACCCAACTCGATTTCTCATGTGACATGCAGGATGATGTTGGTAATTCAGCCAATCCTTCTCCTTCGTTGCAGGTCAGCATCCTGCCTGGCCCACCGGAGGTCTCGGACTTCGTCTTGAGCAGCAGCAGCGGGCCTGTCTCAGGCAGCATGCTGACCGGTACCTGGCGTCATGATGAGCCGATTACCTTCACCGTAGAGGAGCTGACCGACCGTGCTGGTCTTGATGCCTCTGTGGAGTTGACTCGTCGAGAAGGCGGTCTAGTGACGTCTATTCCGCTTGTTTGGGGTGACTCCACAGCGAGTTACACCGGTGTCTGGTCAACCGGTCGCTACGACTTCGGGGTGTGGGACGCGGAGGTCAAGCTCGTCGATGCGCAACTCTCAGACATGGACGAAGACGGCGCGCGACCCAGCACCGATGCGACTGTCACCATCGTTGACCGTCTCGCCCCTGATCTGATTGTTGTCTCCTTCGATTGGTCACCGACCAACCCCAATTTCTGGCGTACCACCATCGAATGGTCCGCTGAGACCGATGAGAACATCGATGCCGCGGTGGATGTTTCCACCGATGACGGAGAACACGTCGACCGATTGCTGATTTACAGCACATCGGATACCACTGGTTACGCCGACTGGGACACGACTGATGCTGAGCCCGGACGTTACCACCTTGAGGTATCGCTGGAGGACAGTGCTGGCAACCCTGCTCCTGACTGGCTCTCCGGACCTGACGGTGAACTGGTGATTGTTCCGCCAAGGGAGCTCTCGCTGGAGGTTCTGGAACCTGCTAACGGGACTGAATTCGTGCTCGGTGACACGGTCGCCTACCGGCTCGCCATCTCATGCAACGACGGCTGTGCCATGTCCCTGCTAGAAGAGAGCCTGACTGGATTGTCCAACGGTACTCTTGAGTTCAATCGGACGCTGACGGAGGTCGGCGATGTCAGTTTCTTCCTCACGTTGAGTTCGGGTGACCTGAGCATAACTGAGATGAGCCACATCACAGTAATCGCACCTCCAGACCCCCTGTTCTCTCTCCCAAGTTGTGTTGATGGCTCGGTAGATGACCCGGAGATGGTGCTCGCCGGGCATCGTGAGTTTGTCTGCAACGTGAACAACATGGGTGAGGTGTCCGCAACGGTCAGGTTCAGGGTCACGGACGGCCATCCTAAGTTCACCTGTATGCCGACCACCCCACAGACCGTACTCGTCGGCAACTCGCTCGACGTGACCTGCCGCACTCAGGGAGATGTCGAACAGGCCACCGAAATCAGCACCACGGCAGTCTTCGAGTGGCAGGACCATCTCGGCAACTGGTATCGAATCGGTTCGGAACAGCCGTTCAGCGCCTCGCTGAAACCATCCAGCGGAGG
>CAZUBQ010000013.1:9458-26626 GCA_964618995.1 uncultured Candidatus Poseidoniales archaeon | reverse complement strand
GCAGGTCCGGACTGGGTCGCTTCCTACGAGGAACTGCCTCCGGGTGGCCGCTACGAGGAGGTGCCTGAGGGTATGTGGTACGTCGACGCTGACGATAACTGGTGGTGGTGCGAGCACGGTGGCAGTTGGCGCAGAACCTAGTTTGCACCGTTCTAGTCGACTCAACAGGGAGCCGGAATCGGTATCAATGGCGGGGTATCGCTGGGCCCTATGGCCCAGCGCATGCGAGGCAATGCATTCATTCTCGCTGCTCTGATGTTGTTCAGCACGACTGCCATCTGCTTCGTGCAACCATTTGATGCGCCCCCGGCTCCAACTTTGGTAGATGAAGATCAGTCCATGAATTCTGGTCAGCAGGGATTAGATGTTCTCTTCATGGGGAATTCCTACACTCAGGGCAACAACCTCGATGGATTGGTTGAGAGCGCCCTGCAGCAGAACAGTCCAAGCGCAAATGCGGACAAACTCGCGGCTGGTGGACTCAGACTCGACCAACATGCAACCCGTGCTCAGACTGCTGGTCATCAGTGGAACACCACCCTGAACAACGGGAACTGGGATTGGGTCATACTTCAGGACCAGAGTCAGGTACCGAGTTTTCCTCCCACTTCAAGCCAGTACTGGCAGGACAGCAAGAACGGTGCTATCATCCTCGATGGCATGATTGAGGATCAAGGTGCTGAAACGGTATTCCTGATGACATGGGGAAGACGCGACGGAGATTCACAGAATCAGTGGCGCAGCCCAGACTACCTGACGATGCAGGCTCATCTGGATTCGGGGTACCGACTCTACGCGGAGAATGTATCGACACCTGATCGTCCCGCTTGGATAGCTCCCGCCGGCCTCGCATTCAAGCACATCTACGACGGAATTGTCGCTCAAGGTGGCACTCCGGAGGATTCCGGAACGCTGTTCCACGACCTCTTCACATCCGATGGAAGCCATCCTTCACTCTCAGGAAGTTACCTTGCAACCTGTGTTGTCTACGCTACACTCACTGGCGATGACCCTGTTGGACTGATTGGCCCTGGTGGGTTGGATGCCACTAGAACACTGGAGTTGCAGCAAGCAGCAGCGATGACGGTGTTCAGCAATACCCCCAATGTGTTCTACCCTTGGATGCGGAATACGAATTCAGTGACCACTTTTGGCAACGGTAACGGCTCAGTCATTCTCCACCCCGCACTTGACGAATCGACAACGCTGCCGCATCGCCCCGGTTCCCGCGCTGATTCAGCCGAATTAGACCTGACCGCTGGAGCCTACCAGAAGTGGAACAACGGCTCGAACTCGATGCTGATGTTCACTCAGGGGTCGACCTTCAACGGTACGACCATCGATGCCTTCGGTCAACTGCGTTTGAACATCACCGGCGGCAACTTGGTTCCCGGTTCCGGCATTGTCAACCGCAACATCGTCCAAGCCGTGCAGATGGCTGGCAACTACTCCTACGATACGCTGCGCATCGGATGTCAGGGTCAGACCTGTGGCTCGATTAGCGCAACGGGTCCGCTGCGCATCATCGCCAACACGATCGTCATCGAGCAAGGAGCCTCGATCAACGCCGACGAGGTCGTTTGGGGGGGATACGGCGAAGGTGGTCCGAGCATCCAGGCGGCAAACGTCAGCAGTGATGGCGGCGGCGGCGGCGGTCATGGCGATACCGGGGGAGATGGAGGTGGCCCGATGGGTGGTTCTGGTGGGCGGCTCTACGGCAACGGCTCCGAGCCCGGATCGAGCGGTGGCAACGTCTCATCCACCTTCAACAACCAGACGACCGTGGATGCCCGCGGTGGATTGGGCGGCGGCGTCATCGAGTTGTTCGCGCGCACCATCGTCATCAATGGAACCGTCACTGCAGACGGAAGTCAGGGGGATGACGGACAGCGACCGTCGACGGGGACAGGACCCGGGGGAAGCGGCGCAGGTGGTGGCAGCGGCGGCTCGGTCGTGGTGATGGCGAACACCGTTGACATAGGGTTCAACGGATTAATCTCAGCCGACGGTGGCGACGGTGGCGACGGAGCCAACGGCGCACAAGTCGGACCGGGAATTGGAGCGCACGACGGCGGTGACGGCGGCGGCGGCGGCGCGGGCGGCCGGTTGATGGTGGCTTATGCACCCAATGGGCTGAACAACAACGGCACCTACCGTGCTGATGGTGGAACGGGCGGCGCGCTAGGTTGGCCCTACGGAAGCGGTTCCGTCGGTGTGTCGGGGGGCAACGGCAACGCCGGCTTCGCCTTCACTGGAGCCTTCGGAGGCTGGGGCGGCGCTCCGACGTATGCCCTCAACGGTACCTGGCTGAGTCCGCTCATTGGCCGTGAGGAAGTGCTGCACATCGGAACACACTTCGTTCTCAGCGCCAACATTCCTGTCAACACGTCGGTCAACGGCTCGATGCGTTGGACGGTTGACAACCAGACTTGGTCGGAGTGGAGTCCGGTCAACCTGTCCGGTTCGGATGTGCCGCCGTTCACCTGGATGCAACTGCAACTCAACCTGTCAGCGCTCAACAACAGCACGACTCCGCGTATCACGGCCATCGACAGCAGCAATTTCCACTGGGAGGCTGTACACGACCTCTCACTCGACGTCTCCAACACACCCGGAGCCAACCCTGTGATGCATTTCGCAGGCCCACTGGGGCTTGTCAACAACGGCAGCGACGACGCGCAGGTTGGGTACACAGACTCGGTTCTGTGGCTGCCAGTCAATGCGACTCCCGTTGCAGAAGGTTGGCTGCATCTCACTCCTCCACAGTTCATCTGGGACGACAACGTGACGGTGTCGCTCGGCGGCGTGACGATTTTGGTGATCAACAGTTCAAAGATACCTTCCTACGGCCTCACCATCAGCATCCCTCAGGCGCTGCTGCAGAGCAACTGGCCATCTCAAGGGACATCCTCCTCATCCACGGGCGTCGATTGGGGCACGCTCAACATTCGCGCGGCGAGTTCCGCGCCGTACATGAGCAGCTTCGTGATGGAACTGGCAGCCATCCCGTACGAGTTGACGCTGGGTATCGGTGACAACGGCAGTCTGGTCAACGCCATGACCACACATGCCACTTCCATCTCCGGGGGTTGGGCCACCGCGGACTTCCCCTTGTTCCCGCTCACTGCTTCCGGAGACGCTCTTGACGAGCATTCGGTCAGGTTGTCTAATCTGAATATCACCTTCATCGACGACATCGCGCCGTCGGTGGTGGACGTCACTTTCCTCGTGGCTGGCACCGAGGTCACCACAGCAAGATTCGGGGACCCGGTAGAGATTCGTGTGCGTGTGCTTGTGAATGAGTCGGACCTGTTGGTGAACTGGCATCTTGAGGGACTCTCGTCGATCAGCAGATGGCCACCCTCATCGCTCGGAAACATGACTTGGGACACTGTCCACAATGCCTACACCGCCGTCTTCGATACCACGGTGTTCTCGGTTGAATACGGAGATACGATGGCGCTCTGGATATGGTTGGAGGACGCGGTCGGCAACCAGCGCCATCCAGGAGGTGTGGGTGATTGGTACGATCGGCTCGTGCTTCGTCCGGTGTATCCGGGGTTGATTGGGTCCACAACCAGCGGCTGCATGATCACCGACGCCAACGTCTGCCAGATGGAACCGGGAGAAATCGTCACGTTGCATACCGAGGCTGAATTCGGCCGCACCGACCTGCACGTGCGTGCGCTCGTGTTCAACGCCAGCAACAACTCAGCGCCGTTCGAGGTGTTCATGCCCTGGGATTCTGACACCAAGGAGTATCGCGGCTCGTACACACCGTGGGCGAGTGAGCTTGGCTTCCTGCGCGTGGAGTACATCGCGTTCGACCCCAACCTCAACGAGCGCAGTTGGTACTACTGGAACCCGATTGAGCCGCAGCAGTTCGTGTTCCAGATTGCTGTCGTGGATCAGACCAAGCCGACGGAACTGTCGTTCAGCGTGCATCCTCAAGGGGTCGCTGCCGATGGTTGGCGTATCAATGCCAGTTGGCTGCAGCAGGCGAGCGATTCGGCGAACGCGACATTCACCGTCGATGACGGAAATCCCATCGCTCTGCCGCTGACCGAGCGGGCGGAGATCTCTCCAGTCCTCTCCTACGTGGCGCTGGGCTCATCCACGGCGGCTGGGGCGGGTGCCAGCGATGAAAATCACAGTCAGGTGGGACTCATCCACAGGGCGCTCGAGGACGAATTCGGGGAGGTCAGATTGAACAACCTCTCGCAGGATGGCGGACGGGTCATGGACTTCCGCGGCAAATGGGGTGAGATCAATGCATCGAATCCGGACATTGTCACGATTCTGCCGTTCACTGATTACCTGTCATCTGATACATCTTCCTGGCGCACTAACTACCCGAAGTTGCTCGACGACATCGCTTCAACTGGAGCACACATCTTCTTCGGTGAACTGCGCATCGACCCTGACTACATCTGCCACATCGGCTCTGGACCTGGAGGTTGCTACTCATTCTACGAGTTCGAGGCGATCAGCGAGAAGAACGCCATCCTGAGAGACATCGTCAGCACACGCCCAGATGTCACCATCGTTCCAATCATCGACAGCAACGCGGAACACCCTGAATGGTTCGCCGCCGACGGTAGCCACCCCAACGACCTCGGCCACGCTCACCTCGCCGAGTTGTTCCTTCAGCAGATCCGGGGTTGGCTGGGCACGCGTGAGTTGGTGCAGAACGCCAGCGTGCAGTTCGACACGACCGGGTTGTTGCCGGGCAACCACGACCTTGAACTGCACGTCATCGACGGGGCGAACAACACCGCCTACGATCACGCTCATGGTGCTGATGCGAGCATCTACCTTGAAGCAGATTCTGACATCCTGACCGTGGACATCATCCACCCGACGGACTCCGCCCTGCTCGAGCCGCGACCAGTGCTTTTCCGCGTTGACACCGGTTGCGCGATCGGCTGCACAGTGCATTTGGAGATTGAGGTGGATGGTGAACTGGTGCACACGGCCACGACAGATGGTATCCTCGAGTGGTACGAGGATTGGGAGCAGTTCGGATTCGGACTGCATCAGGTCGTGGCCACTGTCAGCACTCCAGACTGGGACGTACCAATCAGGACGGCGACCTCCGAGTTCAGCATCGTCGAGCCCCCACACCCAAAATGGTCCATCCAGTGCGAGTCCTCCGAACACACCACCAGCATCGACGGGATTTCGCGCTATGGCAAGATGGGCAGGCTCTCAGTGACCTCACACACGCAGGGGTGCATAGTGACCAACATCGGTGAAGTCAACGGCACACTCCAGTTCCTAGGTGCACCATCCGATGCCGAATCCCCGTTCGATTGTGGACCCACCCAGCCGGTCGAGATTGTACCATTGGATAGTATTCGATTCGAGTGCTATGCTGAGGAGAACTCCTCGTACAGTGGCATCCACGTCCTGATTTTCGAGATTGTCAGGGTGCTTCCCTCCAACCATTGGACAGGAAATGCCACCGAACCAGTTCACGGCCCCGTCGAGTACCGCTTGTTCCTCTCCGACCCCTTGTTCGTACCGTACGACGGTCAGACCACTGGCGACGGCACCGACCTCGAGGGAGAACCTGACTTGGAGAGTTCGAGCGACATGCCCGGCCCGGCGAAAGTGGCGTTGTTCACGTTGCTGCTCATCTTGATCGGGTTGCTCAGCCTGACCGGCTACAACCGCTGGAAGGATGCACAGGACCCGTACGCGCAACCGGAGCACAATCAGTCGCTGTTCTCTGTTGAACCTCCAGACCCATTCGAATCTTCAGTCGAGGAGGATGCTCAGGTGACTGGGGATGAGTCATCGGAACAGCAGAAGAAGAAAGTGAGTTCACGCCTTGGTCTGCCTGAAGGAGGCCAGTTCGTCCAGGACGATGGCACCACCACCTACATCGACACTGACGGAAAGCAATGGTTGAAGGATGAGGATGGCGGATTCATTCGACTGTGAGGTCCATTCCATCCCAGTACCGCACGTAGTTTGGTTCATGGACTGAATGGGGAGAAAGTCGATGATGGCGTCAATCTCCGGGCCGGTACGCTATCGCTTCCGCGACACGGATGAGGATGTCGAGGTGCTGTTGGAAGGTGATTCCGAGTGGGTCGAGCACTGGCGACAGGAACTTGGTCTCGAGGAGGTGGGATGGCTACAACCGCTGCAAATCGAAGGTGCCGAACGGACTGATGCCGGAGAGAGCGCCCCGCGCAAGGAGAGCCGGCAGGCTACCAAGAAGACCGAACTGGTCGGCCCACCACCAGACCCTTCACGGCTTCCGGAGCGCCGGCGGACGATCGGTGGCGTCAATCTCGATGAGGAGATTCGTGAACTCGGATTCTTTGAGCCCCGCTCACCGTCTGGAGAGGAGCTCGGAGATATCCTCGACGATTACGACGAGCCTCCGAAGCCTCCTGAAGGATTCACCAGCAGCGAGCCGCTGGCCGAGGGATGGCTGCGAGAACTGTTTCGCATTGCAGTACGTCGCTTCGGGGTGATGGGACTTCCAGCGGATGTCATCTTCGAGGCTATCGGTGACAGGAGCGATATGGAAGAGGGGGTGCTAGAGAGCTGGCTTGAGGCGCAGCATAGGCTCGGAAGGCTGGTGAAAATCCATGGAGGAGAGAGGCTGGGATATGGCCCCGAACCCAACTGGATGGATGCCCCATGAGATTGTTATTTCAAATGGTCTCGGCGAACAGTTTGCTCACCTGAAAAACGCTATACTGCACTCCATTCATTGATGATTCCCTCGCACACGCGTACGAAAGCAGTAATAAGTGAACCCGAGTCGGCGGGCCGTATGATGAATCATGCGAACGAACTGAATCTGAGTAATGTGCGCCGCCGCAGCCTGCTGCTGGTTGGCTTGATGGTACTCTCGGTGATGGTAGGGGCAATCAACGTCACGGCCAGCAACGCGAAGCACTATCCGGTAGCCCGCGACCCTACCGATCTCGCCACCGGCGACTTCGACTGTGACGGCGATGAGGACATCGTCACTACAAGCGACATGGGCAACTTCCTGTCGATATTGTGGAACGATGGTGGAACCTATCAGGACCGCTCTGACATCTGGGTCTCGAACAACGCTTCCCGACGTCAGGATTGGGTGGACATGGCGGATGCGACCAATGTCGAGGTCGGTGACATCGATGCTGACGGCAACGATGACATCGTCTTCTATCAGGGCAACATCCAGGTCTATGGAGCCACTGAAGTGATTCGCGGAAACCTGACTGTGTTGACCAATCCAGAATGCAACGGAGAGTTCGTCGAGGATGCGGTACACACCATGGGAGACATCGTGTGGCAGTTCCAAGTGGGGGATATCACGGGAGATGGTGCTGACGACATCGTGGCACTCGACCTCGAGTCGGTTGCCTCGGGTCAGCAGCGCTTGCTGACCTACATCGGTGGCTCGGACCGCAACAACGCGGCCACCAACCACAAGGTGACCCAACTGGACAATTTGGCCAGCAAGGTCTACGGGGACCTGCGGCTAGGCAACTGGGGAGAGACCGTCACTCAACCCCCTCCACCGGCACCAGCAAACGATTTCGATGACTTGGACGCATGGATGCTCGTCTGGCCAGCATACAACCCAGCCACTGGGTGGGCAGCTGGAGATTGGGACAACATCACTGTAATCGAGTTCGACTCTGTCGTGAACACCTTTGCTGCGTACAACGATCCCAACAAGGCGCACAATTTCAAGGTTGGAGTGGAATACGGCGATTTCGACATCGCGGATACCGATGCTGACGATATCATTGACATGGTCGCCATGACCAATGCCTCCACGGTCACCTACATCTCCTGCGCCAGCGCGCCATGCCCCGCGCAGTCAAGTTGGACCGCCGGTCCGACCGTTGACATCGGCGCTTACTACGGAGCTTCTCTGAAGATTGCCGACATCAATCAGGATGGGGACATGGACTTCGTCATCCCGACCTATCTGTCTGTGACCAGCCTGACCGGCGCCAGCGGTAACACCGTTACTTCGCTCGGCATCGATAACCTGAACGACCTGAACACTGTGCAAATCATATTGTCCGATGGCAGCGGTGGCTACCGTAGCCCGCAGTCGATGGATGTCGGACGACGTCCGACGATGGTGCTCGTCGGCCAGTTCGTCGGTGGTGCGAGCAGTGCGCTCGATCTCGCGATAGGCAACCGAGACTACCGATTCCAGTTCAGCAACGGCGCTTGGTGGCTCGACACGAAGGGATGCTTCCCTGACAGGATCAACAGCAACTTGCAAGGGCTGGGCGGCTGTGGATCGCTCGATGCGGTAACCATCATCCAGCTCGACAATGAGGATGTGGGCATCTCGTCGATGTCTGCATCACCGGCATCGTTCAATCCGGATACGTTCCTTCCGACACTTGGTGAAGGTACGCGCAACGTGAACGTGACCGTGACCAACACCGGATTGGATGTGATCAGCGGCAGCCTGACGGTCGAGGCTTCTGTGAAGGAAGTCATCGGCGGCACAGACACCGTCGTCTACTCCAACGACTACGACATGCCCGCTGTCAGCAACTGTGGAACCGGCTGCACTTGGACTACGGCTGACTACGACGGCGAGGGCCTCTACTGGCACGAAGAGTTGGTAGGCAACCAGACAAGCAACGGCGAGGGTTACGAAGCGGGCGTGAACCCGACCTCATACATGTGGGCGGGAACGATGTACGCCAACTCCAGTGACAACAACAACCTGGAGAGCGGCTACGTCTCATGGCAGGATGAGGCAATCATCCTGCACGATGTTGACCTGTCCGGATCGGACTCCGCCAAGTTGGAAGTTGACCTGTTCTGCACTGCAGGCTACTCGACGATCAACTACGTCTACAGCAACGGCGCGTTCGCCGGGATGCTCATCTACGACGATTCGTGCAACATCGACATCTACACCGACGACGGTGGCTGGGAGCCAGTCCTCTACGAGGGCGGCTATGACTCCATCCGCATCGCCGAATACGTTGACAGTGGCTACATCGAGTACACCCGTCGCCTGATTCACGTGGGAGGCACGAACTATTCGTGGAGCAACTTCACCGGTGACAGTGCGCTCGACCTTACCGAGTGGGCGGGAGAGAACATCGACATCCGCTTCCGCTTCCGCTCCGGATTCTACGGCAGCGTCGGCCTGAACAATGAATCGCGCAACACACAGTTCGACGGAATGGCGTTCGACAACCTGAGCATCACCAAGACGGTGACCCAGTACGGGCAGGAGCAGGTCGTGCAGCAGAACGTCAACCTGAACAGCTTCGCGCCAGGTGACGAGCAAGAAGTCAGCCTGAATGCCTACTTCGTCAATAACACGACCTACATCATCGGGGGGGAGATAACCGCAACCTCAGGATTCGTAAACGAGGACGATACCAACGACTTGACTCGCTTCAAGACGACCGTGCTCAATCTCTACGACCCGGCAGTGAACGAAATCACCTCGTTCGAGAAGGGCCAGCTCTATGCAGCCGGTCAGATGCCTATCGATGTCATCGCTGAACATGCTGGCAACACACTGGTCGATTTCGATGTCGAAGCGTCGATTTACCAGGCACAGCCGAATCCCCTGTTCACGAATCCGTGCAAGGATCTCGAGGATTTCGAGCCGTCCAACTGCGCCTACATGTACGGTGACGACGGCGATAACTTCGGTATCGTCGTGGATGACACCGACTCCAGCATCTCCAACAACATCGTGCCGGGCAACCGTCCGGTGTTCGGCTCCAACGCCTACTGGTTCGGCCATCCCGACACTGGATATGGCGACGACTGGAACGAGTCGATGACGCTGCAGGAGATTGACCTGCGCAACATGGCAGGAGACTTCGCTTACCTCACCTTCGACTACTTCGCTGAATCGGATTTCAATACGGACTCTGATGGCAATATTAACCCCCAAGATTACGCTGGTATGGATATCACATGGCGCAAGGGCTCACAGAGTTACGACGGACTGGTATACGGCTCATGGAACGACTACAATGAGAACGGCGTTCAACAAAACCAGACCTGTGAAGCTGCCGACCCACAAACCAATGCAGGTGGCTACTCCGACGAACTCGTGTACACCGGCGACCACGGCTACAACGTGTGGTTCGACTCTGCTGGCGTTGTGAAATCGGTCACACTCGATCTTACGCACCTTCTGATTCAGAACCGCAGCTCTTCTGATACGTCCCGTTGGCGCACCGAGTGCACCTCGATGGAGGGGGCGCAGGTTACCTTGACCTTCCGCTTCCAATCCACCTCTTCAATCGGGGGCGATTCCGGATTCGCGGGATTCGCTGTTGACAACATCACCGTGCAGGAGTACACCTTCACTCTCGACACTAGTTACTCTGCACCTGTGACCAACTTGGATGCTCGTGAAGAGGTCAATCTGACTGTTGGCACGCACAACTTCCTACAGGGAATATATCGCGTCGACGTGATGAGCATATTCGACAACGTGACCGCGGGCAACAACTGGACCAACGTCGCAGAGGTGACCATAGGAAACAACCTCACGCGTATGATTTTCGAGGTGGCATCTGTAGATGTGACTCTGATGCGACCGAACGTGCTCGATTGTGTCGAGGATGTCTCGATGCCTTGCGCTTATCCGATTGACAACGCCAAGACCCATCAGTTCGAAATGGAGTTGATTAATGGCGTGCTGGAAGGAGATTACAATGTCTACATGCAGATCACTGATATCGACACCGGCACCGCAGAGGCACCAATCGCTTCGACCAACAGCCCACAGACGTTAGCCCCGCACGCACGCACTAACGCGTCCTTCCAGCCCTACACCGGATGGCAGGATGGCCATACCTACAACGTCCAGTTCTACGCTGAACTGATCGATGGCACACCGTCTGGAAACATGCGCAACTTCACCATCACCTTCTACGACGACATCGATGTTGCCATTCTGTCGGGAACCACCGGCCAGAACCGGCTGACTAAGGTGAAGCAGGACCTAGATTCAATGGGCATGACCTACACCCAATTCCGTCCAGGCGACTGGGACGCCTACTTCGATGACGATTGGCTGTCGCACTACCAGAAGATTCTGCTTCCGTGGCAGACCAACACCAACGTCGAAGATGGCAAGTATTACGACAAACTATCGGTGACAAGCCTGCAGAACACGCTGGAGAACTTCATGCTCGCTGGCGGTACCGTTGAGATGCACGTCGGACCGAACGCTGAGTCCGACAGTGATGCAGGCAAGCTGCTCTACGAGATGGACATCCTCAACCGGGACACGGCTGGAACCCAGATCGAGCACGACGACCTGTCGATCATCGACCCGTACCACCCGCTGTTGGCTGATGTCTCTCCGACCGCGTGGCTCGGGATGAACAACGGTGACCACGTCGCCAACGCTGCTTTGTCAACGGCGACCACTGGCCTGAACAAGTTGCCCAACGCATGCAGTGGCGGGATGATCAACACGCAGCAGGGCCGCTTCCACAGCATCATACAGCACGCTCAAGACTCGACGATAACCCTGCTCGCCACCTGTGGCATCGGTAGTGGAGGCCTGATCATCACAACCATCGATGTTGAGAATCCATCAGTGTCCGAGGACTTCGGAAGCACCGCTGCGCCGCTGCGCTCGAATCTGCTGAAGTTCATGGTAACGCCCTATCCGCTCGGCTTCGGAATCGCCGGCTCCGGCTGGGACCTGACCATCAACGATGAGGTTCCGACCGTGGCGAACGGGAACGGCATCTATGACTTCACATACTACATGAAGAGCAACACAGTGCTTACCTTCGGGTACAATTCCACCGTGCCTGGGCTCAATGCCGACTGGCACATCAGCGGTGCAACCGACTGGGAGCGCAACCTGTTCACCCCGAACCAGGATTACGCGCACCGCGCTGACGAGAACCACTCAGCCACCTTCTGCCGCATCGACACTCAGGAGTCCAGCGGCTGCCGTCAGGACGCCACTTGGATGGTCACGCTGTTCCTGCACGACGCAGAGGGTCACACCCGCATCAGCACCATCGAACTGTCCACCAACGACATCCTCGCTGACTCATCGCCACCCGTGGCGAGTGTCACCGTCGAGGAGCATCCGTTCTATCCGGACAGCCTAAGCGACTATGGCACGAAGACGGTGGGAGGAACCGATTGGTCGATCCATCTGGCCAAGCTCTCCTCGTCGAACGACGTCAAGGTGAAGTTCGACGCCTGTGCCTCACAGGATCCGGACGCGCCCGTGGGCGAGACCGGCATCACGCTGTACAAGTGGAAGGTGCTGTTCGACTCTCCGTATCCAGAAGTGTCTTCTCAGAACCACGAGTTCGAGCGCACCGCTGCCATGGGCTGCGACTGGACCTACACCTTCTGGAACCGTACGGCTTCTCTGGACGGTTTGTCCGAGTCCACGATTCGCATTGAACTGGTCGTTGTCGACCGGGCTGGCCGAGAGAGCGCCAAGAACTACATGTTCTTCGTCGTCGTTCCGGAGGACTGGGGAGATGAACCCCCAGATGTGCAGATCAACACACCCCTTGACGGCTCGACCCAATCCGGGGACTATGTCTTCGTGAACGGCTCGGTGCTCTCGGGCAGCGAGAACGGTGACATCCTCGTCGAGGTATCACTCAACCCGGACGTGCTTAACCAGACGCTGGCTGACAAGTTCCAGCAGATGAATCAGGGCAAGTACAACTCGACCAACAACCTGTGCGATGAGAGCACCGCCACCGCGGAGTGCGTGTCGACGTTCAGCATGGGCCTGAAGCTCGAGGACCTCTACACCAATGAGAGCCAAGTACAGACCATCTGGGTGAGAATCCTAGAGGGCGACGGGCAGAACTGGGTGCTGTGGAAGCGCATCGATGTCAACCTGGTGCCTGTGCAGGACGAGGACCCCTGCGTCGCCGACCCGGAGGCGGATGGATGTAGCACGGAGACCCAGACGGGCGAAGAAGGAGGGAGCCTTGGAAACATGATGCTCTATGCTGGAATCGCTGCGTTGGCTCTACTGATTGTTGTACTCGCAACGCTGTTCATGCTGCGCATGCGCAAGGGCGGCAGCGCTGACGTCGAAGGCTTCGGCGGTGTCGAGGACATGGATCCGAAGGAGGCCTACATCCAGCAACTCATCTCTCAGGGATACCCGGAAGAGACAGCACGGCAATACGCGGAACAGTATACATCGCACTTCCAACAGCCATAGCGATAGCGCTGCGGCGCAAGCCCTCTACTCTAGAGCGGTAGCGCTGGTCAGAACATTGCCAAACACCGAGGGCGAATCGCGGTGGTAGCGCCGGGGTCAAACTCATGTACGCTGTACGCTGACGTCATCCTAGGCGATATCAATGGGTGTGGGAAAGAGTCACTTCATTCCGATGCCGAGGCACGAGGTGAAGGAGCGGTTATTCTCTGAGCCGGCAATCGCTCCACTCATCGAGGAGGGCTTGGAAAGTGTCTGTATGATGCTTGAAGCGCTTGATCATCACAGTTCACTGAGTGTTCTGGAGAGACTCAAGGTACTGTACAGCGCCATGGATCCTGATGCTGAGCGCCAACTTGATCTCACTGAAGTTGATGCTTTCATCTCCGCCTTCGAAGAGGTGTTGGTAGATGGAAACTGGGAGGACGTCACCGATGAGGAATTCCAACTCGCATTGGATGGAGAATCCTTGTTCCCCATCAGCATGGATGTGCGGCTTGATGAATTCGTGACCATGAAGTTGTACAAACTAGGTCACGATGAGATGACCGAGAATCTTCCCAACGCGTTGGACAATCTGCTCGGAAGGCCGGGTAAAGAGGTCAAATTCGATATGTACAACCGTGTCATTCAGGTCATACGTTTCCAGGAATCGGAATGGTTCGTGGAACAGGGGAGGAAGAAGCATGACCCAGGTGATATGGGGGCAGGGCTGCACCTGAGATTGTTCAAGAACGTCCCAGTCGAGGATCTTGAGATTATCTTTCCAAACACAACCCCCAATATGCGCATGTTGGACAAGGCGAAGATATCCCTTCCACTGTTGGTCGGTCTGGTCATGCTGTTCCAGCAGTACCTGCTCCCGATTATTGTCGGTGGCCCGTCGGTCGATTTGTCGCAGGCACTGTTGATCGCGCTCGCATCCGCACTTGGTAGTTATGCGATGAAGGCCTACATGACCTATCGAAAGACGAAGGAGAATTACATGGCAGCAGTCGCCAAGGATCTTTATTTCAAAGGCCAAGCGAATAATCAGGCAGTTCTGAACATGGTCATCGATCTGGCGGAGGAGCAAGAGGTCAAGGAATCGCTTCTCTGCTACACGTTCCTGCTTGCTGAGGCTGATGTTGGTCACACCCTCGCATCACTAGATACACGTATCGAATCCTGGTTGGAGGAACAGGATGTACATGCAGATTTCGAGATTCGTGATGCGATAGGTGATTTGGCGGAAATGGGGCTTGTGGAACTCACTGACGATGTGCGCAATGACGACGGTAGTTGGAACATTGATGCCCCTCTCGGTCGCGCTGCCGTGCCAATCAAGGAGTCGCTTGCCAGATTGGATGATATCTGGGATGGACTCTACAATTTTGAGCACTGATTCAGTGTGAAACGAACCCACCCTGTGTGCTTTTGAAGGGGAGGCGGGTCGGCGCGTTCGATGGATGAAGCAGAATCCTACAGAGTCGCTGACTTATCGCTTGCAGATGAAGGGGCGCGTAGGGTCGATTGGGCACGCTCGCGCATGCCCGTGCTCGCGTCACTGAAGCAGCAGGCGGAGCAGGACAAGCCACTGGCAGGCATGACCGTGGCCGGCTGTCTGCATGTCACAAAGGAGACGGCGGTGCTCATCGAGACGATAGCCGCCGCTGGCGCTGATGTCAGTTGGTCGGGATGCAATCCGCTGTCCACGCAGGATGACGTCGCTGCCTGGCTTGCTCGCGAAGGTTACTCGATCTTCGCCTGGCACGGACAGTCCGTCGATGACTTCTACTGGTGCATCGATGCCACCATCGACGCTGCACCCACCCTGACTCTAGACGACGGCGCCGATCTCATCTTCCGCGTGCACGACGCTCGCACCGACGCCTTCGACACCGTGATTGGCGGAACCGAGGAGACCACCACGGGAGTACACCGCCTACGTGCGATGGCAGAAGCCGGAGAATTGCGCTACCCGGTGATTGCCGTCAACGACGCCGTCACCAAGTGGGATTTCGACAACGTCCACGGGACGGGCCAGAGCACTCTCGACGGCATTCTCAGGGCGACATCCATCCTGCTGGCAGGCAAGACGTTCGTCATCGCCGGCTATGGGCACTGCGGCAAGGGATTGGCCAACCGGGCCCGTGGAATGGGGGCGAAGGTCATCATCACCGAGGTAGATGAGTTGGCTGCACTCAAGGCACACATGGATGGATTCCCCGTCATGACGATGGACGAAGCGGCACCTTTGGGAGATTTGTTCTGCACGGCGACCGGCATGAAGGACGTGCTGGTAGAGCGACATTTCGCGTCGATGAAGGACGGTGCAGTCGTCTGCAACACCGGCCATTACGACTGTGAGATCAACATCCCAGAGCTCGAGGCACTGGCCACCTCAGAGCGGGAGATTCGCAGCGACAACGACGAATTCACCCTCGCTGACGGTCGCCACATCTTCCTCCTCGCCCGCGGAAGGCTCGTCAACCTCGCCGCTGCCGAAGGCCATCCATCTGAAGTGATGGACATGTCATTCGCCAACCAGTTCCTGAGTCTCTGTCGACTCGCCCGTGAGGGTGCTTCCTACGATAACGCAGTCTACGACATCACGCGCGAACAGGACAGCGAACTGGCGGCACTCAAACTCGCTGCCGAAGGACTCGACATCGATGAACTGACTGAGGAGCAGAAGGCGTACCACGCTGACTATTCAGCCGGAACCTGAAGCGCCGCTCACTCCTCTTCGGAGATGATCAGGTCGACAGTACTCAGATCTCCCACATTCGGGCGCCACTTGTCAGGCAGCTTCTCGTCCGAGTCGATGATGCGCTGCAAGCGGGTTTGCCACGCGGGTGAACGAAGAATCAGAAGCGCCTGGTAGAGTTTCATCCCTCGCCAACCATCGGGTATGCACACCATGCCCGAGGTGACTTCGACATCCATCGCCCGTACCATGTTGTATGCAGGCTTGTTCAGCTTCAACGTGACCCATTTCGAGGCCCGTACGCAGAACAGGACGGTGAGCAGAACGAGTAGGAATCCCATCAGCATCGGCCAGATGATGCCCCCTCCGAAATCGATGCTGTTCCAGTAGGTGACTTCGAGGAGCACGAGCGGGCCGGCGATGAGCAGGAACTGCGTCGACTCCTGTGCTGGCTTGCGGTTGCGCGACCACTCAACTTCCTTCCATCCCTGATGATCTGTATCCCATGGCTGGAAGATGTCCTTCTTCTCGCGCAATGCCGCCTTCTTGACAATCGAGTGCAGCCGAGCCGCGCGCCGCAGTTGTGAATGCATCATCGACTCCATCCCCTCCGCCCACAGTTGGGCGAGTCGATCCGCCGCGTCACTGTAGAGACCAAGATCGGCGAGGATGGCCACTTGTTCAATCAGCGGTTCAGGGTCTGATGGAGAGGCCTCTCTGCGCCGCTGCCACCAGGTGAGCGCTTCCTCCAGCATACCTAGGTCCTCTACGAGGACCTGCCCGCCTCGCCACCAAGCGTCGCGATGCTCGAGGTCGAGTTCGATGACCTGCCTGCAGGCGCGCAGGCAACGTGACGCCTGCACTAGAGTTGGAGCACCCTGAGCGGGGAGTTCGAGTTTGGCGAGCGCCCACCATGCGTCCACGTGGGTGTCGTCGAGTTTCAGGATCCTCTTGGCCAGACGCAACTGCTCATCGCGGTCGTCGCTGTCCTCTGCATCGATCAGGTCGAGCCAGAGGTCCTCTGGGTCGGGGGCCGCCATGACCTCGCCACAGGCTTCCGGTTCTCAATCATGTGGGCGTGCATCATCGTTCACAAGCGCCTCAACGGCGCCGCTTGAACGGGTTTCCAGGACTCTTGCGCTTGTGCGCGTGACCAGCGCTCTTTCCACGACGCGGACCTCGCTGTCCCTTGTGCTGGCTTCGCTGCCCCTTGTGCTGGCCTCGCTGTCCCTTGTGCTGGCTTCGCTGCCCCTTGTGCTGGCCTCGCTGCCCCTTGTGCTGGCCTCGCTGCCC
>CAZUBQ010000013.1:0-9358 GCA_964618995.1 uncultured Candidatus Poseidoniales archaeon | reverse complement strand
CGATCTCCGCCTTGGCCTCGACGATCTCCGCCTCGGCCTCTTCGATCTCCACCTTGTCCTCTGCGATCCCCGCCCTGTCTCTGGGTACGTCGCCCCTGATGTCGCTCTCTGCGCTGGCGCCCGCCGCGCTCACCACGCGGCCTGATCTCGACCTCGGCCTGCAGCACTGATTCTGGGTCGAAATCGCCAGTGAGTGGGTGAATGTGCACCAACGGTCGCTTGACGGATCCTAGGACTGTGTCGACCGGTCCGAGATGGATTCCGGTTGCCGTCTGCAATGGCACCCAAAGTCGGGGAGGTGCGCAGTTGAAACTGACGAGTAGGCCACCCTCGTGACTCACGCGCTGCACCTTTCCTCGGAACGCCATCTACTTCGCCGGTCGACCGGCGGAGCGCTTCCCCTCTAAGGGTTGGGGCACCCGCGCGGGGCGCCTGACAGGTCCATCGCGCGCTGTTCAATCACGTCGGCGCATGAGTAGAGATGCACTCAGCAGTGCGAACAACGCCCAAGCGAGGCCAGGTGCTGGCAGCCCCCCATCATCATCAATTGGAAGTACCGCTGGAGTATTGTCATCAATCTCCTGGAACAGGAAGGTGTTGTCCACATCCTGTGTGACAGTGGTGCATACATTCGATTCGTCGCACGCCTGCACCTCAACTGTGTGCACTCCTTCGAAGAGCAGATCCATCGGTATGTCACCGGTTCTCCAGGTGTTGTCGGTCACGCTCACCTGTCCCTGCTCGACTCCGTCGATGCGCAGCGAGAAGGTCACATCTTCTCCATCGGCGTCGTGGAAGTTGCCGCTGAGGATGAACGCCCCTTCGACCCACTCCTCTCCGGTGATGGTCACCGTCGGTGGGATGCTCGGCTTCGTCAGTCCGAGGTCATAGATGTGTGACATGTCCGCCATTCCGTCTCCTGATGCGAGCACCCTGACGAATATCGGCCCTGGGGAGAGCGCAGCCACGTCGAGTGTCACAGTTCCGCTTGTGCCAGTGTCGATAGTGACAGACGACGACACCACGGAGTTCCCTTGCAAGAGAGCGACGTCGACGAGCATCCCGTCCGGTGCCTCCGCACTGGATGTGACGGTGAGAACCGCGGAACTGGCGACCTCGGTCGCTGCCGCAGAGATGTCGAGAGCCACAGCGACGGCGAACGTCCGCGCACCGCTAGGTTGGCCAGTGAGGTCGGTCGCCTCACAGGTCACGCTGGTCGGCCCGCTGTTCTGCTGCGTGACCGTCCAGGAGTTCGCTGCCCCTCCGGTCAGCGCCCAGCCATCAGCGCCGGAGCAGCTGACGGTGAGCATTCCCGGGTCCAGTTCGTCGCTGAACCATTCCCTGATGGCATCCTCGTTGACAATCTGCTGGGCCGTGTCAACATTAGCGACTGGCAACAGATCTCCATCACTGGGGGCATCGGAGGTCCACTCGGGTGGGTCATCAACGGGTGGAGGTTCGGTGGTGAAGTCGATGAACATGTCCTGACCGAGAGGCCAGTCGTCGTGGTCGTAGGTCGAGAGCACGGTCACCTGTAGGTGGTTGGCATCCTCCATTCGGCTCACCACAGAGGTGCTACCGTCGTTGGTGCATTCCCCGGGAATCGTTGCAGACCCTCCGGTCTCAGACGAGGAGGAATCGCGTCCGTCGCACTCCTCTGCAAGTTTCACTCGCATGCCGGTCAGGTCACCGACGTCAACTGAGGTCAGTGGCAGTGTGATGTCGATTTCGATGTTGCTCATGTTGGTCATGTTCATGGCGAAAGTGAAGTTGTTCGGATCGCTCGCCTTGTCGAAATCCACAGTTCCGTTGAGCCAGACGACCAAGTCGCACGAGGTCGACCCACAGTCGTCCTCGGTCGATGGATAGACCGGGACCTCCCAGCAACCGTCGCTCCCAGAAGGTTGGCCGAACTGGTTCCTGCAGTCGCGTCGGCCGGGATCATAATCTGGCAGCATGTTGTGCTCGGCAATCTCCATCCCCTCGCGCACCCAGGTGGCGTTGTTCCAGTCGACTCCCTGTCCTCCGCGGTGAGCGGGTCCTCCACGGAACCCTGTGCGGCTGTAGGTTTGCACCACGCAGTCCATTCCGACGGCCTCGAGCCCGTCGCGCTCGTCGGTGGATAGGTAGGAATTGTTGCCGCCGGGCAGTCCGTCGAACAACTCATCGACATCCGCTCGCAGGTCACCTGCCATCGTTCCGTTCACGTAGGCTACCAGATTGAACTGGGCGCCATCCCAGGTGTCATAGACATCGATGTCGAAGTGTGCGTAACTGTAGTTGAAGATGTCCTCGAAAGTCAATCCCTCACAATCCGCTTCCACCTGTCTTGCTGAGGTGGCCGCTTCTGCTCCATCTAATGCCGAGTCAATGCCTCGTTGTCCGGTCTGTTCAATCATACCCGCGGAAAGGCTCGCCAGCAGCAATGCCAGCATGAGCCAGAGCGCTGGGAAGGTATTCCCATGTCCACTCGCCATGCCGTCCCGACACCACCGCCATTGAAAGAGCGTTGCGGATGGCTGCACTTGGTGTATTTCGACACACCGGCCCTGTTCAGGGCCGAATGCTGCGGAACCGAGCGGTGAACAGCAGTGCCGGAATCAGTGTCCAGAGGGCCGCTGCCAACCAGATGAATCGGGATTCCAGGTGTGGTGCTGAATCTCCCGTCAATCGGTCCTCCAACAACAGTTGGTAGACTCCATTCGGGCTGAAAAGGTCGATTATCTCCGAAAAGCGGTCAAAGCGTTGATTCTCAAGGTTGGTCATATCAACGCCGATGATGCTGGCGAGCACCGCTGTGATCAGCAGCCAGACGAATGTGAACAGCATCCACGAACCGACTCCTAAGGTGACCGCGGAACCGAGGTCACGCGCCAGACTCGACGCCAGCAGTTGGATTGACGAGTACCAGAACAGAACGAGTGCCGTGGCACCGAGGAAGTAGACCAGTTCTGTGAGGGTGGGCCAGGCGTCCATCTGGCTGTGCACCATCGTCACCCCCACGAGTGTGGCACCCATGGTGGGAAGGAATGCCGCCATCCACAGCCCGAGCAGGTGCGCCAACGCGAGGTCGGACCGGCTGATTGGCTGGGACAGTTCGATGGCGAGTTCCTTGGTCAGGCGGCGGCGGCTGATGGCATCGAAACCGAGCAGAACCACACCGAGCGTGGCTGAGAGTAGCACGAACAGCGAGATGAGGAACAGCACCTGATAGGGCGTGTCGGTAGAAATTCCCGGAGTCAGTCGTCCTTCAGGGTCCGACAACCCGTAACTCCCACCCACGATGAACAGGAACAACAGACTGGCGAGGGCGAACATCCTGTGGCTGTTGAGGTGCTGGCGCGCCTCGAAGCGAGCGAGTGTGAGAACGGTCGCCAATCGGCCACGCGGGGCACTCTGCTCACTCATCGTCGTCCACCTCCAAGGTCCTCATCGGTACGAGTTCGTCGCCTTCGAGTTCCAGGCCAACCTTCTCCGGGTCTTGGCCGGTCACTGCGCCGAGCAGGTCTTCCAACGCTGCGGGGAGCGGATGGATCAGCTGAACTACCCCTCCTGCTGATTCGACCGCCGCAGTGAGCAGTCCGCGGTCTCCAGGCTCCCAACGTCCCGCCGGGCGAATCAATCGAAAGCGCCAGTCTTCCTCCACGGAGTGCGTTTCCTGCTCCTCGATGATGACTCCCTCACTGGTCAGCAGGGAGAGGTCTGGCTTCGGACCAGAGCCGGCGAGCAACAGCCGTTGTTCAAGCGCCAGCCGGCGCTCGACTTCGGCCATCGGTCCTGCCGCGACCAACTGGCCGCGATTCATGATCGCCACCCGGTCGACCACCCGCTCCATCTCGTTCAGGTTGTGGCTGCTGACGATGATTGCACAACCGCGGTCAGCGAGTTGCCGCAATAGTCCGCGGAACGCCGCCTGCGCCACAGGGTCCAACCCGTTCATCGGCTCGTCGAGCAGCAGGATGGTCGGCTCACCGAGCAGCGCGGTGGCCAGCGTCATTCGCTGCTCCATCCCTTGGCTCAGGCTGTCCAGAGGAGAATCCGCTCGACTGCGCAGGCCGACCAGCCTGAGCATCTTGATGGCGTCGTCATCACCGCCGCGCATCGTGATCAGTCGCTCAAGCACCCGACGAGGAGTCGAACTGCCGGTCCAGACCACCTGTTCGGGCATGAATCCGATATGTCGCTGCACCCAGCGACGGCCAGCCTCCTCCGAATCCCTACCTAGTACCCTGAAACTCCCGGTGTCTGGCCTCCACAGGCCGGCAATGGTGTGCAGAAGTGTGGTCTTCCCAGAACCGTTCGGGCCGATCAGGCCGACGATGTCACCAGCCTCCAACTTCATGTTGACCTGATGGACTCCGGCGCCCTTCTTCCTCCTCCAGAACCGCTTGCCGTCGCGTACTGGATACCGGTAGGTGATGTCCTCGAGTTCGAGCAAAGGCCCCGCTGCACTCTCGGCCATCGAATCCCGTCGTCCCGGTTCGTTCTCAAAGGTGGCGGGCGATTCTTAGGGCCATGTTCATCCACCTGAGGCCCCACTCGCGCTTGGTTACCATGCCGCTGCTCGGCTCCGCACTCGTCTGGCTGGCCCCTATGGGCGTGCTGTTGGCGTGGTCGTTCGGACAGTGGCGGGAGAAGCACCCTGGGGCCCCGTTCACCGACCATCTGCGCGCCGATCCGCACATCTGCGCGCTCATCGTGCTGCAGATTTGCCTGTGGTTCATCCCGCTGGGCCTGTGGCTCATTCTGCTCGGCTTCACGCTCACCTCGCTCATCCTCGTTGGTCTCCACCCAGAGCAGAGAATCGAGTGGCGCCAGCGATCAGCTCCGCGGGCGCTGGCGCTCGTCATGCTGCTTGCGATGCACATGCTGACCGCGCTGGCACCCGTGAGCGAGCCGACAGGCGCCGTCACCTGGGGAGAGCCGCTGCTGACCGAGAGTCAGGATGCTCCGGCATGGCCGGCGTCCGAACAGCACACCTGGCTGCTCACCGATGGCACGATCGTCGTCGTCACGCACATCAGGGCGCCGGGGGTGGTCAATCCGCTGTGGCTCGACTCGTCTGTGCGGGCGTGGGTAGCGGGCACGGACACGGAGGAGAAGCGGTTGCAGCAGTCAGTGGCGTTGATGGACGATTGGATATCTCCAGATGCATTCAGGCTCGACCCGGTGCACACCGGGGTGCGCATGGATTACGGCGGTGAGAATCTGCTGTTCACACACAACGAGATCATGTTCGATTTCTTCGGCGAGCGCTCATCAGGCGAGATGATCACGGTCTGGAAACCGATGTGGGGTGGAGAGGTACAGATGCTCACAGTCATCCGTGCGGGAGTGAATCCATTCATGGGGAATCCAGGGGCACAGACCTACACGATAGATTGGCTGCAAGCAAACTGAATTTAGGGCCACCTAACTTTGATTAAGGGCACCCTTAACCGCTAGGCCACATGACTTCCATCTCTACTTCGGCCGACTTGTGGGCCGGTTCTCTGATCGGCTTCAGGGAAGCGGTCGAAGCAGCCCTCATCATCGGAGTTCTGCTGACATGGTTGGCACGCAGTGACAGAAGCGAACAATCCCGTTGGATCTGGTATGGTGTCGGCGCCGGAACAGCATCCAGTTTGGTCGTCGCCGGACTGTTCTCTTGGGTTTGGGGCGGCCTTGAATCATTCGAGGAACATGAGGCGATGTTTGAGGGGATTCTCGAGATATCTGCTGCCATACTGCTGACATTGGTGATTGTGCATTTCATCCGTCACCCATCTTCTCGCCAGCTCGAGGCGTGGGCGGACGAGGCATTCCAGAAGAAACAGGGCATGGGTCTGTTCATGATCACCTTCCTGTCTGTGTTGCGGGAGGGTTCTGAAACGGTGATCTTCATCGGTGCAGGAACAGAAGGCAGCAGCGCGATTGTTGGAGTATTCATCGGAATAGCAGTCGCAGCACTACTGGCGTACGGATTCTTCTCACGCGGCATGAAGGTGGACATCGCCAAGTTGTTCAAAATCACGAACATCCTCCTGATTCTGTTCGCCGCCGGTCTTGTCGCCCATGGGCTGCACGAACTGCAGGAGGCCGGAGTGGCTCCTGTTGTCGTCGAAGAGGTATGGGATCTCAATCCAGCGGTCGACGCGGGGGATGATTACCCAGCACTACACGAGAAGGGTCTGATCGGTGGAATCTTCAAGGCACTGTTCGGGTGGAATGGAAACCCATCTTTGCTCGAGGTACTGGCGTGGGCAGCATATGTGGGAGGAATGTTCCAACTCACTCAGAAGGCCAAGGGCAAGATCAAGACCCACGAAGAGGAATGAATCTCTTTCAGGACATGTCCAGCAGGACCTTGCCGATGTTCTTGTGATCGTGCAGGTATTCGTGAGCGGCAGCCGCCTCGGCCAACGGGAAGCTGCAGTCGATGACCGGGTCGATGGCACCCATCTGCATGTGGCCGATGATCGCCGCAAGGTAGGAACGCATGAGTTCCTGATCATCCAGAGTGCCCATGTGCACCCCATGCACGGACTTGTTGGACATCATCAAACGGAACGGGTCGAAGCTCGGTGTCTGTTTCCAGGCCCACACCGTTCGCAGGAACGCCCTTCGCTTGCCGGGTGCCGCCGCCGAGAATCCGTAGACGCACAGGTGACCCCCTGGAGCGAGACAGCGCAGGCTGTTGCGCAGGTTCTTCCCACCCACGGGGTCCAGGATGACATCCGCACCACGCCCACCCGTCCGTTGCTTCACCACTGAGACGAAATCGTCGTTGTAGCGGTCGATTGCCACCCCTCCGTTCGCCTCCACGATGTCCGACTTGTGTCCGCTGCACGTTCCCAGAACCAGTTCTGCTCCCTTGATGCGGCAGATCTGCATGGCCGCCGTCCCGACTCCACCCGCCGCTCCGTGGATGAGCACCGATTGTCCCGGTTGCAGGTCGGCAAGGTGCACGAGCATGTGCCAGGCGGTCATGTGCGTCACAGGCATCGCCGCCGCCTGTTCCAGCGAGACACCATCTGGTATGGCGAACGTCTGTGAGGCGGGCAGGCATACGTGCGTCTGCTGGGCTCCGTTGGTGACTCCGGCGACCACCGCTTGACCGATTTCGAAGCCGGTGACGCCCTCACCGAGCGCATCGATGTGTCCCGACAGTTCGTATCCGGGCGTGAACGGGTAGGGCGGTCGTGGCTGGTAGAGGCCGAGGCGCATCATCAGGTCGGCGAAGTTGATGCCCGCGAACGCGGTGCGGATGCGCACCTCTCCAGCAGCCGGTGGTTCAGGAGAGTAACTGCCGATTTCGATGGTATCAGGAGACCCTGCCTTGGTGAGCAGAAGTCGACGACCTTCCTCGGACATGACCTTGCCATCCGCCATCGTGTCTTAGCCCACTCGGTCGCCAAGTTGGCCATCCCTGTTGGAGGGTGTTGGTCAATCGGCAGAGATGCGGATGGCACCCTCGTTGTAGTGCACGTAGATGTTGTTCGGAATCTTGGCCGTGAGCGCGGCGAGCGCATCGTAGATGTCCTCGTCGCTGACCTTGAACGCCTTGGCGGCGCGGGGGGTGGACCAGCCGACCTTCTCGAAGTCGGACTGCTTGATCCACTCGTACAGCCTGAGTTCGAGTTCGTTCAAGTCCTCCACAGCCATGCCCATTCCTCAAACAGCCGAGCGCGGTCAACCCTATCGCCTCTTCGCCGCGCGTGTGCGCAGTCTCAGGAATGCTCGACCATGCGCCGAACGCACTCCTCGGCATCGATGTCTCCGTCGAGCAGCGCGTTGAGCGCGCCCACGAAGGGAGTCTTGCAGCCGATCTGCTTGGCCTTGGCGCGGAACATGCGCGCCGCACGCACACCTTCAGCGACCATGTGCATCTCCTCCAGAGCCTCGTCGAGGGTCTTCCCCTCACCGAGCTTCTGCCCCAGAGTTCGATTGCGGCTGCGCGGACTTGTGCTGGTCACATACAGGTCGCCCAGCCCTGCCGGCCCGAGAGATGTCTCCTCGCCCGCGCCCAACTTGGCAAGTAGAAGGCGGCCTTCTTCGAATCCGATGGGAACCAGTGCCGCTTTGAGATTGTCACCGCCGATGCCTTCGCGCAGCCCGTCGACGACGCCGCAGGAGAGTGCGATCGTGTTCTTGAACGCCCCCCACAGTTCAGCGCCGGCAGGGTCGTCAGCCGCCTTCAGGATGAGCGTGTCCGTCGACAGTCGCTCGGCGATGCGCTCGGCCACCGAACTGTCGTGAGATGCGACCAGAGCGTTGGTGAGCACGCCGCGGGCGACCTCGGGAGCGATGGTGGGACCGGTGAGCACGACCACGGGGTTCTGTTTGTCTGCCGCGGCCAGCCGCGCCTCGATGGCCTCGGAGATGAGTCCGGAGCCGCCCTCCTCCTCGGGAGCGATGCCCTTCGCCAGGTCGAGCAGGACGTGCGAGGGGCGCAGGTGGGGGATGATCTGGTCGACCACCTCGAGGATGACCGACGAGGGGAGCGCGAGCACGAGCACCTCACTGGCGGCGCAGGCGTCGGCGAGATCCATGGTGACCTCGATCCCTGAGAGCGGGGTGTCCGGGAGGTACTTGCTGTTGACAGAGTCCATCACGATGCTCTCGTAGACTTCCTGCTCGATGGTCCAGCCGTTCACGTTGTGGCCGTCCTGGCCCCAGATGTGGGCCAGTGCAGTGCCCCAGTTTCCGAGGCCGAGCACACCGATGCTGGACATGACTCTCTCCGGTTCACGCGCCCTCGCCCGCCCGTTATCAATCAACCGCGTTGTCGGTAAGGCACGGTGCCGTTCCGAACCTTCATGGCCGGTGGGCCTGCGTTGGTGTGCAGGCAGGGGTTGCCAAGCTTGGTCAACGGCGCTGGGTTTAGGTCCCAGTCCTTAGTGGTTCATCGGTTCAAATCCGATCCTCTGCACCACAATCGAACTACTCTGCGAAGGGTAGTTGAGTTTGCACTGTTCTATTTGGGAAATCACCAGCCCCTTCGACAAACATGTCAATGCGTTCTTGAATCAACCGAATCATGTTGACATTGACCGCATTACCAAGTTGCTTGTAGGACTGAGCATCTGAATCGCTGAGGACGAATGGAGTTCCATGGACACCGTCAACATCGAAGTCCTGAATGCGCGCACATTCTATCGGCGTGATGTGCCTCCTCAACCAGCCGACAATCGGGATTTGAGCCATGGCCACCAGGGCGGGAAAATAATTCGGGCGTTTCACTCTGATTCCTGACGGGCGTAATTGAATCAGATTCTCCCAGTTGGTTCTGCTTTCTGGGCCAGCTTGCCACTCATATTTTATTCGAGACACCGGGAACTTTCTTTCATCATCCTCGTCGATGTCAAGTACACCCCAT
>CAZUBQ010000012.1:27792-48827 GCA_964618995.1 uncultured Candidatus Poseidoniales archaeon | reverse complement strand
TAGTCGACGGCGATGAAGTTCGGTATCTGTCCCCATTCGGCGGTGCAGTTGTTCGCCCGTTCAAGAACGACCGGCACCTGATTGGAGGAGTTCGCCGCGGATTCAGACGAGATTGGGTCGGTCACGTAGTGGTCGAGCCAGCGCAGTGCGCTGCTCGCATTCCCCCGCGTCAGTTCACAGTTGAAGTAGGCCGTGTCGTTGTAGGCCCAGTGCGTCTTCGCCATGTGTTCTGTATCGTGGTGGTACCATGGGAGGTCTATCTCCGATGGGTCCTGGCTGAACAGGATGACTCGCTGGTCCATCTCGATGAGTGACGCGAGCGAGGGCCACGGCGCTCCCAGTTCGTGTGCGTGGAAGTAAGAGGTCAGATTGACAGCATCAGATGCATTGCTGACATCCTGTGCTGTGACATAGCTCTCCAGCGAGATGATCAGGATGGCGTAGGAGTTGTTCTCTAGGAATGAGACGACCTCGAGGAAGGCATCCTCCAGAGGCCAGTTCCCACTGAGGAAGCACGGGTGGAGAGGGTAATCATAGCCACCATGGCAGAGCATTGTCTCGTTGTTGTATTCGTGCACGTCGAGACTGAGCACTCGGATGCCCCCTTCCATCTGCGCGGTGATGTTTGTGCGCTGGCTGGCGCTGATCAGGTTGTGGTTGCGGTCCAGGGATGCGTGCGAGTTGTGCGAGGTGGCCCACACCGTCTCGTTCACACCGAGGCGACAGAGTTGGCGGAATCGATTGCATTCGGGAGCGGACAGGGTATCCTCAGGGTCCCAGCCGTTGGCCAGTTCCCAGCCGGTGGTGAACCCATCCTCGTCGTGGTCTAGCGCAGGGTTCAGCGGTTCAGGCTCAGGTTCAGGGATTTCAGGTTCAGGCTCAGACTCTGAATCCGCGATGGTCGAGGACTGTAGGCATCCTGCAAGCACACTGCCGAGCAGCAGCAGCACCAGAAGGAGACTCCCGCCTGCTCGCATGACTACGCGGATGATGTCGGCTTAACTGAGGATGCCGGCGGTCAGCAGAACGGGTTGGTGCCGGCGGCGTGGTCGGTGATGTCGACCACAGCGACGATCTCCGGGACTTTCTCGATGAGCATCGTCTCGATGCCGTGCTTCAGCGTCACATCGACCGCCGAGCAGCCTTGACAGCCACCGCCGAACTCGACGATTGCTTCTCCCTCAACGACGTCAATCAGGGTCACGGTGCCGCCGTGACTGGCAACTGCTGGGTTGACCTCCCCTTCGAGAACCTCGGCGACCCGCTGCGCGAGCGGGTCGAGCCACAGTGGGTTGGGGTTCTCGAACTGGAATCCCCCGCCCATCAGGGTCTCGACGAAGTCGAGCGTCGCTCCATCAAGGTAGGCAGCGCTCTTCTCAGCGATTATGACGGTCAGCCCATCGACCTCGGTGACAATGTCGCCTTCGGAATGCTCGCTGGGCGGCACCAGTTGCAGATCGTACTGGAACCCCTTTGGGCCGCGTCCGGTGATGGCCACCTTGACCGCTAATTCGGTCTCTTCGGCCTGCTCGCCGAACTCGTCGAGCTTGGCACGTGCAGTCTCAGTGATCGACAGCATTCGGCTTCCTCTGTCCGGCCGTCCCTCAGGCTCTCGTATGAACCTGCGCTCCCGCACGCAGTTCAGTTCCAAACGTATCAGGAGGAAGGAGTAGGAGGTGATGTAGTGGTGAGGGGGGCCGAAGCCCCCCCCACCGACATGGTTCGCATATCTATTCGTGCTCAGTTCAGAGTCCCAGCTTCTTGCGGAGCAGGCTGAGGCCGAGCAGCGGGATTCCTCCCACCGCGGCTCCAGCAGCTACTGTCTCCGCATCGTCACTGTCAATGTCGAAGCCGCCTTTGCCTGAGTCGTCACTCGTGCTCGGTCGCACGGGTGTCGGCTTGGGCTTCGGGCGCACATCGTCGCCGTCGCCGCAGCGCTTGCAGTCGATGACATCGTCCCCGTAGGGGATGACCTTCTTGCAGACAACCTTGACCACGGTCTTGACGGTCGCGTTCTCGAAGTCGAGAGCAACTGCGTCAGCGCCGCTGATAGCCTGGGTCGTGATGGTCACCTTCTTGCAGACGATCATCGGAGGCACGGGCTTGGGCATAGGCACCGGGTCGGTGCTGCAGTCCATCTTCCACTGTCCTCGGAATACGCCGACTCCTGCCTCGGTTGAGAGGTAGTTGCCGCGCAGAACGCCGTTCAGGTCTCCGTCAGCCGTGCTCCACTCACCGTGGAAGGTTCCGTTGCTGTAGGTGCCACCGAGCGTGCCGGTGATTCCACCGCCCCGTGCGATGAACTCGCCGCGGAACTGGCCGTGGTTGTTGTACTGACCAGACATGTAGCCGATCGCTTCACCGTCGTCGTTCATCAGGACGCCGCGGAACACTCCGCCTTGTCCGTCATCGTTGGCCATCCAGCGACCAGCCAGGAGGCCACCAGGGCATCCGGGTGTGTCGTCGGTGTCGTCGCCGCCGGTGTTCCAGCCGCCCCAGTGCGTGCGCAGGTAGTTCAGTACCCTGCAAGCGAAGGCTTGGCCTTGGCTCCAGTCGGACGAGTCCTCGTTGCCGTGGATGTCGTCGGTCAGCGGGCAGCGCTGCATCAGGTCATCGACCGTGATGTTGTTGGCGCGCATCCAGTGGAGGATCCGCTGTAGGAGCAGGTCCTCGCCGTTGTCGTCAGGGCCGATGACCCCGCCGTCGTCGCTGTCGTCGTCGCCGCCGGTCCAGATGACGATGATTCGTCCGTCGAAGTCACGTAGTGCTCCGCGGAGCCACTCAAGGTCCATCGGTCCGAACTTGAACCGTGCCCAGCTGCCATCATCGTAAATCAGGATGATAACCACGTAGGCGGTCTCGCCGTCGGTGTAGATGACCACGATGACGTGTTCCAACTCAAGCTCGTCCTCGTCGTCGAGGTCCGGCTTGACTTGGTCGAGCACGTCAGCGACCGTGAGGCCACTGTCTTGCTCGGAATCGAGGTCAACATTCGCGACCTCGAGTGCGAAATCGACATCTTCGTCGAGATCGCTTTGTTCGCCATCTAGGCCAAGGAAGACGTAGTCCACGCCTACCGTTTCCATCTTATCATTCTCCAGGCTCGCGGAGGTAGCCGCCTTCTCAGCGGCGACCATCCCGACTGTGGGCACCAGCAGAAGCGCCAGCACCAACAGAAGGGTTCGCAGACCCTTGTGTCCGTTCCACACATTGGTTGGGGTTTCGGTTCCCATGCCGTTGTCTTTGATTCCATAACATATCACCATTCGACGGGAATCCCCCGAGGCGATACCAGCAATTCTGTTCGCATACCACGTACGAGCCTTCCCAGGAGGGTTTTGTGTGGCAACGGTTTAATCCCGCCAACCCTAACCTCGGCCATGCGACCAGTCGACCGTCTGGGCCGTCCTTTGCGCGACCTACGCCTGTCGGTCATCGACCGTTGCAACCTGCGCTGTCGCTACTGCATGCCAAGAGAGACGTTCGGTGCAGATTTTCCCTACTTGCCACGTTCTGAGATCCTCGATTTCGAGGAGATCGACGCCATCGTGCGCGCATTGTTGCCTTTGGGAATCAGGAAGATACGTTTGACCGGCGGCGAGCCGCTGCTGCGACGCGACCTCGAGACGCTGGTCGGATTGCTGTCACATCACGATGTGGACCTGGCGCTCACCACGAACGGGACGCTGCTCGCGGACAAGGCAGAGCCTCTCGCACGCGCGGGCCTTGATCGAGTGACAGTCAGCTTGGACGCTCTGGATGACGCGACTTTCCAGGCGATGTCCGACTCAAACATCTCCGTGAACAGGGTGCTGGAGGGCATTTCAGCGGCTCAAGAGGCGGGTCTGGGTCCGGTGAAGGTGAACGCGGTGGTCCAGCGGGGCGTGAACGAGCATGCGGTGGTCGATTTGGCCCGACATTTCCATGGGTCGGGGGTCAGTGTGCGCTTCATCGAATACATGGATGTGGGCAGTTGCAACGGTTGGAGTCAGGCCGAGGTCGTCTCTAGGGAGGAGATTCTACGGCTTCTGCAAACTGAATTCGACTTGGAACCTGTTGTCGCGCAGGAACTCGGGGAGGTGGCTCGACGTTGGCAGCACGTGGATGGCGGTGGCGAGATTGGCATCATCTCGTCGGTGTCCGAGCCGTTCTGTGGTGACTGCTGCCGCGCACGACTCTCTGCCGATGGGCACCTCTACACCTGCCTGTTCGCCTCTTCTGGTCACAACCTGAAAGAGCCACTGAGAGCCGGTTCCAGCGATTCGAAATTACGTGAACTCGTCACTGGAATCTGGCAGGGAAGGACCGACCGCTACTCAGAGGAGCGCGCTGAGATGAACGAGAAGACGCAGCGGGTCGAGATGTCCTACATCGGTGGATGAGTTCTCAGAATTCGGCGCAGGTTGCCTCTACCACATCCCATGGTGCATCGGTCCTGATTGCCGGCTCGCCGTATGTGGCGACCGCGCCTGCATGGCCGGCTTCTCGTAGGGCAGCAGCCAGTTTCGAAGGGGATGGGGGCGCGTTGATGTCGAGCAGTTTCGGCAGTTCGTCGACCACGAGCAGGGTCGGTGAATGGATCGCGCTCGCCTCGCCTGCGATGTGGCGCACCGCCCGCTCAGCCGCGCGGGTGCGCAGGCGCACATCCCGCTCACTGAGTCCCAGTTCCTCGACGAACGGGTCGTCCATCCGAGGTGCGCACAGTTCCAGCGCCCGTTCAGGGGTCAGCGCGGCCATCGCTTCGTCCTGGCCGAGCGGGCCTATCCACAGTGGACCAGAGACTCTGGGGTCGTCTTCATCCACCTGTTCGTCGAGCGGGAGTAGAATTGCCGGTTGTCCATCTCCTGGGTCAGCCATGCGCCATCCGAGTTGGTCTTCGAGGGTGTCGGAGGCATTGGGTGAGTGAGCGATTCTCGTGCTGATGCGCAGATGATGCCCATCCCAGATGGAGAGCAGCGGCTCAATCGAGCGATCGTGCTGTGCGGCAATCCTGGCGATGGTCGCCAACAGGATTCTGAGGCCGGAGTCGTGCGCGAGCGCGTCCGGTCGCGCTCTGGCCTTGTAGCGGCGCTTGAGGGCAGAACGCGAGGAGCCGGTGAGCGCGGCGGTGTCGGTGGCGCTCACCTCCAGTACAGCTCTGGGTGCAGCAGCCTGAATGACTGGTGAGAGGAAGCGGATGGGTGAGCCGAACGGGTCGATGTCCAGCCATTGCCATTCTGATTCTCGGGCGATGTGGCACAGATCGCCGATTGAGAAGTGAGGTTCGCGAACTGCGTGAGGTAGTGGAAGATGCTCCTGATTCGCTGCTGCCCAGGAGATGGACTCAGAGTCGAGATCGACGACGGTCACCTGCAATCGTGCAGCGAGTTCTGCGGGAAGTTCCGACAGCCATCGGCGGGAGCGCAACCCGCTCGCCGCCATCCCGTCGAGGGCACACACAGGACCGTCATCTTCGCAAATCCATCCAGATTCCATTTCGTGGGCAAGCAGCAGTACGCTACGTGTGCGACTCGCTGCCATCGCCGGGTTGTGGAACACAGTCCGCTCATCCTTGTCTCCCGGACCCCGTTCAAGCGAATGGCGTCGCTGCGATTCGAGCATGGGCAAGCGGAATGGCGTACGCCCTTCAAGCAGCAGTTCACCGGGCCAGCCAGCTGGTGCGTGTGCATCGGTCACGTCCACGGGGCGGTCCGGCCATGCAGTTCAATCCTCTGCAACTTGGACGAACTGTCGCAATAACTGCGCTAACTCCGGATGAGGGGTTCCTCTACCCCGATGATTGAGCATGGCCACGGCCAATGCTACCTGCGGGATGGTCTGAGAGATTGTGGAGTCGTTGAGTAACCCGAGTACCGTCATCACCAGTCGGTCTCCCAGCGGAAGATCACTGCTCTGGTCGAACAGGCAGACTTGATTTCCCTTGCGATCCGGGTCGTCCATGCAGACCGGCTCGATGACATACGGCGTGTTGTGCACTCCTTGTCCCTTGGTAATCGACCAGCGCACACCCAGAGTTCCAGTGACCAACAGCCCGTCCTCGAGGAAGGCCACCCTCTCCGGGTTGGCGTCAACCACTCCGCGCAACATGCCGAACGAGCGTTCATGGGGCGTGATGCGAGCTTCGGGAGAGGATGTGCTGCAACGCGCCGCCCAGCGCAGGCAGATGGCCCGCAGTCTGTCCGATACCCTGCGGCTGGGTCTGCCCGACCAGATGGACAGGAAACGCTCGACGAGCGTGGGTGTGCTCGGCAGTGGCATCAGCACCCTGCTACCGGTGCCGTTGTCGATTCCCAACATCCAACGTTTGGAATCCCAGTCGCACAGTGGTGGCGTTGATTCCGAGAATCCCTTCAGATTCGCTGTCGGTCGCGGCGCATCGGCCGCACCGACGCTATGGAAGCGACAGGAGTGGAGTGCGGTGCGACGTCTGCGCTGTTCGAGATTCACTCCATCTTCGTCCTGTCTGCCTTCGATGTGTGCTAGTATCCTGAGGAATCGAGCGGTTGCGACCTCGTAGTTCGCCTCGAACAGCATGCGCAGGAGCAGGTCTCCTGGACCGGCTTCGATACGGACACCATCGACTAGCAGCGAGCGCTCGTCACTGACCAGACGATGGCCTGCCACCTCTATGCGCAGTTCATCTTGCAGTGGGTTCACATCGTCGTCTGCCACACCAGGGAACAGCGGTGAGTGGCGAGAGGAGAGCAGGGTGCGAAGGGCGTCTAGTTCAGGTTCGCTCTCCAAGTCCAACTCGTCTGAATCAGCGCGGATGTGCCTCTGCCCACTCACTGCGCGGAGCAGTGCCGCCCAAGCTGGCTCTGAGGGCAGCAGTTCTGCGATCTGCGCTCCATCACCATCGAGCCAGTCATCCGCATCGTCGAGCAGCTGCTGTTGGTCACGCTGCATGTGAATCTGCCAGGCAGGAACCGACGTGCGCATCAGTTCGCGCACGTTGTTCCATGGAAGGCATACGGCACACATCTCAGCGTCTGGGGAATCCTCCGCGAGCAGCGTTGAACGGCAGCAGCGACAATTCTCGGCGTCGGCCATGCTAAGCATGGCCCAACGACCATTATTGAACGAACGAGAACAAAGCCCTCAGTAGGTGTCGAAAACGATGCGCTCATCCACGTGAGTCACTGTATGACTCTCACCACTCGCGTGACCGACTACTCTTGAGCCTGGAAGGCGGCTGTTGAGCCATTCGGAGACAGCGTCACTGGCGGCGGAATCCACGGCGAGCGCCATCCCCATTCCGAGGTTGAACGTACGAGCCATCTCGCGCACCTCGACATTGCCATGCTGGCGGATCCAGTCGAACTCGGGAGGTTCTGGGAGCGGGTTCTGGATGTGCCACCCCACGTGCGGGTTGAGTCTGAGGAGGTTGGACAGCCCTCCACCGGTGATGTGGGCGATTCCATGGATGTCTCCTTCCTGACACGGTCCTTCACCCGCTCGGCAGGCGAGCAGAAGGTCGACGACTGGGTCGACGTAGATACGCGTCGGGTTGAGCAGCACCTCTCCGAGAGAGGGGTCTGAATCGGGCGCTGATGATGCGAAGCGGGTAATATCGCGGTGAGCATGGTTTGCATCGAATGGTGCAGCATCCCTGAGGTCGGCTCCGGTCACCTCCAGCAAACGACGCACGAGTGAGTAGCCATTGGAGTGGATGCCGTTGCTTGGCAATCCGATGAGCACGTCAGATTCTGTGATGTTCTCGCCGGTGACCGCCGCTTCCTTGGGTAGCCAGCCCAGTGCGGTGCCTGACAGGTCGAGTTCCTTGACGATTCCCGGCAGGCTGGCAGTCTCGCCTCCTGCGAGGGTAACGCGCGCAATCCGGCACGCTTCTGCCAGAGATGCGCCCAGTGCGGCGTGCACCTTGGGGTCCGGTTCGGGAGTTGCGATGTAATCGACGAAGGCGATCGGCTCTGCACCGACGCAGATGAGGTCGTTGACGTTCATCGCCATGCAATCGATGCCGACTCCCCCATACTCACCGAGTGCGGTCGCAAGTTGCAGTTTCGAGCCAACACCGTCAGTGGCCATTGCCAGCAGGTTGTCACCGAATTCGACCAACCCACCGAATCCGCCGGGCAGGTCGACAGGTGCGCCCACTGTTCCGGGAGGGCGTGCGGACGCCCCCAAGGAACCTATCAGCGAGGCGATTGACTTGCCTTCGAGTTCGATGTCCACCCCTGACGAGGCGTAGTCGAGTCCCTCGTCATCGCTCATCGGTCGCGGCGACCCGCGCAGGGCATTTCAGATTGCCGAGTCGTGTCGGGTGGTCATTCCTGGACTAACCCCAGAAGATTCGCAGCTTCGATGAACCTCGGTCCTGCTCGTTGCATTCGATGCCCGTCCTCAATCTCAAGCAACGCCACGACATGTTCGCTTTCGGCAGCGACCCTAGAGTTCTCGATTGGCACGATGTCGTCCTGTAACCCATGCATAATCACGGTCGGGTGGGTCAGTTCCGGCCACGACATCCTGTCGGCGGCCATGATGAAATCCCATCCTAGCATGATATCCTTCTCGAATCCGCGATGGTGGTACGGGGCTGAACCATGCGACTTCCATTGTTCCAGCCCTTTCTCTCCAGCACCTTCGCGCCACAGTTCGGACAATCCGAAGGCGGGTGCCAACAGGAGCAGGCGCAGGTCGAGTTCCGGGCGCATGGCGGAGGTGTTGGCGGCCGCTAGGGCACCCATAGAGGATCCGGACACCAAGTCGTAGTCGTGTTCGTCGATCAGGCGCAGCAGCACCTCGGTTTCCTGCTCGATGTTCCAGCCCAGTTCGGACATCACCGGAGTTGTAACCTCCCACCCCAACTCCTCGCGCATGTACGCTGGTTTGGAACCGTTCGGGCTACCTTCGAACCCGTGGGCGAACAGCACATGCATGCCAACACACTCGCATTCAATCGTCGAACTCGAGCGCCACGAAATCGCTGCCGATGATTTCACAACGGCTCATGAAGCGATCAGTCACTCTGCCGCCGAGTACGCGCATGTGAATCTCTGCGGTCACCGTGACACGTGCCTCGAACAGATGGCCCCCATGGACCACGTGTTCGTCGTCTGATACGACCACATGCAGATGGGTGAATGGCTCGCCTTTCAGGGGAGCGATGTTGCCTTGCATCGACAGCAGTTCCACCGGCCCGATGAGCATGTTCTGCTGGTAGGACCCCTGAGCATCCAGATGCCCGATGAGTGCGTTCTCCACACGACCGATGCCACTGGTCACCGCCGCCGCTCCGATTCCTTCAGCACGCGCTACCTCGCGCAGGCTCTCGTGCATCTCTTCTCCAGGGTCCAGCCGGACGAACACGTTCTCGTTAGAGCGGCGATAGTCCATGGTTGTCGGTGATGAGGGGGGGGCGACGCGTTGATAGCCATTCTCAGGGTGGTGCAACGGATGGATTCAGCGTCGCGCGGCTCGATTCTGCTCGTCGAGGACGAACCGACGCTGCTCAAGCTATCCGAGACGATACTGGTTCGTCAGGGATTCACAGTGAGCGCCTGTGCCGATGCAGAGGCGGCGCTCAATCTCCTGCACGCAGGACACCAATTCGAACTGCTGGCCACCGACATGACGCTGCCGGGGATGAACGGGGTGGAATTCGCTCATCTGTTCCGGGCTCTGCAACCGACCTCACCCATTCTGTTGATGAGCGGACATGATGAGTCGGAGATAATCGAGGCTGGAGGAGTGCCGGAGCCGAGCATGATCCTGCTCAAGCCTGTGGGGCTGGCGGACATGCGCGCCGCCGTCGATGAGCTTCTCGGATGATTCCGAACGGTCAGGGGCATCCCGTTGTATCGAGGGTACATCCAATTGGAGTGCGATTCCACTGGAAGCGCTGTTCAGCGCGAATGACCCCCGGAATCGTGGCACTGCTCCACCGGAAACAGGGGGGTGTACGCGCGTAGTTGAAGAACCGTCGAGCCGCGGTGTTGATGCCTGTGCGGTGTGTATGATGCTGGCGATTCGGGATTCACACGCACGCTGGCGCACATTCCTGCAAGAGCAGTTCGCCTCGGATCTGGCTATGGTAGCATCCTCCTGGCCGGAGCAGCCCAGCCTCGAGGTACCCTTCCCTGCGCTGCAGGCGTGGGATCCTGATTTCGCACTGGCGCTGATCGAGCACCCGCGCTCGGTATTGAGAGCGGGAACCGAGTCGTTACGCAAACTCTGTCGCGAGGGTGGCTGGGAGGCAGACCCGACGCTCAGAGTCACCGAACTGCCACAGGACTGTCATCGTCATCTGCACGACATCGGCTCGGATGACATCGAGAGGCTGGTCGCCAGCGAAGTGGTGGTCACCAAGGTCTCCGAACTGAAGCCGCGGGTCTATCACGCGGACTTCCGTTGCGAATTATGCGAGGTCCTGATTCCTATGCCGCAGTTGAACGAACTCGAGTTGATCGAGCCTATCTTCTGCGACCCGGAGCATGGCGGCTGTGAGCGCAATGTCGGTGGAAAGGATGGTACTAGGTTCGAATTGGTGGCAGAGAATCTGATGATGGTCGACAATCAGTGGCTTGAGATTCAGGAGTTGCCTGAGAACATTACTGGAGGAGCGCAACCAGCCCGCGCGACCGTGCTCGCCGAGGCGGACCTGTCCAATCTGGTGCTTCCGGGAATGCGCATCACTGCCAACACGATTCCGTTCGTGCGCACTCAGAAGCGTAGGCAGAGCAAGACACCGATGTTCGACATCTACCACTCACTCGTCTCGGTCGAGATGCAGAACACGCCGTTCACCGAGATTCCGATCACCGAGGAGGACATCGAGATGATTGAGGAAATCAGCGAGAGGGACGACCTGTTCGAACTGCTGACCAACAGCATCGCACCGTCCATCTTTGCAACGGATGACAGCAAACTGAAGATGGTGAAACGCTCGCTGGTGCTACAGTTGTTCAGCGGCGTCGCCAGACGTCAGGGCGCGGCGACATCCACATCCTGCTCATGGGGGACCCTGGAGTTGCGAAGAGCCAGTTGCTCGACTTCATGGGCAGGGTATCACCTCGCGGACGCTACGCGTCCGGTGGTGGTGTATCTGGGGCAGGATTGACCGCCGCTGCGGTCAGGGACACGTTCAGCGAAGGGAGATTCACCCTCGAAGCAGGAGTGTTGGTGCTCGCTGATCTGGGATTGGCAGCCATCGACGAACTTGACAAGATGAACAGGGATGACCGCAGCAGGATGCACGAAGCGATGGAACAGCAGCGCATTCACGTATCCAAGGGTGGCCTGAACGCCTCGATGCCGACACGCTGCGCAATCCTGGCGGCTTCCAACCCGAAGGAAGGGCGCTTCACGCAAAGACATCAACATGGATACGATATCACCCCGATGTTCGAGGAGGTCGACCTTCCTCCAGCACTGATGTCGCGGTTCGATGTCATCTGGTTGCTGCGCGATGACGCGCGTGCGGATGATGACCGACGCATCGCCCATCACATCATCGATAACCGCAGCGTAGGGGTCAGCGAACAACTGCTGGAGAGAGGCCAGGTGGTCGACCCGAGAAAGGTGGAGAAGGAGCAGCACATGAAGACTGACAGCACAGGCTCCAATCAGCTCACCATACCGATGTTCCAGAAATACGTCGCCTACGCCAAACGGCAGTTCCACCCCGTACTCACACCTGAGGCGAAGAAGATGCTCCTAGAATACTACCTCGAGGCACGCGCCAAAATCAGTGACGATGATGACGGCACTGTGGCGGCTACACCGCGTGCTCTGGAGGCGTTGATTCGTCTTGCTGAAGCGAGCGCCCGCAGCCGGCTGTCCAATAAAGCCGAGGAGGTTGATGCTGAACTCGCCAAGGCAATCTACGGTAACTGGCGTTACGAGTTGATGGGTGACAGTTTCGACGAGGGTGCGCTGTTGACAGGTCGCTCGGCAAAACGCCGCAACGCAGACAGAGTACTCAAGGATGTGATGAAGAAACTCTCCGAAGGTCGCATCGATTTCGACGTTCCGGAGGCCGAGATATTCAATGAGATGGCCGAACAGAAGTTCAGCCAGGAAGAGACTGAGCGAGCGCTCTCGCAGTTGTCACAGATTGGCGTGATCTACAATCCAACCAGCGATCGCTGGAGATTGGCCCGCTGAGCGCCGTCGCCGCTATGAAGCGCCTACGCCTCCCCCTGCTTGATGACGAGCGCAGGGCCGCCGGGCGATGTGGCTGACGCCGACAGCCTCGATGCCGCCGCGCTCGGATTCATGTGCGGATTGGAGATCCATCAGCAACTGGCCACTGGAAAGCTCCATTCGCGTCAACCAGGCGCGCTCTACGACCACACCATCGACACGATTCCAGACAGTTGGAGCAGGGTTCAGCGACGCCTCCGAGCGGCTGAGGGCGAGGCGGGCGAGGTGGACATCGCTGCTCGCTTCGAGCAGCGCCGCAACCGCTCGTTCGTCTACGTGCAGTCGCCCAACGCTGGACTAATCGAACTTGACGAATCGCCGCCCGACGACCACGATGCGGATGCTGTGGACATCGCACTCACCGTCTCGGCGATGATGGCGATGAGTCCGGTGCCGCTGCTGCAGGCGATGCGCAAGACGGTGGTCGACGGCTCGAACACAAGTGGCTTCCAGCGCACGACCATGATCGCCACCGGCGGAGCAATCGAGACCGAATCGGGCGCTGTCGGCCTCTCACTTCTGTGCCTGGAGGAGGATTCGGCACGCAAACTGGATGTGCACACCACTCGCCATGGAGAGCAGGTGGTCTACAACCTCGACCGGCTGGGCATTCCGCTCATCGAGATCGCCACCGAACCAGAGGTCACCTCACCCGTTCACGCCAAGGAGACGGCCATCGCTTTGGGTCAGGTCCTACGTGACACCCGCAGGGTGAGGCGTGGGCTTGGTAGCATCCGACAGGATCTGAACGTCAGCATCGCCTGTGGGGACCGAGTGGAGATCAAGGGATGCCAGGATCTCGATTGGATTCCGCGCATCATCAGTCTCGAGATGGCGCGCCAACTGCACCTCTACCGGCTGGCCAGCGACTTGCGGGCTCACCTCGACCTCCCGCCACTTCCCGACGACCGCCGTGATGATGACCTGGAAGTCGAGGCTCAAGTAGCTGCATCGGTGGCCGATTCGCTGCCGTTGGAATTAGTTGATGTCAGCGACCTGTTTACCTCTACAGAGAGTGACATGATCTCTAATGCACTGGGGGCTGGTGATGTCGTTCTCGGCGTCAGACTCGCCGCGTTGGCCGGCCGGCTGGGCTCGAAGGAGTTGGATGCCAGCGGTTCGCAACTTCCCCGGCTCGGCCGGGAACTGGCGTCATCCGCTCGCGCCGCCGGCGTACGTGGCATATTCCATTCCGACGAACTTCCGGCATACAGCATAACCGAAGCCGAGATGGCGGCAGTGTGCGATCGGCTGGGATGCACGGATTCCGACGCCTTTGCATTGTGCGCCGCCCCCGAGTGGCAGGCGGAACTGGCTCTCGAAGCCGCAGTCCATCGAGCGAGACTCGCCTGGCACAGAATTCCCAAGGAAGTCCGCAACGTTGTCATCAAGAAAGGAGGTCCGGAGGATGGCACGACCACCGCGATGCGTCCGCTCCCCGGTGGCGCTCGCATGTATCCCGAAACCGATGTACCGGTGCTCGCGCTCACCCAAGAGCACTGGAACCAGATGTGCGCGGATCTCCCACCAACCTCAGTTGAACGGCGTGAACGTCTGCAGGCGTGCGACCTGTCTCAGAACCAGGTCGATTCGCTGCTCGGGGCAGAGATGGATGATGACTTTCATGCAGGTCATTCAGGCGAGTTGGCGACTGGCCTGTCAGCGTTGCCGGCCAAGGCGTGGGCGAGCCTGCTGCTCGATCGAGTAAGGGATGAGGTGGCCGAACGCGCAGGAGCACCCACTCCAGAATCCGTTCATCTGTCTCTAATCGGACTCGCTCTTTCGGCCCGCACAGCAGGTGAAATAACTCGCGATGGACTCATTCCGTTGGCGACGCATCTGCTCACATCGGGCACATGGAAGGATGCCGGTGGGGACATGGGAGTCGTTCGTGCAAGACTGCTCGAAGAAGCAGAGGAACTCGGTTTCGTACCGGCTGAATCCAGTGCTGTCGAGGCAGCGGTCGAGAAGGTGCTCGCTGATCGGGCTGAATTCGTGGCTGAACGGGGCATGGAGGCGATGGGCCCCTTGATGGGTGTCGTCATGGGTGAACTGGGCGGAACAGCCGACGGAGCCGAGGTCTCAGCCGCGCTCAGAGCAGCGTTGCAACGGTTATCACAGGACCCTTGATTACCGCACGATTACATCGCCACACCTGCGTTGGTAATCGTTATGTGCTACGCGAATAGGATTGGACCGTTGGGAATATGATGGTAGCGAATGGAATACGAGTGAGGGTGTTGTGGGCTGTGCTGTTGCTGGGTCTTTCCAGTATGTGTGCATTGGTACCAGTTAATGGAGCGAATGGGGGCGCCCATGAATCGGTGAGCATCCAGAACTTTGCTTTCAGTCCATCAAGTATCACGATAAATGTAGGTGATTCAGTTACTTGGACGAACAATGATGGGGCATCACACACAGCTAGTTCCACGAGTGGCCCAGAATCCTTTGATTCGGGAACACTAACGGGGAGTGCGACCTTCAATTACACCTTCAACACCGCTGGAACATACGACTACCGATGTGACATCCATACCTCGATGACTGCCTCGATTACTGTAACGGCTGCGAATAATCCACCCGAGGTTTTCGATGTCACACTATCTCCTAGCCCGGCGTTCACAGATGATGTGGTTTCTGCTTCCGCATCGTCTTGGGATCCCGATGGAGATCCCGTCACACTCAGTTATTCTTGGTCAGTAAATGGCAATACAATCAGTGAAACAGGTAGCACCCTCGCCGGCTCATCGTGGTTTGAAAAGGGTGATCAAATCGTAGTTGAGGTCACACCGAACGACGGAACTGTCGATGGCACCGCGGAAAGTTCCCCATCTCTAACAATATCCAACAGCCCACCAGCCGTAGCATCCGTGGCGATATCGCCATCACCGCTCGACAATGAGTCGATAGCACTCTGCATCGCTTCTGGCTGGACTGATGCAGACGCAGATTCAGAAGGCTACCAATACGCGTGGCAGGTGAATGGTGCTTCACTGCAGGAAACCACCCAGTCAACTGGACCATTCAATGCGGACGATGTGGTGTCGTGCACTGTCACTCCGAATGATGGGGACCAGTCCGGCACATCTGTTTCAAGCAGTGATGTGACTGTTGTCTCTGTAGGTGCCCCGGATACAGATGGCGACGGCATTCCAGATTCAATCGATACCTGTTCCAACACGCCACAGGGAGAATCAGTCGATGCGAACGGTTGTTCAGCCTCTGAGCGCGATGGAGATGGAGATGGCGTGAATGATGCCGATGACACCTTCCTTAACGAGCCGAGCCAATGGAGTGACACCGATGGCGATGGTTACGGCGACAACCTCAGCGGCCATCAGGGTGATGCCTGCCCCAGCGTGGCTGGCAACAGCACCATGGCGGTGCTCTACGATGAAGTCGAAGACCTCTATTCGAATATCCCACGCTACGGGTGTGTGGACAGCGATGGTGATGGTTATGATGACTCAACGGAGTACGATTCCGACCAGTGCACATTAGTTGGCAACAGCACCGAATGGATTGACCACGACCGAGACTGCGTGGGAGACAACTCCGACGCGTTCCCCAATGATCCGTTGGAGAGCCAAGACAGTGACGGCGATGGCGTGGGCGACAACTCGGATGCGTTCATATTCAACTCGAACGAGTGGGCGGATGCGGACGGGGATCAAGTCGGAGACAACATGGATGAATGCGATGATGACCCGACTGGCTGGTCCGACGGCGACCTCGACGGGGTCTGCATCCCCAGCGACGCCTTCCCCAATGATCCGCACGAGTGGTCCGATGCGGACGGCGACGGGACGGGGGACAATTCGGATGCGTTCCCTGATAATCCGGACGAGACATCCGACACGGATGGGGACGGAGTTGGCGACAACTCTGACGCTTTCCCGAACGACTCATCTAAAACTCTCGACTCAGATGGCGATGGCATAACCGAATGTACGGAGGTCTGTGATGAGGGAGAAGGTGGGCTACCTGGATTCACGAGCATGCTCATGTTCTCAGCAATCTCTGGAGCATTGATTATTCTGCATCGCCGACGTATCCCTGAGTGAGTTTGTAGCCGAACATTCAGATTCACGTCGTTGCTCAAGATGCGTTATAGGCCGTTTGGTCCACCCTGTGATTCGTGTCTGAGGTAATGGGTTCGCTGATATTGGCAATTGCCTTGAGTGCCTTGATGTTCGGAATCTTCTCTGCTGAGAACAGACTGAAGGCACTCTCAGCAATCTGGCTCGTGTTCTTCGTCATCAGCGCCTCTGCGATCAGCCATGAATGGGCGCGCATGACCTCCGAACTGGTTGCCGAGGAGGGCGAACCGCACTACGGACTTCCTGACCTCTGGGATGGGCAGCAGGTGGTCTGCATCCACTTCCCAGACAATTCGACCCACCCCGACTATTCCGACGGCAGACATCACATCGATTACGATGGAACCGACTTCATGACAGATAGCGATTCCAATGCCACGGGCGCGTGCGTGGGAGGATTCAGCGGCTACGAGAACGGTTTCGACCTCATGCTCGATGCCACTAATGTGACCGGTGGGAAGCTGGAGGTGGGATACTCGGTGTCTGAATGGGGTCCATACGTGCAATCCATCGGCGGCCACGAGCCGACAGGCGACGCATACTGGGCATTGTATCACGACGGAGCCATGGCCATGGTGGGAATCGGAGACCTCGTCGTGGATGAAGACAGCGTCATCGTCTGGCAGGTGGACACTTGGTGACGCTATTCTCAGTGAGGGGCGATTCACTGAGAGCATACTATTAGCCGAATCAACGAGAGGGGGGATACATGCTCGGGGCACACGCCATCGAAGTCGGCCCGTTGGGAATGCTGGCGATCAACATCTCCCTTCTGGTTCTGGTCGGATGGGCCTTGCTGCGCGCCGAGCGCGGATTGCCCGATGGTCGTGAGTGGACCCTGCTCGTCATGCTGGCAATCTTCGGAATATTCGGGCGCGTGCTGCTCGAGCCACTGCCCAACATACAGCCGGTGACAGTCCTCGTGCTACTGGTCGGTGTGCACATGGGTGCGAAGCGTTCCATCGCTCTGGCAGCCGTCATCGCTCTCGGCTCGAACATGCTGATAGGCCACGGTCTGTGGACGCTCTATCAGGCGCTGGGCTGGTCTCTGGTCGGTTGCCTCGGTGCCTTCGTCGCCCCTCGCCTCAACACATTACCGAGGATTGCTGGCACCGCCGCCTTGTGTGGATTCTTGTTCGGCTGGGTGATCTCCCTGAGCATCCTGCACACGCTCGGACCGAGCATGCTTCCTGCGTACATCATCGCCGGGCTACCATACGACCTGCTTCACGCGATGGGCAATCTGTTCTTCGCCGCTTGGTTGGCAAGCCCGCTGGCTGACATCATCAACCGCCATCAGGTGGTGACTTTGGAGGCGTCTGAGAATGTCCCAGTCACAGCCTGAGCTGACGATGGTGCTCGTCACCCGCCGTGACTTGAAACTGTCCGCGGGAAAATTGGCGGCGCAGTGCGGACATGCGGCGGTGGAGTGCGCGCTGAAGGCGCGGCGAAATGTCCCGCGGCAGTTGGAGAGATGGCGCGACGAGGGTGCGCGCAAGGTGGTGCTGCGCTGTGAGGATCTCGATTCGCTGCGCCGACTGTTCGGTGAAGCGATGGAGGCTGACCTCCCCTGCTACATGGTCAAGGACGCTGGACATACCGAGATTCCTTCCGGAACGGTGACAGTGGTGGGAATCGGACCGGGTCCGCGAAGAGAGATCGATGCGCTCACCGGGGATCTTCCACTCGTCAATTGAATTCGTACGTTCAAATACCCTTATCATATTCTCCGAAGCGTTGGGATCACAGGCGTGTCATTCATGAAGCGGATAATCAGAGAGCATCGCCCCCCTATTCTTAGTGGATAAACGATAATCACCTTCGTAATTTGCGCCCTTCGGGGGTGTAAAAAAAAATGGATGTGATTAATTTATGAGTGAGAGCAATGCAAATGAGACAAACGAACAGAATGGACACGAGTTCGCCACCCAGTGGCGGACGAGATGCCTAGAGCCGCTGATGCGCTCGGTGAACTGGTTCATCGAGCACCTTGAGCACCTCAAGGAGAAAGGGATAGCCAGAGAGACCGAGGAGGAGATTTTCTACCAGGGGCATCTGGCGTGCTACGGGTTGCGGAAGATTCCACTCCTTGAGAAGATGAACAACCCCTTAAGCTGTTATAGGGGACTTCCACGAGTCAGAATCTACCCATTGAATGGTAGCAAACTGAGTGCTGTTTATGATAACCCGCCCGATTTCTGTATCCATGGCGTGATAAACAGCACTCATTTGCCAGCGGGGGATATTCTCCAATCCCTGCAATTGCTACTAATCGATGACAGGGCAGCATTCCATCTAATCGACACACTGCAGGATGCTCTGGTGCAACTCTACGGATTAGGACCGAGTCCAATCACGCCGGCGCTGATCAAGTGGTGGGGCGACATGGGCGCGACGTATGACCCGGAGATGCGCACCGTCGAGTTCGCAGGAACTCACGGGTTTCGCTTTCGAGTTCAGCAGACATGGCCTAACGAGTACGTCTACGGCTTCAAGCAGCGCAGGGCCAAGAACTGGCGGACATTCCCAGTTGAAGCATTCGATGAGTCGATGGCGTCACACCCTCACTGGTACGTGACGTCTATGATCGCACAGTTGTCGAGGCTTCCGGGTGAATGGATGGCAGATCCCGAACTGGCTGCGCACAATCGTAAGTATGTCCCGTTGGTGGACATCATCGCCGCTCGGTTCGCACCTCTGCGCCGGGCGCTGGCTGAGGTGCTTGCAGACAGGACGGAGGAGGAGTGAGTCTACGCCGTGTCGCTGTACGGCCCCACTCAGCAATTGATTCGTCAGTGGGTGGCAGAGCCTGCTCTCCAGATGATGTGATTCGCTTTCTTGCGGGTCCGACATTCGTTCGTTCATATTGGGTCGCTTGTTTACTGGTTTTTCCGGCGGATTAGAAATGGAATCAGACGAGATAGAAACCCCGTTCGGGATTATCGACGAACAGACAGTGAAAGCAATCGAGAAGTGGCGTCACGAGGCCGTCCAGGAGGTCATGGACGAGGTTCCTCCACTGCGCGCCCGCGAGATAGCGGATTTCGTGGCAGAAGGTGGGCGCGTCAGTTCCTTCATTCGCTCACGAAGAAAGCCCATGGGCCCGTGGATGCTGCTCGCACTCGATGCAGTCATCGAGCGTGACTTCGAGGTCTCAGCAGTCGAACGGTACGCCGAACCACCCTCATCCGCTCACATTCCCCCCGTCACTCAGTCTGTTCCCGTAAGCGCGAGCAAGAATAAGACCGTACTGTTCCAAGCCACCCGCTTCGTCACCGAGAAGAAGAGTGGTCGAAAGTGGGCCATCACTACCGATGAGGACCCATACTGTGGTGCCTACTACTTCGTCTTCGAGACCGCTGAAGACGACGAGGAGGTCAAGATGCAGGCCATCTGGAAGTCCATACACAAGTGGCTCGTGACCGAGAGTCCCATCAAGGGAGGTGCTCTGCGCTCCAATGGCTCGTTCATGAGCGTCGATGAGAACATCTCACTCGACGACGTCGTGCTGGCAGACGCCGTTCGCAAGGGCATCACCAAGAACATCTGCACCTTCCTCAAGAACGTCGAGACCATCACCAAGAATGGGAACAAGGACTCCCGTGGCGTGCTGATGGCAGGTCCCCCTGGATGCGGCAAGACCCTGACCTCCCGCGCACTGGTCAACCATCGCGGCGATGCCACCTCCATCTACGTCACCAGCGACGACATCCGTGAGCCCGGAGACCTGACTGGAATCTATTCGATGGCACGCATGCTCTCGCCCAGTTTGGTCATCATCGAGGACCTCGACTGCCTCGGTGGTGCGGGGATGGATCGCAAGCAGCGCAGCGGGCACCCTTTGCTAGGCGAGTTCCTTGAAGTTCTGTGTGGCTCCACCAACAACTCACAGGTCGTCACCGTGGCCTCCACCAACCACCCCAACCTGTTGGATGAAGCTCTCATCAACCGCCCAGGTCGCATCGACGTCATCATCCCTGTCAGTGCACCCGATGCTCATGGTCGCCGTCTCATCCTGCAGATGGAGATGAAGCAGCACGAAGTCGAGGAGGGAATCGACATCAAGGCTCTGGCCAAGAAGACCGATGGATACACTGGCTCACATCTGGTCGGGTTGGTCAACAACGCTGAGTTGGAGGCCATGCATCGCCTCGGTTGTGGCAGCAAGGATGACGCGAAGGTGGTCATCACTCAGGCAGACTTCGACGCCGCGCTGGCCGAGACCAAGGAGACCCGCGAGCGCGCTGGCGGGAGCATCATGGTGGAAATCAATCCCCCCCCTGAAGACCCGTCTTTCGGCGAGGCATATCGATGAACACTCACGAAGGTGCGGACCCCAATCAATTGAGGTGTTGTTTCACCATCAGGCTGATGGCAGACCCCCTCACACGCAGATATCGTGGCAGCCGACCTGCTCGATGCTGAACTGTCCGACGAGGACGCTGAGGTACTCGACGCCGTGCTCGCTCCGGGTGCGGATGGCGATGAGGCGGAGGAGCGCCATCAGGTGCGTCAGCTGAATCTGGCGATGGGCTCGACGATGGCCGTCGTGGTTGTTTTCATGGTGCTCTCGGCAATGTTCGGCCTCGAGACGACGATGGATGACGCGGCGTCGGGTGGTGACAGCGATCAGGTGGTGGATTTCCTCTGGGGTGAGCCAATCTACATGCCTCGCCACGAGGAGTGCATAGACCCGGACAACGGTCAGGATCCGGACTACATCGGCTATGGCGTCGGCTACGAGCCCTCCATCTCCATCGACTCGCAGGG
>CAZUBQ010000012.1:0-27692 GCA_964618995.1 uncultured Candidatus Poseidoniales archaeon | reverse complement strand
CCAGTGCTACTCGATGCCTGGAGGCTGGTCGACCGTATCTGCACAGCGACACGGACCGTACGTGTTCGTCGCCCAGGAGAACGCCGACAGCAATTCGGGGACCGTGCACGTGCGCATCAGCGACGACTACGGACGCGGTACCGGCCCCAGCCCATCTGACGGTTCATGGCAGGACCCAATCGATGTCGGGCCGCGCACCGGCAACTGCCCTGAGGGATACCCGGTTGTGAACAACAACGAGGGCGGCACGGTGGCGGTGGTCTGGGGGGACTGCCCCAATGGCGGCACGGGGCCATGGGAGATGCGCTTCGCAATCTCGTACGACAACGGGACCAACTGGTCGTCATGGAACGTCACGCCGTTCGAGCGAGGAATCAACATGTATCCGTTCGTCTCGATCTCTGAGGATAATCTGGTCAGTATCGCCTTCTACGGCATCGACTACGACCAGAACAACAGCGAGGATGGATACACTGCAGGCAAGCACTGGTACCTTTACGCGGGTGCGCTCTGGGAACCGCAGGAGAATGACACCTGGGAGTTCGGCATCGCTGACATGACTCCGCTGCACACGATTACCGACTACGAGGAGAGCGAGGGCGACGTGCACGCGCTGCACGATTTCTTCGAGACGGTTCTCTCTCCTGATGGAGATTGGATTGGCATCGCCTACCAGCAGAACGTGGGCCAGCATCCGTTCGAGGAGAACGAGGAGCAGCGCTACATCAAGTTCGTCCGCGGCGATGTGCTGGCTTGAGGTGAGTCGATTGGACATCATCGACGCCGACATCCGTCGCGCTGAGACGCTGCCTTCCCGATTCTACACAGATTCGAACACTTTCGATGAGGTCATCTCGGGATTCGCCAACTCGTGGCATTTCGCCGCCCACGAGGACCAGTTGTCGTCAGTGAACGCGCTCCCGCTCCCGCACATCGAAGGGATGGTGCGCGAACCGATGCTGCTCACCAAGGACGACGAGGTACGCTGCATCTCCAACGTCTGCACCCATCGTGGGATGGTGGTGGTGAACGAGCCGTGCTCCGCCAGCGTGCTGGTGTGCCCGTATCACGGCCGCTCATTCTCGCTGGACGGCTGCTTTCGACACATGCCCGAATTCGAGCAGGTGGAAGACTTCCCCACCCCCGCTGACAATCTACGTCAATTCCCGCTCGAGTCGTGGAAGGGTCTGCTGTTCACGACCATCGAGGGTGTTGATTTCGAGCGCTGGATCGCGCCGCTCGAGGAGAGGCTCGGTTGGCTGCCTGTGGACAGATTCCTTCATGCTCCGTCACGCCACCGCGAATACACCATCGAAGCAAACTGGGCGTTGTATGTCGATAATTACCTGGAAGGGTTCCACATTCCATATGTTCACGGTGACCTGCACGATGTGCTCGATCACGATGGCTATCGAACCGAACTGTTCGACGGCGGTGTGTTGCAGGTCGGCATGGCGCGTGAAGGGGAGTCCTGCTTCGACCTCCCGGAGAGTTCACCGGACCACGGAGAGCGTGTGGCCGCCTACTACTACTGGTTCCACCCCGGGCTCATGCTCAACTTCTACCCCTGGGGATTGTCGGTGAATCTGGTTGTTCCACTGTCCGTGAATCGCACTGCCATCGTCTACCATGGATTCGTGGGCGATGAATCACTGCTGGACATGGGTGCAGGAGGCGATCTCGACAAGGTGGAGGATGAGGACCAGTTCGTGGTTGAGGCGACCCAGCGCGGTGTGTCCTCGCGGGCGTACGAGCGCGGGCGCTATTCTCCGACCCGCGAGACGGGTGTACACCACTTCCATCGCCTGTTGACACGCGGCTGAAGGAGGACTGAGTGAATGCCTCGGATGTTCTTGGGAATCCCCGTGCCAGCGACGGCAGGTCTGGTGGCTGCTGCCGAATCACTCGCCGAGGTCGATCTGGAGGCGTCAGGACTGCGTCTTGCGCCAGTGCCCGACCATCAATGGCACCTGACCTGGGCTTTCCTTGGGTTCGTGCCTGACGAGGATGTGAACGACCTGCGCGCAGCGGTCGATGGTTGCGTCAATGAGTTGCTCGATAGTGGACTAGATGCGACCATGCGCGTATCCGGTGTCGGCTGCTTCGGCGGGCCGGTGTGGGCCGGCATCGAGTTCCGTGATGAAAGTGGGCTAGCGGCGCTGGATGGAGCACGGAAGGATACGCTGTCGTCGTTCGGTTGGTCCGAGTCGCGCGCCTGGGAGCCGCACTTGACGCTCGGCCGCGCCAAGACCACTCGTGATTCAGGTGTCAAGTTCGTGAAACGGCGCGCGCTGAAGGCGGAATTGGTCGAATGGATGGAGGCGAACGGGGGTCTGCAGGATGACTGGCTCGACTCGCCCGAGTTGGTGCTGTTCGAATCGAAACTGACACCTCACGGGGCGACGCATACTGCGGTTGAGCGCTGGTCGCTCTCGGCGCACTCGCTATGAGTGAGGCCCGGACTCGCCCACCCGATGTGCCCTCCCCTTGCCGGCCGCACAGACCTGCGCAGCGATACGGTCACGCAGCCCTCGGCAGCGATGCGCGACGCCATCGCCGACGCTCCGGTCGGCGACGATGTGCTCGGTGATGACCCGACGGTCCAGATGCTGCAGGAGCGACTGGCGGCCATGCTGGGAAAGGATGCGGCGCTGTTCGTGCCATCGGGAACGATGGCGAATGCTGTGTCGGTGCGCACACATACCACGCCCGGAGATGAGATTGTCACCGAGGGCACGAGTCACGTCTACGTCTACGAAGGCGGCGGATACGCGGCGCTGTCTGGATGTTCGGTGGCATTGGTGGAGGCTGAGAGGGGGATTATGGCCCCGACGGATGTGGCAGCGGCGATTCGCAAGTCGAAAGGGAGCATGTCGCACTTCCCGGACTGCACTCTGGTCTGCATCGAGAACACCTCGAACAGGGGTGGGGGAACCTGTTACCCGCAGGAATCGATCGACGCCATCTGCGAGTTGGCACACTCCTCTGGATGCTCGGTGCACATGGATGGCGCCCGACTGTTCAACGCCGTGGTCGCCACCGGAATCGATGCCCCTCGGATGGTGCAGGACTGTGACTCCATCTCCATCTGCCTCTCCAAGGGATTGGGCGCACCAGTGGGTTCGCTCGTGGCTGGGGATGCCGACTTCATCGAGCGGGCGCACCGCTGGCGGAAACTGTTCGGCGGGGGCATGCGTCAGGCTGGTATCCTGGCTGCGGCTGGGTTGTACGCTTTGGAGCATAACATCGAGCGGCTCGCCGAGGATCACGCAAGGGCGCGTACTCTGGCTGAGGGAATCGACGAACTGGATGGATTCTCAGTGGACCTCGATGCGGTGCAGACGAACATGTGCTACATCGAGTTGACCGGCGGTAAGACCGGACAAGAGGCGGTGGCCGGTCTGGCGGAGCGTGGTGTCGACCTGCTCGATCTCGGACCTACGATGTTACGAGCAGTCACCCACCTGCATGTCGACGATGACGATATCGAGCATGCAATAGCTGTTTTCGCGGACCTGTGAACGGGCGCGTGCGACCCATCGGCTGTTGAAATAGGGTCAGTTTTGCTCTCTGAGTCATGATGAGCGTGTGCGCACACTGTGGAGAATCCGCCGAGGATGATGTATGTCCTCGCTGCGCGATGCTGATTCCACACATCATCGGCGACCATGAGTCGCTTCGTCCGGACATTGGAACCAGTGCGGTAGTGAATGCTGCATTGGAGTCTGCTCGCGGCGAGCCAGCGGTCGAACGATGGCGCGCTCTGCTCGGTGTTCTAGTGCTCAAACAGTCTGCCAAGGTACTCGATGAGGCAGAACAACCGAAGGTCTGGAACGGATACTCTCGCAGCCTTTGGGTGGCCGCGAGACAATGGCACCACGAACATGAGTGGGAACTTTGGGACGAGAACCCACCTGAATTACCGAACGAGTTCGAGACCCCTTCGGGTGGCCGATTGGCGAAGGCGCGTGTGTGTTGGGCGCTCAATGGCAATCGACTCCCAGGGCCGATTCCGATGGCTGACCTGGCGGACATGCTTGGTTCAGACGACGAAGAAGCGGCTGCCGCGTTCGAAGACTGGGATGAGATGCTCAGGGCACTCGCTGCCTGCTGTTGGAGAATCGACGAAGAGCCATCGGTCTCTTGGGTGTCTCGCCGAAGTGAACCGTTGGTGCCACTCCCGACCCGCCTCTCTAACGATCCCGACGACTGGGAGGCTGAGGCGATGCTCGAGGAACTGCACAACCACGGCTACCACCCATTCTGGCACTGGGCTGAGGCGGTGAGCGAACAGGAAGTGATGGCACAACTGATGCAATGCCACATACCTCAGAAGATATGGGGGGAACTATCTGATAATCTTGGTTCTGTCACTGCTACGTGGAAAGCTGCAACCGATGAGGGCTGGCCTGAATTGCACAGCCAATCGAGTTGCCCCATGCTGATGGTCATGGATGATCGCTTGCACCTGCTCGTGCGTGCTCCCAACGGATTCACCCTAGAGCCCGTTCCTCCTGATCCCGCCGTCTGGCGCTTCTTGATCATCACTGCCCTGCATCCTCCTAACACTCCCGAGGGCAAGTTGCTGCGTGCCATCGCATGGCACTGGGATATGCCAACAGGAGAGATACAACCAGATATCCCACAGCAGAAAGCACTCGGCTTCCTGCACTCGGTGTGGTGGACTAGTCAGAAGGATTTCGAACTCGTCGAACCGGATTCGGTACTCATACAAGGTGATTCGGGACTCGCCTATCGCCTACGTTTGTCAGGTAGGCCGGGCAACGCTGACTTCAGGGTGTGGGCGTATCCGGACATGGAGTGCGCCCGGAAGGACCGACTCAAGATGTACCTCTGTATCCAGGTGTTCGAGTGTAAAGGTCCGCTTCCGCTAGGTGACCGCTTGGCTTCGTATATGCTCGCGTTGCGAGAGGATAGCAAGAGCGCGTCCGATATCAGCACGTTGGAGATGCTGTTCAATCAGTGGTCTAACTATCAAAAGCAAGACCGAGCCAACTGGGAGATGATGATGGCACTCCGCCCGCAAGGGTTTGTCGAGGGGCCTGACGAGGAGGACGACTGGCCGGATGAGGACATTGAGGACTACGACCTTCTCGACCACGATCCCCAACACGACTTGACCCCGATAGATCTGGTTATTCAACATAACACGGAGTTACCCACAGCAACTGATTCCTCCGAGGAGCCGGAAGGCAACGTCCCGGACGATGTGTGGCAGGCGATTGCAGATGCACACGGGGAGCGCATGTCCGGATGAGTGGAATTCAGCCGTTAAGTAAGGTCGACGTCATGATGAATACGTAGCAAGCAAGGGGTGGATGGATGCCAGAATGCATAGTATGTGCGGAAGAGACTGAGAACAATGGTTGGTGCTCGCGCTGCGAATTGTTCGCAGACATGCTGGTTGGGCCGGGCATGTCCGGTCGACCGACTGAGGCTGAACGAGCGGATATGGAGGCGGTGCTCGCACCTGATCGTGGTAGAACAGGAGAGACTCGCTGGCGCAGTCTGCTTGCTGCACATGCTGGCAGTGAAGACATCCTGTGGATGAAACGCAAAGACTCTGTGTTCGATGACGTACCGGTTGATGAGAGCGCATTTCCGCTCACTGAAGATGCAGTCGAGGATGGACTGCAGTTCCTACGCCAACGGCTGGCTGGCCGCGCACACCCTGAGCCGCACGAGTTACGCCGACTGCTGCAACGCGGTATTCCTCTCCCAGATGGCAGTTGGTTGAATCGTATCGATCACATTTGGTCTCTTGATGGCGAGGTTCTACCCGGTAAGTTGCCATACGCACATCTGCTGAGAGCGATGACCGGCACCAAGAACGAACGGCTTCAGGTGCAGGAGTGCGACCTCTCACTGCTGCTAGGTGTCATGGGGACGCTTTCCATTGTGCGTCCATACCATCGGCGTCGCCAGCGTCACCAAAGAGGGCATTTGAGAGAAATTCCACTGTTTCATCGGCGTCATTGGGGCGCTCACGGGCCGCTGGAGGGAGCAAATCAGTTCTTCGTCTGGCTGGAATGGATTGGAGATTTGCTACGCTCTCGTCTCGCTACGGGTGAGCGACCACAGGATTGGATGCATGGCAGGGCATGGGCTCACTTCCGAAATCCTGGGCGCCAAGGTCATGAGATGCCACCGGAGGTGCCGTGGGCCGAACTCGCCGAACTGGGCATGCCGTGGGTGGACCGCTGGAATCAGGAGACTGTAGGGGGGACCGAATGGCGCTCTGCCGAAATGTGGTCGGGACCAGCTCTGGTCGTCAATAATCGCGGTCGTTTGTTCCTGAGGATGCTGCGCGGCGGTTGCTGGAAGAGGGTCCCTTTGCCTCCGTGGCCAGAACTGTGGGCTCTGCTGCTCAGTTGGCAGATGTCACCGCCTGAGCATCCCGCACACCGTCGACTGCGTACTCTCCAATGGATGTGGGATGAGCCGGACGGCGAACTGATCCCCTCCGAGCAGGACTGTCGAGCGCTCAGCCTGCTGCATTCTGTGTGCGAGGCGAACGACCGCTGCGAATACCAGGAGGAAGGTGCCCCTGGAATCATCGTGGAGGGTACCTCTGGCCTGTTCTATCACGTTAGTTCCGGCCATGGAGCCCACGGCGCTCGCTTCAGTGTGTCCGGTTGCACATCAGCCGAGCAGGCACATCAGCGTGGTGGGACGCCAATCTGCATTCGTGAACATCCCGGTATCCAACGGCTGCCCGCTGGTGATGTTCTCGCCAGCGTCGTGCTCGCTCTGATGGATGACCAGCGCTCACAGGAGAAACTACGCCCGCTGGCTGAGTTCATTCAAACCAACCGCAACAGAATCCACCGGCCAGAGGCTGAGGGCGAGAGGCGAGGTAACCTGCACATTCAGGGTGCGCTGAATAGAATGTACAACATGCACAACTTCGGTGGCTGGCAACGCTGGACGCGGGCGTTCCCCGGACTCTACGAGATTCTCATCCGTCAGCCACTCGACTCTGTGCTGCTGCTCCCGCGCGAACAGAGGGGGCAGCTGCTCTTCGAGGGCAATCGTTTCAGACTGATGATTCGCGACGAGGAGGAACGGGAACTCGTTGAGGGTCTGGCGCGCACCACCGGATGGCGTTCACGGGGTGAACAAGGCGAGCATATCCGCTGGGTGCGCGTTGACGTTCCGATCGAGCGAGTGCGCCACTGGCTGGTCGAGTTGCTAGGGCCTTTCCAGCGTCGACACGGGCTCAGGGGAGCTCCACCATGGTGGAATCTGTACCGCGATCCATTCCCTCCGGAAAATCTACCCCGGCGCATCCCTGAAGGCCTCGACCAGCCGTTCGATGATGGTCCTGAGGATCTGTTCGAAGCTGCTTGAAGGGCCCCGCAGGCAACCGTTGGATTGACAGTGGGTGGTAGGGTCGCGCCAGCATGCGCTCCCTCTCCGCCCTCGCCCCGCTCTTGCTCGTACTGCTGCTTACTGCGGTGCTGATGCCCACTGCTGGCTCGGAATCGCTAGGTGACCGGTCCGGAGTCAACGACCAAGGGGTGTTTGGGGGATTGCACATTCTGGCATCGAATCAAACCACGGGTTCGGCTCAGGCCTCCCTCGCCGACCTCCCCGACATAGCCGAGGGTTACACAGCCAGTTGGTGCGAGCCGTGCGTGTTGTCCGAGGAGACGTTCCAGCAGGTGGTAGCCAACCATTCTGAGGAGGTAGTCGAACTGCAGTTCCACCGCGCTATCGGTGAATCACAGGATCCATTCGGGACACAGGCTGGAGATGAGCGCTGGGAGGCGCGCTACGGCGCGCAGTCGAAGGCGTTGGTAGGATTGAGTCGCGCGCCACCGACAATCATCATCAATGGCGAATGGATGCACCCTGGTATCGTGCCTAACGGGGAGAATCTCGCCGAGGACTACGCCTCATCACTCACCGAGCCGGCCCGCTTTGAGGATGCCATAGGTGCCTCATCGCTGGAATGGCAGAGCGCTGATGGAGAGAGCGGAACTGTCACCTGGTCAGTGTCCCTGCCCACTACAGATGTGGATGGAGTGGATTTTTCCACGCTTCTCATCGCCGTTGAGGCGTCAGCCTACTTCGAGGAGGGCAGCAATGGTGTAGGTGACTATCCGCACGTTGTGCGCGACATGGTCGAACTCGGTGGCGGCTCGGGAGGCGAACTGACCTACACCCTGCCAGACGAATGGGACGGAGAGGACATCTCACTGGTACTCATCCATCAGTGGTCATCCCCACCACCGACTGTCGTCAACGAAGACAAGGGATTCCTGCCTGCGGCCGGAGTAGCGCTGGTAGTAATCGCGCTCAGCATGGCTCTGCTCGAGCGCCGCTCGCGTGATTGAGATATCTCAAGCGAGAGATCGGATATCGTCGGACCAGAGTCGCAGTGGTCCGTTCAAGCCGCCAGTGGTGAAGAAGAAGATGCCTGCCACTTCCGCCTTGCTGATGTCGATGCCAAGTTCCTCTGCGACGATGACGGTCACCACGGCAGTGAGCATGTCGGGTTGGGGGTTGTGGTCGTCTCCGTGGTCGATTCGCGGCTCACCGAGCTTCTGTAGCCTGCTGTTGACACCATTGAGCAGTGCTTCGCGGCGCTCGATGTCGAGGTTGTCGAGGCGGTCGCGCAGATGCTCGAACCAGGCGTCGAGTGCCTGTGTGCGCAGACGCAGCAACGGAACCGCTTTGTAACTGGTAACGATGTTGTCGTGCGCCAGATACATCGCCTGCAGGAAGCGTTTGATGTGGCGTTTGTGCTTGATGCAATCGTTCCGCTCGAGTCCCAGAGACTCGGCCACTCCCTTCCAGATGAAGAAGGGCACGAGACAGAAGTCGGAGAGGGCCATTAGGGTTGAGACCATGCTCAGGCGGATGACATAGATGTCGTCCTTGCCATCCGTGCTCTTCATGTCACGCATGCGATTGTATGGGCGCGGGAGTTTCACGCTGCCCTTGTCGAACTCGTTGGTGAAACAAATGAGTAGGGCCTGGAGGGCGGCATCGATGTAGACGCCTCCGAATCCCCACACTTCCATCTCTCTGACGATATCGTTGGCTCGAAGATTCGTCTTTTCATTGGCGCGCAGCATCTCGCGCCAGTAGGCAGCGTCCTTACGGGTGCGTCCGTCCTTCTTGTCCATGCGCGTGCGGTTGCTGCGGTCGCGGCCGACGACACGTCGGCGCGTCGGGCTGCAGTGGGTGTTCTCTCCTAGGGTGTGGTTACGGTCATTGAAGTCGATCTGGTTCTCTTCTGTAACCAGTCCACAATCCTCGCATACGACCTGACCGCGGCGGTCGTCGCGGTCGAGGTTTCGGCTGTTGCATTCGGTGCATTTTTCTATTGTCATCTTCTTGTCTCCTTGTCACTCGGCTCAATTGGTCGTTGGGTGCTGAACGATTGTGCTATCATCCTTGTTCAGGTTTGTCATATGTGCGGTGTGGCGGCATATTTCTGAACACAATGACGTATAATCACTATACTGCATCCAACTTCCCCCTGCTACGAGCAAGGTCATCGAGGATAAGCCGGTAATTAAACATTGACTATGAACCGGTCATATTATCCGGCATGAGTAGCAGCACAAGTCGGAAATGTGATGCCCACGTTCATCGAAATAGAAGTGTCGAAGGTAGAAAAAGACATCGCTGATGACAACGGGAACCTCACGTTCAAGAACCCTCAGACGGGAGGGCGGGAGGTGCCCGTCGACGGGCATGAGCAGGGAAGCGGGGAGATGGCGACCACAGTTGAGAACATTCCATCCGGACGGCTGCCGGATTGGTGCCTTGATTCCATGCGTGCGCAGGCGCTAGACCCACGCTCGTCAACTGACGGTGGACCGACCAGATTGCTGTGGATCCACCCTACCGACGCGGCACGCCGACAGACGCTGGAGTGGTTGACGGAGCAGTTGGATGGCCCATCAGACCGCACGCTGCATCACACGCTGGACAGTATGATCACCTCGTTGCACGCTGAATTGAGGCTGCCGCGCATACTCGGGAACGATGCATCGTTCCAGATGCTTCTCCATGCTGCTTGCGACGAAGCCGCGGAGCAGTTGGAGTTCCCGCTGATTCACTCATTGCCCGAACACGAATGGGGCCGAGGGAAGACTCGGGACCTCACAGCGCTGAACCGGGCGCTGCGGGAGCAGGATGTACCGAGTTTCGAAGGCCCGGGTCTGTCTGCCTTCCGGCGTATCATCAGCAGACTTGCTGACGGACTTGGAGGGATGCACGCCGATCTGCAGCTGCACGCGCTGGTCAACGCTCTCGAAGCACTCGAAGATGACGAGCCACCATTCGGTCTGCGTCCGCTGGACGGCATCATCCTGCTCGATCATCCGCCCACCCTTTCGCCACTTCGCTGCCGCTTGCTGCGAGCGCTGGCTCGATTCAAGCCACTGCACGAACTCTGCCAGCCGGGAAGCCCGCGCATGGGGGTGCACGGTCTCAACCTCGACGAGCAGGTTCCGGTGAACAGCGAAGAAGGCCTGCCTAAGTGGTTACCTGCTCACACTCCATTCGATGCTGTCAGAGAGCAGGATGAGCCGGGTCGTAGCGTGCGCATCCTGCTGTCTCGCTGGCAGCAGGCGCAACTTGCGACGCGTGAACTGGTTGCTGCGTGGTTGGAGGACAGCGAGCCGACCGCTACGGCGATTATCATCGATCCAGGCCTCACGGAGAGGGCTGATTCCTGGGGCAGTTCATTCGCAGAACTGGATGTTCGCTGTCCGTCAACCATGATTTCGCTGCTCGACAGCCCGGCCGTTCACTGGACGGCCGAACTCGCGACTCTGGCGACTGGAGAGGAGGCGTGGTCCCTGGATAGGCTGCGCGGGTTGGCGATGCAACGCACTCTGAATCTCTCGACGGATTGGATGTGTGCAGAGCAGCACCCCACGGAGGGAGATTGGCGCCCCATCGCTGACATCGATGTACTCGAGGAAGTGTCACGTGGCTTCCATCTTCTCGGAGGTCCTGGTGCGCTCAGGCGCTGGTTGCAGGCGCTTGCTCGCCGCCCGTTCGCCTCAGGCTACGTTCCGGAGCATGTCCAGAACCGTCGTCATGAACAGACCCAGTGGTGGCTGCTCTGCATCGCCAACAGACTACGTCCGCTGCTGCGCGGTGATGACCGGGCCGCTCTCGACGAGGCGCTGCTGGTTACCGGTTGCTCCAGCGGTGAGACACTACCACTTCCCGATGCGGCTGCCAATGGTGATGCCTGGCTGCGCGACCTGCTGCAGAACATCGACTGGAGTGGGTGGAACGAGCATCTTGACGGTGGACGGCAAGCCTCGATATCTGGACTGCAGCATTTGCTTCAAGCGCACGCTGACCTGCGCCGCTCGCAACGATTGGTCGGTCAGCAGCCGGCTGTCGACGGCCGTGAGTGGGTGTTCGAACTGCTCGACCTGCTGGCGGGTCTCAAATTCCCGACTACTGACCAGGATGACGATCGCGTTCGTCTGCTCACGCCGAGTGACGCGCTCGGCTGTTCTGCTGACCTGATCATCCTGACACATCTCGACACCGGCTCATGGGACCTACGCCCGGAGAGCATTCCCGGACTCGCTGACGAAGAGAGTGCTGAACTGGATATCCTACCTCCCGATGCGAGAATGCGTCAGGCACGCCACTGTTTCCATCACCTGCTGCACGCCGCTCCCGAGGTAGTGATTCTCGACGCTCCCGATGACGAGAGCGGTCAGCCTGCTTCTCCGCTCTCCGAATGGCTGCAACAACTCCCCGTGGTTGATGAGGTGATGTTGCCCTCCTTCCTCAATCATGGCGACGTCGCCGGCCTCGAAGGTGATGCTGAATCCGCTTGGGCGATGCACGAACTCACCACCTCGGCTTCAACGACCTCAAACTTCCTGATCGCCTGTCCAGTCGCTGTCATCCACCGTGACGAGGGCAGATTCGAGAACGCCGTCACCGGCAGTTCTGCCCGTGATCGACGGCAGCGGGACGGTATCGACCTGCACGCGGCGAGGGCACCTGCCAGCGGCGCGCTGAATCCGGCCGCGTTGACGGTCCCGCTCGATGAGCCGTTGATGCGCGATCGGTTGCGCCGCCAACCACTGCGCGGCAGCGAAGTACAGCATTTCCTATCCGACTCAGAGAAGCACCGGATGGTGAGTATCGAGCGGCTTCGACTGCAACCGAAGGCGACTGAGAACCCGAGTCCGAGGGAACACGCTGCTTGGCCGACCATCGGATTGCGTCTACCTAACGGCAGATTCGCTCTCAGTGTCGATCCCCGTCCATTGGCACCGTCTGGGATTGCCATTCCCGACAACGATCACCGCCATGGATTCGAGGCGAAGGCCATCGGTACGGTTCGCCACTGGTCGGCGAGCCGCCTCCGCTCTTGGTTGACCTGCCCGCGCCAAGCGTGGCTGAAGGTTCGCCTGAAAGCCTCGCAGCTTGAATCTCTGGATGAGGACATAGACAACCGCACCCGTGGCTTGTTGCTGCACGGTGCCTACGCCGAACTGCTGTGCGACGTGCTCGGAGTCGCTCTGGGAGAAGAGCGCACGAGTTTCACTCCGCATTCGCTCGCTGTCTGTGGAGAGAGCGAAGCCGAGTTGATGCAACGTCTGCTGTGCATTGTTGACGTACATGCTCCTTGGCTCAGGCGCGGCGACGGAGTTGCCGCTGCCCGTCGCCTCGACCTCGTCGGCATGAACGACTCTGAGTGGTCCGACTGGCTGGAGAATCCGACGCCCATCGCCCCCGTCGGCCGCTTCGGGGATCTGCTACGCGCAGAGTTGTCACTTGCTGAAGCATCAGTGCTCGCCCTTGAATGGTCGCTGCCGCGCTCTGAAGGTACCCCCGGAGTCAAACTCGAGTTACCCGACAACGGCAAGGATGTCCCCGCCCCGATTCTTCTGCGCGGCAACATCGACCGCGTCGAACTCTTCCCCCATGGAGGTGGCTCTGCCATCACCGGAGAGGAGACTTTGTGGGTTGACGACAAAGGGGTCGAGGAGGTCTGCCCGTTGGATCTTGATGAGAAAGAGGAGTGGAAGGCCCGTCGTCTCGTCATCATCCGTGATCTCAAGACGCTCGAGGGCCCCAACCCCGGCAAAGGTGGTCTGCGCCATCGGCGTGATATGATGGAGGATGTCCAACTCGCTCTCTACGCACGCGCATGGGAGGTATGCCACCCCGGAGACCGGGTGATTGCAGTGGGCATCACAGAGGTAGGTGAACGCTCGGGTCATTACCTCGAGGTCGATTCTGACTTCATCGATGAGGTCAGGCAGATCGGTCTCGGAACGGTCGGCTCGTTGGTTGCGCAGGTGTATCGCCAGCCGTCCGAGAAAGCCACCTCGGTGACCAGCAATCCGTTCCGTTCGTGGATGCGTCATCGTCTCACTGCGGCGCTGCTGGCGTCAGAACAGGCGTCTGCTGGATTGGTGCACCCAACTCCCCGCCAATCCAGTTGCAGTTATTGCGACGTGAAGGCGATCTGTGGACTCGCGGCATCAGTCGGAGGTGAGCGTCAGTGGAGTTGAACCGTGGTCAGCGGCTCGGGCTGAACATCGACGCGCACATCGTGCTCGATGCAGGTGCGGGTACCGGCAAGACACACTGTATCGTCCAGCGCACGCTCGAGCATTATCTCTCGGAGGATCAGCGGGCTACTCGTCTGCTTCCACCTGGACCGCGCGACATCGATCTTTCCGGTGGGTTGCTGGCAGCTCCCACCGGTGAGCGTGAGGACCTGCGAGAATGGCGAGCCTTGTTGCCCACCGAGGTAGTCGTGCTCACATTCACCGTCCGCGCTGCCGAGGAACTGCGCGACCGGATGCGCCGCGAACTCGGCAGGCTGCGTCCCGGCCCGCGCGGTGAGCGGGATGGGTTGCGCTACGATTCACGGATTCGCCGTGAAGGACTGGTGGAGCAACTCGGGATGCTGCTCGATGAGGCTCCCATCGGTACAATCGACTCGTTCCTCTCTCGTCTGGTGACCGCTCACAGGAACCAACTCGGAGAACGGCCCACCCATGATCAGGTGAGCGACTCCCAGCGTGTGCTGCTGCTCGATAGGGCTCTGAACAGTTGCTGGCGCATCCAGAATGAGCGGCATGCAGGCGATGTCAAGGTGCGTAGCGTGACAGCGAGGGCATTCATCGATGCCCGTAATCGCATCTCGTCACAGTTGGGTGGCAGGAACAACGCTCAGGGAATCATCGCCAAACTGCTGCGCAACGGGGTGTTCGTCTCATCCTGCCGTCGGGCGTTGCGTGACCGCGGTGCGTCCGGGAGCATCGATGCCCAATCGCTGCGCTCGGCCTTCACCGAAATGCTCGACGACGCCGAAGTGGCTACTTTCTGCACCGACCTGCATCTAATCTGCGACGAGTGGGTGGACGCTTGCCGCGAGCGAGCGGCGGAATTCGATCTGGTCACTGCTCTGGGAACTCAGACCCGCTACCGCTGCGTCGACGAACTGGTGACCGCCGGTCCACCCGCTGACACCTGGGACAAATTGCTCTGGTTGCATCATCTGCTCACCGCCATCTGCTCAATCTCAGGCCGCGAGAAACTGTATCCGAGCGTGTTCCCGGGCCGTCGACTGCCCAACGGCGATGGATGGCCATCAGGTCTTCCAACCCTCAGTTCGATTCGTGATGCGAGCGCGAGGGCTGCCACGACCGCAAGGCTGGATGCAGCCATGAACGATGCTCGTCGGCTGTTCGCCACGCTCATCGGTCAACGGATGCGCTCCTGTGCGATTATCGCCTACCTCTTCGATGGAACCAGCGAGCCCCCTCACCTCGCCGCCGGTGCGACAGTCAGTCCGGTCAGACTCACAGATCCCATCCCGGCATACGAGGCCCGTTCCCCGACGGCGCTCACCGTTGATGTAGATGCACGCCTGCTTGAGGACCTGTTGTTGGTGCATGCGGGGGCGCACGATGTGCTCACCGAACTGAAACTGGCTGCTGGGATGCATGACCACGACGATGTCGCTTCTCTTGCCGAGGACCTGCTGCTCGCCCGCTGTCCCTCCGTCTGTCGACGCTGGTACCCCCCTGAGGTGGTCGAGCAACTGGACGCGATCGACCTCGAACACCCGTGGACGGATACCCATCTCGATGCGGCGATGGCGGTGGTCGAGTCCGCTTTCGAGGTGGTCGCGGAAGAAGGAGTCGAGAGACGTACGATCAGCGATGCCTTCCGTGACTGGCCAATGCAGCAGGTGGCAGATGACCTCACCCGTCGGATTCACACTTTGAAGACGATCAGGCGTCGTTTCCGAGCGTTCATCATCGACGAGGCGCAGGACAACTCGATTCAGCAATGGTTGCTGCTCTCAAGGCTCTGGGGTGTCCGTCAGCGAGCGGAAGGGGATCCGGATGCTCCACAGAGCGCCTGGCAACCGACAGTATGCTGGGTAGGCGACCAGAAGCAGAGCATCTACGGGTTCAGGCAAGCGCAAGTCAGCGGGATGGCGCGCTACACATCCCACCTGCGCAGTGTTAACGAGTACGAATTCGCCAACGAGGAACGACTGCTTCTGGCGCCGGCGCTCAGACAACAGGCTGCATCGCGTGACCCCAGACACGTCGACACGTCGTCATTCGTGACCGCTCTTGAATGGGTGAACAGCCGACCGATTCCCTCGAACGCATGGATTCGCTTCGACCTCGATGACGATGGTAACCCGGTGAACGCGCTCGATACTGCGCGCAGGGCGCAGGGCCACATCGATCTGGTGACGAACTACCGAACCTGTCAGGATCTTCTGGAGACGATGAATGAGTGGTGGGAGGATCTGTTCGCCCCTCGCCACGACTTGTTTCCCGGTGACTGGTACGCACGTTCCCGCGCTCTCAGGGCACACCGCACCGAGGAGCGTGGTGGGTTGGAATGGCTGCTGCCGCTATCAGGTGGGGCCGCGAGCGATCCACCAGAGGATTTGGCTGTGGCCATTGATCCGTTCGACTTAGGCGAGGGTGCGACTGCGGTACATCTCGAGAACGAACTGGTCGCCTCCCGAATCCGAGCTCTGGTAGACGGCTCCGCGCTGCGTGTGCACAATCCGACTGCTGATGACGGATGGCTCCAACTGCCGGCGGCCGAAGCGGTCGAGCCGCGGGACATCATGGTGCTGATGCCGTCGCGTACGCACATGGCTGACCTGATGCACCGGCTGACCGCGCTTGGGGTCCCTGCTCTCGCTGACCAAGAGGGAGGACTGCTGGAACAGCCGGTCGTGCAGGCATTGATGGCATTGGTGCAGATGGTAGCCCGCCCGCGCATGCCGTTCAACGCCGCCGCGCTTGCCCGTACACCTCTGATTGGACATTCTGATATGCAACTGCAGGAGTACCTGCTTGAGGAGGACGGCGACGAAGACCTGCTCGTACGTCTGGTCGAGCATACGGTCAGCGATGGTCAACGAGCCCTCGCGCAACGCTGGGTGGAACTCGCGCAGAGTGGAAGGCTGCTGCGCCTGCTGTCAGATACTCTGAACCATTCGGACCTGCTGCTGGCGCACCCGACACCGGTGGAGCGACAATATGCCGAGCAATTCGTCGAACTGGTCAGCCAGCAGGTCGCTGAAGCGGGTGGCGATGTGGTGTTGCTGGCTGACAGGCTGCATCGCTTGTCGCAGGTTGCCGGTCGTCATCTTTCCTCGACCGCGCTGCCTCCGGGAAATGCTGTGCAGTTGATGACGATTCATGGAGCGAAGGGTCTGCAGTCGAAGGTAGTCGTAGTGACCGGGATGTTCTCGGAGAACCAGAGCAACATATCCCAATCTCTGAGGGACAACCTGCTGATTACCGCCGACATGTTCAGCCCTCGTGTCCACCCATGGCGCAGCCAACCGACTCCGGACAGTGGAAGTTGGCGGCTGTCCAACCGGCTGTTGGAAGCACAGGTCCAGGCCGAGGCACGACGACTGCTCTACGTCGCCTGTACCCGCGCAAAGGATCTTCTCATCGTGGCTGGCGCGCCGAAGAACGCGACGCTCGCGCCGGCTGCGGAATCTATCGAGATCGACTGGAAGTACGGCCCGACACCTCACTTCGGTCAGATGTGGCTCGAAGCGCTGCGCCAGTCGTCCAGTCGAGCAGGTGATGCTGCCTCACCGTGGTTGCTCGATGGGGATGCGGCGACGGCATACCCGTTACCGCATTCCTTCAGCGGTGACATCGCTCTCAGCCCCTCCGCACTCGTTGCTGACCCTCATCTGCCTCCTAACGGTCTGACCTCGTTACCCATCTTGCACCACCCGGACTGCGTACTCGAAGAGCGCGAGGTGGTCGCTCCGCTGGTGACAATGCAACGGTTGCACGACAGTGCTCGCCTCGATCCAGAACCGGTGGCAGCCGAACAGCCAAGGAATCTGACTCGTCGCATACGCATGGCTCCTCATCGTCTTGACACGGCCAGTCGCTGTATCAGGCAGCATTGGCTCAGCACGCATATCGGGTTGCTGTCCGAGCCGATCCGCCTGCCGCTGCTAGATGATGACGGACAGGATGAGACTGAGCAAGAACCACGTCTACCCGAACCGACCGTGCTCGGCTCGCTGTTCCACAGGTTGGTCGAACTCGGTATCGGGAATCCGGGACCACCCGAATCAGGACCGCTCATCCCTCTGCCTGAGCAATGGATGCGCTCCAACCCCGACATGCTCACCTCCCTCGGATTGATCGACACGGTGTGCGACGAACTGCTTCCTGTCGATGTCGACCGTGCCGCCACCAGCGACCTGCTGCTCGAAATGGGGCGCTTGCTTCAGCAAGGACCGCTTGGAAGGCTGTGCGCCGGAGAGGTCGTCGGCGAAGACAGGGTGGAGGGGCTGCGTACCGAATGGCCGTTCACACTGCAGGTTCCCATCGAACTCGAGGACTGCCGGGAACTCGCTTGGACGCCCACAGGAGAGGTGCATACGGCTACGGTGGACAGGGTGCTGTTCGACTTCAATGGCCTGACAGACCTGGTGTTGTGCACTCAGCAGGACGAGGGTGAACGAGCGACCATCCGAGCAATCGACCTGAAGACCGAATCCTGTCTTGGATTATTCGACGAGACCACCGAGGATGCGACTGATGTCGCGGGAACCCTGTTCGAGCCGGTCGTTGACCCAGATGACCCGACATCGCGCAACGAGGCCGAGTCCTCACTGCTCGGCAAGTATCGATTCCAATTGCAGATCTACCATCAGGCGCTGCTCGGCTTGGAAAGGATGCGCCAGCGCGCTGGATTGGCGTCACGCGACGTGCTGCCACCGGCCATTCAGGTCGGGGCAACTGGACGGCTGATCACGTGGACGGATGCGGAATGGGAGGCGGTGGACAGCGAATTCTCGAACCATCTGGAGATGTTGGCACGAGTGTCGGTGACCGACCACCTGCAAGAGGAGCATTTCCCCCGTTTACCAGAGGAGCAGCAGGAGACCTGTCAACGATGTCCGTTCTTCAGTGGAGACGTGCGCATCTGCGCTCCAGAAGGGTGGCCGCTGAACCGGTGAATCCTTGATTGGAAGTAGGTTGGCCGACGCATGGCAGAACTCGACTGGGATGCTCTCTCACAGTTCGTTGATGAGATGTGGGACGACTCTGCGCTGCCGGATCTGTGCCAGTTCATCGAGATTCCAGCTCTCTCTCCGGCATTCGACGCCGACTGGAACGCGAACGGCCATCTCGACGCCACCATCGACCTGTTCACTTCCTGGTTGGGCACCGTGCCGCTGGAAGGGCTCAGCGTGAACGTGCATCGACTCGAAGGCCTGACGCCGCTGATGTTGTGCAAGGTGGAGGGCACCGCCCCTGGAGAGGTGCTGTTCTATTCACATCTCGATAAACAACCTGAGTTCACCGGCTGGTCTGAGGGCAAGGGTCCGTGGAAGCCTGTGCGCGAGGGTGATTGGCTGTTCGGACGGGGAAGTGTCGACGATGGCTATGGGGGATATGCAGGCATCATCTCGGTGCTGGCGCTGCAGCAGCAGGGAATCCCGCACCCGACCTGCCGCTTCATCATCGAGACCTGCGAGGAGTCTGGCTCTCCCGACCTGCCTGCGTACCTTGCTGAATGCAAGGAGGATCTTGGCACCCCTGACCTTGTCATCGTGCTCGACTCCGGCATGGGGGATTACGAGCGCCTCTGGATTACTGAGAGCCTGCGCGGTCTCATCGGCGGCACGCTTTCCGTTGCTGTTTCCGCCGACGGTGTTCATTCAGGAATGGCGAGCGGTGTGATGCCGTCGTCGTTCAGGATCGCTCGCCAACTGCTGTCTCGTCTGGAGGATGAGAATACAGGTTCGCTCAAGCCGGACTGGTTGCACATCGACATCAGCGACGAGTTGCGCGCCGATTCACAGCGCATCTGCGACGTGCTCGGCCAAGCGCTCATCGATGATTTCCCGTTCCTTGATGGAGTAGAGGCACAGAACATCGATCTGGTAGAGGCTCTACTGGCGCAGAACTGGCGCCCGACCCTGTCTATCACCGGTGCCGGCGGGATGCCATCGCTAGAGCAAGCAGGCAATGTGCTGCGGACTCACACCGATCTGAAGGTGTCAGTGCGCATCCCTCCTGGAGTTGAATCGGAATCGGCTTCCGTGATGCTGAAACAACTGCTGGAGGCTGACCCGCCACACGGGGCGCACGTGAGCATGACGCTTGATACGGCGGCGAACGGATTCGCCGCGCCCCCTATGCCAGCTGCGGTGGATGCGGCTCTCGATGTGGCCTCGCAGCGCTTCTTCGACAACGGCTTGATGCCGTTCTATGAGGGGGGTACGATTCCATTCATGGCCATGATGCAGGAATCTTATCCGGATGCACGCTACCTAGTGACTGGCGCTGCCGGGCCGGGTAACAACGCGCACGGACCTGACGAGAAGTTGCACGTGCCCACAGCCAAGGCGGTCACGAAGTGCGTCAGCGCCGCGCTCGCCGCGATATGTGACTGAGCCTACTCCTCGCCGTGTGCGATCTCTGAAGGAACTGCACGGGATTTCTGGTCATCCTTGCGCGGTGCGAACAGGTCTCTGCGGACGTTGGCCAACTCCCAGCGAGTGATGCTGAGGGCGACCGGCACGACCTGCCAGAGGAGTCCGACGGTGAACAGCGAGACGAGCAGGCACCATGAGCCAGCGGAGATCGGCAGCGCCGCAGTCATCCATGCGAGATGGAACACGCTCACGTTGACCAGCGCGTGCGCGAGCACCGATGCTGCAAGGCCAGCGCGCAGCGCCAGCCATCCGAGAGCCAGCCCAGAGAAGAATGTCGGCCACCATTTCCAGCCACCGTACTGCGGAACGTGCGCCGAGGCGAATAGGGCGGCCGAGAGCAACAGCACGCCTGCCGCCTCCAAGGACCAGCCTCTCTCCAGCAGTCCGCCCCTCCAGATGGTTGTCCGAGAAACCCTTCCCGAACTGGCTTGCATGAGCAACCAGACGGGCAGTGTCAGCAGCACACCGCGATGGATTGCCTCTTCGACGAACGCCGCGCTGAACAGCGACAGCCACAGTTCAGCCTCCCCGAAGCCAGAGACATCTGGTGCCCCTGGGACACTCCCGGATACCAGTGTGAGCAGGGAAGCAGCGATTCCGACGAGCAGGATCGCCGCAGCCGTCGCTCCCACACAGGCCAATCTGGATGCGCCTTTCCAACTCGCTTCACGATACCCCCTTGGCCAAAGCCAGGCGGCTCTTCCTGCATCTCTTGCTGTGCTGATGGGCTTGGCTGACATTGCCAGCCAGATCGCAACCAGTGAGAGTGTCCCAATTGTCCAGAGTACCAATGGGCCACCATTGAGCAGCGCCAACGTGCGCGTGAATTCCGGCTTCCATGGATCGGGGATGACCAAGGACACTCCCCCTCCCCAGTCAGCGCTCTGCCACACCAGAGCAGCGAGCAGCATCGGTGTAACCAACAAGGCGAGCAAGGCCCAGACCCACGTTAGCAGCGCGAGTCCGTGGACGTCAGCACGGCCTAACGAGTCCTTTCGGCCCTCATCTCCAGAACCCATCTTCACTCCCCTGTCCCGACTCTTGTCGCATTGCACAGGTGTCATTTATATCAAGGGCGAGCAGGTCGAAGCACTGGAGAGGACACGATGTCAGGTGATGACGAAGGCACCGTCACCGATGAGGTGAGGCTTGCACAACTCGAGGAGAGCCTCACACAAGAGACTCAGAGGCTGGAGAGACTCTACGACGCATACGAGTTACAAGAGAAGGAAATCGTCCAGCTCAAGGCCGAAATAGAGGTCCTTGAGAAGATGCAGATCGATAAGGAGATCGAGCGCGAGGGAATGGAGCAGTTGCTCGGTGAGAAGGACCAGCGCATTCGTGATCTGGAACTAAATCTCGCCAAACGTTCGAAGCAGGTCGAGCATCTAGAGCCGGAACTGGAGACGATGGAGGAGAAGTTCTCCCGCGAGAAGGATCGACTGGGCAAGGTGTTCGACATCGCTGAGGAGTTGGATAACGACCTGCGTCTTGCGGTTGCCGAGTTGAAGGCGCGGGATGATTGGTACGTCGGCCACATGCAGATATTCGAGGATTTGAACAAGGCAATCAAGACCCGCTACGAGATGATCGAAGCGGCGGTTGAGACCGAGCGCAAGAGTCAGCACATGCAGCGCGCCATCAACGAGCGCCTCGCTGAGGCCATGGACGCCCGCGCTGATGAGGCCGCTGAGGCCGCCGCAGAGGATGAAGCGGCTGCCGAGGTGGAAGCGGCGGTCGAAGTTCCTGATGAAGACTCGGAAGAGTGACGGGGTGATTCACTTGTCCGAAGAGGATGCTGCAGTTGCAGCCGCTGGAGAGGATGATGACATCGAATCTGCGGTATCTGAGGTGGAATCTGATCCTAACCCCGAACCGCGGCCGACGGGTTTCACCCGCGGGCGCAAGATTCTCCTGTCTGTAGGAGTCGCCCTCATCGTCCTGCCCTTGGCCGCCTATCTTGGGGTCGGTTGGCAGATCTACTCCACCTTGGCGTACGCCAATCCCGGCTACAACGACCAAGAGGGCAACCTGCCTGATGGATTCAACGTCACCTGGGACAAATACCCAGACTTCGACACCTCCCGTTACGAGGTGCAGCAATACGAGAACGTCACCATCTCTAGCCGCACCGAAGGAATCGACCTAGACTGCTGGTGGATTCCTGCTGATGATTCGGTGATTCAGCCTGCTCCGACAGTGGTTCAGGTTCATGGCCTCAGGGCATCGAAGGCAGGCTACGCAATGCTCATCGTCGCCGGAATGTTGCATGACAATGGGTTCAACGTCCTATTGGTCGACCTGCGTGACCACGGTCACAGCACGGTCGAGGATGGCAGGGTGAGCATCGGCACAAAGGAGTACATCGATGTGATGTCTGCGGTCGACTGGCTCATTGACGAACAGGAAATTCCCGAGGAGATGATCGGATTGTGGGGCAATTCGATGGGAGCGGGAACCGCAGCCATTACCTTCGGACAGGATGAGCGTCTGCAAGCGGTGGTGCTCGATTCAGGCTACCTCGATCTCGGTGTCATCGTCCGCGAGGAATTAGCGCGCGAGGGCTTCCCGACCTTCCTGGCACCAGCCTGCACCTGGGCAGCGTTCCTGTTCGGTGGCGAGAGTCTGCTCGAACCATCTCCGCGCAGCGCCTTTGAGAACGCTGGAAATCGCTCCATCTTCATCATCCACGGCCTTGACGACGACCGGGTTCTCTCGCATCACTCCGAAGATATGCTCGACCTTGCCGACGAGTTGGATGTCAACGCCACCGGATGGCTGGTCGAGGGGGTTGGACATGTCGAGGTGAAACTATCTCATTCAGACGAATACGAGCAGCGCATCTCCGAGTTCTATCTCGCTGCACTCACCTGAAGAGTCACTAGCAGCGGCGCAGAGGAATATCAGCTGCGGTCGTCAAGTTGATACAGAGAATCGCTGGCAGCGAGTCGGAGGAGATACGATGACTGCATGCGGGTCCGGCTGCTCGACCGCGTTCCCTAACCCGGACCGCACGGTCAAGGTGCATCATTTGGTGAAAGCACCAGAGAACACGGCGTCATCGGTGAGTTTCCGTGAATCGTGGGATGCGGATGAGCCGGCGACGGTGTATGTCACGCCTGAGCGGCTGCCCGATGGGGAGGAATGCCAGGCGGCGACGGTAATCTTCCGCACGAAGGGATGCGTCTGGTGGTGGAAGTCAGGCTGCACCTTCTGTGGATATTTCAACGACGTGCGCGACGATGTGACCAGCGCCAACCTGCACGCCCAATGGGAGTATGCGAAGCAGAAACTCAACGATTTTGAGGGATGTTCGATGGTGAAGATCTACACTTCAGGGACTTTTTTCGAGGACCGCGAGAATCCACTAGACTGGCAGGAGACCATCCTCACCGAAACCCACGAGATGGGGTTGCACCTAATCGTCGAAGCCCGCGCCGAGATGTGCAAGTCCGAGAAGATGGCTTGGGTCGCAGAGCGGCATCCGGGATGCACTGTGGCCATCGGCCTAGAGGCATACGATGACGAGGTGCTCAAATTCCACTGCAACAAAGGCTTCTCCACACGTCAATGGGAGCGGGCTGTCACCACCCTGCGCGACAACGACCTGCGCGTCAAGACGTATCTGCTGTTCAAGCCGCCATTCATGTCCGAAGGTGATGCGCTCGAACACTGCGTTCGTTGGATTCGAGATTCGGCTGAAGCGAGCGATGAATTGTCCATTAATCCGATGAACATCCAGAAGAGAACCATCGTCGACCGAATGTTCCGGCACCGCGAATACCGGCCTCCGTGGCTATGGTCGCTGGTGGAACTGATTCACAGAGTTCATCCTGTGATTCAGCCGAGCGGTGCGGAAGCAGTGACACGTCTTCTGGTGCATCCCACAGCAGCAGGAAAGATTCGCGGTGCGCACAATTGTGGAAAGTGCGACAAGCACGTGGCCGCCGCAATCGAGCGTTATTCGGTCTCTGGTGACCTAGCAGAGTTCTCCGGCCTCGCTTGTGGATGCCAGTCTCGCTGGCGCGCTGAGGTCGACTTGGACCTTGCCTTGCCGATCCCATTAGGAAGTGGACTCGACCGGAGAGGCGACGTCGTGGCGGCGCTGCTCTCTCCCTGAGATGGCTGCCTCGATGCGCCCAACGCTTAAGGACGGCTCATCATTCGCCGAGATTGCCATAGGCAATCTCTGAGGGATGCTTCCGATGACCGTTCTGCCCGAGGTTACCCAAGGGGGAGATGAACCCGCTTCCTCACGAGTCATACTGACGCTCGCAGGCGTCGCCGCGCTCGCCTTCATGGTCATGTTCAGCGTTCTCTATCCTGAGCAGCAGTTCCCTGGATTGGGTGACATCCTGCCGCTGTTCAGCGAACTTGGCGGGAGCCTGATCTGGTTCTTCATCCTTGGAGTACTCCTTGGTGTCGGAATGCTGTTCGCTACGCTGCTAGGTGAGCTTGTCGCTGATGATTGAGGTGAAATCGTGAATGGAATTGTGTTGACACTGTTGTCCTTCTACGGATGGCTGCTGCTGGTACGCTTCCTCGCCATGCGCGGTCTCGGCCCGTTCTCCTCGTTTACCCGAGACATGTCCAAGTTCATGCTCGGCAAGGCACTCGGGCCGGCTAACGAACTGTTCCAGAATCGACCTGGTTCGGCAGGTCGTATCTGGCTGCTTCATGGAGTGATGTGGTTCATCATCGCCAGCACGCTGACGTTCACCAAACTGTGGACGGCGCACGAGCCGGACGCGCTCGCATCATTGGGATCCATCGGCTATGCGCCAACTGATGCTCAGTCCTCCGCCGCGCTGCACCTTGCCTCGGTGTTCGGCGCCCTGTCGATGACTCTCATCGGTGCGGGACTGCTCGTGCAGTCAAGGCTCTCAGGATCGCTGGCGAGCGAATCTAACGGCGCCCTGATGGGATGGGCATGGTCGATGACCACCTTCGTCGGATTGGTCATCGCGCACACGTCGCTCATCGGAGAGGTCGCTTGGTTCGAGTTGCCGCCGGTCTACTACCTCGTGTTCTCGTTGATCGCCCTGCCGCTGTTCATCAACCACCTGCTCACTGTCACGGAGGACAAAATCCCGCCTGTCGTCCCCCAATGGTTCCTCGTGCTCGGCCTCGCCTCGCTGGTCTGGATTGGACCGGCGGGTCTGCTGCTGCTCCAAGGGGAGAATCAGTTGCTCGCTTGGTGGATGCTGAAGGTGGTGTTCGGCTGCTGGCTGCTGGCGACCGCTCTCGGCATCGCTCACCACGTCGTGCCGGCCGCGCTCGGACGACCGCTTTGGAGCCGCAGTCTGTCCACTGTCGCGCTCGTCGGGACGTTCCTGACCGTCACTCCGCTAGGCGCGAGTGGAGGCGTGGCCGATGCAGGCGAGTTCCTGCAGGCGATGGTCGGCATCTTCCTGGCACTGTCGTTGCTACCGTTGATTGCAGCCGTTGCCAATCTCTCCGCCACCGCGAGCGGAGGCTGGCACGAGTTGTCATCCTCGCACGGAGCGTCGATGACGATGGTCGGCGTCGTTCTGCTCATCCCTGTGGCCCTCACAAGCCTGTTCGCCAGCGTCTCCGCCTTCGGCGGAGGTAACGAACTCAGCCACATATCAGGTACGCTGGACGTGCTTGCCATCTGGGCGTCGCTCGGCTTGATTGCGCTCGGCGGGGCGCATTGCTTGTTTCCACATGCATCTGGTCGTCAACTGTTCAGTCGCTCGAAGAGTCGCTGGACCTTCTGGTTGATCATCGTCGGTGTGTCTGGCTTCGCAGTCGGTCAGTTGATCGTCGATCACGTCGATGCAACGCTCGCGGGTGATGGGGTGGCAGAGGCGCTTGAGGCGGCAGAGGTGACGGCTCCTGACCTAGCCGGTTCGATTGCGCTGTTCGCCGCCGTCATGTTCTATGGGGTCGTGGTCGGCTCGATTCTGCTGATGCAGAACATGATCATGGGCATCTTCCGAGGAACGCCGGTTGGTGATGAACTGGCTATGCCAGCAGGTCCCACACCCGTACGTCACACGCTCACATCAGGCAAGACCAGCATCCGACGCCTGCTCTCAGATGGCGTCGGTGTGGACACGGACATCGTGGTAGACGACGATGACGGTGGGCGACTTTCGCTTGCGGACCTCGCGAATCAAGCCGATGAGGTTGATGACGACGCGGATGAGGAGATTGACGAGGAATCCGCAGAGATTCCCGACGCCCTCTCCCTGAACAAGATGCGCAAGCCGGAGCTCGTCGAACTGGCGTCTTCACTGGGCAAGGAATCCAGCGGCACGAAAGCGGACATAATCGCCCGTATCGTCGCCTGAACAGTACAGCAGCAGGTCCACTGTTCCGCGCAACAAGCATAGGTGCAGGCCGCTCTGCCGAGTAAGTCGAGGAGTCGTTAGGGGGGCATCAGGATGCGAATCGGACTCGTGGGTAAACCGAATGTCGGCAAGTCGACCACCTTTGCCGCACTCACCGAGACGACCGTCGAAATCGCCAACTACCCATTCACGACCATCGAGCCGAACGTAGGCGTTACCTGGATTGCCTCACCGATTACCTGCCCATGCTCCGAACTACGCGCTGTGCGCGAAGCTGACGGGCGACTCGAACCATCCACTGATGATGACGAGCGAGATGGAAGCATCTGCCAACCGAACACGGGGAGTTGCAACGGATTCACACGTCTGGTTCCGGTGACGCTCGTCGATGTCGCAGGCTTGGTCCCAGGAGCGCACGAGGGCCGCGGACGGGGCAATCAGTTCCTCTCAGATTTGGCCGCCTGCGACGCCCTCATCCAAGTCGTCGATGCCTCTGGAGCGACCGACCTCGAAGGAAATCCGACCGGCTCGGGAGCATGCGACCCGCTGGAGGAGCACGAGTTCCTAGTCGACGAGTTGGCGGCGTGGATCGAAGGGATTCTGGCAGGGAGTTGGAACAGGGGGACGCGCAGGACGCAGTCGGAGGGTGACCGAGCAATGACCGAGTGGCTGCACGAGCAGTTGAGCGGGATAGGAGCGGATGAGTTCCAAGTGGCGCAGGCGCTGGCCGCATTCCATCAGCGGAACCGCGACGCCGGCAACCCCTGGGAGTGGAGTCCAGAGTTGAAACGGGAACTTGCCGACGAATTACGCAAGGCGGTGTTTCCGCTGTTCGTGGCTGCCAACAAGGCGGACCTCGCCGAACCCGCTCTCTGGCAGGCATTGGAGGCGAGGGTTGCCGAGGAGGGAGGACTGCTCGTGGCTACGACTGCCGAGTCCGAACTGGCATTGCGTCGCGCAGCCAAGGCGGGATTGATCGCTTATGTTCCTGGAGAGCCTGAGTTCGAGTTGACGGCGACCGGCGAGGAGGTGTTGACTGCATCCCAGCGTCAGGGACTCGAAGAGTTGGCCGACCGCCTGTCACGCTTGGGAGGTTCAGGAATCGTCCCATTGCTGTCTGCTGTGGTGTACGATCGGTTGGAGCAGATTGTGGCACATCCTGTGCAGGACGAGACCCACTGGACCGATGGGGACGGAAGAGTTCTCCCAGACGCCTTACTGGTCAGGAGTGGCACGACTGCGAGAGGGCTGGCATACGCCGTGCACACTGACCTCGGTGACGGATTCATCCGCGCCACCGATGCGCGCACGAACCGCATCATCGGGGCCGAGCATGAACTTGAGGACGGCGCAGTGGTCAAGATCCACGCCAA
>CAZUBQ010000011.1:0-48937 GCA_964618995.1 uncultured Candidatus Poseidoniales archaeon | reverse complement strand
AGAACGAAGTAGGCGGAGACATATCCGAACAACAGTCCGACCAGCGCCCCCAGCCCTAACCATACTCCGAGGCGCTCCGGCTCCATCTTCTGCTCTGCCCAGAGTGTCGTGGCCCCCACCCAGCCAATCAGATAGGCAAACATGCAGCAGAGGATGCCGAGTTGTAGAATCGAACCGATGACGATTGTAGGAACAGCGGTCTTGAGTGCACGATTCCGGACATGTGCGGGGAACGGCATCAGTTGAGCGAGTAACGTCCCGATGTTCAGCAACAGGAACGTTCCGAACAGCAATCTGGCCCCGTCACCGGCAAGGGTGCCCTCCTCCATCCCTGTAGATGGGTCAAGCAACGCGTTCCAGAGGTTGATGCCCGCCACCGCGCACACCGCTCCAAGAATCGCAGGCGCGGCCACAGGCCACCACTTTCCCGAGACGTCGACCCGCTCGACCACCATCGTCCACCAGAGATTGGCTCGCGGCGCCCGTCCAATACGCTTGCTATCGTCACGCGAAGGCTCATGTGGGGCCGTCGAGTGCATCAGGGTGATGGCGAGAGGTGAGATTGTCCTTGGCTGTCTGGCTCCGCATCCCCCGCACCTCGTCTACGCCGATAACCCGGAGCAGAATGAGCCCTTCTCAGAAGGCGGCTGGGAGACCCTGCGTTGGGGGTATCAGCGGCTGGCGCGCAAGCTGAAGGACATCGACTACGACACCATCGTCATCTTCACGCCGCACTGGCAGACGTACATCGGCACCCACTTCCTCGGCCTTCCGAAATTCAAGTCGCTCTCCGTAGACCCGATTTTCCCCAACCTGTTCCGTTACCACTACGACCTCGATGTTGACGTCGAACTCGCCGAAGCGATGCGCGACACCGCATCCGAGGCTGGCATCATCACCAAGATGATGCGCAATCCCGACTTTCGCGTCGACTACGGCACGATCACCTCGTGCCATCTGCTGAATCCGGACTGGGACAAGCAGATCGTCACCATCAGCAGCAATCGCAACCGCCACTACTACTCCGTCGAGGTGATGAACGAACAAGCGTCTGCACTGGGCGAAGCGTGCGCCCGGGCCGTGGAATTGAGCGGAAGGAAGGTCGTCCTGGTTGCAAGCCATAGCCTGAGTCACCGGCATTTCGTCGAGGAGGCACCTCTCCCCGAGGACATGAGCCGCGAACACATCTACAACCACAGTCAGTATGTCTGGGACATGAAGATGGTCGACCTGATGCGCGCTGGAAACATGCGCGAGGTGATCGACCTGATGCCTGAATTCACCGAGCAAACGATGGCCGAGACCGAGGGTGGTGGACTCACCTGGATGATGGCAGCCATGGGACACCCGGACTACTGCGCAGAGATCTACGGCTACCAGTCGGTCATCGGCACGGGCAATGTCATCGCCGCCTGGGACCCCAACGAGCAGAGTCGAGAGGTGGTACTGTGAGCGAAGGACCGGTCCTGTTCGGGGTGCACGTCCCCCCGCACCCTCAACCACTGCTGGCGCACGAACAGAACGAGGGCTGGGGCAGACTGCGCGCAGCGTTCGACCACTGCCGAGAGCAGATCGAACTCAGCGGGGCGGACATCCTGCTGGTCTACTCAACCACCTGGCCTTCAATCATCGGTCACCAGATCCAAGCGCACCCGGAGCCCGAATGGGTGCATGTCGACGACGACTTCCATTTCCTCGGCAGCATGCCCTACAAGTTCAGAATGGATACAGAGTTCGCCGAAGGCTACCGTGATGCCGCCGAAGCGAGGGGACTTCATGCCAGGACGATTGCTTACGACGGCTTCCCCATCGACACCGGCTCGGTGGTCGCGCTCAGCCTGCTGAATCCGAACAATCGCATTCCTGCGTGTATCGTGTCTAGCAACCTGTACGCCAACCGCTCCGAGACCATCGTACTCGGAAAGGCGGCGCGCGACACCTTGGAAGAGCAAGGGAAGAAGGCGGTGGTGGTGGTCGTGTCGAGCCTGTCGAACCGCATGTTCACAGAGCACATAGAGCCGCATGAGGACCGCATCCACAGCCAGAAGGACGACGATTGGAACCGCAAGATGCTCGAATTCTTCGCGGATGGCAGGCTGGAGGACATCAGCCAGCTGAGCCGGGAGATCCACGGCCAGATCAGGGTGTCCAAGGTGGTCGCCTACAAGCCGATTTGGTGGATGGCGGCGGTGATGGGGCAGCACAACAATTACGCCGGGCAGGTTCACGCCTACGAAGCACTGCATGGTGCTGGAGGCGCGGTCATCTCTCTATCTCCCACCAGCCACTCAATCGGTGACAAGGAATTCGATGAGGACGATGTGGAGTTCTATCGCGGGGACCGGGACGTACTCACCCAGGGGATGATCTGAATGCCGGATGACGAGGTTGAATCTGACCCCGATGAAGAGGAGGATGACGACGAGCTCAGAACACCGCTCGAAGTCATCGACGACGTTTACGACGAGTACGGCGATTCCATAATGACCCACGCAGGCGGTGCGCTCGGGACCGCTGCAGGAGCAGTTGTGGGGGGGCCACTGGGCGGCATTGTAGGCTCAGTGGTTGCCAAGAAGACGCTCGGCAAGTGGCTGAATGATGATGGGCCGTTCATCTCAGAGGATGCGCCCGAACCGGTTGGAGCATATGCTCACGCATTTCGGGTTGGGAAGACCATCTACGTCTCCGGCACCGGTCCACGGGACCCTGCCACCAACGAGATTCCAGGCGGACCCATTCACGATGAGGAAGGGAATCCGCTCGATTATGACATCAGGGCGCAGACGAGAGCGACGATTGAGAACATCAAGACGATTCTCGAAGGAGCTGAATCGAATCTGGGCCGAATCATCGATTGCCTGGTTTTCCTAGTGGACATGGAGCGCGATTTCGCCGGTTACAACGAGGTCTACAACGAATACTTCGCCGACATCTTGTCCGCCCGCACGACTGTTGCCGTCTCCGCCCTGCCAACACCGATTGCTGTCGAGTTCAAGGTCATCGCCAGAGTCGAATAGCGTCGCAACCCATGAACGGGACTTCAGCCGGTCCGTATGCTCTAAAGCGGCTCTCCGGTCGCCCGCCCATGCCCCCTAGTGTCATCGACTTCGTCTACAAGGAGGTCGAACTGATCTCGGACACCCTCGAACGAAAACTCGGGATCTGGTCGGTTGTCATCATCTCACTCTCCGCTATGCTCGGCTCAGGCCTGTTCGTGCTACCCGCGCTGGCGATGCTCGATCTTGGCGGGCCGGGCGTGTGGATGGCGTATGTGATTGCAGCATTGGTGGTGCTCCCCGGAGCCGTGTCGAAGGCTGAACTCGGTACCGCGATGCCGACTTCGGGTGGCGACTACATCTACATCGAGCGAACCTATGGCCCACTGTTCGGAACCGTCGCTGGACTCGGTCTGTGGGCCTCTTTCCTGCTCAAGGCGGCGTTCGCGCTCATCGGATTCTCCGCATACCTGTGGATCATCGAATCGCTGCTGGGAATCACCTTCAACGCGAAATTCGCCGCTCTTGTGCTGCTGGTCGTCGTCGTCGTCATCAACATCATCGGAGTCAGGTTGATCAAGAGGGTGCAAACGGTCGTCATAGCCATCTCCGTCCTCTTCCTCGTCGCACTCTGCATCTGGGCGGCACTGACTGCAAATCCCGACTGGATGCGTCCGATTGGGGAGGGTGCATTCGGTGAGGGATGGACATCCATGGCCGAAACCGCAGCATTTGTGTTCGTGTCTTATGCGGGCGTCACTAAGATTGCTGCGGTCGCTGAAGAGGTGAAGTTGCCAGAGAAGAACCTTCCACGTGGCATCCTATTCTCCCTGTTCATCAGCACCTTACTCTACGCTGGAATCGTCTACATGATGATGGCCGCGGTGGAACCGAGCGCCTATGTGTCAAATGGCGAAGCGCGTGAGGACCCGATGTACGTGTTCGCTGAAAGTGTCGGAGGGCGGGTGATTGGAATCACAGCATCAGTGCTGGCAATCCTGACGATGACCTCAATGGCACTCGCCGGAATCTTGGCTGCCTCTCGCTACCCGTTCGCGATGGCCCGCGACAACCTGCTTCCCGAAGCCCTGGAAGATGTGAATCCTCTGTTCGAGACTCCACATTGGGCGGTCATCGGTACCGGTCTCGCGATGGCAGGAGTGATCATCTTCCTCCCAGTTCACGATGTCGCCAAACTCGCCTCTGGATTCCAGATAATGATCTTCATCATCGTCAACTCTTGTGTCCTCGTCTTGCGTAGGGCTTCCGAGGCACACGCCTGGTACGAACCGGCGTTCAAGTCGCCGATGTACCCGCTGACTCAGGTTCTCGGCGTAGCCGGAGGAGTCTTGCTCATCTACATGATGGGCGAGAAGGCGCTCATAGGGGCCGCCGCCTGCACCGTGCTCGGCCTTGTCGTCTACTTCTCCTACGGCAGAACAAGAGCACATCCGATGTTGACTCCTTGGCGAACAGCGCTGACCAAGTTCACCAACCCAGAGCAATCTGAGAGAGAGAGGCGCTGGATGGTGTTCCACTCTTGCGGACATCATCACCGACCGTACAAAGTCAGCGAGTTGCACGATTGGTGGGACAAGAACCATCCAGACCACCTCACATTGCACGAGTTCATCCAAGCAATGAACATCCTCGATCCGGAACTGGATCATTTCCACCTTCGCAACATGTTCCACGAGGTTGACACCAACGGAAACGGTATCATCGATATTGAGGAATTCCTGAATTCGTTCGAAGAAGAAGCGAGTGACGATTCTGAGGAATGAATAGGACTCGAATGGTCAACCCTCAAGTGAAGTGCGCGCACGAGGACACCCAATGGAGCAGCGCGCCAAGGACGTGCTCGCGCTGCTGCTCAGTGCCCCGACCGCCAGCATAGCCATACTGGCATCTCTCGCCTTTCCCGGCGGAGCAGGTACAGCCGTGTGGCTGGGTGGAAAGGCGTGGCAGATCGGACTTCCGGCCGCATGGCACCTGAAGGTGGACGGGCGTGAGCGGTCGTGGTCGAAGCCCGAGTTGGGCGGGTTCGGGGTCGCCGCAGCACTCGGGGTGGGAATGAGCGTGGCAATTCTCGGTGGGTGGTTCCTGCTCGGGAGCCAATATCTCGACAGAGAACTCATCCGCAGCACGATGGAGCCGTTTGGCTTGCTGAACCCATGGGTCTACCTCGCCGCGTTCCTGTGGTGGGTGCTGTTCAACTCGGTGATGGAGGAATACCTGTTCCGCTGGTTCATCTTCTCCAAATTCGAGATTCTGGTCGGCGGAAGGCTAGCCGTCCCGCTTGCCGGACTGGCGTTCATGTCACATCACACCCTCGCAATGCTCGTGTTGTTCCCTTGGTGGGCGAACCTGCTGGCATCGATCGGTATTTTCACGGGCGGTTGCGTTTGGTCGTGGACCTATCTGCGCTACCGCTCAATATGGCCTGCATATCTCTCCCACGCCATCGTCGACGTGACGCTGTTCGGTTTGGGTGCGTACGTCCTGTTCGGCTGACGCAATCACGCTTATTCGGGCCCTTGTGGGGGGCCGTCGCATTGAAGCGAGAGGGGTGATTGGAGAGGGCGCCAGCCGAGGTGAGAATGATGTCAGTGGCAGGGAAGGCGCGCAAGGTGACCACCCACACGCTGCTGGAGATGAAAGCCAGCGGTGAGAAAATCACGATGCTCACGGCATACGATTACTCCTTGGCGAAGATAGTCGATGGAGGCGGAGTGGACGTCATTCTCGTCGGCGATTCAGCCTCCAACGTCATGGCGGGCAACGACACAACGATTCCGATTACCCTCGACCAAATGATCTACCACGCGCAGTGCGTGGTGCGGGCGGTCGACCGGGCGCTCATCGTAGTGGACATGCCGTTCGGCTCCTATCAGGGCGATTCGAAGGAGGCGCTCGCCAGTGCGATTCGTATCATGAAGGAGAGCGATGCGCATGCGGTGAAGCTCGAGGGCGGCTCGGAAATCGTCGAGTCGGTGGAGCGCATCTTGAGTGCGGGCATACCCGTGATGGGGCACCTCGGACTCACTCCGCAATCGATCTACAAGTTCGGCACCTACACGGTGCGGGCGAAGGAGGAGGAGGAAGCCGCGAAACTAATCGAGGATTCGAAACTCCTCGAACAGGCTGGTTGCTTCTCTATCGTCTACGAGAAGATTCCAGCCGGGCTGGCAGCGAAGGCGAGCAAGATTCTGACCATCCCCACCATCGGCATCGGTGCGGGTCCGGATTGCGACGGACAGGTGCTGGTGCTGCATGACCTGCTCGGCATCACCCACGAGTTCAATCCGCGGTTCCTGCGCCGCTACATGCAGCTCTACGACGATATCACCGGCGCTGTGCAGAACTACGTCAGCGACGTGCGTTCAGGCGATTTCCCCAACGAGGAAGAGTCCTACTGACGGTTCAGTTGCGCAACCAACGTCCAGTCTCGGTGTCTCGCCACCACCAGATGGAGGCTCACGGTGATTATCACTCAACTCGTTCCCAGCCGACCGCGCGGAACTCCCACAACGAGGGTTTTCCGTCAGAGAAAAGATACCATCCAGTCTCACCAGCACTCGTGCCTGGCAGCGGTTTCAGGAGCTCTCCATCCTCGGTCATCGGGCCAAGACCTGGCTCTGAAGATTCTCCCTCTAGTTCATCCTCTTCCGATTCAGAACCGTCCTCAGCCATATCCGACTCAGCCCAAGGATCATCTAACTCATCACCCCAATCACTTCCCCAATCCTCGCTATCACCCAGTTCATACTCATCCTCGACGACAGAGTCCTCGTCCGATTCGGGTTCGGCATCCACATCGGCTTGCTCACCTTCCCGCTCCCCGGATTCAGTGAGCACATCGGCATCATCATCGACGTCATTCTCGGAATCCTCGTCGTCTGCTATCTCTTCGCCCTCGGGTTCGGCTTCGTCAGCGTCAGCCTCAACGATCACTTCCTCGGAATCCTCGACGACTTCGGCCTCCTCCTCAGTATCAGTCGTTCCGAACGCGGCTAAGGCGTTGGACAGGTCGCCTCCCTCCTCGGCCTCGGTCGCGGGAGCGACTTCAGCAGGCGGCGTGGCTTGGGAATCTGCGCCCTCCACCCAGCCATATCCATCGGATAGTGGCCCGGGATGTGACGGGGAATCACCCCAGCCATACTCAGGCTTTGACTGAACGAAGACACCGGGCTGAGGCTGGGGGAGGGCGGCGGTGGTCGAGTTGGCAGCGAGTCCCTGACCGAACAGGAAGGCTGGTGGAGGCGCCGCGGGTTTCGGAGCACTTTGCTTTCCTCGCTGACCCATCTTTCCACGCTGAATAGCGCGGGCCACATCCGGACTCGGCGGTGGTGGCACGCCTACAGCCGCGGGCGGGGGAATCTGTCCAGGAGGCAATACGATACCGGGGGGCATTGGAACTACAGCAGTGGCAGGCTGCGGCATCCCAGTGAGACCGGGGACAGGAGCAGACACGGGCATCGGTTCGTGCTCATCCTCCTCGTCATCGTCTTCGTATTCCATGCCATACGCAACCCTTCCAGCTCGGCGGTATGCCAACACCAGCAGCATGGCGATCAGCAGCCCGACGAACACGCTGCCCAAGGCAATCACATCCTCGCTGGTACCGAGTTGACCAGCGAGCAAGGTGGACTGGACATCGATGAAGGAGGGATTACTTTCAGCCCCATCATAGGTCGCCCTGATCGATTGCTGCTCACCGTGGTTATCCAGGTTCAGCGTCCATACATCGTCTTCGCAGGTTGCCTCTCCAGCAGACGAGGCGATATCGACATCGCACGTGGGAATAGCCACCGGGTGGCCACTGACGTCGAATCCCCCTACAGTGAACTGGACGGTCTCCCCCTGTGTGCCATCCTCGGGTGCGGTGATGACCAGATGGTCGAGTTGCCCGGGAAGCAAGTTCACCAGGAAAGTGTGCTCTGTCTGGCCGACGAATGCCCTGAGTTGGATCCAGCCCACACCCCCGGCATGGAAAATGAAGTCACCATCCCCGCCGGCCTCCTCGATTGTCCCATGCGAGCCATCCACCTGCCACGTGGGGTTGTAATCGTGCCAAGAGCCCATAACGTCGAGACCCGACACATGCAGGTGAAGCGATTCTCCGGTGACGACGGTGAGATACCAGTCGCCATTGGCATCGGTGAGATTGAGATCGACCGGTGGGGACCAGTCGACCTGCACGCGAATCTGTGCGGGAATGCCATCCGCCTCGGCGTAGATGTTGTGCTGGCCGCGTACCAAGGCGGTGAAGGTCGCATTCAGCGCATCGATTGCGGCGTTTCCTGACGGGCCGTCGACGCTCCAGTTGAACGTGGCGTCAGTGATGATGTTACCATCGAGGTCTTTGGCGATTGGCAAGAGTTCCACGGATTCTCCAGTGAGCAGGTCCGAGTCATGTCCTGACAGCGATATCTGAGCGATATCGCCGGCGGTCACCTGGATGGTCAACTCGTCCATCATCATGACGTTGCCATTGTCCGGACCGCTGTAGATCGCTCGGACGGTGTACGAGCCGATGCTGTTGCCCTCGAAGGTCGCCGTTGCTCCATCTTGAGTCAACCAAGAACTGGATTCATTCTCAATCATGGACCAAGTGCCGTTGACCACCCAGCGATTGTCACGCTGGTCGGCGACGACCATAGTCAGGTCGAGTGCCTCATCTGAGGTGATTGATACGCTGTCATGCTCGATGAACAGATTCTGAGCGGCACCGCGGCTGACGTTCACTTCCCATGTGTCAATGTACTCGTCGACTGACACGCTGATGTTGAATCGGCCTATCGGGCCGGGAATCCATCTAGGAGATTCTCCGGGAATCAACTCGATTGCTGAGCCCTCGGGAACGACCCAGTCGGACGAGAATGTGGTCACTGGGCCGCTGTTGCCGCGCGAATCGAACTGAAGCACATCGAGATCCAGCGTCTCATCGGCGGTGATGTTGTGGTCATCAGCGGTCAACTGCAGATCGACCGGCACTCCGATCACGACGTCTACAATCACGCTCTTGTTGACATCGCCGACGCAAGCCCACACCTCGTGAGCCCCAATCGCCCAGGGATAGTAGAGGATGGAGGTTGAACTCTGTGGAACGAGTGTCCCGTTGTCAGTACCCCAGTCGGCACTGCCATCGACGACCAACCCAGCCGAATCCTTGAGAGTGATTTCGAACAACTGGCTGCCATCAGCCTTCACGGAGACAGGCCCGGGAGGGAGAATCTCGATGCTGGTGACGTTGTCCGGACCACCACACGACCTGCCGGATACAGCACTGACCTGAGATACGAGTTCGTGAGGCATCAGGGATGAAAGCGAGGAGGCCAACAGCAGGGATATGAGGAGCAGCACGAAGGACGATTGGCGTCGCACGAGTGGTATGTCGCTCATTTCTCTCTCCCCCAGTTGCCCGCCGCATCCACGGTCCAATATGAGGGTCGCCCCTCAGCATCCAGATACCACCCGGTGCTTCCCTGTTCTGTTCCGTCCATCGCTTTCATGACACCGGATTCGCGCACATCTGCTGACCTTTCAGGAACAGTCTCCGCAGGAACGTCGACCGCCTCTTCGATATTCTCTGACACGGGTGTCTCCGCTTCCTGCTCGTAAGTGACGCTGCCGTCTGTGGACTCATGCAGTTGCCCTAGGTAGGCCGAAATCTGTGATTCGTCCCAACCCTGCGCTGAGCACCATTGACGAATCCGCTCCTCGGTCCAAGCATCATCCTCGGTGCTCGCAGCATCCTCGGTCGCAACTTCCACTCCCGGAACCGCGGCAGAAGAGTCGGGACTCATCTCTGAGGCCTGGGGATCTGGAATCTGCTGTGGTTCATGCTCCTGTGTTGGCGGTTCGATGCTCTGCGGAGCTACGGGGGCAGTCGCCGGAAACTGAGCCGGTTGCTGTTGCTGAGCCTGAGTCCAAGCGGCGTACTGGTAGGGATTCCATCCCTGCTGCGGATGCGGTTGGAAGGAGGCGGCAGCTGGTGCTGCCATCGGGGGGCCGCTCAATGTGGCGCTGCTCGGGGGCTTGGAATGGGAGGGCCGACGGAACTGGCGTGTGTGCAACGCTGCCAACGTGGCGACCGGTGCCGACTCCTTCGGCTCCTCGTCCTCCTCGTATAGCATATCGAGTGAGACCGCCTCCTTACGGGCGCGCGAACGCATGAGTCCGATGAGCAGCAGGAACAGGAAGATGGCGCCGGCAACGGCCCCCCAGAGCGTCGTAGCCAATCCCGAAGCTCCGAAGGCGTACAGTGGGTCAGCATCGACATCGAGGAATACTTCTCTCTCGACCCCGGAGTAGTTCGCGCGGATACGCTGCTGAACTCCGGGATTATCGAGCAACAGCCTCCAATGGGTACCGGTATCATGAGCTATCTTTCCAGTACTCGTGGTCACCTCCACCTGTTCAGGGTCGACCACGAGCAGGTTCCCTCCGTAGTCGAGTACCCGTACCTCGACATCGATCACATCTCCCGTCTGAGCGTTGTCACGCGACAACTCGATCTCGATGTCATTAGGGACTCCTGGTTTGACTACGATACGTAGTTCTCCGTTGGCGAATCCGGTGGTGAATGCGAGTGTGTGCTCTCCAGCGACGAGCCCACGAGCGAGATAGTGACCACTCCGGGAACCATTCTCCAACTCGATTGAATCACGCGGAAGCATCCATAGTACATCGGTTCCGAAGTCGTTGCCATCCAGATCAGTGGCGTTGATCACCAACTCCACCAATTCGCCACTGGTGAGGACGAATCCGTCCGACTGCAGCGAACGAATCGTGTGTGGCATGCCCGGGTCTACGTCGATGCCAATCTGGTAGAACACCCCACCCGCTTCAACGAGCACGTCATGATGACCCGCTAATTGCGGATACCATACCCCTCCGCTCGATCTGAGATCGTTCGTGCGGTCGTAGGAATTACCGTTGTGTGTGAAGGTCCAGTTGAGCTGAACATCTGTCAGCAGATTTCCATCCATGTCGAAGAATCTCTGTTGGAAATCGAATGACTCATCGGCTGAGATACGCTCACCATGACCCTGCAATTCGATGCGTGCCAGTGCACCAGGGAACACTTCGACGAACAGGAAGGCTGTCACTGTCCCCTCCGCTCCGGCATGCTCTGCGGACACCGTCCACGCCCCCACCATCGTCGCATCGAACCGCGCTCCGTCATCCACCTCAGACAACCATGGAGCCGCCTCAGGTTCCATCATCGACCAGTTTCCACTCACTGTCCAACGGTTCCCCCGAACGTCCTCAGCCTGCAGCAGCAGGTCGAGCACATTGTCGGCGGACACGGTGTCGCCGTCGGATACGATGAGCAGCCGGCTGGCGTTGCCATGCACCACATCGATGCTGATGTTCTCCCAGTGGTCCTCTACGTGAACACCAATCGTCCAGTTCCCCACTCGCCGCGGCAACCATTCGACTCCCGTTGAGGTCATGCGGAAGTTGCCGTCCTCGGCCGTCCAGTTGGACAATGGGATTCGTACTGGAACATGATTGCCCTGCACATCGATCCACAACAGTTGCAATGGAACAGGCTGGTCGGCGGGGACCGATCCATTCGGCGGCACCAATTCGATGTCGTCGAGCTCTCCGGCGGTCACCTCGACGAGCGCCTGACCGCTCGCTCCGGAATCACTGGTTGCGTTGATGCGCCATGTCCCAGTCTCGGCGCCAGTGTAGATACCTGCGAAGTCGACCGAACCCTGTTCGCTCTCCCAGGTGATTGCCCCGGCGGAGGCGAGTGGCATCACATTCCCAAGTATATCGGTGACGACCGGAACCAACGGAAGTGTGCCACCTGATGGAATCGTGAGGTCAGAATCGAACAACAGGTGTACTGGGGTACCGGGTGTGACTGTGATGTCACTGCTGGCCGAAAGTGTCTGCCAGTAAACTGTGACCGTGTCCTCCCCGACCGCTGAAGGAGTGTAGACGCCCGTCTCATTCACGCTGCCGACATCGGCGTGCCAACTCAGCGTCATGCCGCTGGCCACGTTGTCGTGCGCATCGAGCAGTTCCTCAGACAGGTTCAGCACCGCATCGATGGGCAGTGTCGCGGTCTCGGGATTGAGGCTCAGCGACACCGGCATTCCAGGAACCACATGGAGAAACACCTCGCCTAAGACACCCATGACATCCGCTTCGATCTTGGTCACGTTGGCGACATCAGGAGTGAACATACCGCCAGCGTCGATGCTCCCGGTCGTCGCCCTCCATGCGACCGTGCCACTGCTCACGTCGCCCTGCCCCGTCCGCGCCGTGGCGCTGAAAGTCAGCGGGCTGTCTGCGTCAATTCGTACAGGAGAGCGTGGGTGGACATCCACCCATCGAGTGTTAGGGGATGGTGTGGAGGAACCCCCCCAAGAGAAGGTGATGTTGAATCGGGGCCGAGCGGAGGACATTGCGACTTCGGACGAAAGGAACTCGACGTTGGAATCACCCCAAGCCGGCCCACACAGCAGTACTCCTGCGGTGGAATCGAAGCCTTGGCTGCGACGGAAGTGGGCGAGGTCGACCGATTTGGTGACATCAAATGTCTGCCAACTCCCATTGGTGAGCGTGGACTGCTGATCCATCAACCCCCCCGAGTCATCGTTGCCCTGAGCACCGGACACCTCCCACGACTGACCGGAATCATAGTCGTTCCAGGTGGCCTGTTCGGGGTTCCAATTGTGCTTGTAAATCATGTACGTGAACAGCTCCGGGGTTCCATTCACCTGTGAGGGCATCAATTCGAGTGACGCCGAGAGAATGCTCACGTTTGTCCACAGAGACGCCATGTCGAGATCGAGTGCCAACATGGCGCAGTCACGGTTGCTGTTGTTGCTGGAATGTCCGACACGCAACCCGTTGCTGTAGGCGTGATTGCTGTCAGGCGCTGCCGAACCTATCCACGTGTCGCGCACCATCCCGATGCCCAGTGGCTCCTCCCACACCGTCAGGCTGGCGGTCCCGTCGCCATAATCCACCAGATTCCCACCAGATGGCTGCGGATTGGAGGATGCGGGGACACTCGGAACGGCGGGAGAGAGAGGGGCAGAGGGAATGCAGGCCACCCAAGACTGCAGCAGCAGCATACCCAGCAGTGCCAACATCACGCCGGGTCCGACTTGTCTCGACATGGCTTCTCCCGGCATACCGACGGCACACGGCGCTCATGAAATGAGCGCCGCGCTGCCCGCGGGCGTCACACACGCGTGAGAGGGGATTTCGGGCTTGCGTGCAAGGCTGTGGCGCGTGGGCTGATCTACTACAGCAAATGAGGGAGTTCACTCTTCAAAGAGCTCCCAGTCATCCATGTCCGGAGTGCGATAGAACCAGGCTCCCTGCTCGTCTTCCCACCACTCAGTACCGTCCTCGTCTACAGACACATCCGGCTCCGCGTCCTCATCGTCAAGTGCATCGTCGAGTGGAACGAAATCTCTGTCATCGAAGTCGGAGGTGTCCTCTTCCTCCGGATAGAAATCATCCTCGTCGTCGCGGCCTCGCCTGAGCAGGAGCATCAGTACGCCGATCAACGCCAGCACCACGACCACCAACAGGCCGGCACCGACCCAGTAGAGCACGCCGCCCTCCTCAAAGAATCCAAGCACCGTCTGCTCTACAATCACCGTTTCGTCATCCCAGACCGTTCCGCTCACGAGTGTGAGCATCGAGGTTCCTTCATTGACCATGTAGACCTCCCACATGCTGTTGTTGACCCTGGTCTTCACGTGCTTGTCGCCGCCGGTGTCGAGGAAGGCGTTCTCAGGAACTTCGATTTCGTTGCCATAGGCATCGAACGCCTGCGCGGTGACAGTGATGGTGTCCTGCTGGAGCACCGTCAACGCAGGTGCTACGTGGATTACCAGTCGGTTCAGCATGGCTGAATCAACAGTGACTTCCCACCAACCGAACAGCCCGGTGGATTCGTTGGTATACTTCAGCGAGTGCACACCTGTCTGATTGCCGTGCCACTCGGCTACTCCCATACCTTCGAGCATCGTCCAATCGGCAGTATCGCCGGTCCAGACGACATGTACTGCGAACATGTTTCCATCCGAATCGGTGCCGTTAACATGCACCTGAAGGGCGTTGCCGGCGATGAGTTGCACGCCGTTGGCATGATGTGTGAGCACGAACGGAACGCCGTGGGTGACAGAGATGCTAGCTACCTGTTGGTAGGGTCCGGACATCGCGCATATCTTCCAGTCGCCAACCATACTCGCCTCCCAGATGTGACCATTCGTTTGCAACTGAGTTGTGAGTTCCTCACTCCAGTCGACGCACGAGGGTGGAAGGCTCAGCGTGGTTGAGTCATCCCATAGGAACCAACGCAGGATGTCTGTTGACAGCGCGTTGCCGTTGGCGTCGCGTACGATTGGGTCGAGGTCGATATTGTCGTCAGCAGTGATGTCGCTTCCATCTCCGTTGATGATGATCTCCGCCAACGGACCGGGTACGACTGTGAATAGAATCTGGTCTGTCATCACGTTGACTCCCTGATGCATGTAGGTCGCCTCAACCGTCCAAGTTCCAGCTATCACCGCCTCAAACACGGCGTTAGTGGGATAACCAATGAGCCAAGCCGATGTAGAACCCGGCTCGAGGATGTTCCAAGCATCTACGCTGGCGGGCCATTCGTTACCACGCTGGTCGAACGAGTAGGCGTCGATGGAGAAACTCTGCCCTGAAGCCCTCTGCGTATCTTGAGTGGACAGGCGGATTCCAACAGCCTCACCGTGCATCACGCTGATATTGACGCTCGAGGTGATGTTCTCCAAGGTGACGTCGACCCACTGCGGTGCGGAATTCCATGGAACCCAGCGCACTGGATCTTCTGCATACAGCGATCCGTTTGACCACGCCCATGCGGACAGAGGAAGCGTCACGTTCAGATGGTTGCCACGCACATCGATGCGCACCGTGGTGAAGGTGACGTTGCCATCGGCTGTCAGTGATGTCGTTGACGCATTCAGAACGAGGAGGTCAATCACCCCATACGTGGTCTCTACCAGCATGCTTGCCGACATGTTCAGCGAACTCGACACAGTCACGTTCCAGAATCCGACCCCCCATGCGGAGTAGTTAGCAGTCGTGTCGTTGAAACTGCCGTTCTCCACCGTCCAACTGATGTTACCGGCGAGGCCAGATGCCACCGCGTTACCGTGCTGGTCCCACGCGCTCCAATCATAGTGGCATTCTTCCCCCGCTGCCACAACCGTACAGCCATCAATGGTGAGGTGTTCCGGAGCCCCCTCGACCACTGCGATTGCGATGTTCAGGGTCTGGGTTCCCCAGCTGGCGTTGATCCATTGCGTGCCTTGACTCCAAGGGATGAAGGTGACGCTGCTCACGGGAGTTGTCATCGACGTCCCCGGCAGCAGTGTCCCGTTGGTCACAGTCCACGTGATGGTCTCGCCACTGACTGAGTTGCCAAACTGGTCAATCACATCTACGAAGAACGATGCCGTTTCGTCAGCGGAGATGCCGGCGGTGAGCGGCCCTCCAACAAGTTGGATTGGAATGCCTGGAAGCACGGTTATGTTGTGTTGGGCAATGACCCGGCCGAAGCGTGCGGTGAGGGTTACGATGCCCGCGTTGTGCGGAGTGAACAGCCCCGATTGTGACACGGTGCCATCAGAGGTTATCCACTCGATGGATCCAGACAGCGGGTTGCCGTCGATGTCCACGAGAGTGGAGTTCAACTGCACGTCGTTGTCAGCAGTTGTCTGGTTCGCGCCGCTGATCAGGACATCGAACACGCTGGTGTAGTTGAGCATCAAGATTGGTCGATGGTTGGCGGATGGGGACTCGCTGTGATTGAAGACTGCCCACGCCTGTGGTGTCTGGGAGTTCTGCTGTGGAGTGCCGACGAGCACGATGGATAAAGTACCGTTGACAGCGGAACCGAGCGCACCGCTCACATCGAAGTTGACGAAACCAGAACCTTGCATCGCATTGATGCGCACGGTGTCCAACGCGATGAGGCCGCGATCGGCTCCGTCTGCGCCGCTAACATTCCAGGGGTGACCGAGAGCTGCCTGTTGCCATGTTGCCTGATTCTCATCCAACCACGGGTTCACCAGTGCGTAGACGGTGACGTCCACGTATCCGGTGTTCGGCGTCAGGATGTCATCCAGCCAGAGGGACAACTGGGCTGAGTGAACACGTGTGGAGGAAGATAGCGGCAACTGTCCCAAGTCAACCTTCAGCAACCCGTTGCACTGTTTCTGGTTGTTCGCCGGGCCGTCACAGCCCACACCGACGCGCATCCGCGCCGAACCGTAATTCATCGTCGTGTAGAAACTGCTGATGTGCGTATCATGCATCTGGGGGTGATTGAAGATGTCAGCGTCCGCTCCTTCCTGATAGCGCGCCTCCCAGATGTTCGCCCCTATCGATGCTGTGTGCGGGTCACCGATGCCGAACGACCACGAGGCGCTCGTCGGACTCAGGACGCTGCCGTTGATCGCCTGAACGCTCCAGATGTACATCTCTCCGGCAGCGAGGTCGAATCCGGGAGTGTAGTTGCCCAGACCGAAGGTACCCTGAACCGTCGAGTTCCAGGAGTGGAACACCAACGAGGATGTGTCGTTGCTGATGCGCACGACGTAGCCTGTAGTGCTCGCATCATACTGCCACACGAGCATCGGCCGAGTAGGAGATTCCAGCAGATAGCCGATGTTCGTGTAGAGAATCTGCTGGTCAAACGGCGAGATGAGCACTGGAGTCACCGGCGGCTGGGTGCCGTTCACGTTGTCCACGTATTCGATATCGAGATACGGCCGCAGAGATGAATTGGAAGTCTCGCCCGAAGCGAATTGCAGATTGCCTGACCAGCTGCTCTTCACCGCGAGGTTCAGCACCCCGTTGTAGCCCACGCTGTTGAGCAGAGCGGCAACGTCCCATTCGTACCAAACACCGAGCCCGCTGGCGGGCTGTGTGGTGCTTGTGAGGGCGGTCGCGTTGCAGTTGTTGGCGATCGAGAAGGAGTTCCACGTATCTGTCTCGTTGAATGACGAGCAACCGTGCACGCTCACGGTGTGCACCCCAGTACCAGAGTAGCCTACGCGGTACATCTGCAACTTAGCCGAGGAGGCAAGCATGTTGGGTGGGAATGGCAGTTCAGACATGTCGAACTGGATGAGACCGACCGCTGCGGCACCGGCCTGATTCGGACTGGAGCCGACCACAATTGTCGTGCTGGTGGCCTGACTGACATTTCGCCATCCTCCGCTGGCGGAGTTCAGCCATGTGTCGGGAACGGTCGGCAGCGCACCGCTCTGCACGAACACGGAGCCACGGCTCAATCGAACCGTATGATTGCCGAGCCCATCATCGAATCCCTGATCTGTAGGAACCCTGAACGGCCCTGCGTCGGTCCAGTTGCCTACGCTGTCACCAATGATTGGCCTCACGCGCCAGTAGTGCCACTGGTCCCCCCAGACGACCCCTGAGGGAGAGGTGTAGCAGAGGTTCGGTAGGTTGAAGCTGCCGTTGTGGGATGAGGGGTCACTCGAATCATACAGCCAAGTGCTGCCCGCAGCGTAACGAGAGGTGAGAGATGTCTGCACCTGCCACGAGGTGACGTTCGTAGGGTTCGGATGAATCCAGCACATGCTGATCGGGTCGAGACCGGTCGGTCGCGGCTGATTTGGCTGCCACAGGGTCGAACCAGAGGTGGGCAGAGTTGACGCGACATCGGCGGGCAGCCATTGCGTACCGATTCGATGCGTGATGTTGAGCGCCGGGCGATAGGTAGAGTTCGACGCTTCCGAGGAGTAGAACTGCTTGAACAGGCTCGTTCCAACAGGACCCTCGAACAGCAGGCTAAGGGTATCGTCGCCACGTGTGCGCGCCGCCTGCAGCATCTGGGTGACGTTCCAAGCATATACGCCGGTCGTGGTCACGCTCGTCGATGACTCGACTCCACCACTGTCATTGGATCCTTGTGCGCCTGGTGAATGCCAAGGGATGTTAACTCCGTAAACGCCCCGCCGATTCCAAGTCGCTTGATTCTCAGCGTATGGAATCAGCAACGGAGATACTGAGACATTCAGAGTCTGGCTTCCCCAACTGGCGTAGCAGGTCAACCTGATTTCAGCATGCATCACTTCCCAAGGCTCAGGTACAGGCAGACTCGAGATGTTCATCGTGAGCACGGTGACAGTGCGGTAGTTGGTGTTGGTTGTGCCTATGCTGCGCCCAATCGTGAGGGCGCTGCTGGCACCATTCATCGCGTTCGGACTGAACGAATCGAGCGTCGCATCGGTAGTGGTAGTGGGAAGCGATAGACGGGACACTGCGGAGCCTTCCTGCACGTGCAACGTGGCATCGGTCGAGTTGATTTCGCTGCCCAGCCGCTTTGGAATATCGAAGAAGAAGTGCGTGCTACGCGGACCGAGCATGTCATCCTTGATCGGTTGTACGAACCACCTGTCTATCGAGTTCTCAGAACGGGGAGTGGTGGGTGTGAACGAGAGGTTGGTCAGGTCGAAACCGGAGTCATGGCGTGAATCGTAGATTTCCCAGCCTTCACGAATTCCGAGCAAGTTCGAGGGGTCTTGGTAAAAATACACCCGCCAGTCGGAAACGTTGGCACTGTCCGGATGCGTCCAGTTCAACGTCGGCGTCGTGTCGCTGCCTAATGCGTGGCCGCTGACATCCCACGTAATGCCACCATCCGCAGGAGAAACCGGTATGGCAGCTGCCCCGGGGGGAGTGCCAGTTCCGTTGCGCAACCAGATGGTGAGGTATGGACGCCTGTTCGCCCAGACGCTGTCCGAGGAATAGAACACCGCCTCGGCTGCCCGAAAGCCGCCGAACAGCGTCACGTTTAGGCGATCATCCCCATTGGAGATCGCCAGGTGAGCAATCTCGGTCACGTTGAGAGTGAACCAACTGGATGAGGTCGGTTCACCAACATCGACCAGTTCACCAGTTTCGTTGCTGCCCAGCCCCGCAATTCCACTCCAATTCCACGTACCATCCGATGTGGTACCATTCGCAGCATCCGTCCACCCACGCAGTGTTGGGTGCGCAGAGATGCGCGGTGCGAGACCACCGATCGTCGTGTTCACTGTGAGTGCCCACATGCTCAACTCTGCCTTCACGATGCGCACATTTGACCGCTGTGGGAGTTCTTCCAACGGGATGGACAGCAGCGCTGACTTGGGACCATCGGTGCCGAGATTGCCCACGACCAACTCATTCGATGTGTAGTGCGTGAGGTCGCTCGCTGTGCCGCCGGACAGCCAGGTATCACGGACCTCTGGAATGCCCTGATCGGGTAATGCGTCTGAATCTCGTATCTCAACCCACGAAGTGGTCGTATCCTCCCAAGCTGCGTTGATGTTAGGCACCTCGAAGTAGGCTGTCTGGCTCCAGTTGCCCAACTGGTTGGTCACAGACGAGCCGCGCACTCGCCAGTACCATGTCTGGCCTGCTGTGAGATTGTTCGGGGGGATGTAGGTGCGAGCGGTCACATTGAAGTCGTTAATCTCGGACCATGAGCGAGCGATGGTATAGTTGGAACTGCCAAACGTTGAGTCGGTGTCCATCTCGACAACCCAGCCATTGGCGATGATCGACCCGGAGTGGTTCCAGTGCAGGGTCGGTTGCTGATCCGGTCCAATCATGTCAGCGGCCATCGACCAGACACCGCTCACCGGTGAGACCGGTGCAGGGGGATCCGGTACATCCATGGAACCGGGTGCATAGATGATTACGAGTTCAGGATAATCTGTGGTTCCTCCGTTCTCCTTGTCCATCATTGCAGCTTGCCCACTCCCCGCACCAATGATGACGAAATCCACAGGAACATTCCATCGCATCGAGTTCTGCACAGCAACGGTGACGTTCCATTCGAACTCCATCGGGCTACCACTAGCAGAAATCGTGATGGTGTCAAGCAACTGCCCTCGATCACTTCCTCCCGCTCCAACTACATCCCATGAATCAACTCCGTTGTAGGTATCCCACGTGGCGCTGCCTTCGCGCCACAGGTGCTGATTCAATTCGTAGATTGAGGCGGGTACTGAACCACTGGTGTATGAGGACCACATGCTGAGTGCTACATCGGTGACGGCGAAGCCAGAAGGCAGCGCATGGCTGCGGACGTCGCAACCGAACAGCGTGTACTGGCTGCTCGTGATTGACAACTCGCCGGCGTCGTTGGATACGTTGGTCGCCAGACTGTCGATGTAGGTGTCACCACAGAACGGAGCGTCGATGCTCGACGAGGCGTTGCCGTGCCGCAGGCGCAGTTCCCACTGATTGTTACCCAGATAGGTAGAGTTCATCTCGCTGATGAAAAACTTCTGCGTGGTATGCGCTGAGATGTCCCCATCCTCCACCACCTGGATGCGCCAGTAGTAGTAGCGACCCTTCTCAAGATTCCATGGTGCTGGTACGGCAAACGTGCCCGCGGACGTGCTGATTCCGGAGTTCTGGGACCAACTCTCAACGTGATGAACCACCCCTGTGTCGAAGTCCGAGGTGTTCGCCAACTCGAGGATGATCTCGTCGTTGCTGATGCCCGTTGTGTCCCACTTGAGCATCGGAGTCGTGTCCCCAGTCAGGTTGTAACTGCTGTTCACCCAGACACCCTGACCGTCGAGCGGTGAGAGGACCGTGGTCGGATTGGGGGCTATCCCGTCTCCCCACTTGTAGGTGATGAGCATCTTCGGACGGTAGGTCCAGGCACCATCTTCGCTGCTCCCGAACTCCACCCAGTCGTTGCCGCTCGTTGGACCCAGAAGAATGAACGTGATGCCCGGGCTTCCTTGGTACCCCCACGTGTTCGCATCCCTGAGATGCTCCTGCACTGCATAGGTGACATCGAAGTCGAAGGTCGGGCCCGTCTTGTTGCCGTTGATGACATCCAGCGCAGTTCCGATTTTCTGGTAGGCGCCCAATGCAATTCCGCCATTCGTCCAGTTGTTGACACCGTCCGAGGTGTTCCAATCTGCATCATCCTCGGACCAGTCGTTGAGGTACTGCTCGTGGACAGATATCCACGCGTCACCCTCCCTGTCGGTGCGCCGCATCGAGAGTTTCGCCGACTCGATGGTTGCGTTGGTGTGCATTCCGGTGTCAGGAAGGTCGAACCTGATCATGGTGTGCATCTCGCCGTAACTGGTGTTGTTGGAGAATCCGACTCTCATGCTAGACTCGTCACTGCCTCCAGAGTAGTTCGTCATCCCAGAGCGCACCCAGGTGTCATCGATAGTGCCGCGGCTCAGGTTCAACGTGTCACGATAGAACGTCTCGTTCGCCGAACCGTTCGACTGCAGCGTGGCGTCATGCTCAGGGAGCAGGAACCAACCGCTCTCCCAGTCTGACAGTTGGTCTGACATGGTCGAGCGCAGTCGCCAATGAATCGTCTTTCCTTCCAGCAGAGCGTCGGAAGAAGGCACGGTGAAAGTGCCGTTGGAACCGGAGATGCTGAAATCGGAGTTAGAGGGCCAGGATACGAAGTCCCAGTCACCATCGGTCGCCTCCCTGAAATCCTTACTACTGGAGAAGTGGGCCTCGACTCCCGAACCGGAAAGATTCGTCCAGGAAACAGTCGGTTCTGTATCTGCGCTGAGCACGAGGTCAGGTGTCATCACCACTGAACCATCTGCAGGTGAGGAAAGCAACACAGCGGCCCCTGTCGCCGGTTGGCTGTTGCTGTGTGTGACGGTCATCGTAGGCCGTTTGCTGGTGGTCGGGTGCTCGCTGCTGTGCACGACATAGATGGCCAGACCAGATGACGACACTGCGATGGACACGTTGGTGAGCCCAGCGGCGAGCGCCTGCTGGGTGATGGCGGTGATGTTCACCGTCACCGAGCCACTGCTTCCCGGAAGTTGGGCTCGCGGTTCCCATAGGCCGCGATCGTCAGCGCCGTTCGCTCCGGGGTCATCCCAAGTGGTGTTGTGGGTTCTGTTGAGATAGGTGGCATTCGCCTCCTCGTAGGTCCCATTCAGTGCTGCTGCGTGGATGTAGGTGCTCCCTGTGCTTCCGACATACACGAAGTGGAGCGTGACCGACGCGCTCTGGATGGATCCTGCCGCAGGCACTATTCCTCCGGTGACGTTGGAGGTCAACGGGAATGTGAACAGCAGCGTAGGCCGTTCATCCATCAATTCCGAGGAGAGGTTCAGGTTGTACGATGAGCCGTAAGTAGCATTCGGTGAGGTGACATTTAGCATCGTGTCGGCGCTGGCGGTTGAGGAACCCGTTGCCCAGAGGGGACCCGATTCAATTTCCAATTCAGTCGTAGATGAAAATACACTCCACGGAACCAGCACCATCAGCAGCGCCAAAAGGCACGCAGTCACCCCCTTTCGACGAGATTCTCTCCCCTTCAGCATTGCAACCGGCTTTCGGCGACACGCTGCTGGCATTAACCGCTTTCGGCCACGGGACCCTCCTATGGAGTGTCCCGCAGCAGGGGCACATCCCAACCCACTGGTGACGCAATGGTTATCGGCGGTCGTACGTGAGTTGACGACGGTACGCGCAGCATGAGTCAGATGTGGGTCGAGAAGCACCGGCCAAAGAGTGTCGGGGGCATCCGCGGACAGTCCGCAGTGGTCAACCGACTGGAGGTATACGCTGAATCGGGAACATTCCCGCACATGCTGTTCGCCGGCCCCCCGGGAACGGGTAAGACCACTGCAGCACTCGCCCTGACCAGAGATGTGTTCACGGACTCCTATCGGGAGAACACCCTGGAAATGAACGCCAGCGATGAGCGGGGGCTGGAAAGCATCCGTACCAAGGTGAAACAGTTCGCACGTTCTGCTCCACTCGGCGGTGCGACATTCAAGGTCATATTCCTAGACGAGGCGGATGCGCTCACACCCGACGCGCAGGGGGCGCTGCGTCGTATCATGGAGCAATACTCAGGGACCTGTCGGTTCATCCTATCGTGCAATTACTCGTCCAAGATCATCGAACCGATCCAATCCCGCTGCGCTGTCTTCCGCTTCCGTCCGATAGATTCCGACCAGGTGGCCGAGGAAGTGCGTGAAATCGCCGCCTCGGAGGATATCGAACTCGACGACGACGCTTGTGATGCAATCGTGCACGTCAGCCTTGGTGATCTCAGGAAGGCCATCACCGCACTGCAGGTGGCCGCCTCATTGGATCCGCACATCACCCGCGCACTGGTCTACGAGACCACTGCCACTGCGCCACCTGAAGCACTGCACGGCTTCGTGCTCGCATGCAAGCAGGACGGATTCCATCCTGCACGACGACGACTACGGGAAATCCTTGACCAGTACGGTCTCGCAGGAACGGATTTCGTGAACCAATTGCACCGTTCCGTTTTCGACATCGAGTTCCTCTCTGAGAGCCAGAAACTAGACCTCACGGAGATGATGGCGGAGATTGACTTTCGATTGGTCGAGGGCGGCGGTGAAGCCCTACAACTTGACGCGCTGTGCAGCCGCCTATGCAATATGCTCGCCGACTAATGAACTACTTGCTCCCATTGGTTGAATCCCTGGACGCACAGAATGTGAGTGAACTAGATTCACTTTCACTTACAGTCGGGATGGTCTCCGTGGAAAATCAAGGTGTATTCGTGCCATGCCCTCTACACTTGGTGATGGAATGCAACACAAGACGACGAGAAAATTGCTGTTCGGGGACCTGCTCGCCTGTACCATGCTCGCTGAGAACGTCCGCAGATGGCGTTCAGCGCGAGTCAGTGACAGCGTGATGGACGAAAAACTCAGGGAGAAGCTGCGGCCGATGTTTGAGGCGATAGTGAACAAACATGCCGATCTTCTGAAACCGGCGTGGGCGTGACACTGAACCATGGAGTATCAGAGCACAGTGAGACGCCACGATTGACTGGCGGAGTTGATCCACGGATCGCCCTGCTCTGAAAGCGTCAGCGAGAAATCGTAGTCTCCGATGGAGAGTCTCCCAAGGTCGAGGGACACACAGGAATCCGCCTCATGCAGTACGATTTTGTCGCGCTGCACGGGGGAGAGAGAATCCCAAATTGATGCGCACGAGCCGTTCCCACTTCCTAAATCACCGACAGTTCCGTCAGCCACCGTCACCGATTCTGCGCCGGGTGCAATCATGAGATGGCTCAATGTGAGCGTGGCGGCATCGGGGTCGGTGTTGTCACGCACTGCGAACACGATGGTCGCTGAGGCGATGCTGTCGTTGCGGAACAGGGTGAACTCGCCGCCTTTGGAGGTCAGGTTGCCCTCGTCGAGTATGACAGTCCCATCCTCATCCACCAGCACGACCGTCCACTTTCCAGCCACTTCAGGAGCTGCGATGTCCCCGAGTGGTGGATTAACCACCAGGAAGGAGATGGACAGCCAGGTGAAGATGTAGAGAAAAGCGGCACGGAACCAGTTGCCGAATGTGTACAGCGACTTGTGCGGCTCCGGGATCAGGACCCTGTGCAACGCTGGAATGATCACCACCAATGCCAGCGGAAGGAACCACAGTACATCCCGCGGCTCCTCCATCCCGGGCATCATCAGGTAGCGAAAGCCGAAGCCGACGGAGATCCCCATGAGGATCATCAACCACATCGAGATGGTGTCCGCCTTCTCCTTCTGCACATGCTCAGCAGGGTCGAACGACTCCACACCCAACTTGCTCCCCGGCCGCCTCTTGCCCTTCTGGTCTCCACGCCTGCGCTTGCCGGAATCAGCGCGGGCGGCGGCCATCGCAGTGCTCACGTCGACCATGTGCGTCGCTCCGCCCCAGCGCGCACCCCCTATCATGCGTTCGCTGCTTGCTACCCCGGCTTAGGCAAGGGCACAGCGAAGCGCGGCGCTGAACAGGTGCCGGGAGCGGGACTCGAACCCGCGACCTTCGGATGTCTCAGACATTGCGAAGGGGCTTCAGCGCTCACTCTGCCAGAAGGCTGCCCTATGAGTCCGACGCGCCACCAACTACGCCACCCCGGCGGTGGGTGTGGCCACCCTGCCTCTGTCTTTCAACGATTCGGGGTGGAATGCGGCGAACAGTCCACTGTCGAGCATCGGCGCGTTGATGGACTGAAGCCGCACACGGGGCGACATGGTTGGGGAGGACGGCTTGCCGCAGGTCGGCTCGAAGGTCCGCCTCAACGCGTCGACCTGGAACGGGCCGACCGTGGTCGAGGGAGTGCTGCTCGCTCCGAGCGCCGAAGGGTGTATCACAGTCAAACTGCTGAACGGCTACAACGTCACCCATCGTCTGGACAACGTCACTGACCTTGAGGTCGTGTCAGGCCCTGTTGCGGAGTCTGCTGGAGATGAAGGTGAGTTGGTAGAGGATGCTGGTCTCCCGGTGGTGTTCATCCTGCACACCGGCGGAACGATCGCCAGCAAGGTGGACTACAGCACCGGCGCGGTCACCGCTCGCTTCGAACCGGAGGAACTGCTCGCATCGGTCCCCGAACTCGCCCACCACGCCCGCATACGCACGCGCAAACTTGGGAACATGTGGTCGGACGACATCAGGCCACGGCACTGGAACAGGATGGCCAGCGCGTGCACTGAGGCGTTCTCCGAAGGAGCCGCGGGGGTGGTCATCACCCATGGCACCGACACGATGCACATCTCTGCCGCAGCAGTCGCGTTCGCCTTCTCGGGGGAAGGGGGTAGACCAGCCGGAAGAATCACCTTCACCGGCTCACAGAGGTCCTCAGACCGAGGGTCCACAGATGGAGTGCAGAATCTCATCGCCGCCGTTCACTGGGCTGCTCACGGACCTGAACCCGCCGGGGGGTGCGCCGATTCCACGACGCTCATCATGCACGCAGGTTCAGATGATGGCGTGATGGCTGTTCACCCAGGATGTGCCGTACGCAAGGACCACTCATCACGCAGAGACGCCTTCCAGAGTGTGAACCAAGATCCGCTAGCCGAGGTGGACGTCTCCCAAGATGGTGCTGAGATCACCTTGGAGGAAGGCTACGCGTCCCGACGACAGCAGGCCGCAGCAAGGGAGGTGTGCGAATCTCCCACTTCGTTCTCGGAGGAAGTTCGCATCCTACAGCTCGTGGCCGGTTCGCAACTCTACGCCGACCAGATCGAAATTGCTGGCAGCGCTGGATACGATGCCATCCTGTTCCACGGGACTGGATTGGGCCACCTCCCGCTCGATGACCCAGGCGACGCTCCGGAGAATACTGCCGTCGCAGACGCGCTCGGCGCGTATGTGGGGGCCGGTGGGGTCGCTGTAGTCACAACTCAGTGCATTCGCGGACCGATACATCTCGACGTCTACAGCAAGGGGCGTGATCAGCAAGAACTGGGTGTGCTAGGGCACGGATCGACCTGCTCGCCGGAGGCCTCACTGGCCAAGTTGCACCATCTGCTGAGCCGTGGTGTTTCAGGAGATGAACTGGCGGCGGCTTGGACGGCTGACCTCGCGGGTGAGAATCCCGACACAATCTGAGTGATTCTCCAATTGGAAATTCACTTTTTCAATTGCGATTACGTGTAGATTACTCCGCCGCTTTCGTGATGGACCGGCAGTATTCTCACCGCTAAGTGAGCCCCCCTGCACGCGGCAGTTCGGAACTTTCCGAGGACTTGGCGTGGCGGCGCCAGCAGGCGGAGAGTGGAGGGGGTCAATCCAAGATTGAGGGGCTCAGGGCAGAGGGCAGAGGAACAGCGCGTGAACGGCTGGATTCGCTACTAGATGAGGGCTCTTTCGTAGAGGTGGACACGTTCGTCACCCACCGCAATCAGGAGTACAACCTGCACATGCACCCGTTCGAGGGAGATGGGGTCGTCTGCGGCCACGGATCAATCGATGGAAGAAGGGTCTTCTGCTTCTCACAGGACTTCTCCGTTTTCGGCGGCTCAATGGGTGAGATGCACGCTCTGAAAATCTCGAAGGTGGTCGAAATGGCCGAACGTGCCAGAATTCCTTTGGTGGGAATCTGGGACGGTGGTGGCCAGCGTGCGCACGACGGCGTCCATTCGCTCGCCGGCACTGGAGAGTTGCTCGACCGGCTGGTCGCCTGCAGCGGCAGGATTCCGATAATCAGCCTCGTCCTGGGGCCAGTCGTGGGCGTGTCTGCGCTGGCTGCTGGCCTCTCAGACTTCGTGGTGCTCGGCTCCGAGCATGGGCAATTGTTCCTTTCCAGTCCGCTGGAGACCGAGGAGACCGCCACCGCCGGGATGACGCCTACGGAACTCGGAGGTGCCGATGTGCACTCCAGCCGTTCGGGAATCGCCTGCCTGATCGCTGACGAAGAGGAGGATGCGGCGAACATTGTGGCCGAACTGCTCTCATTCCTGCCCGACCACTGCCTGGCTGAACCACCTGAACTCAGTAGTCCCGACGACTCGGAACGTGAGTGCCCGGAACTCGCGAGCATTGTGCCCGACGACCCGAACCGCCCCTACGACATCACACACATCGTCACCGCGTTGGCCGACGACGAGCAGTTCGTGGAACTCTTCCCCAACTACGCCGCCAATATCGTCGTAGGGTTCGCCCGGCTCGCCGGCTGCCCGGTCGGTATCATCGCCAACCAGCCGAAGGTGCTCGCCGGCTGCCTTGACATCGATGCTAGCATCAAGGCGGCGCGGTTCATTCGCACGTGTGACTGCTTCAACATCCCACTGCTCACCTTCGTGGACGTCCCCGGCTTCCTCCCAGGGACCGTGCAAGAGTGGGGTGGCATCATCCGGCATGGGGCCAAACTGCTCTACGCATACGCTGAAGCTACCGTTCCCAAGCTCACGGTGGTCACCCGCAAGGCCTACGGTGGCGCCTACCTAGCCATGTCCTGCAAGCACCTCCGCTCCGACTACAACATCGCCTGGCCATCTGGAGAACTCGCTGTCATGGGTGCCGAGGGCGCTGTCGCCATCATCCACCGTCGCGAACTGAAGGATGCTGAGGATTCCGCCGCCACCCAAGCGGATCTGGTAGCGGACTACAAGCGTAAGTTCGGCGACCCGTACGTGGCGGCAAAGCACGGCTGGCTCGACGATGTCATCGAACCTGGAGAGACCCGCATACGACTCATCCGTGCGTTGCGCCTGCTGCGCAGCAAGAGGGAACTTCGCCCACCGCGAAAGCACGGCAACATCCCCCTGTAGTGCGTGGACGTGAGCTCACTGTTCGGGATCTGCGCGCCACGCCACGAACAGGAGAACAGCACCACCGAGTAGCGCCACCAGACCGCCTACGACCCAAACCATCGGCGGTATGGAAGGGCCACCCCCTGTAGTGGATGTCGTTGGTGCATTGGGATCATTCTTGTCGAGCCAGAACGTGGTGTCAGGGCTGGTGTCCTCACCGTCGAAAACTCGCAGGTTGAGTTCGTGGTCTCCGTAGGTGAGCCCATGAGCGAGCAGGTCGAGTTGGCACTCCCATGAGGCTGCAATCTCGCCCGCGCGGGCACAGGAAGGTGAGAGTTCCTGCCAGTTGGCGTCATCCCAGTTGAACTGCACGACCCATGGACCGTCGCTATCCCGGTCGGTGACCGTGAAACGCAGTTTGGTCACGTTGTCCTCGAACTGCCCCGGATCCTGCCATTCGACGGTTGTGATGTCATTCACCGATTCGACGATGATGCGCATCGGCTGCCGCACCACGTCTTCACCAGATGTCGCCACCACCGCCCAGTTCACGCTGTTGCCGTTCCAGTCCGCCTCGGGGATGATTCTCAGATACTGATGCCATATGCTGAGATTGACTACCGGCTCACCCGTCTCCAAGGTGACATTTACCTCCTCTCCGTCCGGGTCGTAGACCAGATCAGAGAGTTTCATGTCGAGAATCTCATCTTCTGCGAGCGTGATTTCGGTGAAGTTGAATCGTGGCTCGTCTGGAACTGATGCCACCTGCACACCCACGATGAGAGATATCGAATCGCTGGTGCCATCGGACATCGAGACATTCACAGTGCCGCTGCCGTGCCAGTCGAGCTCGCCCCGTAGCGTCAGTACAGTACCTTCAACACTGGCGACGATGCCTTGTGATGCGTTCACCGACTCGACGACCGCTGTCGCACCTTCCTCGTCGTAGACGAACTGCGAAAGTTCGAGGGTGAACGACTCATCCTCCTGAAGTTGCAGTAAACTAGGGTCCGATATCACCTGCAACTGATCGTCGACGGCGGTCACGGTCACGTCGAAGCATATCTCAATCGTGAACGAGGTCTGCTGGGGAGGAACCACGTCGCGCACGTCCACGCAGATATTGGCGGCGCCATCTTCTGTTCGTGACTCCCAATCGGTGGTATCCTGCAAGACCAGTCGTTCGGGGGTCGGGAACTCTGGTGACAGCGACACCGGTGGATCCCCTGTAGTCAGAGATGGTGTGCGGGAGGTGTCGAACTCTACGTCGTGTCCGTCCACATCCGTGGCCAGCGAAGTCACGTTGACCACGAGGATGCTGCTCTCCTCCATCACGAAAGACGGCATTGGGTCAACCGGATTGGGAGGAGCGTTTGCTCGCTCGAACGAGGTGACCACCCGGGCTCCCATGTGATCGACGGACACTCTCAGCAGCGCGTTGTGGAATCCTGGCGCCACGCCGAAGGGGGACATGTCGCATGTGGCGATATCACTGCTCGTGTTCCACGAGCCGGCAGTCCAGTTTGTCGATGAGCCGATGATGCGGCACTCAACAGTGAGGTTGGATGGGGGTGAGCCAAGATCCCGCTCAGATACGCTCGCCTCCATGTGAATCGTCTCCGATATGGTGACTGCAGAGGTGGAATCGTGTAGCGTCCAGGTGGAATTGAGTACATCGAACAGCCATGTCTGGTCGGATTGACCATCGACCAGGTTACCGCCGAACAACACGAGCCGCTCGGCGTGAGAATCCCAACTCATAGAGGACCACTGGGCGGCGGGCGGCCCAGATGTCGCCAACTGCTGCCAGGTCAATTGCTGCATGTCGAATGCCCATAGGTCTCCGAGGTAGCCCTTGCTGCTCACACCCCCCCACAGGTAAGCTACCTGTTGCTTGAGGTCGACAGCGTATGCAGCTGCGGAACGAGCCTCCGGATGCGCGCCGGGAAGTTGCAGCCTTGACCAAGAGTTGCTCTCGCGGTTGAACATCCACGTCTCGTTGCTGTGGTTGCCGTCAACGTCCATTCCCCCGAACAGGAACGTCCGGTTCCACGCCGGTGAGTAGAACATCGCTGGGCTGACGATTCCTGTCGGCGAGTTACTGGTGTTCAGGATCTGCCAGTATCCTGATGCAGGGTCGAATGACCAGGTTTCATTGTAGAAATCCAAAGCAGAGACATTCCTGCCACCGTAGAGCAAGTACGTTCCATCACCAGCGTCCCAGACAATACTGGAATAGCCGGTCGCGTTCGGTCTCGGTCCCGCTGGATATTCAGACCAGGTGCCCGACCATCCGTTCCAGCGCCACAGGTCTCCACTGCTGTCAGCGGCGCCATAGAGCAAGCCGTCGGCCGCGCCGTCGCTGGCGAATGCTGGAGCGAGCAGGTCTCCCGGTCGATTGGAACTCGAGTCTGACTGCCAAGCACCTGAATCGGACATGTCGAGTGTCCAGGTGTCATCGAGATACGGCAATTCAGGCCAATCCCAGAACATACCACCATGGAGGATGGTACGGTTGGAGAGCGAGTCGAAGAACATCGTAGAGGAGTAGCGTGCACGCGGGCCATCGGTAATCGAAGCAGAGATATCGATGTGGTAGAACTGATCGCCCCGCAGATCCTCGGTAACATAGGCCATCGAATCTGTCGGGTCTTCGGGGTCCGACTCCCTGTTGCTCGCGGCGTACCAGCTCGCATCATCTCCCTTCAGAATCAGGTCGAGGTAGGGGGTGACGCTGTCCAACGCGTGCTGCTGCTGTTCCGTCTCATCGATGGTCGCCGCCCCATCCCACAGGTTGTCCCAAAACGACTGGTCGTCTTCGTACTGGACGTGGTTTCCTCCAACCACCTCGAGCAGTTGCCACCCTCCGGGCCAGCGGGTCAGGAAGGGGTCGATGTGCTCGTCAGCCGGTGCGACCTCGTCAACTGTCCCAGTGAGGAACAGAGAGTGAGCGGGCATCGGCAGTTCAGACACCGGTACCGAGGTGCCCGTGTCGGCGGTGTCCAATCCAAGTCCGAACAGGGCGCGTGGGGGTTCCCGAACACCGCTGCTGTCGAGTGCTGCCCAACGACCCTGAACGACCGCCGCGAGTGCGGCTCCTCGTCCATGACCACCTATTCCCCAGTGGTCCATGTCAATGCATCCTTGGATTCCCTGCGGGTCAGAATTCAGGCCCCCTGTGTAGTTCATGTGGCCCATACGAGCAATGAGTTCCCAGTGATCCAAGACTGCATTCCATGCATCGTCTCCGGCGCGATGCTCGTCTATCGTCAGCACGACGTATCCAGCTCTGGCGAGCCCCTCCCCGATCCACGAGTAGGAGTCCTCCCCTTCACCCTCGTCAGCGTGGAAGGCAATCCAAGGATAGGGCGACCAAGCACAGTCCACCACGACACCTTCTCCCTCGGAGGATGAAGGATAGTAGATGCGAGCACTGTACTGTTCATTCTGGGAATCCAACAAGGTGAGCGCCTGCCAGCCGGCTCCGAATCGGTCGGCTGCCACCGGCTGCGAGAAGTTCGGAGATTCCTCCTTGGTGGCGGCCGTAGCAGCAGGCGCGAGCAGTGCAAGACTGGTCAACAGCATCAGCAGCGATAGCAGGAGCGCCGAGCCACGCGTGCGAGGCATCGGAGATGCCTCTGCGTTCTCGGCCTTTGAACCGCTCGCTGCCTCGTTCACATCCCTGCTAGTTGTTCGACAGCATCTCTGAGTTCCGGCAAGGATTCAGAGAGCCCTGGTCGAAACAGTAGCCGCCACGCGGCAAGGTGTTGGGCAGCGAGCAGCCAGCGACCATCCAGAATCAGATGTTCTCCTTCGCTGCGTGTCGACTCCACTGGCCCCACTCCGTATGCTGCCGATACGACCAGATCAGGACCAGCGGCAGATGACTCTGAACTCGGATGTGCGATGATCACCGAATCAACAGGACTCGACGGCTCGACGTCGAAGTCGATGTGCAGGCGGCGGCCGAGATGGCCAGCGACCTGCTCGGCAGAAATCTGCGACTTCGACCACGGCCCGCGCCTGTCCAGTGCACGGCGTCCTCCTTTCCACCAGATCAAACCACCCGCCTCAGCCCATGCGGTGGCGCAGGAGCGGGCCGTCGACCCTCCGCCATGCAGACAGAGCAATGGCTCCGAGCCATCCTTCACCTGACCTTCTTGAGCTGAGAACTGAATCCCATTCTCGCGAGCGACATCTACCAATCCAATCCCATCGGTGGCGGCACCCCGCCATCCGTGCCCATCGTGCAGCATCTGGTTCACGCACGCAATCTGCCGCGCCTCACCGAGCAGTTCAATCGCCGACTCTGGCGGCACCATGTGTTTCAAGGGTGTTGTCAAGGACAGCCAGAACTCTCTCCGTGGTGCTGCAGCACCCCGTTCGACCCTCCTCAAACTGTCCCGATTGCTCGTATAGGCGATTGCCATCGCCTCGGGAAGGTCAAACGTATCGATGTTCTCCAGCAACTCGATTCGAATCTCCTCGCCACTCGTCCGTAGGTGGTCGGACACGAACATGAACAATGCAGGAGTGAGTGAATGGTGCACTGGGTGGCCTGCGACCGCGGCGAGTATCTGGACCATTCTGTCACCTCACTCCCTACGCAGCGCACAGGAGAAAAGGACACCGTTCAACAGTTGGGGTGCCATGAGTACGCGACCATCGGTGAACGAGAAGGGGGGCATAACCGGCCGTAGGCCGGCTTTCCTTCTCTGAATGCTTGAATATGGTACGGGTCACGGACACGCGATGCCAAGCGACCATGACATCGCCTCAGCAGCGGAATTGCTACCCATAGAAGAGGTCGCTTGGAAGCTCGGACTCGGTGTCGAGGAGTTGCTGCCGCGCGGCGATGCGATGGCGAAAATCCGCTGGGAGGCACTCAAATCCCGCTTCGACGGCCCCCGCGGCAGCCTCGTGCTTGTCACCTCAGTGAATCCCACCCCGTATGGCGAGGGGAAGACCGTCACGACCATCGGTCTCAATCAAGCGCTCAACCGGCTCGGAAGGTCGGCGACTTGCGTTATCCGAGAGCCATCGATGGGCCCGGTGTTCGGCATCAAGGGCGGAGCGGCGGGCGGAGGGTGGTCGCAAGTGCTTCCGATGGAGCAAATCAACCTCCATTTCACCGGTGACATACACGCCGTCACCAGCGCGCACAACCTCTGCGCCACCCTCATCGACAACCACCTGCACCACGGAAACAAACTCGGCATCGACCCATCCAGAGTACTCTGGCCAAGAGTGATTGACCTCAATGACAGGACGCTCAGAGAAGTGGCAATCGGGCTTGGTGGGACCATCAACGGACTCGCCCGCGAAGAGCGATTCGACATCACTGCGGCCAGCGAGGTCATGGCGATTCTGACTCTAGCCGCCGACTATGCCGACCTGCGCACACGACTCGGAGAGACTGTGGTGGCACAGGCGTTGGATGGACGGCCGATCAGAGCAGAGGAGATAGGGGCTGCCGGACCGATGGCACTGCTGTTGCGCGATGCACTCCTGCCGAATCTCGTTCAGACTCTGGAAGGCGACCCGGCGTTCATCCACGGCGGGCCGTTCGCGAACATCGCGCATGGAAACTCGAGCATCATCGCAGACCGGTTGGCACTGTCGTTGGCGGATTTCGTCATCACCGAGGCGGGATTCGGCTCGGAGATGGGTGCCGAGAAAGCAGTGCACATCAAGGCCGTAGCCAGTGGAGTCCCTCCTGATTGCATAGTCCTGAACGCGACAGTGCGCGCCATGAAACTGCACGGCGGCGGACTCGGAACTAGTGGTGGAAAGAGACCAGACCCTGCGAAGGTGGCAGAGGAGAACGTGGACGCCGTCAAACTCGGTGCGGCGACCAACCTTGTGCGGCACGTACGCAACATGAAACGGTTCGGATGCCCGGTAGTCGTCTCTGTGAACAGATTCGACAGCGACACAGATGCCGAGATTCAGGCCATCCTCGATCAGGCGACCGACTCGGGTGCTGACGCGGCGGTCATCTTCGAGGGGCACCAGAAAGGAGGGGCCGGCGGAGCCGAGCTCGCCGCAGCGGTCACCGGGGCCTGTCAGGACCATCTCGCTAACGGCAGGCCGTTCAACACATTGTTCGAACCAGGAATGCCGGTGCTGGAGAAGATCCTGCGCATCGCCACGAGGATATACGGTGCCGAGTCAATCGACCTGCGCAAGCAGGCACAGAAGGACCTCGACCGTATCGAGAACTGGGGATACGGGAACATCGCCGTCTGCATGGCGAAGACGCAATACTCCCTGAGCCATGTTCCGCACGAACTGGGATCACCCAACGCGTTCACGCTACCAATCGGTGAACTGCGACTCAACGCAGGTGCAGGATTCGTGGTCGCCGTGTGTGGCAGCATGATGACCATGCCCGGACTGCCAGCGAGTCCTGCTGCCCAAGACATGGACATGGATGGAGACGGAAATCTCACAGGCATCTTCAGTTGAGGCATGACCGAGCAGCGTCGCCTTCAAATCGAAGTGTGTTCAAGCCACCTCCATGAGGGCGCTTGCCGCACTGGCAGTCCTGCTGCTGCTTTCCGTGAGTCTGAGCGGATGTGTGGGTGGTAGGTCCACAGTCGACATAGATGGAGATACGACAGACGAGGAGGATACCTCGGTTGCGGACACAGTAGAGGACCAAACTGAACCACCACCGGAACCTGAGGGGGATCTTGCTGGAGAATGCCTCGGCAGCCACCAGAACCTAGCACAGCACATCCACCCGTATCTCACGCTGAGCATCAACGGCACCTCATACGGAATTCCGCAGGATCTCGGTATCGACACAGAGGTGTGCCCGGGGGGGATGCATGTGGCACACACTCATGACAACACCAGCAAGTTGCATATCGAGACTCACGACCCTGTGGATGTCTCTGTTGACGTGTTCTTCCGCATATGGGGCATGCCGTTCGATTCCACTCGGCTGGACAGGTACCACGTCAATGAGACCCACGAACTGGTGATGGAGGTCGACGGTGTCGTCAGCGACGAGTGGGGCGACCATGTGTTCCATGACGGCGAGCAGATCGAGATCATCTATCGTGAGCGGGCGTAATCCCCTCAGTCGGTCGTGTGGTTGAAGAGCCACCCGTGCGAGCCGCGTCCACCCAGAGGGGTCCAGATGCGTCTGTTGAAGCGGTCGGATGAGGCGAAGCGCCTGCGCGTTGAGCATGAGGACGACCTGTGGACTCTGGCGCAGTTGGGGCGAGCTGGAAGGCGTGCGGGAATGCTCTCCTGGAGAAGGGATGCCACCACTGGAACTCAGGAAGGGGGTCGGGCTAAGTCCGCCGAGCGCAAACCGATGTGGATTGTGCTCGAGATCGAGACCTGCGAATTCCATCCATTCTCCGACCAACTGCGACTGCATGGTGTGATTACCGAGGCACCGGTCGACAAGGGTTCACACCACACTCACACAGTAGGCATCGGTGACGATGTCGAACTCTCGTTGGACGGAGGCTGGCCGCGGGAGGATGAACAACTGCTACGCGAGGCCACGCGCGCGAGCGGGAAGGCGCGAGCGATGATCATCGTGGTCGAGAGCGACGAGGTGATGCTGTTCGAGATCACCAACCACGGTATGCGGGACATCTCGCAGTTCACGCTTAGGGGCGGCGGCAAGCGCGAGGCGAAGCCGACAAAGGTCCGCGATGCCTTCCTGAAACGGGCCGCTGAGAAGAGCGCGCTGGTGCTCAGCGACGAACTTCCCATTGTCATCTGCGGTCCCGGAATGACTCGAGACCAGTTCGCCAGGCTGCTACGCGAAGCCGGATGTGCACAACGAACCCTCAACGTGGCCACCAGCATCGGAGGAAGAGCCGCCGCCAACGAGGTGCTGGCAAAGCAACTGGCCGACGAATTCCTCGGAGAGAGCGCCATCGCCAAGCAGGTGAGCGTGATCGAGGAGGCGCTGGCGCGCATCGCGACCAACGGTGCGGTAGCCTATGGCCCCGACCAACTCACCGCAGCTCAGGAACAGGGAGCAATCGAGACGTTGGTCATTGTAGCCGATATGCTCAGGGATGCCGAGGCGAACATCGCTGGCAACTCCTGGTCGAACTTCGCAGCAGGAGTGACCGAAGGGGGTGGGGAGATGGTGCAAGCATCGACCGACCATGACTCGGGCAAGCAACTCGTCGGGATGGGCGGCGCGCTCGCCCTGCTACGCTGGAAGACCAATGGCTGAAACGCCTGAAATCAGTTGAACGGATCGTACCATGCGGAGACTGGGTCGTACCACTCACTGACTGGGTCATGCCAAGACCGTGGTGCAGGGCTGCTGTCGAAGTGTTCCACGAACTGGTCCTTTCCACTGCCAACGAACTCGTGACCGCGGAAGCCGATGTTGAACTCCTTCTCACTCACGCCTTGGGCGAATTCATCCGAATCATAGGCGCGGTCAAACTCCTGGGCAGATATTCCCTGCAGGGAAGGATGGCTCCCTTGGGATTGCGCACCGACGGCCTGCACGGCTGTGTCTGGGTTGTCCATATATTTGGTCGCGAACTCGAGCCAAGCGACCCCTTTCGAGGTAGGTAGGAACTGGTTGAGGCCTTGGGCCGTCTGCTGGGAGATTGACTGTTGATTCTTCATGGCGTAGCCGACCGTGACCGAGATTCCAAGCACGAGCATTAACCCGGCAACTACGAACAACTGCCAGATTCCCATTTCAACTGCGATATAGAATATGAATACTGAAAGCGCCAGCAACTGATGGCCAGGATTGCCCTTCTTCTCGGTCATCAACCCCCGCTGGTACCGGACCCCAATTGAACTTGCTGCGGCCGAGCGTTGATGCACAATCACCGGTTCCCCCACAGCATGGGTCACTCCCTTGGCCGCGTAGTCTGCTTCGGTGAAGCGATGTTGCGACACTCCCCCGCCCCTGAGGGATGGGCTGGCCGCACAATCATGCTCGACGGTTCACCTCACGCGGTGACGCCAGGTGGTGCCGAATACAACGTGGCCTGTGCGCTGGCCCGACTCGGCGGGGAGACTACGTGGGTGTCAGCCGTTCCTAGGGCGGGTGCCAACGAGGTGCTGGAGCTTGCGAGCAGTGCGGGTGTGAACCTCGAACTTGTGGAATCTGAACACCCGCTGGGTAGTTATCGCGTCATCCCGGGGACAGAGAGCGTCGAATACGACAGGTCCGACTCAGCCTTCGCCCACCTCGAGCCCGGCGCCATCGACTGGCGTGCGCGGCTCTCCGGCGCCCGGTGGCTGGTCGTCTCCGGAATCACACCCCTGTTGGGCGAAGGGCCGCTCTCCAACTGGTCGGCGGCTCTCACCTTCGCGGAACTCGAAGGCACCCTGGTAGCACTCGACCTCAATCATCGGCCCCAACTAGGGACGTTCGAGGAACTATTGGACATCATAGAGCCGCGGCTGCGCCAGATGCACCTGCTCGTGCTCTCACCCTCAGCACTCGAGACCATGGTCGGCGAGGCGAGCGAGCGGGCCGTGGAACGGCTGCGAAAACGCTGGAATCTGCCGTACATCGCCTGCACATGGAAGCAGGATCTCGGTGACGGAGTGCAGTCCAGATGGAGCGTGATGGCGCATCCGCTCGGAGTTGCGTCGACCGAGGCTCGCCCGGTAACCCACAACCCGGTGGAATACCTGGGAGGGGGCGATGCCTGGTTGGCAGGAGCCGTCGATGGACTCATCGATGGCTTGGAAGCCGAGGCCGCCTGCCACCGTGGAGATCTGCTCGCCGCCATGACTCAGCAAACGTTCGGGGACCTCGGTGAGGCCACCCGAGAACAATTATCACGCTTGGAATCCATTGAAGGTCGGTGCGACGTCACCGGGACGGGGTGAGCAGGTGTCATTGGAGTGGACGCTCGAACGCATCAAGCGGGCTGGTTTCATCGCAATTCTGCGAGGAAAAGAGCCCACAGAACTTGTTCAGCGGGGGATGGATCTGGCCAACGCGGGCGCGCGAGTGATTGAAGTCACACTCGACAGCGCCGACGCGTCGTGGGTGTTCCAGATGCTCCGCGGACAACTCGATGACGATGTTCTCATGGGTGTCGGAACAGTGATGCACGCCGAATCCGCGCTGCCCTCCGCCGCAGAATGGGGAGCTCAGTTCGCCCTATCACCTGTGCAACCAGAAGGCATGGTCGAACTTGCCCACGACCTCGGGGTGCTCGCCGTTCCCGGTGCTGCCACCGCCAACGAACTGTGGGATGCGCATCTGTCCGGAGCAATGCTCGTGAAACTCTACCCAGCGGTTACCAGTTGGTCACCGGAGATGCTCGCCGGGCTTCCGGACCCGATGCGTCAAGTGAACACGCTTCCGACTGGCGGAATCACGGCCGACAATGTCGAGCAGTGGCTCGAAGCAGGAGCGTTCGCATGTGGCCTCGGATCGTCTCTGACTGCACAGGACACTGACCTCTTATCCTCTAGGATGCTCGAACGCAGGGGGGTGCTGCGCTGAAGCTCCGAGAAGCACGCGTCGTGAGGTGCCCACCTCGCTGGCTGCTGCTCCGCGTCGAGAGCGACGACGGGACGGTAGGCTGGGGTGAGGCAATCGGCGATCTGCATGACGAGGTCGAACCGGCGCTCCAAGCCTTGTGCGAGAGGATCTCCGGCCAGGATATCTGTGGAATCGAGCGAATGCGCCAGGAATTGCACAAAGGGAGATTCTGGCGAGACGGCCCGGTTCTCAACACGGCTGTGAGTGCGCTTGAGATGGCACTATGGGACATTCAAGGGAAACAGTGTGGCTCACCAGTTCACGAACTTCTCGGGGGACCCGTGCGCGATCGGGTGCAGGTATATCGCAACCTGTGGGGGAATTCTCCACAGGAGTTCGCAGCCTCAGCCGAGGCGGCGATGTCCGAGGGTCTGACGATGGTCAAGGTGAGCCCGGCAGGGCCGATGGCCAATGTGCCTGATGACGGTGACCTGAGCAGCATCGTGGCGATTGTTTCCGCCGTTAGAGAAGCAATTGGAGAATTGAAATTAGCAATTGACCTTCATGGGAGATTATCACCAGCCGCCAGCCGTCGATTACTACCCCTTCTAGAGCCGTTTGACCCCTGCTTCGTGGAGGAGCCTTGTCTGCCGGATGGCAGCGCTGCCCACCTGCGTGACCTACAGGAGTTGCATACCTCCCAGCGGCTCCCGCTCGCGTGTGGGGAACGGTTACTCACCAAGCGCCAGTTCGCTGACCACCTGTTCCCGGCTCCAGTAGCCGCCGTGCTGCAACCAGACTTGTCGCTGGTCGGTGGAATCCGCGCCGGCGTCGAGATCGGCGCCATGTGCGAGGCTGCCCAAGCGGCGCTGGCACCCCACTGCCCGTACGGACCGGTCCAGCTCGCTGCCAGCCTCCAGGTTGCTGCGGCCAGCCCAGCCCACGCGTTCCAAGAGTACCAGAGCCTCGGCGGTGCCGGAGCCGGTGGAGGTACTCCCGGCGGTGGACAGGCGTGGGAATTCGACCTGCTCGCAACACCATTCACGGTGGACGGCGGATTCGTCGAAATCCCACGTGGCCCAGGACTCGGAATCGAGGTCATGGAGGAGCGTATCACCGAGTACAGCGACAGTTGGAATCCACACCCACCGCCGCTCTGGCAACTACCCGACGGTGCTCATGCCGAATGGTAGTCAGCTTTGTCGGGAACGACGTGTCGAACTCCACCTGTCGGGTTGTCAACATCCCCTGTGAATCGTGGTACCACGTGCATGTGGACGTGGAACACGGTCTGTCCGGCAGCCTCTCCGACGTTCACGCCGATGTTCCAGCCATCGATGCGCGAGAATGTGATGTCCAGGTCCTCCTTCACCCATTGTGAACCGGCGAACAGGGAAGCCCACTCTTCAGGGGTGCACTCCCAGAATGAGCCGATGTGCCGGCGGGGTATGATGAGCGCATGGCCTGGTGAGATGGGATACTTGTCGCGGATGGCGAACGCGTGCTCGTCTTCCCAGATGATCTCCCGAGTCTCGTCCTCGATGATGGCACAGAATGGGCAGTTCATCCAGTCACCTCACGCCAACGGCGGCCTTCCTGCAAGCCAAGCCAGCACCGGTGTCCCGGCGAGGATGGGCAGACCCAAAACCCCTCCCACAGCCAGACCAAACGACCTCACCTGCTCTTCGGTGGTGTTGTTGGTTGTGTATTCAGACTCTCCTGGCGGTTCATAGTACTCGATTGTGAGTGTAATCGTGCATTCAGCGGACGCTGTGAATAGTGGATCTCCATCATCTGTGTATGTGAGGTCGACTATCCATGTCCCAAGTGCCCAGTCCCAACCCTCCTTCTGAGTCCATTCCTCCACTCTTGTCGTCAACGCGTCAGCGTCCGTGTCGTTCATGCTGGATGGTACTGTCGAATTCACCATCGCCGTAGAACTACCCTCGTTCTGCCAACTGCCCTCGGTTGCGTTACCGTGATCCGTGATGTCCACTGACGCTGGCGCATACAGGTCGACCTGCCACTGGGGGTTGGTTATCACCCCCCCAGATGGAGATACCGTGGCTTGCCAGGTGGCGAGGTAAATTCCTGGGTTCTGCATCTCAATCTCCACCGAAATGGTCTCCCCGGGTGAGAGAACTTCAGATGATTCTGCCACAGTCATGTTCGTGTTGAACTCGGCAGACCATTCGGTGGCCTCGACCTCCTCTGTGAATGTGAGCTGGCTTGATGCGGCGACGACTCCGACAAGCAAGATCACGCCAACGAGAGCAGCGGCGATGCGCATTCGTGGGCGGGCGTCGGCAACCTCCATGCTGGCGGCGGTGGGCACAATCCGCTGCAGGATTTCTTGGAAACGAGCCGACACCACATCGAAGTCGAAGCGGTCCGTTCCGCGCTTCTCCTCTTCTAGTTCGAGGAATCCGAACAGGAACCAGCCGATGACCGGCCCCAGCGTCGCCATCCCGAACAGCAGCCAGAACGCCTCACCGGATACCCAGAGCACGAGCGTACCCAGACCGACCATGATGAACGTCGCCGAAATCGCCTGCAGCATCTGATAGAGCGAGAAGTGAGTAGAGGCGAGTCGTGGATCACTGATCTCCACCCAGGTGGCGATGAAGGTGAACATCATCCAATCGGTGAACACCAGCGTCGGAAACCACAGAACGACGGGAATCCACCACGGAACAGGCAGAAGCATGGATATCGAGAGGGCGAGATAGCAGCCAGCAGAGAGCAGCGCGTAGAGTTTCAACATCTCTCTGCGGTCACGATAGTCTGACAGAATCGGTCCGATGAGGCCGAGCAGTGTTACTATTCCAAACCAGAATCCCCAACTCGTCACCCGTGCGTCCGACCATCCGAGATCCTGGAACAGGAAGGTGACGAACATCGCCTCGAAGCCATCTCCCAAAGGCAGGAAGAATGCGATGACGAGCGCCGCCACCGCAGTTTTCGTCGATAGTGCACCCTGCAACTTCGTCCACGTACTGGTCCCTTCAGGCCAGTCCAACTCCGGCTTCTCCAGCGCCTCCGCGACACTTTCTGCGACAATCCGCTCTTCGCTCGGCTCCTCATCCACCGGCTGGGTGGCGTGCGGCCCCCGCAGAATGCTGCCTTCGCGCATCATCAGCACGAATCCGAGACCCCCGAGCAGACCGACGACGAGCAGTCCTGCTGTGGCGAGAAAGACAGTGTCGTAAGAGCCGATGAGCGACTGGCCGATGAGCGCTGCCATCAGCAGCGCGATGGCGTTGCCACCGACGCGGTACGCGAGCGCGATGGTGGCGTTGATGCTCCCCGGATTTGGCAGATACTCGATCATCAGGCCGCCAATCGCCTGCTCGGCGAACACCCGCGGGATGAAGGCGAGCATCACGATGAGGAACCAAAGGGTCGTACTGCTGCCCAGATCGATGACCAGCAGCGGTAGCAGCAGAGCGATGTGACCGATGATTCCCATGGCCATCCACGGGCGGCGTCGACCACCGGGAAGACCGGTTTTCTTGTCGACCACCACTGAGGCGACCGGGCGCAGAAAGAACGGAATCTGCGTGACCATCCACCAGAGCATCACAGTGGCGTAGGACAGCCCAAAGTGCTCCCCTTGCCCAAGAGTTCGACCCCAATAGGCCAGGAAGGCCCCGGGCATCGAGAATCCAAGATAGACGATGAAGAACCAGATGTAGCGGAACCGCGGGTCCGCACCGATGTCGAACCTGCCTTCACGCAACAGGTCAGCCGGAGCGGCGTCGATGACTTCGGCCTCGAACACGTCGTCATTCATGGCTCGGCCTCGGAGACTTCCAGCAGGAAGGAACCGTCAGGCTGCTGCCACCAGCGACCTCCATCTGGAGCGAGATAGACCGTCGTTCCGGACGACTGGTCGTATGCGCCACCGGATGGCAACCAGGTGTGGTCAGCGACATGCTGCAACTGCGCAGCGTGCACCACCGAAGGCTCCACGGCAACAGCGGGGGGGGGCTCGGGAGCCTCGCTCTCATCATGGTCATCGTCGTCTTCTTCGTCTCCGTAGCCGCGACCGCGGAATGCGAGGAAGATGCCCGCCGCGGCAACGCCCGCCAGCAGCAGCACGATCAGCACCCACATCGTCACTTCACCGACGGAGGTACCCGACACCGAACCATCTGGGCTGCTGTCGCTCGGGCCGTCATCGCTCACCGGAGGACTCGGTGCGACTATGTCCAGATGCGCAGTCGTGTTCGAACCGGTTCCGTCCGTCACGCGCACGTAGAGGTCAAGGTCGTCCCAGTCCGACCAGATGATCGCCCCACTCGGTGGGAAATTGATCCAGGTGTGGTTATCGAACGACCACTGTATCGAACCGATCCCGCTACCTTCGCCGTCATCCACAACCACTTCCACGTGCAGCACGGGAGGCCCGGAGTACTGGGCGTCGAGTTGTGATACGAACACAGTGGGCGGGGAGCGATCTATGCGCACCCAGATGGCGCTCGCCGGCCCGACATTCCCGGCGTTGTCCACCGCCCGTACCTCTAACGAGTGGCGCCCGTCGGCGAGCACAGAGATGTTCAGGCTGGTCGAGTTGTTCGACACCTGCGACCAGAGTCCACCTGCCCAGCGCACCTCGTAGTGCGACATCCCAGACGAACCCTCGTCGACCACCTGCGGCCATTCGAGCGGCAGTTCGTCAGCCGAGGTCCAATCCTCCAGCGGAGTCAGTTCGGGGGCTGGCGGGGGAAGCAGGTCTGTCTCCTCACTCCCGTTGACCGTGGCCAGACGCAGTCGGTAGGCACCCCCCTCATCGCTGCTGGCGCGGCTTACGTGGATGTGGAACAGCAGTGAGGAGTTTTCAGCATCCTGATTGAGCACCGATACCGTCACCACAGGCGTCATGATGTCTGTGCTGGTATGTTCGAGCATTGCAGTGCCGTTGTGCAGGTCGATGCTGAACTCAGCACCTTCTGCTGTCAGCGCAATCGTCGTCTGGTTGTTGACGCTGAGCACGAACGAGTACCAGTCGTCCGCGTCAGAACCGAGCAGGCAACCATCGATTGTGAGAGCGACCGGGTCGAGGCCGAGATTTGTGGCCGAGGACCGAGTGCCGGCGGCATCGCTTCCACTCTCACCATCGCTGTTCGGATTATCGCATCCGGGAAGCCCATTGCCTTCAGGCTCGGGCGCCTCGTTGTCGATGCGCAGACTGCGGCTGGCGGCGAGCAGGTTGTTCACCTCGTCATCCTCTGCGTGCTGCCCTGCCGAGTCGACGTGCAGCAGCAGCCACCAGCTGCCGGTCATGTTGTCCGTGAGGTGCACCATCGAGGTCTGGTCGATCTGTGCACCCCCTGCGAGCGAGGAGACTGAAGCGGTGGTGAGCAGGGTGTCACCCTCATCCAGCGAGCGGTCCGCTGAGAGCCAGATATCGACCTGGAATCCGAGGGCATCCGGCCCCAGATTCTCAACTCCCCAGCGAATCTCCAGTGTCTGGCCCGGTTCAGCCGAGGTGGCTGACTCGATGTGCTCCGCCAGCAGGTCCAGCGTCGGAGCGCTGATGTGAATCTGCACTGAAGCGCCTGAATTGTCGGATTCATCCTCCTCAGCAACGCTCTGTCCGGTATCCACTTCCACTACGAAATAGTACGTCCCGACCAGGTCGCTCGCGAACTGGACTGGAAGTGTCTGCGACGTGCTGCTTCCCGCAGCCAGCCCGGGCACGCTGAAGGTGTCCAGCAGAGCATCATCTGGACTCGGTGAGGAGTCTGAGGAGAGTAGAAGCCTGTACTCGAATGTGGGTGCTGCTGACCCGCCACTGTTCTGGATGGATACGACGACATCCACGCTCTGCCCCGAGGTCGCGCTCGCGGGCGCGCTCACAGACACGACTCGGAGGTTCGGCTGCTGCACACAGAACTGCTGACCGTTCGAAAGGGCATTGTTCGTCTCATCGAGCTCTTGGATCGCGTTGTTGATGTCGACGAGAACACCCCAGTACCAGCAGCCGCTACCAAGGTTCGAGGGAACCGTCAGGGCGAGCGTGTCGGACCAGGTGGAACCGGCCGAAAGACTGGCGATGGTCTTGGAGCCGACGTAGTCATCCTGGTTGGTGATCGTCTGGTCCGCTGACAGGAAGATGTCCACCGGAACGTCGTTCGCCGTCACCACCCCTTGATTGGCCACCGACACCGATACCTGGACTGTCCCTCCACGCGCGCCCGCTGTAGGCCCGGAGATTGCGGTGGGAACCAAGTCGGGTTCGCACTGTTGAACGGTCAACTGGGCGCTCGATGTCATGACATCGTTGTTGAACTCGTCACTCTCCGAAATGTAATCGCCGTAATCGACGGACAGCCGTGCGTAGTAGGTCCCCGGGGTCATCGAAGCGGGGATGGTTCCACTCGGCTGATGCGTGTAACTCGATACCCCACCTGGCCCGGTTCCCTGACCGATGCTGATCCAGGTGCCGAACCCACCACTAGTGGAGAACGAGACGTCGTAGTAGTGAGAGTTGGCGTTGACATTGCCTTGGTTGGAGACATCCAGGTCAACCGTCACCGTCCCTTGTTCACAGATGGTGCGAGTCGCCGAGTTGACGGAAATGTAGTCTGCCCTGAGATCAGGTTCTGCCACGGTGATTGAGATGCTGTTGCCATCGTCGGCGTTGTTGGATTCGTCACCCTCGTCGACACGGTCGGTCGTGTCAGCGATGATGCCCCAGTAGTAGGTACGTGACGAGAGGCTGCTCGGGATGGTCACCGAGAGGCTTCCTGAGCGATAGGAGCCACCGTAAATGCTCGATGCCTGCTGAGTAGAACCAACCTGCGTGTCGCTGCTGGTGATGGTGCGGTCGGTGGAGAGGTATGCCTTCCAATAGAACCAGCCAGAGTCGTCGTCGCCGTCGTTGTCGATGCGCCATGACAGGCTCACCTGATCACCGGTGTACGCAGAATTCGGCCCGGAAACTGTGCCCGGAACCAGATCGGCCTGCTCCTCGATGTTGATGCGTCCACTGTCCGCCACCACATTGTTCGTCTCGTCGAGTTCCGTCACCGAGGTGCGACTGTCGGCGATCATCCCCAGATAGTAGTATCCCGAATTGATTCCTGTCGGAATCTGAACGCTGTACTGAGTCCCTGAGTAGTAGTAACCAGGAGATATGCTGCTTCGGCTGAATTCATCGACGAGGATGTCGCTGGTAGTGATGGTGCGGTCAGTCGACAGGTAGAGTTCCCAGTAGAATGAGCCGGTGTAGTCGTGGCCGTCGTTTTCGATTCGGTAGGTCACCGAGATGGTGTCGCCCATCACCGCCGATGACGAGGATGTGCCTACGTCGTCAGCCACTATGTCGGGCAGGTCGTCCTCGATGGTCACCTGGTTGCAGGTGTAGTCGTTGTTGTTCTCGTTCTGTTCATCGACGTCGTCATCCACATCGACGATGTAGCCCCAGTAGTAGGTTCCGGGATTCAGTGAACTGGGGATGCGATTACTCGTGCTGAGTGAATCCGAAGAGTAGCTCCCGCCGGAAATGCTCGATTTGTACTGGTCATTGCCAACCTGAGTGTCGCTGGTGGTGATGGTGCTGTCCGTGCTGAGGTACATCGCCCAGTCGAAGGAGCCGGATGAAGCGATGTACGAGCCACCGGGGTCGTTCTCGATACTGATCGATATTGACGAGTCGAGATAGTCACCAACCACTCCCGTGTTCGGTGCACTGCATGTCCTGCCAGTGAGGTCAGGCTGCTCGTCGATGGTTGCTCTCCGGTCATAATCATCGTTGTTGTTCTCGTTTGACTCGCTGACCTGCGTGTTGATGTCAGCGAGGGCGCCGACGTAGTAGCGTCCTCCGGTTATGGTCGTCGGGATGGTGACCGTCTTGTAGAAGGTAGAGGTGGTGCTTCCAGCGGACATTGACGACTTGTAATAGGAGTCCAACTCGATATCGTTGGTGGTGATGGTGGTGTCAGTTGAGAGGTAGATGCCCCAGTAGAACGAGCCGGTTGAGTCCGTGCCCTGATTCTCCAGTCGAACATTCACGGACTCTGTCTCACCAGCCTCAGATGTGGTCCAACTGTTGTAGATGTAGTCGATGATGAGATCCGCCCCGCTACGTCCGCCGGTTGACAGGGGAACGGCTTGTTCTCCGGGCCCCGCCAACTCTTCCGGCATTACCTCTGCCTGGAGCATCGATATGGCGCACAGAATGGCGAAGAGCGCTCCGAGGAGCGCTGCGTGACGCGTGCGAGGCATGGTTGCACCCGTCAACGCACCCTAGATGCCGGCGATGAAGGTTCTCCATCGGATTAACGAGCGGCTCACTGCTCCCAGTAGGTCCACTGCTCAGTGTCCGCGTCACGGTAGAACCAGTGGCCTGAACCGACTGGGTTCTCCATCCATTCGTAACCTGATTCATCGACTTCAGCGGTTTCCTGCACCTCCGGGGTCGTACTGAAATCAGGAGTTTCAGCATCACCTGCATCATCTGGCCGGCGCAAGCGCATGATGACCATGGAGGCGAAGAACAGCCCGAGCATGAACGCGCCCAGAGCTGCCAACCCGGCGAAGATGAACGAGCCACCCTCACCGCTGGTTCCCTGCTGACTTCCATCCCCTTCGCTGTTGTTGTCGTCAGTGCTGGATGCCTCCTTGATGGCGAGGGCGCGCGTCAAGCACTCCTCGGGACCGGTGGTGAAGTCGACGCAGAGCGTCACGAGGTGTGATCTGGAACTGGGCATATCTAGGTAGGTGTGCGAGACATTTCCTCCGGTGGCGGTGCTACCGTCATTGAAGTCCCACCGCAGTGTGTGCTCACCCCAGAACTCGGCTCCGAGCGTCATCGAGGCGTTGGCCGTGAACTGGACGGAACGGTTCACCACGGCGCTCGCTGGGATATCGAAGTCCAAGCCACAGATCGGGCAGTCAGGTGCAGTCTCGTTTCCAGTCTGGTTGCCATCTGTGCCGTTGCCCGTGTTGTTGTCTGGTGGTTCCGGCTCATCTGGCTCCGGGGGGCACCCCCTCCCGAGCTCTCCGTCCTCCACACCGGCTATGGTCGGGCAGTCGTCCGCATTGTTTCCGAGCGGGTTGTCACCCCAGCCGTCGCGGTCGAAGTCGGACCACTGGGTTCCGTCGTCCGGGAAGTGGTCGGGCGAATTGCCCGAGGAGTTGTCCCCATAGCCGTCGCCGTCACGGTCGTCGCTCTGTGTCGGGTCGAGCGGGAATGCGTCCTGGTCATCGAACACACCGTCCCCATCGCTGTCCACCTGACTGTCAGCGCAGCCCTGCTCATCGATCGCCGCCCCCGGAGCGGTGTTGTTGCAGGCGTCGTCCGCGTCGCTGACGCCATCGCCGTCCGAGTCCCGCTGGCTCGGGCCGCATCCGTTTGCATCAGGAATCTCTCCCGCAGGTGTGTTAGGACATGTGTCGTCGAGGTCGGGAACTCCATCCTGGTCGATGTCGCTGGTCGGGTCGGTACATCCATCGGATGTCACCAGAGTTCCCGGAGGAGTGTCGGGACAGTTGTCCGAGTGGTCGGGAACACCGTCGCCATCGCTGTCGAGGTTGTGACCGATGATGGTGATGCAGCGAGACATGCTCTGGCCGTTCAGGCCGAATGCCTCCAAGCAGATCACATTAGGTCCGCGGGCAAGGTCTAGGATGACCGCCTGCTGGCTCCAGAGTGTTACGCTCATCACCGGGGTACCGTTGAGCGTCCAGTTGCCCGAAGTCGCGTTGCGCGCCGAATATCCGATGGTTACCTGCGTGCCAGGAACTGAACTGCCGTTGGCCGGAGAGATGATCTGCACCTCGAGCGGCGGTGCGACCAGCGACACGTTGGCGCACACCTCAGTATGCACACCGTCGAGCCCCCTCGGGCTGATGCAGAAGGTATGGCCTCCCCAGAACAGTCCTGAGAACGTGCGCGATGACTGGTTCAGTTGAACTGGGCCAACATCGACCCAATCCACGTACCAGGTGGCCGAGGTGACGTTGGCGGTGGTGTAGACGACGGTGACCGACTGACCGTAGATGATGGCGCCCTCGAGAGGGCTGAGAATCGTGACAGTAACAGGAGGATAGGAACGCCAGATGGAGATGCAGTCCGTGTCGACGAGGTTGCTCAGGCCGAGACCCACGATGCAGATCGTGTTGTTCCCGTACTGCAGTCCAGTGATTTGCACGCTGGACGCATTCAGGTTCAGGGAACCGATGTTCGCTCCGTTCAGCAACCAGTATCCGGATGTGACGTTCGATGTGGTGTAGGAGACCATCTGCGAGGACTGCGTCGGTGCCAGAACCGTATTCGTCGCCGGCGCGGTGATACTGACCAACGGGAAGAATGGGGTCATCTGGAAGGAGAGACAGTAGTTGCCCTGCTGATTGCCAACACCGGATACCTGAGCACAGAGCGTGTGCCATCCCATCGTGAGTCCGGTCAGCCGAATCGA
>CAZUBQ010000010.1:29155-50683 GCA_964618995.1 uncultured Candidatus Poseidoniales archaeon | reverse complement strand
TGTCTCTCAACCAGAACGAATCGCTTGTCTACATCACCGGACAGGTCGCCGGGCAGGTATCCTTCGAGCACGGCCAGTCGATGATCACCGAGAACACGAGCGGCTCATCCGATGCATTCGTCGCTTCGATGACGACCGGCGCGGGCGAATGGGATGACATCTACCTCGCAGGCGGTCCTTCAGGTGGTGATCGTGGCTGGTCGATTGGTGTCGACTCGCAGGATGTCGTCTATACTGCTGGACGCTTCAAGGGAGCGAGCAACAACCCGGCAGAGTTCGGTTCGGACAACTTGACCAGCGCCGGAGATTTCGACATATACGTCTGGAAGGGACTCATCCAGGACGCAGATGATGACCGCGTCGCTGACGAGGACGACGATTGCCCGCTGACGCCGGGCAACGCCACCGTGTCGCCATACGTCGGCTGTGTGGACACCGATGGTGACGGCTATGCCGATGTGGACGACTCCCACCCCTTGGAGCCGACACAGTGGCGTGACGCCGATGGCGACACCTACGGCGACAATCCAGCTGGAGTACTGGCTGACGATTGTCCAACAGTCGCAGGCACCTCGTTCGTGGACAAATTCGGCTGCCCCGACAGCGATAGTGACGGATGGTCGGATTCGCGCGACGCCTTCCCCACCGAGCCGACGCAGTGGAACGACAGCGATGGTGATCGTTTCGGCGACAACTGGAACGACATCGACGACACGCCACAGTTCGAGAGCCTTGGACTCGGGCAGTTCATACAGGGAGCCATCGACATGGACTGGTGCCCAACTCTACCCGGTGTATGGACGGTGGACAATCCAGGATGCCCGGACTTGGATGGAGACAAGATCTCCGACGTGACCGATGGATTCCCTAGTAACCCGACGCAGTGGAAGGACTCTGACGGTGACGGCTGGGGTGACAACAACTCCGACGGCGCTACACAGGCGGACGACCTGCCGTTCGATGAGACACAGTGGTCCGATAGGGATGGAGATGGCTGGGGTGACAACTCAGATGGCAACAACCCAGATGTGTTCCCTGATGATGAGACGCAGTGGCAGGATGTCGATGGCGATGAATATGGCGACAACCCAGAAGGCAACTTCGGTGACGCCTGCCCAGACGAGCATGGTACGTCCACACGCGACCGCTACGGATGTCCTGACAGTGATGACGACGGCAGCTCCGACGCCGGAGACGCATTCCCCGGTGACTGGTCGCAGTGGGCTGATTCGGACTTGGACGGTGCAGGTGACAACTGGGCCAACCCCCACTGGAACTCCTCTCGCAAGGGACACTGGCCGGGCGAGTTCATCCCTGGTGCGCAGAACGCCGACCGCCACCCGCTCGACTATGATTCGGATGGCTTCGAGGATGAGGTTGCGCCCAACTCCCTCGCTCCTTGGGACGACTGCCCTGAAGAGCCGGGAGATTCCTACTGGGATTTGTTCGGCTGCCCAGATTCAGACGGTGATGGTTGGTCAGACTCAGGGGATGCTTTCCCTGACGATGCCTCACAGTGGTCGGATCAGGATGGCGACGGATTCGGTGATGAGCCGATGGGCGCTGATCCAGATGCCTGTCGCTCGATTCGCGGAGACTCACTGCACGACCGTATCGGCTGCCCGGACACTGATGGTGATGGTTGGTCAGACCCGATGAATACACTCGCTCCCTACCCATGGAATGCCACGGACGGTGCCGACCTGTTCCCTGCGGATCCTAAGCGCTGGAACCAGAGTCATGTTCTGTCCGAAGGGAAGTCCGGTGGTCTGGGCTCCGGTGGAGGTATGGCTTTCGGATTAGGTCTCGGTGCGTTGGTGGCCATCTGCTTCGCGGCGTTGTTCGGATTCTTGGTACTCAGGCTCAGTCGACGTGGAGAATACTACGACGATGACTACTACGACGATGAGTACGAACTGGAAACCGAGCAGGAGGCATCGGGCCGAGCGGCGGAGATTGCTCGCTCATGGCAGCAGCATGGAAACGCCCCCCCACCCGCGCCTGAAGGGGCACAACAGCAACTGTTCACCGCGGCTGGCACACCCCAGGTACCTGCTCCTCCGGCACTTCCGTCCGAGCCGATGGCCATCCACGAGCCAAGTCCGTACAGCGAGGCTGCAGAAGATATGAGCAGTTCGGATGCGTTCAATCTGCTTGATTCCCTTTCCGTCAGCCTCGACGCCTCGATCGAGGAGGCCGAGGATGAAGCAGAATCGAAGGAACTCGAGGAGGCCGAGGATGAGCCAGAGGAAGACGCTGAAATCACCCAATCGGAGACTGAATCCGAAGAACCGGTCGAGGAATCCGAGGAAGAGGATGACTGGTCCGCTGACTGGTGATGTCAACCATTGTGGAATCTGTCCAGGTCGATACGTTCCCCCAGAAGGCGCTCAACTTCGTCCTTGATCGTCTGCAGCCCAGATTCAGTGGTGGCTTCGGCGCGCATCACGAGTATCGGCTCAGTGTTCGATGGGCGGCAGAGGAACCAACCCTCCCAGTCGTCGCCCGCGAAGCGGGCGCGTATACCATCAACGGTAACGCATGGCAAATTGCTGAACGCGTCGGCGACGAATTGCATCGTCGCTTCCCGCTCACCTGTCAGCGGCACCTTGCCCTCACCAGTGCTCGGGTAGGTCGGGAATCCCCCCATCCGTTCACTGAATTCGGGCCCGCCATCCTCTGGTGCTGCATCCCTTCCAACCAGTTCGAGCACGCGCGCCACACAGTAGAGTGAATCGTCATGTCCCGACCATCTGTCATTGAAGAAGAAATGGCCGCTCATCTCACCGGCGAGTTGCACCTCGGGCGCGTGCTTGAGGGCCAGTTTCTGGAACGAGTGGCCAGTGCGCATCATGTGCGGGATTCCACCCGCGTTCTCAATCACCTGTTCCAGAGCAAGACTGCACTTGACATCGTAGATGATTGTGCGCGCTTCGTCCGACGCGTCATTGGGTACACGACTCAGAACATCATCGGCGAACAGCGCCAGGATGCGGTCGGGGTCGACGAATCGACCCTGCTCATCCACCATCCCGATACGATCCCCGTCACCATCGATGCCGATTCCGAATTCTGCACCCATCTCGACCACGACCTCGCCGAGCAGTTCCATGTTCCCCGGGCGGGTAGGGTCGGGTGGGTGGACCGGATACGAGTTGTCCCATTCACACAGGATACAGGTGGCGTCGGCGCCGAGCAGGCGTACGAGCGCCTCGATGTACGGGCCGGGAACCGCGTTGCCGGAATCAATCACCAGACGGACGCGGCGACCCGGGATTCCGGCGGAATCGATGATCGAATCGAAGTAGAGGTCGAGGAAGTCGTCGATCTCGATGTGTGTCCCTTCTCCCTCCCTGAATTCACCCACCTCGAAGATGCTCCACAGGTCCTGCAGTTCGTCGCCAGCCATCGCGTCCGGTCCGCGGCAGAACTTGAAACCGTTGTACTCAGGCGGATTGTGACTGGCGGTAATCGCCACACCACCATCGACATCGAGAGCCAGAGTCGCTCGATACAGAGCCCCAGTAGGCATGATTCCGATATCATGCACATCCACGCCTCCCGCCAGCAGCCCCTCAACGAAGGCTGCGTGCAGCTCCGGCCCAGACTCTCGAATGTCGCGACATACCGCCAGCGCATCGCAATCGAGGTAGGTGGCGGTCGCACGTCCCAGACGCAGCGCAAAAGATGCGGTCAGCGGGTCGCCTGCAATTCCGCGAATGTCGTAGGCCTTGAACGCAGCACGGGTGGTTTCGGGGTCGAGTTCTTCCGGCCAAGGTTCTGCGGACATAGGTCTCACTGACTCGGCCGTGCCGGCGGGGGTGAAAAAGCAGGTAGGTCAGCCGACAGGGGATTCTGGCTCATCGGGGGCGGTCCAGCGCAGCACGAACCAGAAAGTCCCAGGGAGATCGATTAGCAGCATGATGAGCCACACCCACCACCATTGGGGAAAGAAGTGCCAGAGAGTGAAGTAGAGTGCAATCGCCAGCAGGCCGACTCCGAACATCAGGAACAGCCGCAGCATCGGCCTCATTGAGACAGCAGCACCTTCTGAGGGGTTTTGCACATGGCTCAACATCTCACATCCAGATTCGCATCAGACACGTTGCACGCTGCAGTAATTCACTCACAGTCTGCGTCGATGGCTTGCACGACCACCTCGATCTTCGCTCCCGCTGGCAGAGCAGCGACGGCGAACGCGGCGCGTGCAGGAGGAATCTCAATGTCCCCAATCCAATCGGCATACACCTCATTCATAGTCTGGAAATCATCGATGTCATCGAGCAGGACCTGTGCGAAGCAGATGTCGTCTCTGGAGAGTCCGGCCGCTTCCAGCAGCGCGTCCACCTTGGCCAACGCACCTGCCGTCTGGGACGCCACATCATCGCCTGCATCTGGTGCAATCTGCCCAGCCAACCATACGATTCCGTAGGATTTCACTCCGGGTGAGTAGGGTCCGAACACCTCGCTGCCGGGAACTTCGATGCGCTCTTTGTGCCCCATGCGAGTCCGACAGGCGGCACCGGCCTTAGCCGTTCTCTTGACAGGAGAGAGGAGTATCGGCGGTACATGGAGAGTGCTCCGCTGACCTGCTGGGTGCTCGACCATCCGGCGCACATGCAACTGTTCGCGCGCTGGGTCCGCGCCGGGCGTGCCAACGACCTGCTCATCGTCACCAGACGTCCTGAGACCGAGGCGTTGCTGGCTACCAAAGAGGGTCATCTGCCTGATCGCAAGGTGCTGCTGGTCAAGCGACCGGCCGGTCTCGGTCTGCTTCCTCTCGGCCGGGAACTGCGCGCTTGGAACAGGGTTCGCATGGTGCGTGCGCAGCTCAAGCAGCAGCGGCTGATTGGCTACCCTATTGAACGGGTTGTATCGAAAGGCGCACCCCTAGAACTGCTGGCGGCGAAGCGGGAGGGTGTCGGGTCTCGGTGGTACATCTCTGACTGCGAGCCCAACCATCTCGCCCACCGGCTTGCGCTCAATTCAGCCACAGATGTGGTGCTACCATCATCGTGGCGTGTCGACCTTGATCACGGCTTCCTCGAAGCGGTGCAGGAACGTTCCGACATCAGATTGCATCGCCTCTCTGGTGAACTTCCCCACTGTTACCTCAGCGAGCCGCACCGGTCAGCGCGGGAGGAAGATTCTCTGCCGCGCATACTGTACAGGAAGTTGGTGGGCGGGGGCATCCATGATAGCGGCGAGCACATCAGCGCTGAGCCACTGCTCGCAGACCTAGGGATGCAGGTACTGACAATCGCTGAGAATGATCTTGTCAGTGATCCGTGGGGACTGCCCGGAATGTTGGCGGAATTCGATGGCGTGCTCTCCGAATCAGTCACTCTGGCTCACGAGGCAATCGTACAGGGAGTTCCCGCGCTGCTCGTCTCCGCCGCCAAGCGCGGTGTTCTCGATACCTATGCCGGCGGCAGCCTGCTGCACCAGTTGGACGTCCCACCGCGTCCCGGAATGGGACTCACAGCGGTTGTGTCCGCATGGCGCGAGGCTGTCAATGACGGCATTCATTCGCCACAGACAGCTCCGTCTTGGAACTCCGCCGCAGCCGAACTCACCGCTCTTTTCGGATGAACACGACCCGCGTGAGTTCACATGGAGTCGCGCAGTTCCTTGAGCATCTGACCGTGGTCGCCAGCTAGTTCGTTTCCGTCGACATCGTCGAGCAGATGGAATTCAGCGGCAGCAGCATCGTCACCCGCGACCGGTGTGACGTCGTCGGGGATGGTAACGCGGTAGAGGATGCTGACGATGTGCTTACGCGGGTCGCGCTCAGGGTCTCCACGCACCGTTACCAAGCGTGGATCGTGACCGATGACTCCGGTTTCTTCGGCAAGTTCGCGCAGAACCGCCACCTCGGGATTCTCACCCTCGTCCACGAACCCGCCCGGGAATGCCAGACTCCCCTTCCACGGCTCCCGTCCACGCCGTATGAGTAACAGTTCCAGCCCCGCATCGCCCATTCTGATGCCAGCTGCGTCGACCGTCAACGCCGGGTTGCGATAGCCATCCTTGCCACACGTCGGACATGTCTCATCCATCGTCTCAGCCACCATAACGACGCTTACGCTTCTGGTAGGAGTCGATAGCCTCGTAGAGATCGTTGCGGGAGAAGGACGGCCAGTGCACATCGGTGAAGTGCAGTTCAGCGTAGGCGATTTGCCAGAGCAAGAAGTTGGAGATACGCTCCTCTCCGCTGGTGCGGATGACCAGATCGGGGTCCGGCAGGTCGGCCGTGTAGAGTCGCTTGGATATCTCGGATGTGTCGATGGAATCGAGATCTAACTCCCCCTTAGCGTGGTCCTCTGCCACGCCACGAACCGCATCGACGATCTCCTCGCGACCGCCGTATGCGAGGCAGATGGTGAACAGGAATTCCGAGTATGATTCAGTACGTGATTCTGCCTGCACAATCGCTTCACGGACACGTTCCGGAAGCAGTTCGAGTCTCCCGACAGCCTGTACCTTGACACAGCGTTCGTGAATCTGCGAATCATTGCTTATCTCATGGAATCCAGTTACATACAGGTCATAGAGCGATTCCAGTTCATCAGGTTCTCGTGTGCTGATGTTATCGGTGGAGAGGGCGTAGACAGTGAGGTAGGGAATTTCAAGATCTAGGATCCAATCCATCACTTCCTTCAGTTTGTCCTTGCCTTGCCGGTGGCCGACCTCCTTCTCAATTTCCTGACTCCAGGCGAAGCGCCTGTTTCCGTCCATGATAATCGAGATGTGCTCCGGGAGTGGCTGCCCCTTCACGCGGTCCCTGAGCCTGTTCGTGCGGATTCTGTCGGTGCGAGAGATGACGCTCCACGAGAGCCGCGAGTTGGCGATTTTTCGTGCCGGCCAAGAGATGACCCTGAATTTTAGCAGCCATTTGGCGCTGGTGTCGAGTGTACGTCCGATACGCCCCATCCACTCACCTGCGCTCGGCACGAGCATCAACTCGCACTTGATGGAATCGGGTGTGGGAACTGTGCTTGGGTGACGTCAATCGAAGATTAGGCTGGCATCGGCCTCAATCTGCTTGCGTACCGCTGGTTTCGCATTCACGACGATGATTTCGCCTGCGTGCGGCCAGACGGCGAGGTCCGACTTCGAATTGCCAGCGTATCCGAACCCCTTCTCGCCGAAACGCTCGACGAGCGCCGCCGCCTTGTTCTCGCCGGCGAGATTGGGCCCCAGATCGGTAGCCATCACATCATCGAAGATTCCGATGTGTCGAGCAATCTTGTCTGCTACAGGTCTATCCGATGCAGTGCACAGAATGAGGATGCGGCCCGCTTCCTTCTGCTGCTTGAGCCAGCGTAGAAACTCCTTGTGGTAGGTGAGTTTCGCCGGGTCGAAGTTCAGTTTCTCTCCCAAGGCGCGTTTCCACACCGGGCGTCGTCCGCTGAACTCCTTGTACAGCATCCATGGAATCAGCCAGGGGCGGACTAGCAACACTCTGCTGACTGTCATGTAGGACATGTCGGTGAGGATCACGGTGCCATCGAGGTCGACCGCGAGCGGTAGGTCAGACATCTCTTCACCTGGCCTTGGGCGGTGTGCGGCACCTGTCAATCTTGGGGCGGCTGCAGAGAGGAGTGGCGCAACAGAGCAAATAGCGGGAGCCGCGAGCCGTTATCGAGGTGCGCCCCTGCCATCACAGTTGAACACCGAGGTGCTCGCTGATGAGCCGTGGTTCCCCGCCGGTGTTGTCACCGAGGTCGAACCAGCCGCGGAGCAGGCACCTGCGGGCTTCGAGGCATACAGGCTGCACGCTCGTTGGGGAAGCCAGTTGATGCTCTGGCCGACAGGGGATTCAGATTCACTCGACTGGTGGAAGGGGATGTTGCCGGTCGGAGGAGGAGGCGAGCGGTGGGGAGAGGCGCCAGAAATCTCTGGAGCGACCATCGAGCGCGTTGATTCCTGGGACGGGCGCTGCTGGCGCATCCGAGAGCGGGGGGGCAGGACGCTACGTGCTCACTTCCTGCCGCTCGATTCCAGCGGTCATGGAAGGAGGTTGGCTGGACTGGCCTCGGAGGTACTCGAAGCGGCTGTCGGTGGACTGCAGTGGAAGGGCCGCGATGTGCTACTCATCTTTCGACAACAGCAGGGGGATAAGGCGTCTGATCGCTTGACGGCAGCCATCGAGGAGGGTGATTACGCAGCCGCTGAGCAGATCTGCCGTATCTCGGGTGAAACCCTAGGCAGGTTCCACTCCGATGCACTCGCTCGGTTGGCGCTTCCCAACGATGAGCGTCGCTGGAACGAGCGCTTGAAGCGATTGGAGGAGCAGATCGTCACGAACACACTCTGGCGGGCACCCCATTCACGAGACACGCACGGCACCATCACGCACCGCAACTTCGGACTCGAAGGTGTGCTGCTGCATGACGACGAGGAGCCGACCATCACCAACTGCATCGACGGTGTCGTCAACGCCATCCTGCCTCACTACCAGGAGGTTCCTGCAGTTCGCGATCTCGCCGCCGGCTACCGTTCCATCTCACGCATCTTGTCGGACTGTGAGCAGCATGAAATCCCTGCTGACCTCGAACTCAAACTGCGCGGCGCGCTGTTCACCGGTTGGTGTGACACCGTGCCACCTGCGGCACGTTCCGTGGCGGCGCTCGATGGGCACAGAGGCGGGGTCGCCATCTGGGAGTACGAGCAGGTTCTCGAAGAGGTCGCCTGCGCACTTGCATGGAAGAAGGAAGTACCGAATCGTTTGACTGACTGGCTGTCGTTCATCCCTCATCTTCAGACTTCGATGTACCATTCTCGCACACTATCCGGGCTGGCGCTGGTGTCCGGAGTGTCCGCAGCCACCGCGCTCTTCATTCCAGGGGTGTTCGAGAGTCTGTCGAATAGAATCGCAGCAGCAGCCGTCCTCTCCTTGTGTGCCCTGTTTCTGCGCTGGGCTTACCGGCGTCGAGCACCGCCGCCATACTAGTCGAGGCGGGTGAATTCGGCGTCAGCGAACTCGTAGCTTCGTGGGACGCCGGTGGGCAGCTCGAGTGAGAGGACCTGTTCGCGGGTCAGCCCTTCGATGTGCATCACGATTGAGCGCAGCGAGTTGCCGTGGGCGGCTACGAGCACATTCTTCCCGGATTCCAAGGCGGGGATGATATTCTCCTTCAGGCAGGGAATCGTACGCTCGGCGCATATCTTGAGGCTCTCACCGTCAGGGGGTGCGACATCGTAGGAACGGCGCCAGATGTGCACCTGCTCGGCTCCGTGCTTCGCCCGCGTCTCGTCCTTGTTGAGGCCTTGCAGCGCGCCGTAGTGGCGCTCGTTCAGCCGCCAGTCCTCATGAGTGGGAATGGTATCCGGTGCTGAGTTCAGTTCGAGCACGATCTCGGCGGTCCGCTGCGCGCGCACGAGGTCGCTGGTGTAGCAGACGTCGAAGCGAATGTCGGCCAGTTGCTGGCCAGCGTCTGCCGCCTCCTGCTCTCCATTCTCGGACAATTCCACATCGGTCCACCCGGTGAAGCGGTTGGCGGCGTTCCACACAGACTCTCCGTGCCTGAGTAGCACGAGCAGCGCCATCTGATCACTCTCGTGAAGCGCGCATGCGCGGTTCAAAGAATTCGAGTTTGAGTTCCTTGGCCAACCGGCTCACGTCGAGCAGGAGTGTCTCACGTGCCTCCTTCTCCTCATTGCCGCCAGAGACATCCCAGTACAGATTGCAGGCAATCTCGAAGGAATCCTTGGAGATTGCCGATACGCGGGCATATGAGGAATCATGCTTCTGGGTCTTGGTGTGCTCGCACACCAAATTCCAGATGCCGGTGCAGAACGCCTCCAGAGCATCCGCATCACTCGACAGGTCGAGGTAGAAGATGGGCTGATAGCGCCGCCAGCGCCGCTTGCCGAAGTTCTCTATTCCCTTGTTCACCAAGGTGCTGTTGGGCAAAGTGATGACCGTGTCAGCGGTGGTTCGCAGCAGAGTCGTACGGATGCCGACTTGGATTACCTCGCCCTCGCTTGAGCCGACCTTGATCCAGTCACCGACACGGAAGGGGCGGTCGAGCAGCAAGGTGATTGAGCCGAACAGGTTACCTATCGTGTCCTTGGCGGCGAAGGCTAACGCAAGACCGCCGATTCCCAGGCCGGCGAGCAGCGCCTTCATGTCGAATCCGAATCCCTCGGCTACCAGCACCGTTCCTCCGAGCACGATGATGACTCGCAGCACGCTCTCGACACCGGTGATCAGCGTCTTCGTCGATTGGTCGAGTACCCCGTCGTCGTCCCACCAGGTAATCAGGTCCGGTAGCAGGTCCACAAGGCGCATCACACCCCAGACGATGCCGATGAGGAAGGCGGCCTCACCGAAGGCGGTGATCCAGTATTCGAAGGTCTCAGGCAGCACTACCTCCGGCTCCCTTCCGAGATATTCGGTCATCTTCCACCAGACGAGGCCAGCCCCCGCAGCACCGAACGATACGCGCGAGCGCATCTCGAACTCGTTCAAGGAATCGATTTTCCCCGTGAACGGCTTCATCAACTGTGGGAACAGGAACATGACCAGCACGCGCGCTACAAGCCCGAGCATGAAGATGGCCAGTAGAGCGCTCCAGATACCCAATTGCACTCCTAACACGAGGTTGTCCCAGCCGGGAACGAGTCGAATGAATGCGTCCATCGGACCGGCGGAGCCGACTTTGCTTGAAAAGGCGACGGACAACACGCGACGTTCGGTTTTCAGCCCAGCAGGTCGGCGAACCGTTCAAGTGAGTCCCGCGGCTGGGCACCTACGGTGCCCGAAATGAGGAACGCCCGCGCCATCCTGCTCGCTCTGTTGATGCTCAACTCTTTGATGCTCACCGGCAGCCTCGCAGCCTATCAGGACGACGACGATACCGGTGCTGCTCCAGAGGACCTGTGGTCCATCCAGTATGCCAGCCAGTCCTTCCCTTGGGGGGGTGACTCGGATGCGCAGTTCGACTCCTACCACGATTTCACCAGCATGCGCCAGCGAATGCAGTATCTTGCCGAGCGCAATTCTGGAATCATCGAGTTCCATGATGGCATGCTAGGGGGTGTCAACGACCGCGGTGTCGAGATGGACTCTGACAGCTACAAAGGGTGGTTCTACAAAGAACAGATTCCATGGGTGAAGATTACTGGTGGCGCCGAAGGAGTCGAGGGTGGAACCTGTGACGACTTTGTTGGTGACTGCGGCAACTACGCCGACCGACCCGATGTGATGCTTGTAGGCAATCACCACGCACGAGAGTGGATGAGTTACGAGGTTCCGATGTTGTTCCTTGAGACGATTGCTTACTATTACGGCATGGCCGGTGTGGACAACGACGGTGACGATCTCATCGACGAAGACCCGTGGGGAGATGCTGACGGTGATGGTGTGCTCGACGACGATGGTGACTGTCTCCAGCTCAATGGCTCGTATCAGGACAGCAACGGCGATGGAACTCCGTGCGGACCAGGAGATCTGGGCGTGGACGAGGACTTCTCGGAGCAGTGGATTACTGACTTGATAGACTCCCGAGAAATCTATCTCGTACCGATGCTCAACGTCGACGGCAATCGCTACGACCGCGAGGTCTACTGTGGTGAGGAGGCGTGGGAGAACTGCCCTTCGGGTGGCTGGCGCAAGAATCTGCGCGACAACACCGTGACCGGAGTCACTCCGCTTCCCGATGTTGACGAAGAGGTTGATGAGGGGTGTGACGGTGTCGACCTGAATCGCAATTACCAGTTCGAGTGGGGTGCTCCTTTGGGGGCAACAGGACCACTGTTCCCTGGGATGTGCTATGCCAGCGGACCGAACAACGATGTCTACAACGGGCCAGTGGATATGGTTGACAACGACAATGATGGTCGTGTGAATGAGGACCACGTCGATGGCAAGGACGATGACGCCGATGGCCAGGTCGATGAGGATTGGATGGGCGGCAACAGCGAGCCTGAGACACTGTTCATGCAGGATATCACTGAGATGAACGACGACGACGGTGATGGCGCTTCGGACTTCAAGGCGACATTGACCTGGCACTCCTACTCTGAACTCGTGCTCTGGCCGTGGGGTCACTGCACCGGATGCAGCGCAACCGATGAGGCGGAACTGGTCTACCATGGGGTGCAGATGGCTGAGATGTCGGGCTACGATCCGATGCAGTCCTCGGACCTGTATCCGACCACCGGTGACTTCTGTGACTGGCACTACGGTGTGCACCAATCCTTCTGCTACACCATCGAGATAGGCACCGCCTTCCACCAGCGTCCCGAGGACATCAACCACATCGCTGTACGTAACCTCGGCATGCCGTTCTACCTCGTCGAGTTCTCCGACAACCCGGTTGAGCGCGCCCGCGTGGGGCTGGAGAACTGGAGTCGCTCGCATTGGATCACCCCGCCAACAAATGTCAGCATCAGCGAGAACGGTCCGATTCCCATCGAGATGTGCATCGGTGAGGAATTCCCGTGGTCGACTAACATCAACTCCAGCCACGTGATGTGGCGCATGGTCAAACCGAGCCGGATGCAGTCCGACTACGGTCCAACCGAGTGGCTGCCCGAGAAGTGGCAGAAGGCACCGTTCGATGAGACTGGAGAGCAGTGCTTACTGGCTGACGGCAACAATGGCTCGCTGATAGTTTCTGACGTACCTGTTCCCGACGACACCTCAGGACAGTTGCACTACAAGTCCTCACTTGGGACCATGTCTGGAACCTATCCGTTTCAATATCCTGCACAAGGGCAGTATCACACAGTCACTATTCCATACCGCGCTGCCTTCGGCAACACCATTCTCGCTGTGATGCTCGCTCTACTGGTCGGCAGCGCGGTGTGGGGTGGTCTAGGTGTGGCCCTCCGGGTGATGATGGCCAGTGGGGAAGACGAACCAGCACTATCTGAGGGCGAGTCACACTGAAGGGGGATCCTGTGTGCAGAAGAGCGACCAATTCAGCGGCCGTATAGGCCTCATATTCGCATCCATAGGCGCGGCCATCGGCACGGGTAACATCTGGCGTTTCCCGCGCATGGTGGGAGCCAACGGCGGCGGCACCTTCCTGATTCCTTGGCTGTTCTTCCTGTTTGTCTGGTCGATTCCGTTGGTCATCGCCGAGTTTGCGCTCGGCAAGCGCTCTCGCACAGGCACTGTCGGCACCTTCCGCATCTTCGCCGGTCGCCGGTTCGCCTGGATGGGATTGTGGACGGCGTGGATCTCGACGGCAATCGGATTCTACTACGCGGTGGTCGCCGGCTGGTGTGTCAAGTACTTCACGCTCGGAGTGAGCAATGGACTGATGAACGTCGAGACCGTCGATGTGTGGAACGCATTCCTAGAATCACCAGGACAGGTGATGATGTTCCAGTTCATCGTGGTCGGCATCACTGTACTCGCAATCTGGAAGGGCGCCAAAGCAATCGAGAAGGCAAACTTCTGGATGATGCTCTCGCTGTTCGCGATGTTGTTCGTCACGCTCGCCTTGGCACTGCTCATGGACGCAGAGGATGGCACTTTCGACGGCTTCATCTTCATGTTCAGTGTCGACATGGAGATTCTCGCTGAGCCGGAAACGTGGATAAACGGGCTGTCACAATCAGCTTGGTCCTGCTCCGCAGGCATGGGCATGGCAATCACCTATGCTGTCTACATGCGCAAGGACGAGGACACCGCGCTCAACGCCGCCACCATGGGGCTGGCGAACAACAGCATCTCTATCATCGCTGGACTAGCGGTTCTGTCCGCAATCTTCGCCGTGTCCGATGACCCGCTCTCGGTGGTCACCGGCGGCTCCTCGGCAATCACCTTCCTCGCTCTTCCAGAGGTGTTCGCACAGGCTCCCGGAGGAGCAACTGGACGCTGGGTGATGATGACGGCGTTCTTCCTCAGTCTGTCGTTCGCCGCCTTCACCAGCATGATCAGCACGGTCGAACTATGTGTGCGCAACTTCGTTGACCACGGTATCGAGCGCACCAAGGCAGTTGGGTTCACAGCTGCGGCGATCTTCATTCTGGGCACTCCGAGCACTTTCATCTGGATTCACTTGGATTCCGAAGGGGTGGCTTTCCCAGAGTTCCTAGAAGTGCAGGATCACATCTGGGGCTATGGGCTGATGTTCAGCGGGTTGTTCATCGCATTCAGCATCTGGAAGTATGGCTGGATGAAGTGGCGCGGAATGGTCGAAGAGGGCACTGCCAAGGGTGGAATAGCGGGTTTCTTCAAGCATGGAATGTCCGGATTCCGCGACGACTACATCAACACTGGAGACAACGACATCTGGGTTCCCCGTGCGTGGGATTTCATCATGTATTTCGCATTCCCAATACTGTTCACGGTGCTCATCGTCTCCTACTTTGGAGACCTCATCACCGGCTACGACCCATGGTACATGGCATTCGACCCATTCGACCCACACGGCGCTGGAATAATCCTCGCTTTCTGGGGTTTCATCGGCATATCCTTCGTGCTGTTGAATGATTACGTGCTCACCCGCCGGCCGGTGTATATCGGCGAAGGTACATGGTGGAAGAATCTGCATCGACGCAGCCAGTGGGAACTGCGCGACTCGCCCCTGTTCCGCAACGTTCCTGAGGGCGCAGAAGCGGATATCTCTGACCTTCCTGGAGGCGATGACCCACTGGTGGTTCAGGTCGGTGACGTTCCGCCCGGTTGGGAGGATCATTTCGGTGATGCTCTCGATGCTGAACTGACGTAATCGGCCTAGGATGCGAGCGAGCCGTTGAAGGGCAGCCTCCGGCTGGTCGCATCGAGGTGAAGCTGTGGGCTGGCCATTGCATATGCGCGAGGTGGCTGTGTTCGATGCGAATGCGGCTGCGCTGGGCATCGAGGTCAGGGACCTGATGGCGGCTGCGGGGCGAGCGCTTGCCGAGCGCGTGTGGGACCTCGCCGCAGGTGGGCATGTGCTCATCATGTGCGGTCCGGGGAACAACGGTGGTGACGGATTCGCCGCTGCCTTGGCACTTGAGAACATCCTGGCAGATGCCGTGGCGGCGCATCCTGAGGGAAGCAGACGTGGTGTCCCGAAGATCGATGTTCGGGTGCTCGCCAGCCACAAGCGGCAGAAGGGAGAGGTCGCACTCTCATTCCGCGAACGGTGCAGCGAAGTCGAGGTGTGGACCAAGGACACCAAGTGGAAGCGACCGAAACTCGTGGTCGACTGCCTGCTCGGTGCCGGAGCGGGGGGTAAACCACGCGGCAAAATCGGTGGGATGGTGAAGTGGGCGCGCAAGCACAATCCCAAGCAGGTGCTGGCGTGCGACATCCCGACAGGACTCGGCTCCGAACTCTGCTTTCCTGCAGATGAGACGGTCACATTCCATTCACTGAAGCAGGGCATGGATGATTCAGCTGTCGGCGAGGTCACTGTCGCCCCCTTGCCCTGGCCTTCCGAGACCATCGACTGTGGACCCGGGGACATCCTGCGCTTCCCCCCATTCGATGAAGAGGCGCACAAGGGAGAGCGTGGTCGCGTGCTGGTCATCGGTGGTGGTCCCTATCATGGCGCACCACTGCTCGCCGGAACCGCAGCCGCCCGCTCCGGCTGTGACCTGGTGCACGTCGCCATGCCGCGTGACGCACTTGAGCGGGCAGAATGGCCTTCGCATCTCATTCCCGAGCGTCTGCCCGACGACGAGCGACTCGCCGAGCGCAGTCCCGAATTCATCTCCGAACTGTTGGAGAGTCGCCGCGTCGATGCGGTGGTTATCGGACCGGGACTTGGTAGGCATGCTGAGACTGACGAGTCGGTGAAGGAGATTCTGTCCATCTTGGTAGAAGCGGACATTCCGACGGTCATCGACGCTGATGCCCTCTACTCGCTCCCTGCAGGAGCATGGCCGAAAGGCTTGCGCGGCGTGGCGACTCCGCACAAGCAGGAACTCACCATCTGGATGTGGAAGGAGACACCGCAGTCCGCGCTCTTGGCAGCTGAGGATGGATTCGAGGATCCGGAGTCGTGTGTCATCATTCGAACCGGCGCGGTCGACCAGCTGCACGGCTTTGAGGGTCGACGCTGCGACTGCCGGGGCGGCCATCCGCGGATGGCGACGGGAGGGACCGGCGACCTGCTAGCCGGGACCATCGCCGGACTGCTCGCCCAAGGAATGAGTTCGTGGCCTGCTGCTCGGCTCGGCTGCCATCTGCTGCGTAGGGCCGGCGCCGCCGCCGCGGAAGAGCATGGACCGGGGATGCTGGCAAGCGACGTTCCCGTGCACATCTCGAAGCAGTTGATGCAACTGCTGAATGAAACCGGCTGATTTGGTGGGCAGGGACTTTCAAGCCGTCATCAGGGTTGGGCTGGCCATGGTGGAACTCCGGGTGCTGGTTGGCTGGAGCATCGTCATCGGCCTGCTCAGCCTGCCATTTCTCTACTCCTTCTGGAGGAGTTGGGACCGGCCATCGCGCGCCGCTCTCGAGGAACAGGATCGCCGCATCGAGGAGCGTGATACCCGAGACGCGTTCATCCGCGAGGATGCCAAACTGCGCGAGCAGGAACACCTGATGGCACTGGCAGCGGTCCGTGAACGACGCAGTTTCGCCTACGATTCGCCCACCAAAGAGGGCATCAAGGATGTGTTCTCAGTGCTCGCGGGGGAGAAGGTGCGCAAGACCGAGCATGAACTGACGATCGAGCAGATCGCAGAACTAGAGACCATCCCTGAGAGCGTTCCGGTACCGGATATCGCCGCAGATGAATCACCTGAGGACGAACTCTTCAAGGATGTCAGGGCGACTCCTGTGGCACTGGAGATCGAACTTCCCCCTGGAGTGACCGGCGCCGATCAGGAGCAGAAGGGGAGTTCGTGGGCAGCGGACGCTGAGTTTGACTGGCCGGAGTGGGAGTGATCGAATGGAAAAGAAGCGGCGCATCACTCGTGAGAGTACCAAGAACCTAGTTGTGAAGACCGGTTCGGGGGCCAAGCGCATCGCCACGGCTCCTGGTCGCAACGTGAAGCGGAGGATGGACAACCTGAATCGACGGATGGTCGCGATAGAATGGACGCCTAAGACGATGATCGATGAATACATCAGATTCAATATCACCGGGACATTCAATTCAATATTCGCCTATTTGATCTACGAACTGTTCTATTGGATCAACCTCACAGATGCATATCGTTCCCAAGCGGCTTGGGCCGCCTGCATCCTCATCGGTCAGATCGAGTGCCACTACGCCCACTACAGATTCACGTTTGGCTCAGCAGCCAACTATCTGACAAGCCTGCGTTGGGCAGTGACCATTTACACCACGATTCTCATATTGTCTACAATCACGTTCCATCTAATGGTCACAGAGATGGAGATTTATCACCGCTATGCATGGGTCATCAACATCGTTCTGTATGGTTTTGTCAACTTTGCCTTCCTGCGCTGGCTAGCATTCCCACCAGAGTCCGACAGGTCGCATGTCGACGGCATGGAAGAAGAATGAGGCTCGGCCGGCGCTTGAGCGCAGCGGGATTGAAGAGGCGAAGGCCACCGCAGCGGGATGATGCCCCAACGACCACGGGGGACGCGTGACTTCGGTCCAGGAGCTATGGGTAGACGCTTGGCGTTCGAGAGATTGTGTGACCAAGTCGCTGCTCGCTGTGGTTTCGCGCGCATCGCCACGCCCACTTTCGAGCGGCTTGAACTGTTCACAGCCAAGTCAGGCGCTGCGATTGTCGACCAGCTCTATTCCTTCAAGGACCGCAGCGACCGCGATCTCACTCTCAGACCTGAGTTGACCGCCCCTGTGATGCGCATGGTGGCCGAGCAGGGCGGGCAGATGGCTAAACCGGCCCGCTGGTGCTACTACGGCCCCTGTTTTCGTTACGAAGAGTCGAAAGCAGGCCGATATCGGGAGTTCTGGCAGTACGGATGCGAGATCATCGGTGCCTCTGGCCCACTCACCGAGGCGGAAGTCGTAGGATTCGCCTGCAGCATACTCGATGCCGCGGGTCTTGAGGACTGGGAACTGCGCATCGGAAACGTCGGCGTTCTCAACGACGTGCTCAGAGGACTGGGACTGGAAGGGGAATCAGTAGGCGATGCGATGCGCCTGCTCGACAAAGGCGACTTCAAGGGTCTAGTGGCGCTGGGGATTGATGCAGACGGTACTGAGTTGCTGCGCGCTCTGGCAGGTCTTGAGGGCGGTGTGGAAACCCTCCCGCGCGCACGGGACATCTTGACTGGGATGAGCATCACCACCGCATCGCTCGATGACCTCGAGCAGATGCTGGGTGCGCTCGCTGCCCTCGCTCCTGCTCCTCCCTCTCTCACTGTCGACTTCACCGTCGCCCGTGGCCTCGATTACTACACCGGAATGGTGTTCGAAATCGACGTGGCTGAACTGGGTGGCGAAGGTCAGGTCTGTGGTGGTGGCTCCTACAATCTGCTGCACCTCTTCGATCTGGCTGATCTCGACCCTTGCTGCGGATTCGGACTGGGGTTCGACCGGGTGTTGATCGCCTTGGAGCGTCAAGCCGAGCGACTCGGGCGCGTTGAGGTGGTTCCGGGCGAGAGTTCAGGTCCGGGCGCCTTGGCCGTCATCCCGTTCAAGGTTGATTCGGCGGTCGTGCTGCCGCTGGTAGGCGAGTTACGCGCTGCGGGCGAGCAGGTGCTGCTCGAACTGCGCGAGCGTAACCTCGGTCGCTCGATGTCCTGGGCGGACTCCTGCGGTGCCGAGTTCGCACTCATCGTCGGTCCACGCGACCTCGAAGCGGGTGAAGCGACCATCAAGCGACTTTCAGATGGAGAGCAGCGCACCACCCAAATCGAATCGGGTGCTGTGATATCCACTCTTGGCGAACTGCGCGACTGATTCAGTCACGCTTCCAGCGACCGGTCACTGCCGCGGCCGCCAGTGCACCAGTGCCGACCAGCAGGCCGAATCCCGGGAGGAAGCCCTTGTCCTCCGCTTCCTTCTTGCCGTCATCCCCAATGCCGAGGATGTCATCGGCAGCCGTCTGGTTCAGAATCGGGAACACCATGGTGGAATTCCCGCCCTCTCCCGGGTCCTCGCGGCTTTCGTCAGGGTGGGTGTAGTATAGTCGGAAATGGGCGGAGCAGTCGAAGAAGAACCCACAACCTAAACCTGAGTCGGCGTACATCACCATGCGCACCCGTATCCCGGGGCTGTCAGAGGTCTTGTTCCAGATGGTGATGTTCTCGTTGACAAGGAAGTTCACGTTGACCGTGCTCGACCCTTCTACCAGTCCGGACACCTCTATTGTCTCCGACACCACGCTGCCGCGCATCAGCGAGACGTTCAGGTTCTCGCAATCACCCTGACAGTTGCCCTGACCGTTCTCCCAAGTTCCCTGGAGGTCGACGAACAGCGTGACCCTGATTTCTTGATCAACCTCGAGCGCCATTGTATCGCCGAGTACCGGGTCCATTCTGCAGGTCCACTCCACCTCGAGCTTGCCACTGTTCTGCTCATCCTCCCCGTAGCCGTTGTTGGCACTGTTGTCCGAGGTGTCGTTGAAGTTGTTCCAGCACGGGTTGCCCGCATCTGTTCCGAAGATGTAGGCAGTGTTGTTGGTGTGATCGGGTTGGCCATCCGCACTGCCGCCCATCGCACCTGTCATTCCGGTCGCGCTGGCGGGTGAGGCCACGGTCGAACCGAGCATGAGCAGCGTCAGCAGGACGGCGCCGAGCAGCGTGTCACGCCTTGTTCGCATCGAGAATGACCTGCCGTCCGACCACTATGACCATTACGCCGCTTGGAGCGATGAGCGGCTGCACTAGCAAGTGAATGGAGGTCCGCGCTCCCGGACTTGAACCGGGGACATCCTGATGGCTGCCAATACAACCGTTGTATTCCAGTCTACAGTCAGGCACTCTAGCCAACTGAGTTAAGCGCGGTGACCATTCGAAGATGCTCCGCTATTTGGCGGTTTCCGGAGTCGGCCCGCTCTCTGGAAGGGTGTGATAATCGCCCCATCACAATGAGAGTGAACCGACAACCGTTAATACTCACTGAGAACCCATACAAGACCGTAAGGAGGTTTCACCATCACTTCTGGAGAAGGTATGCAGTCCGCTGCTGGCGGAACCAGCTACACCGAGTTGGTGGACGAACTGTCCCACGATGTGGAGGGTGGCCCAGCGACAGCACTGTTGAATGATGAGTTGAGCGAGTTCGGTGTTCCCAACCCTCGCCTGCTGATCATCGGCTGCGGCGGGTCGGGTAACAACACGATGAATCGTATCACCCATCTCGGTGTCGAAGGTGCGGTCACCGTCGCCATCAACACCGACAAGCAGCACCTCGACCACACCCGAGCGATGCAGAAGTTGCTAGTCGGTCGACACATCACGCGCGGGCTGGGTGCTGGTGGAGATCCGGGTATGGGTCGCAGGTGCGCGGAGGCGGGCCGCGACGTCATCAGCCGAATCGTCTCCCATGCTGACCTTGTGTTCGTCACGGCCGGACTCGGGGGTGGCACGGGCACAGGCATCGCCCCGGTGGTCGCCGAGGAGGCGAAGCGGTCCGGCGCCATCGTGGTCGGTATCGTCACCACTCCGTTCGTCGTCGAGCGGCGCCAGCGCATGCAGCGGGCGCTCGAAGGGTTGGAGAAACTCAGGGTCGCCTGTGACGCGGTGCTGGTGCTCGACAACAACCGGTTGCTGCACTACGTGCCCAACCTCCCCCTCGACGAGGCGTTCAGCATCATGGACCAGCTCATCGCCGAGATCGTCAAGGGAATCGTCGAGACAATCACTCTCCCGAGCCTCATCAACCTCGACTTCGCCGACGTGCGCACAATCATGGAGGGTGGTGGTGTCACGATGATGCTCTACGGAGAATCGGACCGTGGCCCGGAGGAGGTGGTGCACGAGGCACTCAACCATCCATTGCTGGATATCGACATCGAGGGTGCCACCGGTGCGCTCATCCATGTGACCGGTGGGCCGTACATGACGCTTGAGCAGGCGAGCCAGATCGTCGAACTGATGACCGGCAGAATCTCTGCGGACGCCAACGTCATCTGGGGTGCGCGCCAGGACCCCGGCTTCGGTGACACGATCAAGGTGATGGCGATCATCACCGGTGTGGCACGGGACCGCCTGATGGAGGAGCAGATGAGCGCCGACCGACTCGGTGAAGCCCTAGGGCTGGCTCGTGACAAGTCCGGTGGCAGTCGCTTCGGCTTCCAGAAATTCGACTGAGGGAAGTCCGACTTCTCACGCACCCACTGTGCTGTAACGCGTGCGAGGGGATTCTTGCTCGTTCCTTCATATATGGTCAGTTCGTTGACTCGAAATGCCGCAAGGCAGGAGTGATGTAGAAGATGTCTGAGATTAAAGCAACAGTCGAGATCGCCGACCCTTCTGGGCACACCACTCTCGAGCTCACCCGAGCCGAGACTGTGGATGTTGTCGAGCAGAACCCCAACGCTTGGGTATTCGTGGGTAACCAGCTGGTGCAACCGGCTGAACTCAACGATGTCCAGTGGGGAGCCGACACAATCCGCGTGGTGCCGCCCTTGGTTGGTGGTATCTGAAGCCGCTGCGAGCGGCACCCGCTCGGCCGGGGTCTTCGG
>CAZUBQ010000010.1:0-29055 GCA_964618995.1 uncultured Candidatus Poseidoniales archaeon | reverse complement strand
TGCCGATTCTCTCATATAGGGCGGACCGGTCGGCGGGCTGCTTGGAGTGCTGTAACGATGGTTCGTGGTTCTGCGCAACTCCAGCGGCAGGCATGGAAGCGGCCTAAGGACAGCATGCCTGCTGACTATCGTCGCGAGCGCATGACCCGCTGGCGTCATGAGCAGGTCTGCACACGAATCGACAAGCCGACCCGCATTGACGCAGCCCGGCGTCTGGGATACAAGGCGAAGCAGGGAGTCGTCGTCGTGCGCACGCGCGTTCGTCGCGGAGGGTTGCGCAAGGGCAAGATCCACATGAAGCGCAAGCCGAGCAAGGCCGGAATTCGCAAGATCACGATGGCGAAGTCCATCCAGCGCATCGGCGAGGAGCGGGTAGCGCGCAAGTACCCTAACCTTGAGGTGCTCAACTCCTACTGGGTGGGCGAAGATGGCAAGCACAAGTTCTACGAGGTCATCCTGGTCGACCCGTCGCACCCCGCCATCAAAGCGGACTCACAACTCAACTTCCTCGGCAACAGTCGGCACCGTGGCCGCGTCCACCGTGGTAAGACCAGCGCCGGTAAGCGTGGTCGTGGCCTGCGTAACAAGGGCAAGGGCGCCGAGAAACTGCGCCCGAGCCTGGCGACACACCAGCGTCGCGGCAAGTGATTAGGGCCTCATCTCGGCCTACGGGAATGCCTACGATTCTCGCTGACTGTCGGACACTCAATGCCGAAAGTTGATTCGGCGTGCCGTGCACGTGCGGCCCGATGACCGAGGCGCTCATCTCGTCGCTACGCGGCCTGCCTGTGTTCCTGCCCGACGGCCGCAGGCTCGGACAGGTGCATGACGCGATAGTGGAAGTCGACCATTGGAGCGCATCGCACCTGTTCGTAATCGACTGTGACCAGCGCCTCGTCGAGGACGGCATCCATGTAGCGATTCCGTGGCACTGGGTCCGAGCGGTGTCCGAGGTGGTGCTTCTGCGCTGGTTTCCCCCGACACCGATTCCGGCATCTCCCATGAACCCTTGATGAGGAGGCGGCCCCTCCCACGTAGTGAGCAGGAGGAGTGTAGATGCTGGAATTGCATGTTCTAGGGACTTCGTCGGCGAGGTTCGCACACGGGAGAGCCGTGTCTGGTTCTGTCGTCAACACCCCTGGGGGGACGCTGTTGGTGGACTGCGGAGAAGGTATGCAGCAACGGCTCATCGACCATAACCGTCAACTCAAGTCATCCAATCTCCAAAGCCGCACTCGCATTGCCAAAGTGCGCGCCATTCTGCTCACACACGGCCACCTCGACCACTGCTGGGGACTGCTTCCGATGCTACAGACGATGGCGCTCGACGGCCGTAAGGATCCTCTGCTGGTGATTGGTCCGACCACAGCTGATGCGCTCGCGTGGGCGCATGACAATCCCGGTGTACCTCCGAGCGAGGAGAGTGGAGTGTCTTCCACTGACCTGGCGATCTTGTTCCAGCAGTGGCAGGCTCTCGGAAGCAAGGACGAGTCGTTCGGATTCGAACTTGACTGGCATCTGTTCACACTGGACGATGACATGCCTGTTCCCGCCCCGGTGCAGCCGATTGAGGAGGTCAACCTGACAGTCGTGCCGACTAAGCATGGGATACCCGCCTGTGGCTGGCAGGTGACGGAGCCTACCCGAGAAGGACGATTCAATCGGGAGTTGGCGGATGAACTCCGCCTGAAGCGGGGTCATATCAGCCGGTTGGCACGCGGTGAAGACATCGTTCATGACGGGCAGGAGTTGGCGGCCGTCGACTTCCGCGGACCGCCGCGACCTCCCCGTTCGCTGTTGATCAGCGGCGACACTGTTGGCGGAGTTTCTGCGTTCTCCGGCCTCGAGATCGCCCCTGATGTGCTGCTGCACGAGGCGACCTTCGCCAATGAACTGCAGGAGAAGGCGACCCGCTACCAGCACTCGACCGCCGCGGATGCGGCTGGTCACGCCAGTGCTTGCGGTGCGCATGTGCTGGCACTCACGCACTACAGTTCGCGCATCGATGATGCCAGCGCGCTCATAGACGATGCTTCAGGCGCGTTGACGAGCCCAACGGTCGTGCATGCGTGCACTGATGGAGAATTGTTCCTCATCGGAGGAGATGACACTCTTCCAGAGGTCGAGGTTCTCTCTGCAGCAGGCGGCTGGGAGTCGACGAGAATCACTTGAATCGGCTTGTAAACCAACCCAATCAATGGGTTTCAGGTAACATTCAGCACATCGCACCCGTAGGGTGAACACTTGAAGAGGAGAGCAACCACCCCGCCGAATGATGCTCCGCTCACAGACCCTACTCGTTCTGTTCGTTCTGCTCTTTTCCAGCACTGCACCAGCCGCATTCCAAGTAGGTCAGCAGGTGACCAGTGAATTGGGCCCCACCTCTGCCGACCACGGAGCTGCCGGACGCGTCCTCTCCTGTCAGATGGTCGACACCTCGACCCTGCCGCCGACGGTGACGATGTCGAATCAGACCTGCATGTCGATCAACCTCGGAGAGCTCAGTCCCGGCACATTGGTTGCATTTGACGTTGACATCTACCCGGCACCCATCGATTTCCTGGTGTTCAAGGGTGGGCAACTGCCCGCCTACCTCAACGAACAGACATACCGGCAGCCAGGGTTCTGGGAGCAGAACACCTCGTTGGAGTCTCTCTCAGGGAATGGCACCCAGTGGCATTGGCAGGTTCCAAGTGATACCTCGCAGACCATCTGGTACGTCGTGATCGACCACATGGCGCACGCCGGTGACAACGGCAACGGCGCTCAGGGGGGTGCTGACACGGACGTCACGTTGTCAATCACCTTCCCCTCTGCACCGTATTGGACGATGCATGACTCACTCCAGTCGTTGGCTCCTGATTCCAGACGTGAGTTGCTCGGCCCGGAAACGTTGACCCTCGATGAGGGAACGGAAGTGTCGATTTCGGCTCTGCCTCTGCGAGGCGATCCGGACGTATTCATCATGACCGAACAGCAGCGCAATAACTACCTCATGAACGCCGGCGGCAGTTTTTGGATATCTGGTACCGAACTGTTGAGCATAACCAGCCCGGTGGCAAGGCCATGGATGGTCACCAGCGAGTATGCAGGAAAGCCGCTCTACATGTTCATCGATAACAAAGCCGGACCATTCGGAGGCGGAGATGGCAGCACGGAGGCGCGCGCCACGATAATCGTCGAGTTGAGCCCTGTGAGGGCCGCTCAGATATCAGCCAGCGTCAACCTTGCTAACGATGTCGACGTCGGTCAGACGATTGCGCTCGATGTGAATTTGACTCCGAACATGTCGGAACAGGTGGACCTGGCGCTCACAGACTGGGATTTCGACGGTGGTGACTCGGATTCGGCCACCGGAGCCACGGTCGAGGTGAACTGGACCACTCCGGGAGATTGGACTGTCACCGCCAACGTGAACGGCTCTGATGGCATTGACGACTCGACACAGGTTACTGTGTCTGTGAAGGACCTGACGAATCCGACGGCGAATATCTTGGGTGGGTCCTCGGTACTCACCCGCGATGTCAACTCTGAGTTCTCAATCATCTCCACTTCAGAGGACAACTGGATGATCAAGCGAGAGGATTGGCGGGTCGATGGCGCGCTGGTGCAATCGTTCAACCAAAGCGGTTCCACGTTCAGCTATTCAATCAACTCCACCGGCAACCACACCATCGAATTGACAGTCACAGATGGCGCCGACCGCATAGCCGCGGTGAGCGTGATTGTCCACGTTCGCGATGGGACCGCTCCCATCGTCACACCAATCACGGGTCCTGCCGATGCAACAGTTGGTGAGGAAGTCGGATTCAGCGCGAGCGCGACCGATGCCGAATCGAGCGGATTGACCTACACATGGGATTTCGACAAGCGTAGCGATGCCGATGGTGATGGATACGATGCCAACGACGTGCAGGCGGAAGGAAATACGGTCAGTTGGACGTTCACTGAATCCGGAGCTATCTGGGTGGTCGTCACCGTCCAGAACGATGCTGGGTTGAACAAGTCGGTCGACCACCTCATCGAGGTTGAGGAAGTAGTCACGACCCAAACCAGTAGCAGTGTTCCTTTCGTTGCTAAGATAGGTATCGCGCTGATCATCTTCGTGCTGCTCGGAGCAGGCGGCTGGTTCCTGTTGAGCCGGCGCCGGACCCAGTTTGAGGAAGCGGCATTGGCCGCCCATCATGCAGCGGCGCAGGAGGAGGAGGTGGCTGAGCCGGAACCGACAGACGTCGAGCAGATCGCGATGTACGATACTCGCAGTGTGGCGTTGACAGGCAGAGCAGGCGCGACGGCGGAAATCGCATCTCTCGCCGGCGTGCAAGCAGGAGCAGGCCAGGTACTCTCCGACGATGCGCTAAACGCATTCACTGACATGACCGATGAACCGGTTGCCGCCACATCGGTGGACGAACATGACCCGATTCTCGACGACCTCGACTTCCTGCGAACACGCGGCGACAAGGGGGAGGAGCCAGAGGCGGATGCAGCCACTACCTCTTCGGTGGCCGAGTCCGCGCCAGCGAAGAAGTCGGGAACAGGTGCAGTGCAGTTGCCAGACAGTACAACAATCGCCAGCCCACCACCAGCCGATGCGCAGCCGGTGACATCCCCCGAACCTGAACCCGAAGTGCAGACCAGCACGCCGACGGTGAGAACGGCCTGCCCAGCATGCAACCAGCAGTTCGCGGTTGAGATGCCACCGGAACTCTCCGAAGCGATGGTCGCCTGCCCGAAGTGCGAGCAGCGCATGAAACTACAGCGCTGACCGCCTTGCTCGCGTACACGCGCGTACGATGCGCCAACGGCGCATCCCACCAAACCCTCTAAGCGGGATGGACACACGATTCATGTTGTGGAGCGCGATTCGCCCCGTCTTCTGCTCGCAGGTCCAACTCGGCGAAGACTACGCCCGGCCACCGTGCTGGTCCTGATGTTCCTGCTGCCAATCATCGCTCCGATGACCACTGCCTCCGCCGAACTGCAGTTCCGCGCGGATGATTTCGGCATCCTCTCCAAACTTGACGAAGTGCTCGATGAGCGGGAAGCGCGCATCGACGACATCAGCGTCATCACCGAGGCTAACCAGGCACTCGACCAAGTGCGCCTTGAGGTGAGAGAATCTGATGGAGGTGATCCGCTGGCCCGTCTCGACGGTGCCCTCGATGGAGTGACGATGCAGCCGACCGCCGCGCCGCCCGTTATGCATCCAGACCCATACGACATGATGCTCAACCCCGACAACCATCCAACTGAATGGGCGGACAACATGTGGGGAACGTTGCTAACCGCTGACAACTTCATCGTCTGGGTGCACTACAAATCGCGAGGTGGAGTCGAATACGATGCCTATGAGGAAGTGGACTACGCCGAGAGCTCGTTCATCCTCGGATTGCTCGGTCTAGCCAGCGGCAATGATCCCCTCCTGCATGAAGTGGATGTGGATGGAGATGGCAACGAGGACGTGCGTGTTGGCTTGACCGTAGCTGTGGATGAGGAGGACGGATGGGGCTTGGAGGGCGACCCCCCCATACTTTGGGCGGAACCTGCGATTGAGTTCAACGTCGTGGCCATCGACCCGAATGACTCGTTGTGGGGAGCTCTGGAATTGCTCGAAGTGACTCTGATGAAGCAGTTCGCCTACTCCTTGACGCCGTTGGCCAGTGGTGAGAGTTACGTCTGGATAATCGATTCACGTTTCACGATGACTCCAGAGGACTTCTCACTCGAGGTCGGCCTTGAACGCTTATGGTTCGACATCTCTGGAGTTGGTGCCTCATTCCTTGCCGCCCTCATCGCCGGCATACCAATTTTCGGAAATCCTGACGAGAGCGACATTCGCATAGCCGCTATCGCCGCTCCGTATGCGATTCATATCGACAACTCTGAGCAGACTGACTGCCCGTCGCACTACGATCCTGAAACAGAGCATGATCTTCCGTCGCACCTGCATCCGTGCACGGTCGCGGTCGGTTTCGGATATCTCCACTTCCAACCCTCCACTCCATCTGGGGACCGCCCCATCGAGGAAATCGCCTACATTGATCTGGCCATTCATCCGGTGGCACAGGCGGTGGTGCTGCCCGAGGTAATCGATCTCGTGCTACGTAACGACAAGTTGCTGACCACGGGGATGGGCATCGATGGCGAGGGTGGACTGGACACGATTGAGTACTACGCCGACGAGCGCTGCGACCTGCACCTGCACTTCCATGAGGACCGCTCGAATCAGTCGGCTTCACCGAGCGAGCCGTATGGGAACACCACCGACTCACTCGGGTGGCTGAGGGGAATGCCTTCTGGTACACTATCGCAGCAGGAGATTCGCCGTGTGTTCCGTCAGGTGGGCAGCGAATCGAGCCCTGAACTCCCGGGACAGATGCCGACTCGACTGTCCGCCATCCTGGCGATCAAGAACTTCACTCGAGATAATTCGCCCAACGCCGACGACGACTCCCTTCCGGTGAACCCTTCTGAACCCCCTGAAACTCTGGTGGTGTTCCAAGCGACCCAATCGATTACAGAGATTGACTACATCTCTTGGTTCCAGCGCTCTGGAGCGGAGGAGGACCATCGCCGTCTGCGCATCCATGCACAAAATCTGCCAACCTCGTTGGTACTTTACGGGTCGTTTGAGTTGTCCGGTGGCAGCGACGCCTCCGAGGTGCTTGAGAACCAGCAGGCCGACCCTCTGTCGCGACTGCTCGATGCGACCATCCTGAACCTTGTTGACGTGTTTCTTGATGTGGGCACCATCGTGAACAGCATCCCAGAGTCGATTGTTGGGATCATCGGTGGAGATGGGAGCGGGACCGGGACTGGCGGAGAGCTGCACATTGTGATGTTCGACGACATCTCTGCGAGTCGCCAGCCGATGGCAGTGGGGCGGTTGCGGCTGGAACTCGGCTCAGGTTCGCACCCGGTGGGCAGCGGTCCGCACATCGTGATGAGCTCTGACTTGAATCTGACCTACGTCGAGGGGAGACATGGGCAGATGGATCCACTTGTCCCTGTCGCCATCAGCCTCGAGCACGACGGTCTGATAGCCGTGCATGTCGATAATGATGCAACAGTCAACTCTCAGCAGTTCTCTTTGCAGACGCTTGGTGGAGATTCACTCAAGTTGCTCTACATCGAGCATCGTGGTGATGCGCTCGTGGACGCCGGATTCCAGATGGTTGAGATTTCCGAGCAGCCAGCGTCGCTCGACATGTTGATTGAAGACACCTCGGCGACCTGGAGCGCTGACCGACCGATTTCCGAAATCCTGTATGCCGGCCGCAACGGCACCCAGCGTCAGGCGGTCCTACTCGAGGGACTGCCAGCTAATTTCAGCATGAGCATCAGCGGTGATTTCTCATGGGTCGGCGAGCAGCCCATCTCGTCAGTGTCCGTGCAAATGGGCAACGCCAGCGCTCCGCGCACGATGGATGGCGACCACTTCCTGTTCTGGCAGGATGTCGACACGGCTGAGGCGTCGCTGTCCGCCCGCCTCACTGGCCTGTCTGAGGTGGGATGGACTGCTCCAGTGATTCCCGGTTCCGAAGGCCGCGATGGCATGCCCACGGCCACGCTTGTCACTCCCGGAACCCAACCGCTGCTGCTCGCGCTCCGTGATGAGACTGAGTGGGAAGATCCGACCAAGGGAGTGAACGGCGACATACTCATCGAACCGTTGCCGGCGGTACTAGAATTAGCAATTCCAAGCAATGAGGATTCCGAGAGCGGCCTCGCCATCCCGAGTTTCTCCACTGAGAGCGGCCTCGCCGGCCTCGGTTTCTTCCTTGGGGGATTCTCCGACCTCGGCCAGAGCGTCAATGACATGCTCGGAGGCATCGCAACGAGCATCTCGGGTGGTGGTGACGATGTCGACGCCTTTTCGGCGGGCGTTACGCTCAATGCGAACGCCCCCTTCTCGCTCACGCTCGATGTGAGTCAAGGCAGCATGGAGTTGGATGAACCGAGTTGGGTGCACGGGCTCTCGATGTCCGCAGGAGAAATGGACAACCACACCGCCTTCCATCTCCGCGCCTGGCTGCCTGACCTGCCTCCTGTGGTGAACATCTTCGTGAGTTACGAGAACCAGACAGTGCGCGATGTCTGGGACTTCGAAGTGGATCTGGCGCAATGGATTCCTCGGCGCAGTGAGTTCATTGTTGACATCCATGGACTCGAGGGCAGGGATGTGGAGGTCACCGCCCTCGGTCTGACCGCCGGTACGGCAACCGACCTGCACATGGTGACTCAACTGGAGATCGAGACCGCGACGACGATTCCGACGACGACGATTGCGTCGCGCTACGAGATGTCCCATCGGTTGGACTCGGTGCACGCGATGATGCTGGATCGCAACTCAGGCACACGCTCTGAGGTGCTGCTCACCGACATTCCGCGCATCGTCGACGTCAACGCCGCGCTCGGACGCCGCGTTACCCTGTCGTTGTCAGTACCTGAGGATCAGCAACAGGATGGCATGGGGGTTGAATCTGTCTTCATGCAGCAACTGGTACACGCGGACGGAGAATGGTGGCCGCTTACCGTGTTCATCAACGATGTTCCGGGGGTCATGGATCTCGATGTCGAGCCATCCAGCCGCTTCGACATCACTCAGGATCTCTCCTTCCAGGGCATGCCCACTCTCACCTATTCCTCATCCGGTGATGGAATGGACATGTTCATCTCCGGAGCTGGCCGGGCGATCAACTCCCGCGGCGATTCGCTGCTGCTGGCAGAGAATCTGGCTTCACACGCCACCATCCAGCCGACCGACGACTTCGGCGTAGCAATATCATCGTCTGGTGACGGCGTCGGTCGCCTCTACGTGCGACAGACGAACGTGCCGGTGACACCTGGTGTGTGGTTGCAGCAGATGGAGGCGGTTGGCGAGAACCTCCAGAGTGCCAACGTGCAGGTGCACACCATCGCCGGTCTTTACCCTGTTATTGAGGTGGGAGATGTACGCGGCGGGAGAATCGCTGCCACCGCGAGCATGCAGGTGGACGCCTTCGGAACGACGCTCGAAGCGCGCGGCGTGCTCATCGATGCTCAGACCACTTCCTACATCCCATCTGCTTCCACGCTCGGAGTCAACGGCCTCACCGGTGACCTGAGCCTGCTCAACGCCGTGCCCGGATTCGAGGGATCATCCACGCACTGGCTGTTCGCTGAACCACTCTCGAGCGCGGTGCTCACTGTGTTGGCGACGATAACCTAGGAGATGTGACGATGGACGATGAAGAGCCGGAAGGCATGTACTCCGTCATCGGTACTCCCGACGACCCGCAACTCTCTGAGGAGGAATTGTCCGATGAGGACAGGGATGTGGATATTGGCGAGCGCTCGTTCACCGAGGAAGAGGTTGAACTGGCCCATGAAACTCTGGAGAAGGTGCGCGAGGTCACTCGTCGGGTGAGCCGGATCATCTCGCCTGCAAACGTGGTCGTCGCCTCGCTCTTCATGGCGTTCCTGTTGTTCAGCACCTTCGCACTCGTCTTCTGGGCGGTACCTAGGGATGCGATGACCGTTGATGTCGTCTACATGCAGTCGGGACCGGGGCAGGTCGTGCTCGTCGAGGTGCACAATCTGGGCACCAAACCAGTCCAGGACATCACTGTCGAGGTGAAGTTCACGCAACTCGACGGCGAGGTACTCAACTCGACACGATTCCACAGGTCGGAGATTCCGGCACACACGTCGGTGGCGGGGGATGATCTGGAGTTGTTGATTGAGGGTGTGACCGTATGGGCGAACTACCACATACTTGTGACACTCGAATACGACTACTACGGTGGAAGCGGAGAGTACGAGAGTTGGAACCACACAGTTGGTGATTGGACTACTGAGACCTTCAAGGACAAGGCGGACCGGCACTGGTTCTGACCGCATACGAGGGCGCTCCTCGCACACGTGACCCGCGACGCGTGCTGGCCGCTATGCGGCCAGCAGACCCGAACTGATATAGAGGCTGCAAGAGGCCAGCCGCTCAAGGGGATACTGTGAGCGGGCGCTGTGCATTCTTCTTGATGCTGCTACCATTGCTGCTGGCGGCATGGGCCCCGCTCGGTGAGATTGGCGTGACGCAACCATTCGATTCGGAGATTGTGGCAGACGGACCGCGCATCGAGTGGGTGAACATCGAGCCGGATCCGAACAGCATCCGCGGCGCCGAACCGACTGGCTTCACAGAAGGATTCGAACGTTCCAGAGGAACGTATGCTGACACACGACTGGGCACATTCGGTATCTCCGGTCTGGAACTGAGCCGAGATATTCCTACCGCTTTCAGCTCTGAACGGGTCGACCTACGTCTGGTGCTCATAGATGGCGAGGTCGGATTGTGGCCCGCTCAGGAAACGCTCTTGACGATTCCAGACCTGATGATTCGCGCTTACATCCCACCGTCAGGGTTCCTTGTCCAAGGAGACGGGTCTGCTCTCGCAGAGCTCTCGTCTCTCTCTGGGGTAGCCGCCGTGCACCCTGTTCCCGCCGCCATGATGGTCGAGGATGAGGTACTCGACATCTTCGCCGCTCCATTCTCTGCTGAGGCGCTGGAGGTGAGGTTGGAGGGATGGCGCCATCTGGAAAGCGGTGTCCCGGTGGAGGAATTCGACATCGGGGCGGTCACACACTCGACAGGCCAGTTGGCCGGAGAGTTGCTCGATTCCGTGGAGACGGTCGATGCCGGTCGCCACCAAGGCTCGCTCTCGCTCACAGATCTCCCGCTCGCTGCATTCGACCCATCGATTTCCTGGATCCGTCTGCCGCCAGTGTTCGCCATCCACAACGACCAAGCTCGGACCCACATGCGCATCTCCGATGCGATGACCGCCTTCGCGACGCCGTTGAACGGCAGCGGCGAGATCGTGGCGGTTGCAGACTCGGGAATCGATCAGGACCATGGTGACATGGACAACCGCATTGTGGCTGCAGTCTCTGTGGTGAATGGCGATTCGTCCAGCGAGGACACCCACAGCGGACACGGCACCCACGTGGCGTGCACTGTCCTCGGCGACGGTACACGTGGCGGCTATGCAGGGGTGGCACCGGAGGCGGAACTCTACTTCCAGGCGATGGAGCGGGACTCGGATGGTCAGTTCTACTCTCCGAGCATGAATTATCTCATCAACGCCGCTTACAACAACGGTGCCCTGACGCACACCAATTCCTGGGGCTCGCAGACTAGTTACGGTGAATACACGACCGACTCCGAGGATGTCGATGACCGCGTGAACTACTACGACCAGTACTGGTCCTATGATGGAATGACCGTGCTGTTCTCCGCTGGAAACGACGGTAGCAACAGCGACACCATCTCTCCGCCGGCAACCGCCAAGAACCAGTTGGCCGTCGCCAACCACCACAACCGCGGTGGGGGCGCTCCCGACACGCTCGCCAGCACCAGCAGCCGCGGACCTGTCGATGACGGCCGCCTCAAACCCGACGTCGCCGCACCTGGGGCATGGGTGCGCTCCTGCCGTTCGCAGGATGCCAATGACATCGCGGGGGCATCGTGGTCGAGCCAATGGTATCTGGAATACTCGGGAACTTCGATGGCGGCACCGAATACTGCGGGAGCGTCAGCACTCATCCGTGAATACCTGAAGGAGGTGGCAGCGAGGCCAGAACCTCAGGGAGCGCTGGTGCGTGGGCTGATTATCCTCGGTGCAGAGGACATGGGCACTCGGGATATCCCCAACATGAACGAAGGCTGGGGTCGAGTCAACCTCGCGAATTCTCTGGTTCCTGGGCAGAACACCGGAATCTACGTCGATGACCGCAACTATCTGAGGAGCGGAAACAGCCGTGATTATTCGTTCAACATATCCGAATCCTGGAAACCGTTCAAGGTGGTCCTCTCCTGGTCCGACTACCGTGGCAACAACTGGGCCTCCGCCCAATTACAGAACGATCTCGACCTCACTGTGACCGCCCCGGACGGTACGACCACATATCTCGGGAACGTGTTCGAGAATGGTCGGTCGTCAACCGGGGGCAGCACGGACACCCTGAACAACGTCGAAGTGGTGCTTGTAGATCAAGCACAGAAGGGAATCTGGAGTGTCAGAGTGGAGGATGTGCGCCACGGTGGCCAGCGCTCCCAGCAGACGTATGCACTGGCGGTGCGTGGAGCAGGCGTCGACGACCTATCCCCAGACGCTGCATTCGTCCCTAACTCGTTCCAGTTATCTGATCCGATTCCACAGGTGAACGAGCAGGTCACCTTCTCGCTGCAGGTCACTAACATGGGCAGCCGTGCGATGGAGGATCTGATTGTGAGAACGTCGGCTGGGAGTCAGAACCTCGGCGACGAGACAATCAACCTCGGACCGGGTGAGATTCGTGGTCTCAACTGGCAGTGGACTCCTACTTCATCAGGCACCAAGGACATCATCGTCCAACTCGACCCGACCGACGCATTCTCTGAGGAACTCGATGAGGGCAACAATCTGTTCTTGCTTTCCGTCGGAGTCACTGAGCCGGGAGTGCGCCTCGATACCGACACCGAGGTGGTGACGTTGACTTCGGCGGAGACGAGCACGACGCAGTGGGATATTGAGTTGAAGAACACCGCTCTGCTGCCGACCAACGCATCGATTACTGCCACCAAGCCGATACGCCTCTCAGATGGCACCCAACTCAACTGGTTCCAGTCATTCTCGCAGACCACGTTCGCGCTCAACGGCTCAGAGGTGTTCCAGGTCGGCCTGACGCTGGTGCATCCCGCACCTCCAGAGCCCGGTCTCTATCGGTTCACTGTAACGGCCACAGATGAGGACAATGGCATCCAGTATCCGCTGTCGCTCACGCTAGAGGTTCCGGTGCTGCCTGACCTGCACTTCACCATTCCATTCTCCGTACTGACGGTCTCCCCTGTGGCCAACACCTCCTTCTCCGTGGATCTCTGGAACGACGGGAACGGCGCTCAGGGGTGGGATCTCGACCTGTTCGCGCCCAATGGGTGGCATCTTGGGTTCGATGACCTCGGTTCGATGCCTGGAGCGCCATCCGCGTCGTCAGGCTACATCTCTGCGGCCAGCACGCGAACCTTGGCAATCACGGCAGTGCCGCCCACGACGCATCTCGTGTCGGCGGGGACGCAACTTGTCGGGACGCTCAGGGCGATTTCGCAGATAGATGAGAGTGAACAGTGGACGCAGCAGATTTCGTTCGTGGTGGACAGTTACAGAGACGGCACCATCGAACTGGAATCCGAATATGGTCAGTTACGCTCGGATGGCGTGGCAAACCTGCGCTTCACCGTGACGAACATCGGCAATGACGGAATGACTCTGACCCCTTCGGTCGAACTCCCCGGTGGCTGGTCGGTGACGAACAATCTGCCTGCGGTGGAACTAGCACCTGGTCAGTCCGGGGACGTGGTCGTGGGCATAGCCGGTAACGGTCTTGCTCAGAGCGGTCCAATCCAGCTCACGCTCACTAATGAGGACGGCTACCGCATAGAGTGGCAGGGAGTTCTAGACGTAATCGCCATCCCTCGGCCGCTGCTGTCATTCAGCAGCGTGATCATGCCCGATGGCTCCTCGTCGCCAGAACCGCTCGGAGCGGGTGACCATCCCGCTGGAGCACCCGGCGTGCGCCTCATCTGGTTCATCGAGAACGATGGCAGCGAGGCGTGGACGCCGTCGGTCTATCTGCGCTCGCCCAGCGCGGACTGGTTGACACAGTGTGACGTTCCTGATGAGATATCTGCCGGTGGAGGCCAATTGATCGAGTGTCTCGTCATGATTCCTACTACCCTTCCGGCAGGCGAGCAGCCACTACTTACGTTCGAACTATCCGTTGAGGGAGTGGAGATCAACGACACCATCAGTCTGCGCGTCGCCTCCTCGAAGGCGGTCCAGTGGACAGTCAAGCCACACTCTGAACTGGTCGAGGGCGCCTCTACCGAGGTGCGTATCGAGGCGTACAATGCTGGCAACGCTCCGCTGTCACACCTAATTGCGCTGTCAGGAACCGACGGCTGGAAGATCAGTTTGACCGGGTCCAACATGCTCGAATTGCAACCTGGTGAGTCCCGCTCGCTTGTACTGCAGGTAACAGCCGATGAACCAGAGGAGGGCTACATCCATGTCTGGCTGCAGGAGGGGTCTGACGTATTCCAGAACGAGGTGGTATACTCGGTATCTGCAGAGGACGATCCGAACCGGGTCGTAACTCCATCCAGCGGCTCCTCTGGCCTTATCTGGGCTGGCCTGATACTACTGATTGTCGCCCTGGCGGTGGCATCTGGAGTCATGGTCAAGATAGCGAGCAGTCCGAAAGGTGGCCAGAGCAGGAAATCGCAACCTCCACCGCCGAATTCACCCGATCTGCCTCCACCCCCGAGCACGGCCAACATCGAACCGGCAGCACCGGTTGTCTCCGACCTGCCTCCGCCCCCGCCAGCCAAAGCCAAGCCAGTTTCCGCTCCACCGGTAGGAGCGTTCACTGAGGAGAGTGACGTTTCCGATCGGCATCGCTGCTGGGTCTGCCTTGAATCACTGTCGCAGGATGAGTGGCAGGCGTGTCCGGGCTGCGGTGCCCGTTACCATATGTCGGGAGGCGAGTGCGCAGTCGACAAGTTGAGCGGCTGTCGCAACTGCGAACGGGATATCTCAGAGTTCGTGACCATGGGTGACACTGATGCTTAGAACTGAATCGAGACCAGTCCCGCAAGTCCGCATGTTCATAGATATCGCTCCCGCTCCCGCTACCATGCACATGAGCATGCGTCGCGCGCGTACTACCGCATTGCTGCTCGTGCTCCTGCTGCTCACCACCTCCAGCCCACTAGCCATGGCCGCGGGCGGAAGAGCGCTTGGGGTTGCGGTGTCCGCTAACCCGATGGCGCAGACCGTCAACCCGGGAGAGAACGGCACCTACACCATCACCGTGACCAACACAGGTGACGAGGACATGACCGTTCAGTTGGCTACCCAAGAGGGGCAGGACTGTCAGGGATTCACAAGCACCATTCAGCAGATTACCGGTGTAATCGAATCTGGTAATTCCGAGACCACGGATATGAGCGTGCAGGTCGCATCGAATGCGGAAGGTGACTGTGAGACCACTGTCACGGCAACCGCTCAGGTGGCTCCAGGTGGAACACCTGCATCTCCTGAACAGGCCGATGTCACGGTGACAACGACCGCCGGTGATGGATCAGGAAATGCGTTATTCGGAGTCGAACTAACCTCCGGCTCTACGCAAAAGGAGTTCAACAACAACAATCCTGTGAGGTGGGCAGTGACGGTGGAGAACACTGGCCAGCAGAACGAGACGATTTCGCTTGAGATGGTCAGCAACAGCACATGCACGTCATCACTGAGCGCTTCGGTAGACCCGACTCAGGTCGTTCTTGATTCAGAAGATACTGAGGTTGTTCAAGTTGAAGTCACCGTTCCTGAAGGTACCGAGGCGGGAGAGCATTGCTTCACGCTGGAGGCGGTTGTCACCAACGACCCGAATCAGCAGGAACAGGCGAGCGACTCGATACAACTCCACCTCACTGTCCCTGAGTTACACACGTGTGATGCCGCGTTGAATCAGGTATCGATGTCAGTTGACCCAGGTGAGACTCTCACTAACACCGTGACCTTCAGCAACACAGGAAACGCAGATTGGACTATTCGCTTCGACTTTTCTGGGTCGCGTAACTGGATTTCAGTCGTTGGAGGAAGTACTCACCTGCTACCCTACAACGGTGGCAGCGGTACGGTCAGCTTCGACTTCACTGTGTCACCTGATGACTCGATGCCCGCCAATACTGAAATTCCATTCGACATCGACGGCTACGACGATCAGAGTAACAAATGCAGCGCTGAACTTAATCTGGTTCTCGGTCAGTCGCATGCTGCCGACATCGACCTGCAGTCGACTCGCATCAGCGACGTGGAGCCAGGTACGACGGTCACTACTCAGGTGACTGTGTCGAACCTCGGGAACGGGGCAGAGACCTTCTCAGTGGGCACCAGCACCGTACCCGGCTGGACCACCAGTTTCGAAACCGGGACTATCACGCTCAATGGACGCCACGACACCAGTGGAACCAGTGGTTCGCTCACCTTGAGCATCAGCGCCCCGCAGGATGCGTTGGCGACCGATGAGTTGCTGTTTACCGTCAGTGTCAGCTCGTCAGGAGGCAGCACCACCTACATGAGCGACGATATCACTGTGACCGTAGCCGCCCATCGAGAGATGTCCGCCAGCATGGTCTCGCTCGAGCAGTGGGGATCCACTGGAGAGGTGGCCAAGTTCCCCGTCGTAATCACCAACGAGGGCAACATCCGAGACCCCTTCCGCCTGTCGGTGTGCGATGACCCGCCCACTAGTAACCCGAACCTGTGCGCCAGCCCGGCGTGGGATTCCCGCTTCAGCGATTCGGCCGGCTCTGAGATAACATCGATATCACTCGATCCGGGCCAGACCGTAACCGTCTGGCTGGATATCACCATTCAAGGTGAGTTGGAGAGAGACAGCGAGAAGTTTCAGGTGCGCGTGCGCAACCAGAACGAAATCAGCGTCGAGGAGCGCTTCGACATCGTATGCATCGTCTCGAACTACGACTATCGCATGGCAATCACATTGCAGGAGCCGGGGGAGATACCCGATCTGCAGGAGGTTTCACTGCCACCTGAAGGCGAGATCACGGTCATCATGTTCATCACCGATGTTGGCAATTCGTCGTTCCCCGAGGAGGCGATCATCACTCTATCCGGGATGGGAGCCACCGTGGAGACCACCCTCACCGTCAACGGCTCTGTGGTCAGCGGTCCATTCCCTGTGCCGAAAGGCGAGTCGTTGGAAGTCCGGCTGACACTGAAGGTGCTCGAGGGAGTGCCGGATGGACAGTCTGGTACCATCACCATCTCCGCAGCGAGTACGCGCAACGCAGCAGAGCCGTCTGAGGTCAGGGTGCAGATCACCGTGAACACGGTGCGTGAACTCGAGTTCGCCGTCGATGGCCCGGAGAGCATCTCGATCATCTATGGCGAGGTTGCACGGATGTGGGTGAACGTATCCAACAAGGGCAACGTCGAGCAGAATGTCGAGTTGAGCAGTAGCGACCCGCTGCGCGGCTGGTCAATCGAGGTTCTTGAGGAGGAGCTGACGCTTGCTCCGGGTCAGAGCGAATCGGTCGAGGTTATCGTGAAGCCACCCACCGACCTTACCCAATCGGACACGTTCACCTTCACTGTGTACGCTCAGCCTGAGGGCGACCCCGATCTCCGTCAGCCGATTGACATGCAAGTCACCGCTCATCCCGAAACCTCGTTTTTCGGAACGAGTGACACCATCGGGTTAGCGGCGATGGGATTGCTGCTGCTGCTGGTCGCTTTGGCACTGGTCACGATGTCAACCTCACGCCGCGATGAGGAGTGACCTCGCGCGGGTGAGCGCGCCGCGCGCGCAGGCCCTTGAACCCCCGAAGGGGGCTCAAGGGGTGCTGGATATGCTTATGGAGGCCTTGCAGGTCGAGCAGTTCAGCGAGTCTTCGGACTCTGAGGGGGGCCTCAAACATGGTAGTGGAGAACGTCCCGGAAACATACCTTGCAGTTGCATTCATGACGCTCATCGGCATCGGCATGCCGCTCGGTGGATTCCTGACCTCTCGCTTCTTCAGGCCGACCCCGGATCCGAACGATCCCTCCAAGATGCGCTCGATTCTGCTCCCCGGATACGAGAGTGACCATTCGCTCTACCGTCGGGGCATGTCGACCTACGAATGCGGCTCCGATCCGGTAGGCGAGGCGATGATCGATTTCCATTTCCAGTACTATTGGTACGCCATCATCTTCCTTGTGTTCGACATTGCGTTCATGTTCTTGGCATTCGGGGCATTGCTCGCCATCGACACCGTGCCTGGCGAGTCGGCGTCACTTGAGACGGCGTTGGCGGGCATGACCACGGTGGCAGCATTCCTGGCATTGATGGGGCTGGGTGTGTGGTACGCATTCCGTAAGCGAGGCAGAATCTACATCTGAGGTGAATGATATGACTGGAGCCCCCGATCAAAATTACAACGTCTTCAGCAGTCAGGCGCTCATCGACGTGGTCGGAGACGTCACCGACGAGGCGCTGAAAGCAAGTCGCATGAAGCAGTTCATCGGCGTGCTCGGTGGCCGTCTGATGAACTGGGGCCAGCGCAAGTCGCTGTTTCCCTTGCATCTGGGCATCAAGTGCTGCGCGCTGGAGATGGCGGCGGCAGGCGGCTCACGCTTCGACGCCGAACGCTTCGGCGTGTTCTTCCGCTCCACACCGCGCCAGTGCGACGTAATGCTCGTCAATGGCCCCATCAGCAAGAAGTTCGCTGACCCAATCGTCAGGTTGTGGGAGCAGATGCCTGAGCCGAAATGGTGCATCGCTATGGGTGAGTGCGCTATCTCAGGTGGTCCGTACTACCAGTCTTACAACATTCTCGAGGGTGTTGAGACAATCATCCCGGTCGATGTCTACATCCCCGGCTGCCCGCCTCGACCAGAAGCGCTCATCGACGGTTTCGCCAAACTTCGCCAGAAGATCTTGCGCATCGGAACCAAACCGAGCACGGACAGAGAGGGTGATGCGCCGATCATCGTCGGAGATGACTGAGCAGGAGGAATCACGAATGGGAATGAAGGTGGACATGGAGGCGGCTGAGGTGGCCGCCAACCTCGTGGTCGGGTACGGCCGCGCCCGCTGGGGAGGAACGGGACTCACAATCGAGGTACTGCACCATGCCGGCGGTCGCTTCAAGCGCCCGTACATCCGCATCGACTGCCCCCCGCAGCACTGGCTGGCCGTCGCCAAGTGGCTGCGCTTCGAACAGGGGGTGGATCACTGCTCGATGATCAGCGGAATCCACTGGCCCGAGGGTCCCGATGAGCGCAGGTGGGAGGTGGTCATCCACCTGATGCGCATGAACGTCATCGACCCACCCAAGCGCGGCAACTGGGTCGAGAAGGTCGTGCGCGACGCCAGCATCCTGCAGGAGGAGGATGTACCGCTAGAATTCGAGGTTAGCATCGGCCTTCCTGATACACGCACTCCGAGTGTCCCGTCCGTGCAGCAGGTGTGGGTCGGAGCGGACTGGAATGAGAAGGAGACCTGGGATCTGGTTGGAATCGACTTCGACGGCCATGTCGGAATGCGTCGTGTTCTCCTCCCCCATGATTCACCGGTGGGCTACCATCCATTGCAGAAGCAGCACAAGTTGCGCTACCACGACTTCGAGGAGATGTATGACGATGCGCAGGGATTCCAGCGTAAGCCGGTCGACGCGGGCAAAATCAAGTGAGGAGGTGTTTCGATGGCAGAAATGTGGATTTCTATGGGGCCTCAGCACCCGATGACTCACGGATTGTGGACGCTGAAGGTGAAGGTTGACGGCGAGACTGTCGTCGACACCGAGCCTGACCTCGGCTACATCCACCGCGCCGTCGAGAAGATTGCCGAACTACGCGACTTCACCAAGTTCACCACCTACTGCGATCGCCTCTGCTACGCCAGCGCCAACACTTGGTCACACTCCTACATCTACGCCGCCGAGAACCTGCTTGAGGTCGAGGTTCCTGAGCGTGCTGAGTACATCCGACTGGTCGCAGTGGAGATTCAGAGGATCGCCAGCCACCTCATGTGGCTGGGCGCCTACTGTCCCGACGTCGGCAACCTGACCGCGTTCGTCTGGTGCCTGCGCGAGCGAGAGATGATGCTCGACCTGCTCCAGGAGCTGGGTGGCAGTCGGCTGCACTACAATTTCCCGCGTATTGGAGGCGTCAAGCGGGACCTGCCCATCGGCTTCGCGCAGCGCTGTCGTACCAAGATCAACCTGTTCCTGAACAGGGTCCAGGAGTACGAGGCGATGCTCGACGAGAGCACCGTGTTCCTCGTGCGCACCCAAGGCGTTGGATATGCCAAACCCGAGGAGATGGTCAACCACGGCGTCACTGGTCCCAACGTCCGCGCCGGCGGTATCAACTACGATGTTCGCTGGGCGCATCCGTACTCCGTCTACGATGAGGTCGACTGGGAACCATCGGTCGAGAAGCCCTCCATCAAGGGTGCCGATTGCTACGACCGCTATCGTGTGCGCGTCGAGGAGATGCTTCAGAGTGCGCGCATGGTGCTGGATGCTCTGGACAAGATGCCGGGCGGCGCTGACACGCATCATCAACAGGGCGACGAGGCGCTCCTTGCCAAGGCGCCGCTGCGCGCTCCCGAAGGCACCTCAGGATTCCACCACTTCGAGGACAGCCGCGGTGAGTCGATGTTCTACATCGTCGGCGGAGGGGACCAGAGAGGAAAGTTCCCCTATCGTAATTCGATTCGTTCTCCGATGTTCATCACCATCCCTTACGCTTCCAAGTGCATGATTGGCTACAAGGTGGCCGACATTCCGGCGATTATGGGTTCCTTCGACCCGTGCATCGGGGAGACCGACAGGTGATCGCATGGCTGAAGGTGACTGGTTGGACATTCGTGGATGGATCGAGGCGTTGTCGTTTGCAATCGCTGACAACACGGTTGGCATGAGTCGTTTCTGGCGACAGAAATGGGTCACTGCTGACATCCTGACTGAGTTGATCATGGCGGTCGTCGTCTTCGGTCTGGTCATGACCACGATGCTCGCTCTGCTGTGGATTGAGCGCAAGTTCTTCGCCCGCATCATGGACAGGCGAGGCGCCACGATGGCGATGCGCAGCCTGTGGGTCGGCGAGGGCGGAGAGCACGCGGACTGGTACGATATGCTGCCGTTCGGCACCGGTGCGCCTTTCCGTTGGCTGAATGGCTGGCTGAACAAGGTGGCTGGGAGCGACCACGAGGTCGAGTCGGTGGACCGGGTGCGCGACCGTTCCTACCACGGAGTATGGTGGATGTTGCCAGGATTCTTCCAGAACATCGCCGACGCCGTGAAATTCCTGACGAAGGAGTGGATGGTGCCCACAAAGGCGGACAAGGTGGTATTCGAGGTAGCGCCGTTCATCATCATCTCATCGACCATCATGCTGTTCGCTTTCATCCCGCTGGGTCCGCACATCTGGTCTGCCAACCCTGACCTGTCGTTGCTCTTCCTGATGGCCATCTTCGGCATCGCCCCTCTGGGGGTATTCTTCGCTGGTTGGTCATCCAACAACAAATACACCCTCCTCGGAGGAATCCGCTCCGCCGCCCAACTTACCGCATACGAGATTCCCTTGCTGGTCACCGTGCTCGCAGTAGCCGTGCTATCCGGTTCGATGAACATCATCGAGATCGTCGAGTTCCAGATGGACTCTGATGGCTGGAACCTGTTCCTGCTGCCGTTGGGCGCTGCCCTGTTCCTGATTACGATGATTGCCGAGGTCGAGCGCATACCGTTCGACATGCCTGAGGCCGAGGCGGAGCTGGTTGAGGGCTGGTGGACTGAATACGGCGGGTTGCGCTGGGGTCTGTTGTTCATGGCCGAATACCTGCGCGCGTACGCAGCCTGTCTGCTGTTCTCCATCTTCTTCCTCGGCGGCTGGGAGCCGTTCGGCGGTAACCTGGTCGCACAGTACACCGCATTTATTCCAGGAGTCACTTGGTTGCTCATCAAGTCCTGGTTGATGTTCGCCGTGTTCGTCTGGGTGCGCGCCTCGCTGCATCGAGTGAGGACCGACCAGATTCTCGAGTTCGGCTGGCGCTGGCTTCTGCCACTATCGCTGGTCAACCTCGGCATCGCCGTCTGGCTCAGGCTGGAGGTCTGGCAGGGTGATACCTGGCCGCCGCTGGTTGTCGGGCTGATCACCGCCATCGCCGTCGGGCTGTTCGTGCTGCTCGCCATCGACGAGGACCCAACGGCGCTCGAAGGGCGCGAGCGACCCTATTCGGTGCACGTGAAGGCAGGTCCGGCCGGTCCGGGGACACACAAGAAGTGAGGAGAGAGAAGCATGGCATACCATCCGCACGCAGCCCCTAACTTCCGCAATATGATTGTGAGGCCAATGTGGATGGCACTCAAAGCGGCGCTGCGCACGATTCCGTATGTCGGCAGTCGTTGGGATTTCCTCGCCGGTCACAAGGGCGGTGAGAAGTACCACGCCCAGCAGACGGAGATGATCGACGAGGGCACGGCGGAACGGCTGGGTGCGGACCACCCTAGTGTCGGCAAGATCTATGCTGGCGACCGGGAGACCAGCGATCTGGTACCCTATCTCGAGCGCCCACTGACTGTGATGTACCCCTATGAGCGCCTCGAAGAACTGGAACCGTGGTTGTTCGTTCCTGGCAACTACAACGGACGAATCGGCGTCATCTGGGAGACCTGCACCGCCTGCAAACTGTGCATCCGCGCCTGCCCCAACGGCTGCGTGCACATGACGACTGAGAAGCGCGTCAACGTGCTCGACACCACCGACGAGGGTGACGAATGGCACGGCTATGGCAGCGAGATCGAGGAAGGTGGACTCGTGGCGCGCAAGAAGGAGGAATTCGAGGAAATCGATGAGTTCAATCTGGTCATAGAGCACAGCGATGCTCCGCAGCAGTACGATTTCGGGGATCTCATCGAACTTGACGGAGATGTGGCGACCGTGCGCTGGGATGCTGGTGGAGTCGATCAGGTACCATTGGCTGACCTGCAACCGGCGGAGGAGGACATTGTCTCTGGTCGCATCGACAACGGCCGCTGCATGTTCTGCGGACTGTGCATGGAGGCGTGCCCGTTCGAGTCGTTCTTCATGACCAACGAATACGATGGCATGTCCGGTTACAGTCGTCAGGACCTGTGGATGGATGCCCCGCGCACCCGTGTGCTCCCGTCAGTGCATCGCGAGCGTGTCGATGCGGAACTGGTGAAGCGAGCGGAGCAGGAGCGCGGCAAGCGAGAGAAGAGGGCGGCGAAGGAAGCGAAGGCGAGTGAACAGGCGGAGGCGTGAGAGATGCCCGCCTCCCTGCTCGAAGAATTCGCATTCGCCCTGCTGGCGTTGCTTGCCATCGCGGGAGCGTTCGGCACCATCTACGCCAAACGGGTCGCCCACTCGATGCTCTACCTGATTTTCTGTTTCCTCGCCGTCGCCGGAGTATTCCTGCTCACGGGTGCTGAACTGCTGGCAGCCATCCAGATTCTCGTCTATCTTGGCAGCGTGCTTCTGGTCGTGCTGTTCGGTGTTATGCTCACCCGCAGACAGATTCAGGAGGAGGACTTCAAATGAGGATGCTCGCGACTGTGGCACGCATCGGCGTTGGCGCCCTGTGCGGATTCCTGCTGTTGGCCATCATGGGCCACCCGATGTGGGACGACGGTGAGGGTGACCTCTCAGAACTCAGTTCGACCAATCTGGCGACTGAGTTGCTGACTGACTGGTCGGTGCCGGTGATCATCCTCGGAGCTCTGCTGGCGATGGCGATGGTCGGCGCATCCTATCTCATCCGCGACGAGCGACTGGTGAATCTGCTCTGGGAGCAACAGGAGGACAACGAATGATTCCCGCTGAATACCTCGCTGGCCTAGGTGCCATCCTGTTCTGCATCGGATTGGTGGGCGTGTTCACGCGCGCCAACGCAATCATCGTGCTGATGTGCGTCGAGATCATGCTCAACGCGGTCAACCTCAACTTCGTCGCCGGTGCACTGCACCACGGCGACGTCACCGGCTGGGTGTTCACCGCCATCGCAATCGGAATCGCCGCTGCCGAGGTGGCGGTTGGGCTCGCCATCTTCCTCGCGCTCTATGGCGAGCATGAGTCGATTTCGCTCGACGACATCACGGATCTCAAGCATTAGGAGGTAGCACAGATGGGAGAGTCGAAGAATCCGGAGATGAAGTTCCTCATCCCCATCGGGCTGCTCCTGCTGTTCCCGTTCATGCGCATCTACGGGGGGGAGTTCGCTCGCGGCTCACCGTTCGATGCGCTCGAGTCAGCGTTCCTGATACCCCTGATTCCGCTGCTGATATTCCCCCTCATTGCCATCCTTGGGCAGGTCTACAACAAGGAGGATTGGTGGAAGGAGCGCTTCAAGGAAGGGGGCATGATTGCCATCGGCAGCCTTGCCATCGCGCTTTCACTCTCCGTCTGGCTCGCCATCCAGTTCTTCACTCAGGGAACCGGAGACGAAGATGCCCTGAGATGGAATCTGTTCAACTGGATCAGTTTCGATGTGCTCGGGCAGACGGCTGATGGTACTTGGGTGACGATGCAGCAGGACGTCGCGCTGGGCGTCGGCATCTGGGTGGATCCCTTGTCGCTGATGCTGTTGTTCGTCGCCGCCTTCCTGTGTTTCCTCATCTGCTGGTTCTCTCTCGGTTACATGAACACCGATCCGATTAACGAGGACCGCAACCACCGCTTCTACGCCGAATTCGTGCTTTTCAGCGCTGGCATGCTGGGTATGGTGCTGGCCGACTCCTTCCTCTGGCTGTTCGTCTTCTGGGAGATAATGGGGCTCTGCTCGTACCTGCTCATCGGCTTCTACTACGAACGTCCGAGCGCGGCGTATGCAGCGAAGAAGGCGTTCCTGACCACACGCGTCGGTGATGTGTTCCTGCTCATCGGACTGCTGATTCTCTACGACCTCTACGGCTCACTGGACTACGCCGTCATCTTCGGAGACCCGTCGATCGGTGGAACGGTCGATGCTGGGATGCTGAAGTGGGCGATGCTGATGCTGTTCATCGGCGCGGTGGGCAAGTCGGCTCAATTCCCGCTGCATGTCTGGCTGCCGGATGCGATGGAGGGTCCGACCCCGGTGTCAGCGCTCATCCACGCCGCCACGATGGTGAACGCTGGGCTTTACCTCGTCGCCCGTATGGTGCCGTTCTTCGACGTCACCTCGCATGGTCATGGTGTCGAAGGGCTTGGGGATGTGGCCATCATCATCGCTTGGACGGGAGGAATCACCGCGTGCATGGCGGCAATGATCGCCTTCGTTCAGAATGACATCAAGAAGGTGCTCGCCTACTCCACGATGAGCCAGTTGGCATACATCTTCACCGGACTCGGTGTGTCTCTCTGGCTGTTCAACAACGATCACCATCACGCGGCTGTCATCGCCTTCGGCGCCTCGATGTTCCACCTGTTCAACCACGCGATGGCGAAAGGGATGCTGTTCATGGCGTCCGGTTCGGTCATCCACGAGATGCATCACGCGCATCATCATGTGAGCGATCCTGGAGATCACGATGACGACTTCGATGCACAGGACATGCGCAACATGGGTGGTCTGGCCTCAAAACTGCCTGTCACAGCCACTGCCATGGCGATTGGCTCGGCGTCGATCATCGGTCTGCCGTTGATCGGCGGTTTCTGGTCCAAGGAGGGCATCATCGCCGAGACCTGGTCCGCCACCGCGCTCTACGGAGCGAGTTGGATGCTGCTGCCTGCATTCCTCATCCTGCTGACTGCTGGGATGACTGGATTCTACATGACGCGCATGTGGATGATGACCTTCGCAGGCAAGCCGAAGAGCGTGTTCGCCGGCCACGCGCACGAGGCGACACCGTGGATCAGGACGCCGTTGGTGTTGCTCAGCGTCATCTCGCTGCTGGGTGGTTTCCTGCTGTCCCTGCTCGGAGCGATACATTGGCTCGGTGAAGGAGAAGCGCTCGGATCCGCCCTCGAACATGATGGGGCGGTCATGACCGTGCTCGAGACCATCAAGCACGCCTTCCTGCCGACCGACACATTCCTGCTGCTGATCACTTGGACGGCGGTGGCGATCTCGCTCGTACTCGGGCCGATGATGGCGATGCGCATCCATGGTGGCCGGCTGGCGAAGGGCGAGAGCGCCCACATCGGCATCGCCTGGCTGCTGCCGCTGTCGACCCGCTTCGGGAGGTCGGATGTCACAGAACTTGCGAATTCAGGGGTGGCAGATGCTCTGCAGCGCCGTCTGTTCTTCGATGAGTGGTACGACGCGGCGGTGGCCGCCACGGTCATTCCATTGGCCAATGTGCTCGCATGGTTCGATAAGAGGGTCATCGATGGTGCGATCAAGGGAATCGAATGGGGTAGCCAGTCAATCAGTGGCGAGGTGCGCAAGCTGACCACGGGCTCTGCTCGTGACTACATCCTGATGGCGGTGGTGGGTACTCTGAGCATCGCCGTGCTCATGTGGAGGGTGGCCGTATGACTGACCTTACTACTGCGTTCGGCAATCCGCTCTCGCTGCTCGTGCTGCTGCCTATCGTCGCCGGCGCCACGCTGATGCTCATCTCCTGGGCTGCGCCACCGTCGCAGCGCAAGGATCTGGCACGCCACGTCCGCATGCTCTCGTTCGGCCTGTCGCTGCTGCTGTTCGCGCTCGCCACGCTGATGTTCCTCGAATCCTACAGCGGCATCGAGTGGTTCTCTCTCAACCTCAACGAATACGCGTACGAGAACTGCACGACCGGGCAGATCGAGGCGGGTGCATGTGCACTCATCTCAGGCATCGGGGTGTCATGGCATGTCGGTGTGGACGGGCTGTCGTTACCCATGGTGTGGTTGACGACCCTGCTGGTGCCGGTGTCGATGCTGGTGGATTGGAATGCGAAGAAGGGCGCGTACTTCCACACTCTTCTGCTGATGATGGAGGGTGCACTCATCGGTGTGTTCGTCTCTCTCGACCTGTTCCTGTTCTACGTCTTCTGGGAATTGACGTTGATTCCGATGTTCTTCCTCATCCTGCTCTGGGGTGGCGAGGACCGTCGCTACGCCGCTCAGAAGTTCTTCATCTACACGTTCACGGCGAGCATCATCATGCTTGCAGGTATCCTGATTCTCTACTTCTTCAACAGCGTGCCACTCTGGGAGGGCAATATCACGGGACGCTCCTTCGACGTCACCCTGATGGCTGCCTCTGCTACGACTCCATCCCTCGTGTTCCTCGGCGGTTTCGGGATGCAGAAGTTCGTCTTCCTGTTACTGCTGGTCGGATTCGCCGCCAAGATGCCCTCGGTGCCGGTACACACCTGGCTGCCTGATGCGCACGTGCAGGCGCCCACGGCCGGCTCGATGCTGCTCGCCGGTGTGATGCTGAAGATGGGCGCCTACGGATTCATACGCGTAGCGGTGACGCTTCTGCCTGAGGCTACGATACACTTCACCTGGCTACTGCTGCTTCTCGGGATGGTGAGTCTGGTCTATGCCGCCTGGGTCTGTCTCGGTCAGACCAATCTCAAGCGACTGATCGCCTACTCATCGGTCTCGCACATGGGACTCATCTTCCTCGGAATCGCCACCATGCAGCCGCTGGGCATCGCCGGTGCACTGTTCATGATGCTCGCCCACGGACTCATCTCTCCACTGCTGTTCGCAGTTGCGGGCGCCTTCAAGCACCACTATCACACGCTCGAGATTGGCTCGATGCGCGGAATCGCTCGCCACTCACCGTGGCTGGCCGGGCACATGATGCTCGGATCGATGGCGAGTTTGGGCCTGCCACTGCTAGCTGGATTCGTGGCCGAGGTGGCGATCCTGATTGCATTCTGGATGGCGTTCGGCTGGTGGGTCTTGCTGCCCGCGCTCACGCTCATAATCACCGGCGCCTACTACATCTGGGCGATGCAGCGCACCATCTTCGAAGGTGGTGCGGAGGGAGAACTTCCTGAGAGTCTGCACGGTGAGGAGCCGGTCGACATCACCTGGCACGAGAACGTGGGGATGCTCGTTCTCGGGGTATTCACCGCCCTGCTAGGAATCCTGCCATTCATCTTCTTCGACATGATGTCAGGGTGGTCCTCGACGCTGGTCGAAAATGTGCTGCTCGCCGCACTCAACAGCATGGAGGGTGGGCCATGAGTTCCCTGCTGGCTGACCCGCTCACCGCCAAGGTGCTGCTGCCAGAGTTCACCCTCGTGGTGGGCATGGTGCTGATGATGCTCGTGCCTAACCTCGGAGACGCCACCTTCCGGCTGCCGATTCCGAACACGAATGTTCGGCTTCCTTACTTCCTCGGAGGGAAGCGCTTCGGATGGTCATCCAGTCCGCGAGTTCCAGGGATCATCAGCGTAGCGACGCTGATGTTCGCGGCGGCGCTGGCACTCATCTCGCAGACCAAATCTCCGATGTTCGATGTGGACAATGTCTGGTGCATCGCTGCTGATGGTGTGGCCTATGCGAGCTGCATCGGAATTCCCGATGATGGCTTGATCCTGCGTGTCGATGGCTTCAGTCGGCTGCTCGAGGTGCTGTTCTTCGGCGCGCTGATGCTCGCCGCTACCGCCGCTTGGTATCGTCTGCCGGCCACGCCGCGTAACCTGATTCATTCCGATGAACTGCGCGAGCCGCACGAGTCGCGGCGAATCCAGATGCTGCTCGACAACCGCCGTCAGGTGGACTTCCACCTGCTCGTGCTGATGACCGCCTTCGGGATGTCGTTCGTGGCACTCGCCGCCGATCTGTTCCTGCTGTTCGTAGGACTTGAACTGGCCGCTCTATCCTCCTACGTGCTGGTATCCTTCCTCAAGGAGAACAAGTCAGCCACCGAGGGCGGTGTGAAATATTTCATCGTCGGCTCGGTATCTTCGGCGGTCGGGCTCTACGGCCTGTCACTGCTCTACCTGTGGAATGGGAGCCTGCAGATCTCGGGAGTCAACGGGCTCGCGGGCGCGTGGGCAGGGATGGGAGACGTGCTCGACCCGTTGGCGTTGTTCGGACTATCTTTCCTGCTCGTGGCGATCGCCTTCAAGGTGAGCGCGGCACCGTTCCATCTTGCCACGCCGGATGCCTATACGGGAGCCGCGAGTCCGGTCGCTGGTGTGCTGGCGACCGCTTCGAAGGCCATGGGATTCGTTGTGCTGCTACGCATCCTCGTGACCATCGCCATGCCTGAGCAGGGTTCCGCCTTCTGGGTCGGCGTGGTCGGGCTGCTCGCCGCGGTGACGATGACCTGGGGCAACTTCGCTGCGTTGTCAAGCAGCAATCCGAAACGGATGCTGGCCTACTCGTCGGTTGCTCACGCTGGCTACCTGCTGGCTGCGGTGGCCGCCATCGGTGTCAATTCCGTTTACGGAACACACGTGGTTGCGCAACTGATCGTCGCTGCGATGCTGTTCCATCTGGTCGTGCTGGTGACCTTCAAACTGGGATCGTTCCTCGTGATCGCATTGGTCGAGATCGATGGCGTGGGGTCCGACAT
>CAZUBQ010000009.1:0-58982 GCA_964618995.1 uncultured Candidatus Poseidoniales archaeon | reverse complement strand
TAGGGCCTGCTCATGCCCGTAGTTGACGCTTGTGCGTCCACCCGAAGCGCAATAGATGGGAAGCGCAAATCTGTCGATGAGTCCCATGGATGTCGTCTCCGATCTCGCCGATGGCCGCAGCGGTCAGATCGCATACATCTCCGCCAGCCCGTTCGAGGTACACCACATCCTCTGCAAGTTGGACTCAGCGCCTGGACATCCAGTGTTCGGACACCTGCTTCTGCCCGACGAGCCTGCATCCCAACCCATGCCTTGCGTAGTCGCCTGCCATGGAAGCCGCGGCTGGGCTGAGCATCACCACGACCACATGGCCAATTGGCTGGAGGCGGGAATGGCCGTGTTCCGCGTCCATAGTTTCGATGCCCGTCAGGTGATCAGCGTCGTCGAGGACCAGATGATGGTGACGCATGCGATGATGCTCAACGATGCCTTCGAGGCGCTGAAGTTGCTCGGAACCCACGAGATGATCGATTCCGACAGGATCGCCATATCCGGTTGGAGCCTTGGTGGGACCGTCGCTCTCTATTCGGCGTGGTCTCCGATCGCCGAAGCGCTGGCACCGGAGGGCGAGCGGTTCGCGGCCTACCTGCCCTTCTACCCAGCTGCCCACATGCGCCCCGAAGACCAGCGTTGGGAGGGTGCGCCAATCAAGGTCCTGCACGGAGAGAACGATGACTATACTCCACTGGATTTCGTGCTGGGGCTCGCAGATGTGGCGGGTGCGAACGGCGCTAACATCGAGGTCGAGGTCTATGCGAACGGGCATCACGCCTTCGACTCGAGAGAGCCGATGACCTGGCTGGCGAATGCGATCAAGTTGGATACCAGGACGGTCCAGATCGACAGTGATGGTGAGATGTGGGCGGAGATCGAGCCAGGGAGGCGCATATCGCTCAACGAGCCATTCCAGCGCCAAGCAGCATTCGATTACGCCAAGAATGTGGGCGCGCATATCGGGGGCGATGTCGATGCACGGTCTCGTGCACTGAAAGATGGCACGAATTTCCTACTCCAAGTTCTCTGAGTAAGCCCGCTCCCGACAACTATTCCGGTCTGTCGAAATCAACATAGTGCAGTGAGCGTTGGCATCGGTGTGACCAGCACTAATTCCGAGTCGGTGAGGAAGTCCATCGACCAGATGTCTCCAGATGGTAAGCGTGCACTGAAGGGATGGTATCTCTATGACTGGGCGAATCAAGCCTATGCGCTCACCGTGATGGTGGTCATCGCACCGCAATTGATGGCCAGTTTGTACAATCTGGCCACTGGAACTCAGTCGGGTGACACCTTCTACGCATACGTGCTGACATTTTCGATGGTGTTCGTGGTCATCACCGCGCCCGCTTTGGGCGTCATCGCAGATCGGATGCCGGTCAAGAAGAAGCTACTGAAATGGTATACCATCGCTGGAGTTGTATTCACGGCTCTGATGGGAGCAACACCATACTTTGGTTCACAAGGATACATTGTCCTCGCCATGATGTACACCATCGGGACAATCGGATTCACCGGTGGTAACGTCATCTATTACTCATTCATGCCTTATCTGGCCGAAAAGCACTGCCAGGACCACGTCTCCTCGTGGGGATACTCATACGGATTCATGGGTGGCTCAATTCTACTCATCTTCCATCTGTTCGTCTTGATGGGGCCATTCAACTGGGATACCAACTTCAAACTGGCCGTGATCTTCGTCACCTCCTCGTTGTGGTGGTGGGGCTTTGGTATGCTGATGTTCAAGTGGACCCCCGAGCCGGAACTCCCCTCGCACATGGAATGGGAAGGCGTCGTCAAAGCAGCCAAGGTCGCCTACGCTCAGGTGTTTCAGACCGCACGCGAGATCAAGAAATTCAAGGTTCTTGCACTGTTCCTAGTCGCTTATCTTCTGTTCTATGATGGCGTGAACACTATTGCAAGCATGGCGAGTGCGTTCGGAGAATCTGTCCTGCGTCTAGATACCAGCATGAATGTCATGTTGCTGCTGACTGTGAACGTCGTCGCCATCCCGATGACGCTTGTATTCGGGAAATTGGCGAATATCAAGGGAACTAAGTTCGCCTTGATGTTGGCCTTGCTCATCTACTGTTTCGTTGCGGTTGCCGCAGCGGGATTCGCACCGTTGGAATTGGAAGGGGAGGAGGATGCTGAGCGCTATGACTTCGCCTTCACATGGAACAATGAAACCGGTGTATACGAGATGACCACTCTCTATGATCGCGGTTACGAGAACTGGATTGGTGAAAATTCGGAAGGTGATGCGGCCTTCCGTGATGCCTTCCAAGAGCACTTCCCTGAGCCGGATTACAGTGTAGACAGTGCCGGCGAAAGTACACTCGGGACCGGAGTGATGGTCTGTCTGTTCATCTTGGTCATGGTCGCTGTACTGGGTCGAGGTGTCATGTGGTTGCAAGATCGGGAAATGGGCTGGATGGGGGTCATCGCAGCAGTCCTGCTCGTTGGAACGGGGATCTTCGCTGCATCATTCCTTGCCGATCAAGCAACAATCAAGGAAGATGATGTGAAGACGATCACAGAGGCGGATGCGGTCGCACTCGTGGCTGCATTCGATGAGACCAACGACCACCGATTCTCCATCATCATCGTCGGCGGAGATGAGTCCATTGCAGGTTCTTCGGAGATCGGGGATACGCATCCAACGATTGTCGAACAGGGCGGACCAGTTGATTGGTGGGCCAAATCCATGCGCGATTACGTATGGGCTCCACTCAATATCGGGGTAGCATTGCAATGGATCATCCTCGGAATGCTCGTTGGGGTGGCCATGGGCTCTGCCGGTGCACAAGCTCGTTCGATGTTCTCACAATTGGTCCCTGAAACACGCACTTCAGAGTTCTTCGGATTCTTTGGCTTCCTTGGAAAATCAGCCGCGATGATTGGGACCTTCATCTATGGTATCACCAGCTCGGCATTTGATAGCCGTGTTGCGCTCATGACGGTCACCGTCGTCATTCTGCTCGGCACCTATCTTGCCAACAAGATAGATCTCGAGGAAGGGATTCGTGTTGCGGCTGAGGAAGATGCTCGAAACCGCGGAGAATCAAGCGGTGAAGAGTGAACCCTCTCCGGAGCAGTACTCGGAGTCCATCAATCGCGGCGGTGTCCATCCGCATGAGTGAACGGCAACTCGTGGCGTGACTCACCGATGTTGTCCTCAAAGGGGCTGGGCCTTTCGTAGTGGATCATCGAGTGCAGGATGGTACCAGCCAGCAGCCTGTGCTTTCGGTTCTGCGCGTCGATGCGTTCGCGCGTCGTGTGCTCGATCAAGATGATCTCCTTGGACAGCGCTTCGAGGTCGTCGACGTTCTCCCATACGATCAGAGAATAGACGGTCTCAAGTGCGAGGAACTCATCCATCACTATGTCCGTGTAGGTCGCGCTGGTGCGGGTGACGCTGAACACCGCCATCGCAACCACCAGCGCGCTGACCGCTGAGATGGCGATCGGCTGTACGTCCCAACCTAGGATGACCTGCACACCACCGGTGCCGATGACCAGCGCCACGATGAGGAAGGAACCCATTTGCACCATCTGTGTACGCATCGAGGACAGTTCGCTGTTGGCGGCCAGCGCGACATCCATCTTCAGTCGGATGTAGCCCAGGATTCGGTCAAGGTCGCGACCGCGGAGAATCTCCTCTGCGGCCTCCAGCGTCTTGACAGGCGTCTCGGACGGCTCGGAGATTCCCGCTTCATCACTCATGGCCGCCCCACCCAGTCGCTGTTCATGAATGGCACACCCTGAGGCGCGCACATTGCGTGGAGTTGGGTCCTCTGTATCAGGAATCATCGGCGGGCATCGTCGCCCACAGTAGGCTGGCGGACAGGAAGATCATCACTGACCCGAACCAGTCAGGCTCCCCTGGAGAGGGTGAACTGTCGGCAACTGACTGCTGCAGGAACTTGTTTGACAGCAGGGTCGCCCAGTCCACCGTGCATCCGGCTGAGAGATCCGCCTGACACCCGTTTGCGAGACCAATGAACAGGTTGTACAGAAGCAACAGGAAGGCGAAGGCGCCTGCGAGCACCAGAGCGAGGTTCACCCCCGGTTGCCGTAACCCCGGAATCGAAGGAAACAGATGGGAGAGTTGCGAGTTCTCGGTCCACACCCATGAGCTCAGCCATTCACCGAATCCTGATTCTGATGGAGGTTCAATTTCCACTGGTGAAGTTTGTTCCTCATCCGATTCTTCAGAAGCAGCCTCCACAGCCGCCGTCAGGTCCTCATCATCCGATTCATCAACCTCGGGAGCGTTATCGTCGGGATCGTAGTCACCTTCCTTGTAGCGCTTCCACAGTTCGGAGATCTCCGACGCCGACAGTCCTCGCCCAGAGTGGCCCTTGCGGAACTCGTTCCACGAATCCATCGCACCGGCTGGGCGTGTCTCCTACTTCAAGCGAGTGCTGTTAGCGTCTTTGAGGCGGCGCTACTACGAGGCTGACTCATCTTCGGCGAGGAGGCCGGTCGATGCCGAGCCTCTGGCGAACCAACCTGATCTTTCCCGAGGCGGTCACGCAGCGGACGCCTTCGAAGCCAGGTTCGAGCACGGCGCGGGCTTCCGCGTAGTGCTCGAGGCGGACGCGGACGATGGCCGTGTTGTCCTTGAAATCGTAAAGGCGCCAATCCTCACCCAGAGCAGGAATACGCTCCAGAAGCTCCTGAAGGTCGTCGCGAGTGCTGAACACAGCGTCGACCTCGAGTCCGAGCCAGCGTCGCTTGCCGCGGGCCGCCTTACGCAGTCTGGGCATCGCTGTTCGCGGCGGGGCATCGGCCTTAACAGGATGGGACGCCACCGAATCACCATGGAAGGAGAGGAGAGCCCCCTCGTGGATATTGCTGGGAAGGCTGAGGAGGAGCCTGTCTTCGGGTTGCGCGACCTGCTCCGCACACTGCTCAATAGGCAGACGCTTCCACATGTGCTGCTGCTCACGCTGCTCTCCACAGGACTATTCGCGCTGACGCGCATGTCCGATGGTGCGTACGAACTGACTTCGCTCGCCTTCCTATCGCTCTCACTGGGTTACGCCCTCACTGCCATTCTGACCCGTTTCGGCTTCGTGCACGACTGGGTGCGCACCGACACCAGCGGGGAGGCTGCTGGCGGCATCAAGGGACTCGCGCTGCGCTGTGTCAAGGTCTGGTCCCTGCCATTGATGCTGTCAGCGCTGATCGGTGGCGCAGCCAAGGGAACCGTGCTCACCGATGATGCGTATGCCACATGGCCGGCCCTGGGCCTCGCCGGTCTGTTCATCGTCTGGTCCGCCGGCCAGGCGGGTTCGTTCCGCACGGCCTGCTCCTCGTGGCTGGCAGGAAGCAGAAAATCGCGCGACAGCAGACCTGGACCCGGTCGCGTGGGCGGGATGTTCACCAAGCACATGCTCGCGTTGATTCTGCTCGCTGGGGCGCTGGCGTTCATGTTCGGATATGGAGGACGTGACCCGGCAGATGCCGATTTCGGTACACATCTCCGTTGGGGTGGATTCGTGCTGGTGGTCGGCTTGATCCAGTTCGGAATCCTTCGCTGGCTGCACTCACACTACGAAGCGGCGGCGGTACGCAAGGGAAGCGCACGCTTCGCACTGCGCTGGGGCATCGTTGCACAGGCGTTCGTCACCTGGCACATGCTCAGCGCGTGGAGGCGGTTCATCGACCCCCCCTCAGCTATTGCCCAACTTCTTGAGGAGAGCATCCTGATGGTGTTCGCGGTCGTGATGGCAATCTGGGCGCTCTCAAGTCGCGGGGTCAAGAAGGGAAGCAAGTTGTTCACTTCGGACAACGCGCTCTTCTGGGGGCTGGCGTTCGGCTTCGGTTATGCCGGAAGCATCGCCATGATCACTCGGTTGACGGGGGGCGGCCTCGCGACCACCATGGGATTCGGACACCTGGTGACCGCAGGTGCACTCGTTCTGATGCATCCGGCCGTAATCACCAGCCACAACACCCTGCTGACGACAACCCAGGGCGAGGAGGAAGCAGACTCAGAGGAACCTGAACCTGAAACCGATTCTGACAAAGCGTCTTCACCCGATGAAGATGATGATATCGAGGTAGTAGAGTGGGAAATCGATGAGGATGAACTCGATGAACTGGAACTGCTTGATTGACCCTATAGACCGCTTACCACAGCGACAACGCGCATGCTGCCGTCTAGTTCGTCAGCCATCCTTGCACCAAGGATCACCTGTGAGTCGTCGCTGAATCCGCGGGTGAACGCGTCGGCGACTGAGTTCACCTGAGCCACCGTCATGCGCCGTCCGCCCTCGATCTGCAGCAGACATCCGGATGCCCCCTGCACTTGCAGCTCTGCGAGCGGGGATGCGAGCGCTGAACGGAACAGCGCCTCGGGGTCCGTGGCATCACCCTCAGCCACCAACAATGTGGCCTCCCCTATGTGGCCGACCACTGCCCTCAGATCCATCAGGTCGAGATTGATCAGTCCGACGCGGCCGAGAGTGAGAACGATGCCCTGCACAAGTTCCTCCACCCATGAGGCGTCTCGTCTCCAGTCAGCCCCGCGCTCTCTAGCCTGCCACGCCAGTCGGTCGAGCGACAGTCGCACGCACACATCAGATGCATCCTCGAGGCGGGGAAGGGCGGCCTCTGCCAGATTGCATCTGGCTGGTTGGTCCTCGAATGGAGAGGCGGCGACAGACAGCACCAGCGCGCCACTCTGCTTCGCCTGGGTCGCCAGGGCATGTGCGGCACCCGTGCCAACTCCGCCCCCGAGACCTGTCAGCAGCAGCATGAGTTCGACCGGTGCCAGCATCTGCTCGGTCAGAGACTTGGCGCGGCGCATGTGTGACTCGGCCAGTTCGGGAAGAGCGGCGCATCCTTGCGATGAAGTGTCTCCCAAGGGAAGACAATGTGCGTGGCGAGCATCTTCGAACGACCGATCGTCGGCATCGACCAGCAGCAAATCGGCGTAGTCGGAGCAGTTGTCGTGGGCGCGGCGCGCCCACAGGCAGCCGAGCCCTCCGACTCCCGCCACGAGTATGCTGCCGTCGTGCATGTCTCCACCCGGGGCTATGCGAACCGTTGAACTTTCGGATGACTCAGTCGTATGTCAGGTATCTTTGGTAGCGTCTGCGCTCATCGCGAGCCCAGGCGTTGTCGGGTTCTCGCTCTAGCACCTTCTCATAGTACTCGACCGCCCTCTCAAACTCAGAGAGATACTTCCCGTACAGGTGGCCGAGTACCGAGAGCACAGGAATGCAGAGAGGGTCCTCCTCCTCCATCTCCTTGAGAAGCACCTCCGCAGCCGACAGGTCATGGCGCTCCATCAGCGCCTCGGCCTCGTCTAGCCGAGCCAGTTGATCGTCAGTCAATTGGTAGACGTTCTTCCACCTTCTCTCGGTCACCGACCACACCTCGACTGACCGCGGTCCGCTCACCCACTTCAGCCCTTTGCACGTACGGCGCTCCAGCGCAGCCTTGAGGTCGACTGTTTTCTATGGTGGAAATCGAGGGACTGCGGCGCAGTCGTGACCGGCTCATCAGCAAACGATTATTAGACCGAATCAGGTCGGTCGATTCACCATAGGTGGGGTATTCCATGCGTCGTTTGTCAAGCCGTCTCAGACCACTGTTGGCAGTCGTGTTGCTGACGCTTCTTCTGGCCAGTGCGAGCCAAGCCCGTTCAGGGGGAATAACAGGTGATGAGGCTGAAGGTGGAACCGATGTGGCGGCGGCCGGCTGCACCTGCCACACGAACAACGCAATCACCCCCTCTAACTCCGTCACCCTCATCCTCGACGGAGTCCCGTACCATTGGACGGCGGGCTCGGCATACGAGTTGACAATCCAACTCATCGGCGGCCCCTCGATTGACACTTCCTCGAACACGGGAGGTTTCTCGATGCGCGTCAGCGCAGGTGAACTCTCGGCCGCATCAGGCTTCGATTCACTGGTTCAGAACGGTGACGATGCCACCACGCTGACCCACACTGCGTCAGGGGCGCTGACCGCTGACCGCACCTGGGTGGTGATTTGGACCGCACCTAGTGCTGAAAGCGGCGAGGTTGGCATCTGGCTGTCTGGAAACTCGGTCGATGGCAATCACGCGCCGATGGCCCCCGATGCTTGGAACCGGCTGTCGCTGACGCTCGGTGAAGGCGAGGATGATGGGCGCACCCGCACCGTATTCGCCGGTGATGGCAACATAGCCGCACCTGAAGCGCACTCAGGGGAACTCGACCTGCACCACATGGGTGCGAAATTCCGTGCTCACTGGCTCGGTCTGCTAGGATTCGCTGCAGTGATCACGGTGATTCTGTTCTGCGGCTTCTTCCTGCGATTCGGGTTCAGCCGCCACTACGAGGGGCGCAGCAACCTGCTGAAACTGCGCATCAAGCATCTGAGGAGAGGTGACCAGGTATGAGTGACTGGAGGCTTTCCAAATGAAGCGGGACATGGTGATGAAACTGCTTGAGCAGGTGGCCGGCGGCAAAGTCAGTGTCGAGGACGCCCGAGCAGCGTTGGAGGGAGTTGAACTCGACGAGGACACCTACATCTCAGCGCTCGATCACGGCGTGTTCAACGAACCTGATCCTGGCACGATCGTCAGGGCTAGCATGTCTCCGACCGGCGAGTCGGCATTGGTGGTGCTCACTTTCGTCTGGGGATTGGCGTGGACGCTCTATTGGGCAGGTGCGACGACTTACGGGTTGTTCGCTGACTGGAACCAGCAGTTACTCTCATTCTTCTTCGGGATGACGATGGTGACGCTGATCATCATGGGTATCGTCTACCTGAAGTGGGTCATGCCCGATGTCGTCATCGTCAAGCATCGGCGAAACAAGTACATGAGCAGGAAGGACCCGGACAGCTGGTTCGATTACAAGGTGTGAGACATGGCGCGTGAATTCCGATTACGTAAATCGCCCTGGTCACCTGAAGGCGAAGCCGAGTCTGGACAGGTGCTTGACCGGCGTCAGTTCATCCGCTACTCGTTCAACAGCGCCGCTGGCGTGATCACCGCCATCAGCCTCGGTGCCATCGGCTTCGCTTCGCTGCTCATGGGCGATACGGGAACCGGCGGGGGCGATTCGGCAATCCGCTTCTGGGTGCCAAAGGGTTCCGAGGACAGTGTGTGGTATGGTGACCAGCACCTCGAGACCATGACCGAATCAGGATTCAAGGAAGAGGCGGGAAGATCGACAACCGGTATGTCAGGAGCCTCGGGTGTCTGGTCAGGGCTGCCGGTGAACGTCGTCTACATCCCTCACGAGGAGAACAAGAATCTCCCACCGATGCAGAACAAGCCGAGAATCCAGTTCATGGATGGCGTCGACCAGACCGGTGCCATCATCGGCTACGGTGGAGATATGGAGGAGGATTCGGCATATGCCTCTCTCAAGGTGAGCAACAACATCCTGGTCATCTTCGGCCGCTGCCCGCATCTCTGCTGCATCCCCGGCTGGCAGCTCATCGAGAACAACTTCACCGCCGATAACTGGGAGCCGGGCGGCCTCGACTCAGGGGGCAACAAACTGTTCTGCATCTGCCACTCCAGCCGCTACGACCCCACTGTCGTAGAGAAGAACACCAACCGCAACCGCGCCAGCGGGACGGTGTTCCAATACTTCGGAATCAAGCGGACCGGTGGCCCGACACCTGTAGGAATGCCACTCATCCCGTTCACCGTGAACAACGATGTCATCGAGGTCGTCGACTTCGCCGCAGAGGGAATCGAGGCGATGCTCGACTGGTACACATATTGCGATTGAGAGGTGAATGAGATGATACTGCAATTCTGGTTCCTGTGGCTGTTCATCGCGCTGATCGTGGTGCTCGTAGCCTTCACCCTGCGCAAAGAGAGCGAGGAGATGCCGCGCAAGGAGATTCTGCGCGCAGTCGAAGCATCAACTAGGATGGGGCTGGCGGAGAAGCTGTTCCTATGGGTGTTCTCCTGGCTAGACACCCGCTTCCGCATCCAGGACTACTGGGCGATGAGCCGCGACGCTTACCACAGCATGCACAGGCAGATGCCGATGACGCATGCCGAGAAGTACAAACTGCGTATCATCTGGTACTGGTATCCACTCTACTGTCTCGGCGGAATCTCCTTCCTGGCGTTCATCCTGCTGATCATCACCGGCACCGTGCTCGGAATCTACTACGTCCCGGGAGGGGAGGGTGACCCGAGTCCTGCCTATGGCAGCATGCAGTTCATCATGACACAGTTGCCGTTCGGCTACATCATGCGCTCGCTGCACCACTGGGGGACGCATTTCATGGTCGCCTCGGTGTTCCTGCACATGTGCCGCGTCTACTTCACCGGCGCCTACCGCAACCCCCGAGAACTCAACTGGCTCATCGGGGTCGGTCTGATGTTCTTCACCATCTTCTTCGGATACTCGGGCTATCTGCTTCCGTGGGATGCACTCGCCTTCGGCGCCGCCACTATCGGCATCAACATGGCGAACTCGACGCCATTGATTGGTGGATGGGTCGCTAAAGCGTTGTTCGGGGGAACCAGCCTTTCGGGGGCGACCGTGACGAGGATGTACTTCCTGCACGTGTTCATCCTGCCTGTCATTGTCACAGCGCTGATCATCGTACACCTGTTCATCGTCTGGGTACAAGGGATAGCGGAGCCGCATTGAGGTGTAATCATGGGTTTGATGGATAATTTCGGGCGCATCGCTGACGTCTACATCCGCGAGAAGGAGCAGTTGCGCGACGCTGAGAAAGAGCGTCGCAGGGTGTTCACGGGACATCCGTTCTGGCCGCACGAGGTGCTGCGTGACAGCATCATCTTCGCCTCCATGATGGCAGTGCTCCTGTTCTATTCGTGGATCATCCCGCCGCCCCTGCACAACTCCGCCGACCCGTTCGCCCAAGCCGGCTTCGTGTTCCCCGACTGGTACGTGCTGTTCTCCTACGGATACCTCCGCTGGGGAGAGTACCTGCCGCAGTTCGACATCCCGCTGCCGAGCATCATCGGGAACTTCTTCGGCAGCCCGATCATCTCTTGGAACGCAGGCTGGTGGGGGGCATTCCTGACAGGCTTCCCTGTTGGAATCCTAGCGCTGCCACCGTTCCTCGGGGGGCGCGCCAAGCGGGGTGTGGAGGACCCGTGGTTCGCAACTGCGGGAGCCATCTATCTGGCGCACGTCTGGTTCATCTCCGTGTATTCGATCAACATCTTCCTCGACATCTATGCCAAGAACCGCTCCGATTTCTGCCTGCATAACTCGCATGCAGGATTGAGTTGCGGGGTCCGCGAACCTTGGCTGGCCGATGTGTTCAACGCCTCTCCATGGATATTGACTGGTATCTTCATCTGGGTGGCGCTATACTTCGCGATACGTTGGTTCCTGGTAACGTCAGCGGGAGCCAGGACGACTCCTCGGCTAGGCAAACAGGTCGCCTTGGGAACGTTGGTCGTGACTGTGCTGTTCTCCGCGTTCGCCTGGCCTGTGTACGACAACGGTTTCTGGGACCTCGGTGGGTTCGGCGCCATGGACGATGTCGATGATCTAGCCACGATGCGCGGCCAGCCTTCTGACACGCTCGTAGCCATCGAAGAGGGGCACGACTGGGATGATTTGCAGACGGCCTGCCTGACCTACGCGAACAGTGGCGAGAACGCTGTGTGGGAGGACAAGATGTTCAACGGGGACGATGCTGAAGACAGGGGCGACTGGTGCCTGATACCTGCGAATCGTTGGCTCGATTGGACGATTCATCAACCGACTCAGAAACAGATCATCGATTTCTCCGACGCAAACAACCACCAGCAGGTGCACACCGTTGCCGGAGAGGTGACCAGCGGTACCAACGCGCTGAGCGATTCCTACCAGTCCAACGGGACTCACAGCACCAGCAGCACATACGCGCTGGTCATCGAGGACCTCGGTCTGGAGACGACCGAGGTGGACCTCGGCTGCACTTTCCGCACGAGCACGCGTAAGGCCGGCGACCACACGCTCGGCCTTTCAGTCAGTAATACAGCTGGCACGGTGGTCGCATCGCTGGCGGGCGACCCCGAGGAAGGCTCGACCTGCGTCACGCGCACTGTCCATCTCGCTCCGGGTACATACACGGTCGACTTCACACTCGATTCCACCTTCAACACCCCAGAGAACGCCACCGTCACAGTCGATGCCTCATCCTCCGTGCTGGCCTTCCAGCCGCTGTTCCTCGACCCAGATACAGGGATGGCAGTTGACCGTGGCACCACCAACCTCGATGACGCTGCCCTGATGGCCCTGGCGGTGGAGAACCCGACCTACCATCGTAACCCGAAGAGCCTCGACGCCAAACTGACCTACTCCCTGTTCATTCCCTGCCTGGGAGTCGGTGCGGTCGTCTACGTCACCATGCGCGGCATGGCGCGCGGCTACGAGTATGAGATGAACAAGTGCTACGGGTGTGACCTGTGCGACGACGCCTGTCCGGTACGCATGTTCAACGCCGGTGACAAGCTGAACATCATCTACAACACCTGGAACAACGAACACGACGGCGTGCCGATGTACTCCTGCCTCACCTGTGGTGCGTGCACCAACGCCTGCCCGCAGTTGGTCGACTACGACACCTACGTCGACATCCGCCGCAACCTCGTCGTGGGTGGCCCGCCGGAGGCGGACATCCCGCACTCGGTGCTCTCAGCGGTGATGATCGCCGAGGCAGAGGAGGAGTTCGATGACGATTTCATCTCAGTGGAGGACTACCCGATCGACTCCAACGTCGGTTACTACGGAGGGTGCGTTGACTACTTCGACCAGGAGATGATCTTCAGCCACAAGAACCACGGCTCGATGAATCTGGGCGAGACCACCACGGCGGCGTTCACCCTGTTCGAGGAGGCTGACCTGGATGTGTCATATCTCGGGCGCGATTTCCTCAAATGCAGCGGGCACGACCAGAAGTGGCAGGGTATGACCGAGGTGTTCGAGAAGCTCAGAGCGTACAATCAGAAGAAGCTCGGGCAAACCGGCATCGACACACTGGTCACCAGCTGCGCCGAGTGTTTCAGGACGTTCTCGCTCGATTACGAACTGGACATGAAGGTGATGCACACAACCGAGTATCTCGTCGAGAACGGCTACGAAGTGGACCTCGCCGTCGAAGACGAGACGAAGGTCACCTTCCACGATCCCTGTCGACTGGGCCGACACATGAACCTCTACGAGCCCCCGCGTGACCTCGTCAAGGCGGTCAAGGGTGTGGAGTTGGTCGAGATGGAGCACAACCGCGAGGAGGGTGGCTGCTGCGGAGTATCAGCAATGCAGTCATGCAACGAGGACAGCCGCATCGTGCGCATCGCCAGATTCGAAGAGGTGCTCGCCACCGGCGCCGACATGATGCTCACCAGTTGCCCGAAGTGCGTGGCGCACTTCGAGTGTCTCAAGTTCGAAGGCGATGCGAGATACGACTTCGAGATCCTCGATGTGGTCTCCTTCCTCGCTCGTCAGGTCGACGAGAAGAAGGCTGCAGGGACTGAGGCGATTCAAATCTCATCTGAAGATTCCAGTGGCACTTCGGTCGAAGCGAGCAGCTGAATCAGCGCGAGTGGGCGAGCGCAGCATTGAGAATGGGTGACCACCCGGATGAATCCGAGGATGACCGATGACCACGCTGGATGAACTCGCCGCGCGGCGCCAAGCCGAGACGGATCGAGTCATGTTGATGATGAATCGCATGCGTACCAAGCAGCGCGAAGAGATTCGCGGTGGGGACGACGTGGTGGCGTTCGTCAACGAGGAGGCGTGCATCGGTTGTGACCAGTGCATGATCGTCTGTGACGACAAAGCAATCGAGCTCTATGACGTGCCCAACCGCTCACCGATCATCAACGTAGACATCAACCGCAAGGCGCGGGTGATACGCGACAACTGCACCGGCTGCAGGCTATGCGTGCTCGCCTGTCCAACGAAGGCCATCGTGTCCATTGACCGCTGAGAGGGATGAACGATGGCAGAGGAAGAAGATCCGGTCCGGTTCGGGGCTGAGTTCGGACCCTACCGCTCGAGTCGCACCCGCGGTGTCTCGGTGTCGACGTTCAAGACGCTGGTGTGGATCTCAAATCTAGGTGGACTTTTCCTGTGCGTCATCGCCCTCGAGATGATGATCGTTCAGCAGCGATTCTGGTGGGGCCTCGCCGCTGCGATTGCCGGCATCGCCATCGCCCTGTTCCCCTCTAATTACGAAATCACCGGCATGGAGACCCTCGAAGGCGCCGAAGACGAGGAAAGTGGAATGGATGACTGAGGGGCGATTCATCAACTGAGTTCCGCCATCTCGACAGCCATCCCCAACAGCGCAATTTCCGCAATCAGGCCATGCCAACCTTCGGCCCTTTCAAGCAGGTCTGCGACGTCCGCATCGCCCTCAAGATCCTCTGGGGTGTGGAAGCGACTGGAGGGGGAGTTGAGGTTGGCAATCACCCCCTTGCGGTCGTTTGTGCGGTAGAACCAGGCGCACACACGTCCTCCGGCGCCATACATGCACGGCTCTACCACTGAGTCACCCCAGCGGAGAGCGGTCGGCACTCCTTCCTGAAGCAGGAAATCCTCCGCATCCTGCCCACCTTTCCCATAGGTGAGGCGGTTCAGTCTACGCTTTGACAGGTCGAGAAGCTCCCCGCCCGAGCGAATCTCGATAATGCCTAAACCATAGGTCCCTGATTCATTTTTCACGAACATAACAGGCTCTCCCTCGATCCCGTATTCCACATACTTCCCTCGGATGAATCCGAAGCACTCGTCCACCTCTGCGGCCAACTCAATCAGGCAGGATTCACGTTCGAGGCATTTGGATTCTGAGACCAGCCAGTGTGTCCCGAGCAGCCACGGGTCGATTCCGATGAGTTCGGCGACCTCGTCGATTAACGGTTGCACGGCGCGGAAGTGGGATGACTTGCGTCGACTGTGCCAACCCATCCCCTCAGGAGGCGTGACCGGCAGATTACCGAGTCCAGTCAAGGGTCCTGCGGTCAGGTCGTTGTTGAGCAGCAGCAGGTCAGGGGTTACTCCCTCGACCAACAGTCCATCCCCAGTCTGGTTCACCGCTGAAAGAAGCAGTTCACCTTCGTTACCTTCGAGTGTGGAGATTCCGGCGAGTTCAGGTGAGCCAATGGTGACCCAGCGGCCCTTCTGGGAGAGCAAGTTGGAGAGTACACGCAGGCTCTCTACATAACCCGGATTACGGGTATGGCTCTCAGGCCAGATGTGGATGTGCTTCGCTTCCGGATGTTCGCGGTCTAACCAAGCGACCAGACACTGGGAGAGGCCCCGGCGGCCCCGGCGGCCGACATTGTTGAAGCCTGCCGGGAAGGCGTTGGCATCGACGGCGGCCACCTTCCAACCAGCATCACGCACGTCGATGGAGCCGTAGATCGGGTCGGGTAGCTCGGCACGTTGGCGGGAGAAGAATTCTGTGAGCGCGGGGCGGGCATCCTCGAGGCGTGGCTGGAACTGCGCGAGCAGTTCGGGTCCGCTGAATGCTTCCATGCGTGTCTCCCTCAATCAATGTCATCCAGGAGGGTCATCAGGTCTTTGCCCTCTCTGCCGCGGCCGCCGTCCACCAGATGCAGCGATTCGAACAGGCGCAGTCCTATTGCCATGTCCGGCTGCTTCGCCAGCATCCTCTCCAGCCTTGGGTGTGCAGCTGCCCATTCCTGCGCGCGCGGCCTGAGTTCAGTCAGCAGTTCGGCGAGCAGTGTTGGTGTGGTTGCAGTGCCTGCGGCGAGTTTCGGGCGGCTGACGATGTCCGGTGGCAGGTCAGTCAAGGCTGCAGCGGCGCGGAGGGCCAGTTTCTCATCGCTGCCCCGGACCCGCCAATCCAGCGGCAAGGTGTGCGCCATCTTCCGGTGGGCTCTGCCGAGGAACGGCACGCGCACCTCCAAGCCGTGCGCCATGCTGTGGCGGTCGACCAGCCGCAACTGGAAGTTGCTCAACTGACCGTGCTCCAACTCGAACTGCAATGTTGACTTGAGGTCACAGAAATGATCCTCGGGATTGTGGTCTAGCGTTCTCCACGGCTGGCCGAATCCCACGAGTGCACCTCGCTGCGGCTCAGGATCCAACATCGCATCCGCTACCGGATGCCGGCTTGACATCAGCCGCCCGCGCACGATTTCTCGGTGCGCAGACAGGTCGCGGTAGCGTGGATAGCCACCGTGCAATTCGTCTGCTCCTTGGCCGCACAGACCAACCTTGACGTCACGAGCCATATGCTCGAACAACGGCTGGAAGAATAGTACGGAGATATCCAGATCCTCGCCGTGCCAGGCGAGTGCGGGGAGCCTCTTCCAGAACGATTCTTCCTCAAGCGTGCTCGTGTGATGGCCGAGGTCGAGCGCGGCGGCCACTTCCTCAGCGGCGCGGAAGTCAGGATTGTCCTCACTCTCAGCGACCGTCCAGCATTCTGGGACCGGTTTCCCAGCAGCCTTAGCTGCCCGATGGGCCAAGCCCGCGACCATGCTGGAATCTAGGCCACCCGAGAGGATGATGCCGAGCGGCACATCGGACATCAGGCGGTCCTCTACCGATTCGCACAGGCTGTCGAGCAGTGCTGCGGCATCGGTCTCTGGATTCCAACTCGCTGCCGGCTTCACCTCGTCGCGCGAATAGCGAGCAACACCAGTGAGCACAGCAATCCCGGATTCTTCAAGCCGCCACGTCTCAATCGTGCCCGGCCGCACCTGAGCCACCCCAGCGAACAGGCTGGTCTCATCCAGCGGATATTCGTAGGCCAGCCGGGCGACCATGGCTGCCTCATCCATCACTGGCTCGTATTCTGGATGGTAGCGAAACGCCTTCGCCTCAGAAGCGAACAGCAGGAGCCCGTCATCCATCTGCGTTCGTAGCAGAGGTTTGACGCCGAGGGGGTCACGGCACAGAATCAGTTCACGATAGCGGGCATCCCAGAGTGCGAAACCCCAGATCCCATCCAGTCGACTGACCCATTCGACATGCCGAGCAGCCTCACCACCTGCTTGCGCGGCGCCGCGAGCGCGGTTCACCCAACCGACGCGGACGCCCTTCGAGGCCGGACCAGGTGGAGTGGTCGGGGCTGGAATCGCTGCCGCGTGCGCTGCCAGTATGGCCTCTGCATCACCCTTCGTACGCCACGGATATGCCGTCTCTGCCGCTCTTAGTGGAACCTGATTGTAGATCTCCCCGTTCTGCACCAACCAGCAGCCATGTTCCGAGCCGATCGGCTGGTCAGATGATTTCAGATCGACGATCGAAAGTCGCGAATGCCCGAGCGAGCAATCGTCGTCGGCCCACGTGCGCACGCCATCAGGGCCGCGATGCTGCAGTGACGTTGCCATCCTGTGCACAAGGTCAGCATCCCCGCCACCCAACGAGCCAGTAATGCCGCACATCGAACCATTCGAGTGGGCGTCGGCTTTCAAACCCTGCACGGGAGAGTGAGCAGGTGTGCATCACCAGTAGACGACGCCGATGACCAAGGTGGCGATGAGAGCAATGGAATATGCCAGCAAGTAGAGGCTCTGCGGGGGAGCGTCGTCGTGGACGTTCTCGTCGGTATCCATCGCCCCCGCCACCTGAAAACGGATTGTAAAGGTATTGACAGCGCCAGCAGGAAGCACCACACGCGCGGGTCACAGTCAATACTCAGACGAACCATGGATACAGCAAGAGCAACAGGGTGAAGGGCACGAGCACCATCATCCCGTTGTCGTCAATCCACCGAAGACGTGGCCACTCTGCCGCCACGGTCACCGGGGCCATCAGCAGGGCCAGCCATAAGGGGGTGCCAAGCCAGAATCCACAACCGACCCAGACAAGCGCACAGGCCACGACTCCCGCGATTGCGACTGTGCGAGGGGCCGCATCAGCGCGACGCAATTCACCCATCAAAGGGTCGACGAACGTCAGCGACCAGATGAGCGGAGCTCCGTATGCTGCTCCGTTCAGTCCCCCTTCGGGAGCAACGAGCAGAACCAATCCCACGCCGATTGCACCCCAGGCGAGCGCGCTGATCTGATGTGCCTCGTATTCTCGTTGCCCGACGATGGTGAATCCTATCTTGAGACGCACTACCTCGGCCATGATGAGTATGAGAACGACCGCACTGGCAAATTGAGGGGGGGTGACACTGAACAATTCAGCAACGTAATCGCCATTCCAATAATAGATCCATGGCAGGATGGCCATGGCAAGGTGAACCGCCCTTCGGAACAGATGGCCACCCATACCTCCAACGCTGTGCTTCACATGGTCAGGCTCGTAATCATCCGGTTCCAATAGTAGGTCATTAGTCATTCAGTCACACCCTCTATAGAATGTATCAACTATCTGAGATACACTAGTATCACCAGACTCCAGACTGTCGAGCAGTTGTTCGACATCGTCTCTCGTGAGCAAGGCCGCCTCCCATTCAGACAGCAACCGTTCGCGCCAGCGAGCGCGTTGGGCGGCACGAGCTGGCCCCAACTGTTCGAGCGCGCTCACCAGTTCTGGAATCCCCGTTCCTTCGAGCGCTGACACCAGTATCACGGGTGGCGCCTGGCCGCTCAGTTCCAGAGAGCCTCGGATCTCCTCAGAGAACCTGTCAGCGCCGTCCAGGTCTGACTTGTTGACGGCCACGATGTCGGCCAGTTCGAGCAGGCCGGCCTTCTCAGCCTGAATCGAATCGCCCCTTGCCGGACCTTCGACCAGCAGCACCCGGTCGGCCACGGCCACGATTCTGACCTCAGCCTGACCAGTGCCGACCGTCTCGACGATCACTCTGTGATAACCGCAGTCGAGCAGTGCCTCTGCCATGGCACCGAGCCGGACCGGCAGGCCTCCGGGTTGATTGCGCGTGGCGACCGAACGCACGTACACCTCGTCGAGGTCGTCAGCGGCCTGCATGCGCATCCTATCTCCGAGCAGGGCTCCACCGGTGACCGGTGACGAAGGATCGATTGCCAGCACCGCCACCTTCTCGCCTGCAGCCGCCCAATCATGGAGCAGCCTGTCGACGAGGCAACTCTTCCCGACGCCGGGTGAGCCCGTCACCCCGAGGATGCGTCCATCTTCCTCGCGGGAACTGAATCCGAGTTCAGCGCCGTTGATGTTTCCTGATTCGATTAATGTCAGCAAGCGGGCAAGTGACCTGCGATCACCAGCTTTGGCGGCGGCATGAGCGGTTGCAGCGTCCATCAGGCCTCACCAATACCCTGCCAAGTCCAGTCTCCGCCTTCCCCGACCCCACTCGGCTCACCGGCCGCCCTACGTTCACGCAGTTCTGAGACGAATGCCAACATCTCCTCAATCGTGGTTCCAGGGCCAAAGATGGCTCGAATTCCCTGTTCGAGCAGCGGAGGGCGGTCTGCATCCGGGATGATACCACCACCGAACACCACCACATCCAACAGTTCAGCCTCGACGAGCAGCGTGCAGACCCGTGGAAATAGGAAGTCGTGTGCTCCTGAAAGGCTGGACAGGCCAAGCAGATCAGCATCCTCGTCCATCACAGTGCGTACTATCTGCTCGGGTGACCGTCTCAATCCAGTGTAGATGACCTCGTGCCCGGCATCTCGCAGTGCGCGGGCGATGACCTTGGCGCCGCGGTCGTGGCCATCGAGACCCGGCTTGGCAATCACGATGCGTAACGGGGTGCTCACGTAGGCATCGAGTCGCCTGACCCCCTTCAATTGAACGACAACTTCTCCATTATCTCTGCAGTTCAGCGTCACCGTAGGTGACGCCAAGACAATAAACGGCACTCAGTTGTTCGAATCAACGATTGCATGGAGGAGAACGACGACAGGCTCAGTGACCTGCGCCGACGCAAGTCCCAAGCTGAGGCGGGTGGCGGCGCGGCTAAAGTAGATGCTCAGCATGCAAAAGGCAAACTGACCGCTCGTGAACGTCTCGAACTGATGCTCGATGATGGCACCTTCGAAGAGATTGATTCGCTGGTCGAGCATCGCTGCCGCGATTTCGGGATGGACAGGAAGGTCATCCCCGGCGATGGCGTGGTCACAGGTCATGGGATGATCGACGGTCGGCCGGTCTACTGCTATTCACAGGACTTCACGGCCTACGGGGGCTCACTCGGTGAGATGCACGGCCTCAAGATCTGCAAGGTTCTGGACATGGCGCTCAAGACCGGGGCACCGGTGATTGGCCTGAACGACAGTGGTGGGGCGCGCATCCAAGAGGGAGTTGCGAGCTTGGGTAGTTACGCTGAGATCTTCTTCCGCAACGTGCAGGCGAGTGGCATCATACCACAGATTAGCGTGATCATGGGTCCATGCGCAGGGGGTGCGGTCTACTCACCGGCAATCACGGATTTCGTCATCATGGTAGACCAGACAGCGCATATGTTCATCACCGGACCAGAGGTCATTCGCACTGTCACCAACGAACAGGTGACGTTCGAAGAACTCGGAGGAGCGAGCACACACGCCAGCAAGTCCGGTGTGACCCACTTCACCGCATCCGATGACGAAGATGCCCTGCATCTGGTTCGCAGGTTGGTCGGTCATATGCCGCTCAACAACCTCGAGACCCCGCCGAGCCACTCCTGTTCTGATCCCCTTGACCGCAGCTGCGACGCACTCAGCGACATCATTCCCGAAGATTCTAACAAGCCCTACGATGTACTCGATGTCATCACTGAAATCGTCGATTCCGGAGAGTTCCTGGAGTCACAGCGGGAGTTCGCCGCCAACATCGTGACCGGATTCGCTCGCCTAGGAGGGCACCCTATCGGCGTGGTAGCCAACCAACCACAGGTGCTCGCCGGCTGTCTGGACATCGATGCTAGCGTGAAAGGGGCGAGGTTCGTCCGCTTCTGCGACGCGTTCAACATCCCGTTGCTCACCTTCGTTGACGTTCCCGGATTCCTGCCCGGTGCCAGCCAGGAATGGGGCGGAATCATCCGCCATGGTGCCAAACTCCTGTTCTCTTACTCAGAGGCCACCGTCCCGAAACTGACAGTTATCATGCGCAAGGCGTACGGTGGCGCATATGACGTGATGTGCTCTAAGCACATACGTGGTGACTACAACATCGCCTGGCCAACCGCTGAACTGGCCGTGATGGGAGCCGATGGTGCAGTGCAGATTATCCATCGCCGGCGCATCGAAGAGGCAGCCAATCCCAGTCAGGAACGGGAACGACTGGTCGAGGAGTACGGGGAGTTGTTCGCGAACCCGTACAAGGCAGCGGCCCTCGGTTACATCGACGATGTCATCGAACCGAGTGATACCCGTTCTAGATTGGTGAAGGCGCTGGGCATGCTGCTCGACAAACAGGAGGAGCGCCCGGCGCGTAAGCATGGTAACATCCCATTGTGAGGTGAATCCCGATGGACGAGGAGGAAGAGTCCTACGCAACAGGACTCTCGCACATCCTCAGAGACGCCCGCGGGCCGCTAACTGACCTCGAGGATTTCGACCAACACACCCCTGATCCTGTTGTCTCGGTGCAGAACGAGCCTGTTGCGTCTATTGAAGGAGGGGATAGTTCACGCCTGATGCGCATGCGTACCGCTGCCCTGATCGCGGTGCTCTCAGCGACAGGAGCACGGCCGACTAGCCGCTCCAAGACCGGTCGTCGGCTCGGCAGCGCCTGGTCTCGGGATCACCGACGCCGCCGAATGGGAATGTCGGGCCTTGCAAGCCACCGCAACAAACGGGCGAGATGGAGGTGAACAGTTGAGCGGAAAGCGCCGTGTGACCGTGGATGGCGAGACATTCGAGGTCGAACTATCCCAAGACGGCGACAGGTGGACGGCGACAATAGACGGGCAAACCTTCGAAGTTCAGGTCGAAGGAGAGGAGGTGTCGGTGCCGCGCCAACGGAAGACAGGTGGCCGCAAGAGCAAGTCAGGTAACGTTTCTACCACCATTCCGGGCAAGGTGGTGACGGTCGAGGTGGCGATTGGACAAAGCGTGCGAGAGGGGGATGTGGTGCTCGTTCTCGAGGCGATGAAGATGCAGAACGAGGTCGCAGCACCTATCTCGGGAACCGTGACCGAGATCAACTGTGCCGCGGGAGATAACGTCCAGGCCAACGTCTCGTTGGTCGTCATCGAAGCGGAGGGGGATGAATAATGGGCGCAAGGCCAAATAGCCCCGAGTGTACTGGAATGCCGGGAGGTTGAGACGATGAGCGATGACGTCCCGGAAAAGCCAACTCAAGGGGAGGAAGAAGGGATGCGCTGCGACTATCCCGGTCCCGGGCGTGATGATGTCGGCCCGCGCTGCGACTATCCTGGCTGTGAAGTCGAAGGTGGGATTGTCAGCCGGTTGTCACCAGACGGCTACCTCGTAGCTACCGGCAAGAAGGCCTACTCGTTCCGCGAAGCCTACCGGCGCTTCCACTACTGCAAGCAGCATCACGACGAACTGATGACCAACGTATGGAGCAGGGTCACTGATCGTTCTGACAAGGACGACTCCCATGTCGCCCCAACGGCAATTTGAACTTCAGCCCCAGGACCCTTGAGCGTGCATTGATTCGGCCACTTTCAGGAACCCAGCGATGTTCGCTCCGAACACGTAGTTACCCGGCTGTCCGTACTTGCGGGCGGTGTTGAATGCCTTCTCGTGGATGCCGACCATGATCGCATCGAGTCGAGCGTCGACCTCGGCGCGTGACCAGGGCATCCGCTGACTGTTCTGGCTCATCTCAAGTCCGCTGGTCGCCACCCCACCTGCATTGGCAGCCTTTCCTGGAGCGAACTTGACATCATTGGCGTGGAAGACGTCGACCGCATCGGGAGTGCAGGGCATATTGGCACCCTCGCCAGCGTATCTCACGCCGTTGTCGACTAGGTTCTGTGCGTCGATTCCGTTCAACTCGTTCTGCGTGGCGCAGGGAAGCGCGATGTCGACAGGTGTCTGCCACAGCGGGTTGTGGTCCAGTTCCGAGTCACGCGGGGTGTAATCGTATCCTCGGTGTTCGGCGTACTCCTTGATGCGCCCCCGCCTGACGTTCTTCATCTCCTGAATCCACAGCAACTCGTCCGAGTCGATGCCGTCATCATCGTGGATGAATCCGCTGCTGTCCGAAAGGGTGACCACCTTGCCACCAAGTTGGTTCACCTTCTCAGCAGCGAACTGGGCGACGTTGCCTGAGCCACTGATTGCCACCCGCTTACCTTCGAAGGTCTCGCCATCGACTGAGAGAATCTCGCGCATAAGGTAGACCAGACCGTAGCCGGTCGCCTCCGGTCGAATCAGGCTGCCTCCATACTGCAGGCCCTTCCCAGTGAGCACACCTGTGAATTCGTTCGATAGCTTGCGGTACTGACCGTAGAGGAATCCAATCTCACGCCCGCCAACACCGATGTCACCAGCAGGCACGTCCGTGTCGGCCCCTATGTGGCGCCACAACTCGGTCATGAACGCCTGACAGAAGCGCATCACCTCGTTGTCCGACTTTCCTTTGGGATTGAAGTCCGAACCTCCTTTCCCCCCGCCCATCGGCAGGCCGGTCAGGCTGTTCTTGAAAATCTGCTCGAAGGCTAGGAATTTGAGGATGGAGAGGTTGACAGATCGGTGAAAGCGCAGACCGCCCTTGTAGGGGCCGATGGCGCTGTTGAACTGGATGCGAAATCCCCTGTTCACCTGGATGTTGCCTTCATCGTCAATCCACGGTACACGGAACTGGATCAACCGCTCTGGCTCAACCACTCTCTGGAAGATGTTCGAGGTGATGAATTCAGGATGAGCCTCGATCACCGGATCGAGACTCTCAAGAATCTCAAGCACGGCTTGATGGAACTCAGGCTGGTCTGGATCGCGGGCTAATACGGCATCATAGACCTCTTGTAGATGGGAGTGCATTTTTCTCACCAAACAGCAACGAAAGGAAGTCGCGAATGCTCCTTCAAGTGGCCTCGCCGACCCACACCCCCCTTTTCACACTTATCGCACGGCCACAGTGGCTCAGCACCATTGCATTCACGCGAAAATGACCCGCTCAGCGATTCCGGCCACCTTGTCAACTGCTTGCGGGAGTGTGGCGACGTACATCGCCGACTGCGATACCTGACGTTCGCGCAGGGCGTCTGCGATGGGTGTGTGCTCGGTGAACCAGCGCGTGACGCCATCATCTCCGATGATGCGGATGTCTACCTGCGCCATGCGCGGTTCCGAAAGCAGTAGTTTCACGCTCGGGACATCGAGTGCCACATACCCTTCAGGAACACCGGCGCGCCCTGCAATCTCAGCTTCAATCTCCTGCCTGAGTGTACTGTTCTGCGCCAGTTCGATGAGACGTTGCAATTGCGGCTCATCGAACTCGTCCCTTCGGCGGCTGACTGCGATCTTGAGCAGCTGTCGGTACTTGATGCGTGTGAGCATGTCGCGTGAGAATTCTCCGGCCTGGTCAAGCACCTGCCAGATCTCAGCATCGACCATCCGCTGCATATCGACCGGATCGACCTCGATCCCCTCCATGCGTTCGACGGCGCGAGATAGCATCAGTTCTGTGATGCGCGTCACGCGATGGAAGTAGACCGCACTGTACATCAGGCCGCGCGCCATCATCATCCCCTCCAGAGCCGAGAGTCCTCCTTCGCTCACCGCCACGTCGTCCGCGTGCCGCTCCATGCAGGCGATTAGCCGCTCATGGTCGATGATGCCGTGCTTGACTCCCGTGAAGTGGGAGTCGCGCATCAGGTAGTCCATCTGGTCGCAGTCCACCGGCCCGTGTACAAGATTACCCAGAGTTTTGTCTACGGACTGGAACGACTCTGAGCCCTCGGTCCAGTAGAGCAGATTGCGCTCACTGCCACCAGCATCAGGTCCGCGGATGAGGCTGGCGACCTCTTTGGGGTCCATGCCGTGCTTCTCGAGAATCTCAGGTATGCTCCTGCGCTCTGAGAATATCCGCTTCTCATCCCCGCGCAGGACGTCGTAATCACCTGTGATGATGCCCTCGGTGACCGACATGTGGTCCATCCCCCCGCGAGCGTGCAGTATGTGCTCAAGAGTGTGCGAATAAGGGCCATGACCGACATCGTGCAGCATTGCGGCCGTCTCCACGAGTTGCTTCTCGTGTGCGTCGAGTCCCACAGAATCAGCCATCTTGCCACCCAGATGTGAAACACCGAGGGAATGCTCGAAGCGCGTGTGGTGTGCACCAGGGAAGACCAGATGAGCAAGACCGAGTTGCTTGATGTGGCTCAGTTTGTTGAACTCCGGTGTTGACAACAGTTCCCTACAGGCGCCGTCGACATGGATGACGCCATGGATGGTGTCGTTGATCGCCTTGACCGACACGCCCCCACCTAATCCAGCCACCTCAGGGCACTCCTCATAGAAGCGCCGATGACACAGAGGGGTACGACAGCGTCACTGCTGGCCGCCGTACTGGTCATACTGGCCTTGATCCTGCTGTCCATACCACTGCGCCTGCTCGGTCGTCGGGTACCATCCACCCCACTGCTGATTCTGTTGTCCCATCGCTGCCCACCACTGAGCTTGCTGGCTGACGCGCAACTCCTCGTCGAGCGCGTATCGTTTCTCATCCACCTGTTGGCGCAGGAGCATCCCCTGCGAGCCTGTGATGCTACCTCGGCGGAGTAACTCCTCGAGTTCCTCCTCGACCTCGGCGAGTCCTTCGAATCCTTCGGCTTCGAAAAGTTGCCCCTCTAGCCGCCCGAACGTGTTTCGGCGACCTGTATTGGTGTTCACCATCATGAACGAAAGCACCACGGCGAACACCACCAGCAGCAGTACTGCCCCAGTCACTACCTTGCCAAACGTGTCCTGCATCAGGGAGCTGCTGGATATTTCTGACGCTTTGACGTCATCGGCGCGGCCGTCATTGTCGCTGTCCAGAGGAGTAGCTAGGGGGTCATACGGGTCGGTGACTGGATCAGATCGCATTTCGTCGGTGTTCGAGTATCCATCACCGTCGATATCCCAGTCTAGGTTGTCGGGAACCCCGTCGCCATCCATGTCGGGGCAGCCGCGTCGGAACAGAGTCGAGTTACCCCATTCAACCGGACAGTTGTCCGAGATGTTCGTCCCTTGCTGGTCGGCGAAGCCATCGCCATCCTCATCGGACCACATGCTTGCATTCTGTGGATAGGGATCGATGTGGTCTGCCCAGCCGTCCAGGTCCCAATCTTCACAACCCATTACACCGCCTTGGTTCGACTGACCAGCGCGACTCGGGCAGTCGTCGGACATCTCCCCATCGGGGTTGTCCCCATATCCATCACCGTCGGAATCCTCCCATTGGGTGGCGTCATTGGGGAATGGGTCATTCCCGTCCGACCAGCCATCACCGTCGCCATCGGGACACCCGTAGCGGTCGATGTACGAGGTTCCGAAGTCATCTGGACAGTCGTCGACAGGATCGTCTGATTCATCTGCCTGATCCACGTAACCATCCCCATCCCGGTCCGGACAGCCGTTGGAAGGCAAGCCCGCTACCGTAGGGCAGTCGTCATTGTCGTTGGAGACTCCGTCGCCATCGTTGTCTGGGCAGCCGAAGCGATCTATCGTGCTGTTACCCCAGCGAGTCGGACAGTCGTCGAACATCGATCCGTTGGCAGAATCACCGAATCCGTCACCATCCTGATCCTCGTGCTGGCTAGGATTGTCATCCACCTTGTCATTGATGTCCGACCAGCCATCGCCATCGGAATCGGGGCAACCGATCAAGTCGCGCCAGGAGTCACCTGCTTCGTAGACACAGTCATCCCATGGATGGGCGGCCCCTTCCAGATCGCCATCCTCGTACCCGTCGTCATCCCAGTCGAGCGGAGACGAGTCGGGATGCCAAGCACCGGCAATCCATTCACCCGGCCAGTGTTCCGACCTCGTCACGTTCCAAGTCTTGTCAGCCCAGTTGTCCCCCAATCCGTCACCATCGGTGTCGTTCCATTGGGTGTTCTTGCTCGGGAAGTTGTCGTTCATGAACGACTGGCCGTCGTTATCGAGGTCGAGGCAGCCGAACTGATCACGCCACGAGTTGCCCCACATCATCGGGCAGCCATCGCCCTGGTAACCGCTCATGTTGTTGCCGAAGCCGTCGTTGTCTGTGTCCTCCCATTGGGTCGGTTCATCCGGAAGCATGTCGACAGAGTCTGCCCAGCCGTCGCCATCTCGGTCCGGGCAGCCATACACCCCCGCCCCGCCGGTCGAGTTACCGAAAGTGTTGGGGCAGTCGTCACCGTTCAATCCTGTCAGGTTGTCCCCGAATCCATCGCCATCCCGATCCGCCCATTGACTCGAATCGTTGGGGAAGACATCTGTGCCATCGCCCACTCCATCGCCATCGGAATCAACTCCATAAACCAATATCCAGCCATCTGCGCCCCCGATACTACTCAGAGTGAGGGTGTTTGAATCATCGTAGGCACTAGAATGGAAGTATCCACCATATGCAACCGTCCCATCCCTGACAGCTACAGCGTAGGCGTACTCGCTGCTGGTTCCACCGAAGTGGTGTATCGTGTCCCAAACATATCCCCCTCCAGAAGAGGGGGTGAGTGTAGCGTAGAAGGCGTCGGTACTTCCTCTGCTGGCGATGTAGGTGTTTCCGAACCATGCGGTACTCTGGAACATGCCAGCGATAGTGATGTTACCCGATGCCTCGTCCATGTCAATGGCGTAGCAGTAATCGCTGCTGCTGCCACCAACAGCCTGCGCCCAGAGATTCGCACCGCTGTTGGTGTACTTTGTCACATAGCAATCCCAATTAGAGGACTGCTGATAGACATAGGTATACCCGGCGCCAAAATCTATCCTGTTGTAGAACCACCCGGTGGAGGCAATCTGACCGCTGTTGTCAATCGCCACATCTTCCGCATATGCATTGTACGAGGTTCGAGGCTGCCCCATCTGCGCCCATATGCAATTTCCAGTACTTGCATTGAATTTTGCAGTGTAAGGGCGATAGTAGTTGCTTGACGAATAACCGGGAATCAATGTCCCGCAATTTCCCCCCATGACAATTCGATAACTGAAATCACCAGTGATCGCTAATTCTCCGTTGTCGTTGACATCGATTCCTCGACCTCTCTGATAGTAACTTGAAGTCAAGGCCTTCGCCCAAACGAACTGACCGCTTGGATTCAATGCGGCGACGAATGCTTCATCATAATGGGTACTCGACAGCGTAAATGGACCGAAGTAGATTGTTCCGGAACTGTAGTAGTAACCTGTGATGTAGACACGTCCACTGTTGTCGATTGCAACCCCGTGCCCGTAGTCAGAGCTGCTGCCTCCTGCTTTCACCGCCCACAGCCATGTTCCATTGGTGTCCAGTTTGGCGACGAAGATGTCGTTGCCTCCCTGAGCGGAGAGGTATGTGTTTCCGAATGTCGCGGTGTTGTAGAAATATCCGGTGATGGATATATTGCCCCCGTCGTCGACATCGATATCCTTGCACTGATCCGAACTGCTGCCACCCATCTTCTGCACCCAGACCCAGTTTCCTGAGGGGTTGATCTTCCCGACGAACCCTTCCTGTCCCTGTCCTGACAACGTGAACGAACCGAAGGTGGAGGTGCCGTAGAAGTAGCCGCACGCGTAGGTGTTTCCGTAGGCATCCATGTCTATCGATTCGACGCTGTCCGTGCTTTGAGTGCCAGAGACCTTCTGACCCCAGAGAAGCGCCTCTTGGCTGCTCGAGTATCGCGGACCCGATTCGAGTTCCTCTGGCGCAGGTGGAAGAGTCACGCTCAGCAGTGCGAGCAGCATCAGTACATTCAGGCCGAGCGCGATGATGATTGGCAATCGACGATTCACAGTCTCGTATGGCAAGGGCAACCCTCTACAGACACGAGGTGCGGGTGATGTTGTATGTTTCCCCTAGAAGGTCGGCGGCTGCGTAGCAGCCGCAGAACGACGTCTGCGAATCGGCTCAGCGGTGGGGGTGGCTCGTCAGGTATGCTTCGAACCTGTCTCTATGCCTGTCTTCACCAGCATCGTTGATCATCTGTAGAACTGCCTCAGCAACCATGGCGTGCTCGTTTGTCTGGATTCCCATCGCCCTACGAAGACAGTCGAGCATCGCCATCTCCTCTTCGGTGATGACCTCATCATCGAGGGCAGCGATGATTGCCGACTGGTAGCAGGTCGCATCCCCTAGGCGCTTGCCTGACCACGACACCTCCTGCTCAGAGGAAATCGGTGACGCCATGGAGCCACGCACAACCGCCCAACAAGCGCCAATCACTCCCTCGGGGAGGTCAAGACACCTGGAGAGGATGTCGAGAATAGCCATCTCATCTTCGGTGATGACATCATCATCCACAGCCACCTCCAGAGTACGCAGGAACAGGTAGAGCCCGCGGCTCGACTCCAGTGCCATGCTGCGGTCGTAGAGGGCCGCCTATTTCACCCTCACCGTGCGCCGCTGGCTCTGATTCTCACCGTTTGTTCGTCCATCCGATGAGTGTTATGCAGAGGGCAGGATTTGAACCTGCGAACCACTGAGGACTGCGACCTGAACGCAGCGCCGTTGACCAAGCTTGGCGACCCCTGCTTACGTTCCCTGATGGGTTGCGCCTATATCATGCGGATGGAAATCGACGGTCGATTCACCAACGAACCAGATTTCACAGATGGTCGTGATTGTGACGGATGGAGGTGATGGAACTTCAGTGCCTCGCGCGGGCGCGCGCGTGGTCGCGGAAGGAGAGCGAGAGAGGGGTGTTCCGGAGGGGTGGGTGATCTCGATGACCAACGGGGCGTCGAGGATGGAAGTGTACCGAGCCCAGTAACTGGCCCGGCCGTGGTCGGAGCCATATCGAGCGGCCAATGAAGGAAAAAGACGTTGAATGATGGACTCAGAGCCCATTCAATGAGCATACATTGTCAGATGACTGTCATACAGATTATATATGTGCAGCAGTTCTGCCAATTTGAACCGGGAGTGGCCGACCATGACAACGCCGAGTGTGATGATCTCTTTTCGTCTGACTGAGGAGGAGATTCTCGAGATCGACAGGCGCATCGGATTCGATGGGATGCGCAACCGGACCGATGTGCTGCGCAGGTCAGTCCACCGCTTCCTTGACCAAACCGCCACCTCTGGTGAAGGCAAGGTCATCACAGTCGATGTCGGAACTTCTCTGGACGAGGAACTCAAGGTTCTCGAGGAGCTGCGTAAGATCACACCTGAGCAGGCTGCGATTGCAGGAATCGGACTCTACTACGAGCAAGTGATTGCTGAAATCAACGAGCGACGTGAGGCGGGTCTTGGACTCGTTCAGAAGATCGCTGCAGATACCAAGCATGAGGATCATACCGAATAATCGGAAAAAGTGGTGAGAGACGTGAGTGATGGGATGCACACGGACAACAACGCGGGGGGGTCTTCGGGCCCCCTCGCACCCAAATCTCCTGTGGTTGAATCAAACCGCGACGAGCGCCCGCCCTCCGTGCTGACCCTGGGCATCTTCCTGCTGCGCCAGCGCGCACGCACAGCGATGGTCAACATCAACAAAGAATCACACAAACCCCTCCCCGAGTATTCGGGGACCCCTATCACCGACGATCTGTGAAGCATCGTCATACCCCTCCCCCCTTCGGGGGGGACCCCGACTGCATCCTGCCGAAAGGCTGTCTCGCTGATGAGCGAACAGCGCGCGCTTCCCAACCTTATTGAGCGGTCGCTCGCCACGCGGCGTTCCGTGACTGAATCAGCCTCCGTTCACAATCCTGGGCATCTTGCTCATGCGACCCTGCGCAGTGGACAATCAGAGATGATCGAGGATGCTTGGACAGCGCTCTCATCCGGTGGCTCTCTGCTCGCCGCGGCACCGACTGGAATCGGCAAGACGGCTGCAGCGCTGTCTGCGGCTCTGGACGTGCAACGCAGTTCCAGTGGCAAACTGACAATCCTCTTCCTGACAGGTCGCCAGGCACAGCATCGCATTGTCGTCGAAACGGTCCGTCGCATCAATGAGCGCCGCGAAGAACACGTGCCAAAGGTGAGTCTTGTCGACATGATCGGCCAGCAGGGGATGTGCATCAACGAGATCTCAGGGGAGTTCCCAGCAGTGTTCTCGAAGTTGTGCGCCTCGCTGCGCTCAACGCGTAAGTGCATTCCATTCGTGCGCGATTCACCCGGGCTGCAACTGCGTGTGCTGCAGGATCCTCTGCACGTGAACGAGTTGGTTGAGATGTCGCGCAGACACGTGGAGGACGGACGAGCGAGCCCTACCTGCCCGTGGAAGGTGGCACGGGCCGTGGCTGGACGAGCGGATATCGTTCTGTGTGACTACAACCATCTGTTCCATGAACGGGTGCGCGAGGTGTCGCTGGAGGCAATGGGAATCTCCCTCGATGATATCATCCTGGTCGTCGACGAGGCCCACAACCTGCCTGACAGGATTCGCATGGGGATGCAGCGCACGCTGACGACCAAACTGGTTCGGGACGCGCGGCTCGAGGTTCAGGAGCACAGGGAACGAACGCAGCAGGAGCAGAATCAGCGGGACGAAGACCTCGATGCGGAACAGGCTCTGATGGGAGACCTGCACAGACTGGAGGCCGCATTGGAGAGGATGCATCGAGACCTGTCAGCGTGGTATCGGGTGCATGATGTCACCCTCACGCGTGGTGAGCAGAAGGAACACGAGGTGACCGCAGACGACATGCTGCAGGTCATCGAAGGTGCGCTCTCAGAGGAGGTCAGTGAAGGTGGTTTGCAACTGCCGGCAGTGGTGCGGAAGCTGCTCACCGTGGAAGTCGAACTCGATCCTGACGAGACCGATGAGAAGGACACTGCATCCACGCGGTTGGCCGAACTTCTCGGCTTGGTACATCGCTTCCGCGGTGACGCGGCGTTGGCGCTGGTCTTCGGACGTGTCGGGGATACTCCGCGCGTGACGACGCACCTGCTGGACCCAGGTGTGGTGGCCGGTCCGGTGTTCTCTGAGGTGCACGGCACGGTATTGATGTCGGGGACACTCTACCCACCAGAGATGTACTCCGACCTGCTCGCGCTTCCCGATGACCGTGAATTGCTCACCAAGCAGTACCCTTCGCCCTTTCTCGCTGACCGCCGCCCGGTCGCCATCGCAACCCAGGTGACGACTCTCTACGGTCGACGTGGCGAGCAGAACACCAAGGCGATTCGTGAGCACCTGTTGGCTCTGCTGCAGGAAACGCCCGGTCATGTCGCTGTATTCCTTCCATCCTACAGCCTGCTGGAGGAAATCATCGGCGACGGATTCTGGCCCGGGCGCAGGCTGTTGCTCGAAGAGCGCGGATGGAGCAAGAGGCGTGTCGATGGGTTGCTGCGCGAGTTGCATCTGGCGCGCAGCACCGGGGAGCGAGTGCTCCTGGCAGGTGCCTTCGGGGCGAAACTGGCCGAGGGTATCGACTACGAGGCGAATCTGCTCGACGCGGTTGTCTGCGTCGGTCTTCCAGTAGCTCCCCCGTCGGTCGAATCCGACGCTCGCAAGCGCTACTACGGAACGAGATTCGGAGGTAATTCCTACCGCTACGCGGTGCAGCAGCCTGCTCTGAACAGCGTGCTACAGGGGATGGGCAGACCGATTCGTAAAATCGGTGACCGTGCCTTCGTGCTGCTGCTAGAGGACCGCCTGCTCACCCCGAACTACTACCGGCTGCTTCCAGAAGGGCTCGAAACGCTCAGGTGTACCTCTCCCGAGGTCACCCGCAGGCATGTGCGTCGCTTCTTTGAGCGCCACCCGAAGGGCGACCATTCTAGTGAGTGATTCCGCGAAGCGTTTGAATGGGGTGGCGAGGAGCGCAGTGGGGAGTCGGCATGGATTGGAACGCAGTGCCCATCGAGAAGCGCGACCCTGACCACTCGGATACGCCGGCTCCAGACGCACCACGAGCGACCGCCGGACTGGATGTCACGCCCGAGATATTGCACGACCACTTCCTCGGTGAACTCGATCACCTCGAGGCGGCGATATCCCTGCATCAGGAGATAGTCGTCGAGCAGTCAGGAGATATCGAAGCGCGCTTCGAAAGGGTCGCAGGTGTGCTACGCACCGACGCGTTTCTCGACCTGTTCGGCGGCAGCGAGAAGGACGGTGCATTGGTCATTCCACTACACGGCTGCGAGTTGGCCGGCGTAGGCCTGTCGATGGGCGTGGTCGATGACAGTGTGGTGTTCCGCTTGCAACTGACGACCGAAGGCAGCCAACGCTTGGAGCGGCTGTTCACGCTGCCGGCGGACTGTAACCTCTCTGACGCCACCTGGGCGGCGGGCGAACTGCACCTCAATCTCGACCGAAGTCAATCCTGAGGCTCACCGCGCTGGGACTTCCTGGAGATTCTCGATCTCAACCAGCACCTGACGTAGCGCCTCCTGGGCCTGATTCTTGTGCGCTTCAGCCATTTCGTGGCGTGAGTAGCGCGCCTCTTCGAACACGCTGTCGAGCGCGACGAGCGCATCCTCGTTGATTGGCAGTGCCTTGCGGATGGCCATCTCGAACTCGCGCACGGTCTCGAAGTCGCGCCGCAGGAACCTGTGCTTCATCAGCACGGCACACATCCCTTCGTAGCAGTTGAAAATCGCCTCTCGTACAGCATCTCCAGCCGCCAGCAGTTCTGCGGTGTACGAGAAGATGTCAGCCAACTCCTCGATGGCGGTCAACTGGCGACGACGCCACCAGATGGCAAACACCAGCGCTGCGAGTACCAGCGCTGCTATGCCGCCATAGATCCAGCCGAAGCTTGAATCCGCCACCGCCTCGGGAGGCAGTACGTTCACTGACAGCGTCTGCTCCAGCAGCGCGCGGTCGTCGGCCGCCACCTTATCGTCCGAGGAATTGATCTGCACGTAGAGGTCGCCGTACGCCGACTTGTCTCCGTACGGGTCGGTGGGCGCCACCGAGACGAACTCAAACCAGAACGAGCCGTTGGCAGAGGTGCGCCCTATCAGCGTCCGGCTGTAGACATAGGACTCGTTGTGCAGCACCGCGGCCACCTCGATGTCCGCCACCGGCAACTGAGTGTCGCGGGCGTGCGCCTCGACCCACACGATGACCTTCTTGCCCATGTGTGGCACATCGAGGATGCCCACCTCGAAGTCGACAGCGATGACGACGAAGATTGAGGTGTTGACCTCGCCGTAGTTGAAGTAGCGAGTGCTGTTCTTGGAGGATTTGAGGGTCAGCGTGATGTCACCGGCAGTCATCGTCTGTGGAGCGATCAACTCGATACGGAAGCTGCTGTCGTTCAGCCACACCAACTTGGTGCGAATGTCGAGGGACGAAGTGTTCCAGTAGAGCGTCAGGTCGAGGTCTGACACCGGGTTACCGCTTCCACCCACCTCAAGGATACGCCCTTCGATGATGATTGGGTGACTGGACGATGAACGGATGACCATGTTGCTGCTCTCGACCAGTTGCCAACTGATGTCGGCCCAAGTCGTCAGAGACAACGTGTCGTTGGTCGCCAACCATGCGGATTCTCCGGCGTAGTGCGCTGACAGCGTGTGCCCTCCACGAGCGGAGACCATGCTGACAGGCACGAGCAGTTGGAACCTGCCTTCGGCATCCGTGGTCACAGTATCCACGAACACACCATCGAGCAGGATGTCGACGTTGCGGCCTGATATTCCAGGCAGACCCGGCTCATCCGAATCGTAGAGTCGCCCGCTGACGTTCCAGAACTCGCCGCGTGTGGCAAGGCCATTGTCCTCTACAGACAGAAGGATGGAGGAATGGTGAGCCACCCAAATCGTTCCATTGGCTGAACTCTCGCGGTACCATCCCTGTGCGGGTGAGTAGATTTCGACGGGATGACTGCCAAGTCCGATGTTCGGGGGGATGATCCAATTCAGCACCCAGACGCCTTCGGAATCTGTGTACGCGGTCCCCACCAAGGTACCGTTGAAGCGCAACTCGACCGAGTGGTTGTAGATCCAACCGTCTGGGAGGTTGTCGCGCACCGTGCCAGTGAACGCAATCGGGTCGTTGATTGCAATCTCGGACGGCAGAACCAGATCCAAGTTGACCGGGCTGTAGACGTCCCAGGTGGTGTTCGCCTCCGAAGGCAGGTAGAACGTGCTGCCCATGAAACGAATCTCCATCTGCTGCGGACCCAGCTCCGAGTCCTGAGGCACGGGGTAGTAGACGCTGAAGGTGCCGTCAGTGGCTGTAGTGACGTTGGTGAGCCAGTAGCCGTTGAACCATACCTCAATCGTCTCGTTGGCTAGTGGATTGTCGACAATGTCCAGCAGTGTTCCGTCGATGACGAGCAACTCTTCGCGGTCGATGTCAGTGCCGCTGGAAGAGAGCACGATGTACGTTGGCACGCTCACGTTCACCCACTGCTGATCAGTGCTGTTGAGGTAGTACTCCGGATTGGATGGGTCCCCTTGACCCATGGGATCCACCCACATGTAACCGCCTTGGAAGTAGACGCTGACTAGGTGCGCTCCCGGTCCAATATCGCCCAGCAGAGTATACTGGATGCTGAAGATGCCCGTTGTCGCGTTGGACTCCACCATCGTCAGTGTGTTCTCTCCGTCCATCTCTAGATGGACGACACCGCCTTGAGGCACACCTCCATCGAGGAGCACCTGCCCAAACTCATCGAGCAGGGTGCCGTTGACGTAGATGACCTCGCCCGAGACGAACTCGCCCTCGACCGAAGTGATGTTGAGTACAGTGGGCGCGAGGATGATGATGCGGGCGATGTCGTTGTCTCCGGCGACCCCAGTCGTACCGGCGATGCCAGCGTATTCGGCGGTGAGGTTGAGCGGCCCGGGCGCCGTGGAGGCGGGAACGCTCAGCAGCACGAAGGCTGTTCCGTTGGCATCGGTGATTGCGGTGACGCTGATGTTCAGGTCGGGGAGGGCGACGGTGATCGTGGCGTTGCTGATTGCGGCCAAGGTGTTGTCCTGCAGCAGCAATTGCACACTGACGTTGTCACCGCGAATCGTTCTGTCATCAGGATGCAGATCACGTGGAGTGACTATCTGCAACACGGAGAATCCGCGGCTGTCGAAGGTGTTGTTACCAGACGATCCGCCGTAGTAGTTCACAGAAGAAGTGTAGGTGGCAGTGAGGTTGTGGTTCCCGCGCGGGAAGTCGGTGTCGAGTGTGAGAACCGCTCCCCAGGTTCCATTCGCCTGAGCAACGCCGTTGCTGACGACGAAGGTGTCGCTGAACCCGTCGATGTTGAACGACAGTTGCGGCAGCATCCCTGATCCGTCTCGGAAGATGATGCCCGAGCCGTTGTCCGACACCAGTGTTCCGGTGACATTGAATGAATCTCCGGCCATCGGGTTGGCTGTGATGGGGTCGACCACCAGGAAGGTGAGCGAGCGCACGCTGATCGTGCTGAGAGAGCGACTTGTCGGGTGCAGGGTCCACGTGCCGTTGTAGTACAAGGTGACAGTCACCTGCCCGAGCGGCTGCGTGATGGGCACGGTGTAGTTGAACAGTGCCGTGCCGTTGGCGTCGGTGGTGTTCTCTGCAGACATCCACGTGTCGTGGAACATGGCTGACACGCTCATGTTCGCCAAGGAGCGGAAGTTGTCACTCTCCTCGACAAGGCGTGCACCGAAGCTAACTGGATCACCGCGGGTGATGACGACCGGGATGAGCGGAACCGGATTCTCGAAGATAGTCACGCCGATGACGAGGATGTCCTGTTGTCCCGTACCCGCCAGATAGAACGGGCTGCTGCCGTTGAGGACCGAGACAACCACCGTCTTGTTGCCGCTGGTGATTCCATCACCCAGAGGGTCGGTGGGAACGGACAGGTTGAACGATCCATTCGGCTGAGTGGTGAATGAAGTGACCAAAATCTCGCTGGTGTCGTTGAAGAAGTACACCTCGATGTCCACCGAACCGATGAGCGGTCGCAATGGATCGTTGCCATCCGTGACGTTGCCCTCAAGCATGAAGCTCTGCCCTGCAGTCACGTTCGCAGGCATCGAAAGGACGTTGACAGAACTCGGGACCTGAACCGTGACGTTCACGAACGTCTCATTACCAGTCCAGCGCTGACTTCCTGGCACGAGCAGATCTGACTGGTCGTTGTCCATCGATACGCGCACATCGTAGTATCCGGGGTCCATCGCCAGTGGAACCTGCCAGTTGAAGAAGGCGAATCCTTCGGAGTTCGAGGTTGCCTGACCGATGCTCGTGTTGCTGTTACCCCAATCCCAGGTGAAATTGACGATTCCCCCGCTCACGGCGGACATGTCGGCGACGTCCTGCACGCTGATGTTCAGTTCCATCAGGTTGCCCGCCTCGACCACAATCACCGAGAGGTTGGTGGTGAGCACGAGTTCAGATTCGATACCGATCCAGCGGTAGATCGGGTCGATCTGCGTATAGTACGAGCCAGGGTCGCTGCTGTAGATGTCCCAGTCGGTCGTCAGCGTCAGGTTGTAGGCACCAGCAGGAAGGTAGGCTGGCATGTTCACAGTAATCGAATAGTTGCCAGTGATTGGGTCATTCGAGCCGTTTCCGAGCGGGATGATCATCGGTATCGGTGGCTCTCCGTTGGGCCCGGGTGGTCCAGTGCCGGGAATCTCCAGATTGAACTGCATGTTGGTCTGGTTGTTGAGCACAGTGCTGAGCAGCACCGCGTCGGTGATTGTTCCCGAGATGACGTTCTGCCCACCGAGATGCGTCCAATCCTGTGCCAGATTAATCGATACCGCGATGTCTGCCTGTACCCGCTGGAGCCCCTCCTTGGTTGCAGCCTTGTACCACTGCGTACTCGGAGTGTAGGTGACGTTGAAGGCGTAGTCACCGGCGGCCAGATTGGCCGGGGGAGTGAACTCGATTTCCATCCATGGATTGGGCGGGTCGGTCGTGGTGTTGATGACGACACCGTTGAAACTCGTGACCCAAGTCCCATTGAAGGGAATGTCGCTTCCTGCTGTGTGGTCGACGAACGATATCGGGATGGACCCCAACTGACCGCGGAGCATGACGTAAATCGGGAAGTTGATCTCCACCGTGCTCTGGATACCGTATGCGAATACAGGATTGAGATCGGCATCATCAGTCGCACCGGGCACGTCGGGTGAGAAGCGTAGGATGACATCGCAGTATGAGGGCCCGATTGTCACATTGAGCGCGGAGAAGTTCCAGATAATCGAGAAATCACCCGTCACTGGGTTCACGTTGCTGCTGTTCAGCACCCAAAAGGCGGTTTCGGCGTATGGTCCGGTCGAACCGTTGCGGCGCAGCAGCAGGGTGAGCGTGCCGTTCATCGGCGCGGGCGAGGCTCCTCCGGAGAGAATCGACCCGTTGACGTAGATGTTCTCACCAATCTCCAGCAACGAGTCGTTCCCCGATGGACCATGGAGCGTGGCGGTGAGATCTGGTGCGGGGGTGACGTTGAACTGGAAGTTGTACGTTGTCGGACGCGCGTGATAGATCGGTGACGGTCCGAGATGCAGGTCTCCTTCGTGCCAGCCTGAGAAGTTCAGGAATGCATTACGATAACCGAGGGTTTCGTTCTCCGACAGGTTCACCGTGAACATGAAGTAACCGTTGCTACCAACCTGTGTGGTCAGCGTGACATTCTGGTTGAGCACGCTCGAAGGATAGGTGAGCGAGACCGTGTAGTTGGTCTTGGTCGCCACATCCAGCGGAGGTGGCGAGTTCCACATCATCGTGCCAGTGATGTCAGTGGTCGACCCTGCGCCGACATACGGAATGCCTACCGGCGAAGGAGAATCCTGAGTCAGGTTGGAATCATCTGTGATGTTCACAGTCCAGACGAAATCGTGCGTGCTGTATGGCACATAACCCCCTTGCTGGGTCTCGACCACGATGCGGCCGTATCCCGGGTGAGTGATGCCGAACGGGAAGCCCTTGATGCTGAAGTTGCCGTTCGTATCGGTCAGGTTGGCACCGAGCAGCGAATCTCCGTTCAGCGCAGCCGGATTGAACGGATTGGTGTCGTTAGCCTGCACGAGGTAGGCGCGCACGAGCGTGTCGGCGGCCGCGGACTGGTTGTCGATGAATTGCAGAGTGCCGTTCATGTAAATGTCACCGGTGGACATGTCTCGCTCGATGGTACCTGGCCAACTGCTCTCGTTGACAACCTCCACCTCCTCAGCCGGTGGACAGGCATCGACAGGGATCCAGCCCATGTCGTGGTTGTTGCCTGCCGCATTCTGTTGCAGGTGCACCTCACCCCATGAATCCCAGTTTCGCCCCATGACCATGAATCCAGTGCCCGTCCAGACCCCGCCGTTGTAGCCAGTCGCCTTGCGCGCTGGGATTCCGGCCAGTCGTGCCATGGTGGTGAACACGGTGGAGAACTCCTGACAGGAACCCTCCGTGATATCCTGGATGATGAAGCGACTGACATCCTCGAGCATCGGCAGACCTGAACCATCGAAGTTGAGCTTGAACTCCACCGTTGTATTACCATCAACGTTGTTCAGATAGTCTCGAATGGCGACAACCTTGTCCCACGCGCTGACCGCGCCTGCGTCCGTGATCACACCCTGCGTGACGTTGTAGACGTATGACTCGGGTGCGGTCATGTCGGTGAAGTAGGCTGGCAGGTCGGTGCCGTAGTTGCCCGGACCAGCGTAGGGAATCGAGTTGGCGTATTCAGTGGATGAGAACCAGATCTCTGGTTGCGCGACCATCAGGTTGTAGATTTGTGCCGCGGAGATGCGCAGGTCGTGAGAAACATTGGATTGGTTGAGGTAAGCGAACGGGTCGTTCCAGTTCATCCATGAGTAGGCTGACGCCGGTTGCGCTAGTCTCGATCCGGGATTGACCGGCTGCACGTAGGTCATCATGTAGTCCTCCGATGAGTTCCAGAAGGTGTTGTTTGCAATCCAATGATAATCAATCCAACCAGGTGAAATCTCAGTCTCGATGAGCGAACTCTCGTTCATCCCGTAAGCGGCGCCGGTGTAGTACTCGTAGGTGCGCACTCGCCAGTAGTGGGACAGGTCCGGGTCGACTCCGTTGCCTGTGCTGGTGGTGTTGTTGGCCCAGAAGGCAATCTCGTTCTGGATGATGTCATCGGTCGGATCCCACGGATTCTGCGGTCCGAGCAAACAGTCCTGCCAGAACTGTGGAGGGCACTCCTCGTAGTCACTCATGCCGCCGCCGTCAGTATCCGGATCACGCCAGTCTGTACCGGTCTGGTTCTCGATGTTGTCCGGAATGCCGTCTCCATCGGTATCAGCCGGGTTCATGTCGTCGAGAGGATCGTTCTGTGGGTTGGTGCCGTCGAGGTACTCCTGCCCATCCATCACTCCTCCATGGTCCGTGTCCGGATTCAACGGGTCGGTGACGTAGGCGTCCGTTGAACCGTTTCCTCCACCCATCCCTGGCACGTACATCAGGTCGCAACCAGTGGTGTTCTCGAAGTAGTCGTTGAGCATGTCACCGTCCGAATCGAGACGGTTGTCGCACGGCTCCATCGGATTGGTGCCATTGAGAATCTCATCGAGGTCGTTGACGCCGTCGCCATCAGAATCATACTGTGTGGGGAGCGAGAACCAACCCCATACGGCCTGGTTCTCTTCCCAGTCGGCCAATCCATCGCCGTCGCTGTCCATGTAATCGTCGTCGCAATGACTGTGTGTGGTGGTGATGGTGCCCGCCTGCGTACCCTCGTAGTGACACCAGGAGCCATTCTTGGCAATCACACTGACCATCCCCGCGGGAGGAGCAACTGCCACTCCACTGATCACATTCCCCGTAACGGAGGAGTAGGCGAACGAGGTGAGGCTTCCGCTGGAGTCGTTGTAGTAGAGGATGCCCGGCATCCCGGTGCGCCAGTCTACCGGGTTCGGGTCGATGCCCGAGGCGTTGGATATGGTCAGACGGTTGGTGCCGCTGTTGTAGGAGACGACGGTGGTGCTGTAGTCCACGAAGGTCATGCATGGGTCGGTGCTGTGCGACAGATTGCTCTCGTCTCCGTCACCAATGCCGCCGAAGTCGGAGTCGTAGACGTTCCACAGCGTGCAGCTGAGGTTCTCCAGCCAATTGTCGATGCCGTCGTTGTCGTAGTCGCCCGAATCCTCGCGGCGAGTCGGGTCGGTTTCGTTGGAATCTACCCGCCCGTTGCCGTTGATGTCCTCGTCGCCATCATCGAACTGGTCTCCGTCGGTGTTGTTATCGCGCGGGTCGCTGTGCAGCGGCGGGTTTCCGTAGGTGCTGGTGTTCGCCTCGACGCCATCCGAGATGCCATCGGAGTCGGTGTCACTGGTGGTCGGATCTGTGAGAATGACCAACGCTTCGTAGCCATCTTCGAGGCCGTCGCCATCGGTGTCATTGTTGAATGGGTTGGTATCGAAGTCCTGGTCGACAGATGCGGTGAGCGAGGCGCAGCCTCCGGGACCCAGTCCGAGCACCGGATTGCACGGGTTGATGTTCTCGGTAGCACTCTCGACGTTCGGGTCACCGGGTTGGAAGTAGTAGTTGCCTCCACTACCAGTGGTCCATCCAGGATTGATGTATTCCATGAGGTTGGTCAGGCCATCGAAATCGGGGTCTCCAGAAGCGCCATCCATGCCGGTCGCCAAGGTGGCGTTCAATCCGTTCGAAACCTCCCAGCCGTCGGGCATTCCGTCTCCATCGGTGTCCCATCCGTCGGGATCCTCGTCGAAGTATCCGTCGCCGTCGTCGTCATTCGAGCCACACACAGCATCTCCGTCACGGTCTGGGTCGGCAGTATCCACCAACCCATCCTTGTCGTTGTCCAATCCGTCGTTGCAGATGTCTCCAGGAGGATCCTCGTCGCAGAGAATGACTGACGAACCATTTCCGTCAGACCCAGGGTCGCCGCAGCCCGGTTGATTGACCTGCATGGCGTTCTCCTCGTTCCAGTTGCGCACTGGAACCGTGCCGTTCCACCAGACGCCGTTATCGAGTTCGTTGGGGGTGTTGGAGTTGTCCCAGTTGGTGGGCTCGAGGTAGGAGTACTCCTGCAGGTTGGACATACCATCCCCATCAGGGTCGCCGCTGGCACCGTTGTTTGTCAGCGAGGACCCGTCGGTCGGGTCAAGTCCGTACTGCCATTCCCAGCCATCGGGAAGTCCGTCATTGTCGGAGTCCCAGTCCTGGCACTGTGTTCCGAGAAGGAACTCGGTTCCACAGGTCAGGCCATCTCCGTCCTGATCAGTCCCCGCCATCGCTTCGTAAGCAGCGAACTGCATTCCAACGAGGCTGGAAAGCAGCATCAGCAGTGTGAGCGACAGCGAGCGTGCGCGGGCGCGCACGAGCGGTCGCCATTCGGTCGTTTCAACGGTGCTTCGGTGCAGTGACATGTCTGGACCCACTTCGCAACCGGTTCCTTTGGCACTTAAGACAAATGGAGCAAGGTTCGTACACGTACAGCCCCCACATAGTGGGGGCGATACCGTCAATCATCGATTTCGATGTCATCCTCAAGAAGTTCGATCTCATCCTCGGCGAGTTCCACTTCATCGTCTTCCAACTCATCTACGACCGGTTCGGGGATGTCGGCGGTACTCTCCTCTAGGGATTCTTCCTCGTCATCGTATTCCCAGTCGTCCTCTTCTTCATCCCACTCGTTGCGCTTCCTCCGCTGACCGGCCACCCAGGCGACTATGAGCATGAATCCACCAAGCATGAGAAGCATCGTCTCCGTCCTAGGGTTGTCGAACAATTCGTTCTTGAGGCGCGTGAACAGGTCGTTAATCTCGACCTGCACGATGACATCCTGCTTAGCGTGCGTGTCTTGGCTGTAGGATCGTTCCGTAGACACAGGTTCACCAATCACGATAATCGTGTGCAGGTCCTTGTGGCGGGCATCAGTTGGAGCATCGACTTCTACTGTGAAATCCACCTGACTGAATGCCTCGACGAACAACGTCGGTGAGGAAGTGGCTGGGTTGTATACGTCTACCACCCACCCATCTGGTGCATCGGTTGTCAACAGCACCTGCAGGTCGGCGTTGCCTTCGTTCTTGAGAATCATCGAAATCTCGCGATGACCACCAGGTACCATCGGATGATTGGGGGAATCCTGTACAATCTCCAAGTTAGGCTCACCTTCGCCAACTTCGATGGAGAATGGCATATCGAAATAGCGTTCAGGCTCACTGCCGTCAGTAGCCTCCTCGATACGCATGATGATCGTGTGATTGCCGGCCAGAACCTGATTGGTGAGTACGATGCTGAGTTCGAACTCTTCTGCATCCCCCGCAGCCAACTGCATCCTCGGCATCGGAGTGCTGTTCGTGTCATTGATGAAGTAATTCCATTGGGTATAGCGAATGTTGGCCTCGGCGTTGCCAACATAGTTCGCAGGGTTCACCAATACCCACTCCGTGACCTCATTGGGCGAACCAGAGGTCTGTGTAACTTCGACCCGCATGTTGATGCCGCCCGAGGAGGGAGAACAAACATCAGCTTCGACATGTCCCAGTCCGTTTCCTACACCATCACAATCGTATGTCACACGCGCCTGTATTCCACGAGTGCGGTGAGGGCTGAACTCAAGGGTCGATATCAGTGAATTGTTTCCAGCGCTGATCACTTCGATACGCATCAGCCCCGAGTCGGGATCATCCTCATCCTGTGACGGCTTGACGTAGAGGACGATAGTCTGGGTCACGTGCCGATCCAACTGCGCGGTGTGCCACAGCCCATCCTGCAGGTTCTGCTCGATTTGTACCGGTGGATTGGTGTCATTGTCGACGAAGTAGAACACTGTCCCACGAGGCTTCATCGGTACATCCAGACGGAACGAGTCGACATCGAATCCGGTGTTGAACAACTCGAGATAGAATGGTGTGAACTGACCTTGATCGACGAAGCGCGGGATGGAGGGGTCGAACGATTCGGGGCGGCTCGAATTGGCTATCTGGTGCTCGTGTTTCGAGTCCCAGAGGGATGCCATCGGTGGTGCATAGACATCCAGTTTCTCAAGGTCGAGATTGAAGACGACGTACTGCACCTCGGCTCCACTGGCGTTGTGCGCGCGGACGGCGATTTCCAGCCGTGAGGGCGCGTTGGAAAGTTCGGAGGGAGCGCCTAGAGTCAGGATGGCCAGCACCTCATCTCCACCGTCGGCAAGGTAGTATGAGTCAGGATGATCGAATTCCACCACCCAGTTGCTGCCCAGATTGGTAAGCAGGTCAAGCTCGACGTCGAGCGATTCTCCAACTGACCCGATATGCCTGAGAGACAGTTTGATCGGTGTCGTCTGACCGGGAGCAATGTACTCCACAGTGCGGTCGAGTGCATGACGGATGTTGATACCGTAGCGATGGAAGTAGACAGGCGAATGCTCGATGAGTACCGAATGCCCTTGGATGTCAATCACCTCCAAAGTCAGTTCGTACTCCCCATGTTCCACATTCGCTGGATGTACCCACTGGTATACCCCTCGCAACGCGTTGTTGTTCTCGACGAGTTCGTTGTCCGGGAAGGAGTGGTCGACGACGTAGGTACCCGAGGGGTCCCGCAACTGTACGCTGACCGACTGGATGTCGAAGCTTCCGAGTGAATCGCGCACGTCGAGAGTGAAGTTCATCTCTCGGTCATCAGGCATTGAGTTGGGATACCAATCGACGACCTCGGGGTCCGTCCACAGTGCACCTGGCTGCTGCAGTTTGACTGAACTTCCCGAGAGTGCGTTAGCCCAGAACTCCATCGACGAGTAGTCGGTGATGTCGTCTGGCTTCCCCCACGCCACCTCTGCGTCACAAGATGGAGAGAACGGACCCCCGGAGGAACCCTCGCAAGAGGATTCAGCGGAGATGAACAACTTGAGTTGACCATCGGCGATGACGGTGAATTCCTGCGCCCCGGTCCACTTGAGATTGATGACCACCTGATTCCAGCCGCAGCCGCCCGGAAGAATCGAATCACACGCGTTCATCTCCTTCTGCTCTGTTGACTTGGTGATCTCTCCACCGGCCGTGTCAACCTTCAGCGTGAATGTGTAAGTGGCTACGTCCTGCTGACCGCCAGTGGCTCGAAGGAACACGTTCAGCGGAATCTTGTACTCCCCGGTGTTGGCAGTGGTGCGCCCGGCGATGCGGAAGTCGGAGAGCAGTACAGGGGTGCGGAACTCGAGTGAGTCTCCTAGCGCACTCTCGTTGCGTTGATTGTCGGAACCGGAGTCTGGGGCATCGGTTGTCAGGAAGCCGTCTCCGCCTGCGTTGGAGTTCCGTTCTGCCATGTAGAGGGTATAGAGATAGAGCGGATCTTCCTCGACGTAGCGATTCATTTCATCCTGTGGGAGTTCTGTCATTGGGGGCGTGACAAGCGAGGCGAGGCTTGCGAGCAGGAACACCAGTATCAACATGGACGCCGATGTACGGTTTCGGTGCCTCTGAAAGGCAGCATGCGCTCTTATCACGGCTCTCCGTCACATAGGAGTCATAAGAGGTTCACCGTCATTAGGCCATGCCATGAGTCGTTTATCTCAGCCATCGCTGTAAGCGATGTTGAGAGAGTGATGCGGGGAGAGGGATTCGAACCCACGTACCGCTTGGGACCGGAGCTTAAGTCCAGCGCCGTTGACCAGGCTTGGCAATCCCCGCAACCTTGCGAGGAGAGCCTTATGGACATGAACCCCCCGCTCGTTCAGTGAGACTCAATCCCGGATTCTAATCATCCGACAACCGACCTTGGCATCGCCATCGTAGACATCGAGTTTGGTCGCAGTCACGCTCGCCGCTTCGACCTCGTGGGGTAGCATGTAGCTGTCCAACAGGTCGGCTACGACAGTCTCCAGCAGATTGGTGCGTCCACCAGCCGCGGCGGCATCTATGGTGGCGCGGATGAAGTCGTAGTCGAGCACCTGATCGATCTGGTCTTCGGCAGGCGACGTCGCGCCGATGAGATGCAGTTCGACATCGAAGCAGATGCGTTGAGTTCCATCCTGCTCCTCGGGGAGGATTCCGAGTTCCATCTCTACTACATGGTCGCGCAGCGCCAAGGTGGTGATGCCAGTTACGCCCCTGCGCTGGAGCAGGACGGCCAAGGGGTCTTCGAGCATGGATTCACCCTTTTCCGTAGAGGACGTCATCCGAACGAGGCGCCAAGTGCTCCCCACCGTCTACGTGCAGCACCACTCCGGTGATGGCGGTGGCCCGCGCGAGGTAGATGACCGCTTCGGCTATGTCTTCTGGGCGCACACCACGAGCAAGTGGATTGCTGCCGTGAACCTCTGCGAACGCTTCGGGTGAAGCGTGTGCGGATGGCAGTGTCAAACCGGGGGCGACGCCGTTGACACGGACATCCGGGGCCAGTTGTTGAGCGAGCGCGCTGGTGAGGCCACCGAGCGCCTGCTTGCTGGCGGTGTACGAAAGGTAATCCGGGTTGGGGTTGGACAGTTTCTGGTCGAGGATGTTCACCACAGTTCCGCCAGATTCGGGAACCTGGCTGGCGAATGCCCTGCTGAGCAGCAACGGGGCCAGCGCGTTGATCGCTTGATGGCGTAGGTAGCGTTCTGGGTCGAGTGAATCGAGATCGTCGTACTCGAACAGCGAGGCGTTGTTCACCAGCAGATCGAGCGGCCCGAACGCCGCACTTGCCTGGGTGATCAAGCCGGCGACCTGAGCGGGTTCGCTGAGGTCAGCCTGAACAACGACGGCTTGCACACCGACAGCGGTGAGTTCTGTCGCCAACTGGGCGGCTTCTTCGGTGGAGCGATTGCAGTGAATCGTGACATCTGTGCCCTGTGCAGCCAACTCTCTGCAGATGGCTGCACCAATCCTCTTCGCGCCACCGGTGACTAGTGCTGACCGCATCAACTGTCCCCCAAGGCAGACCGTCTACACTGCCATTCAACTTCAGCATACCGCGGAATACATCGCCTCACGCGCCGGCTACGCCGGCGGACGAATCCTTATTCGCCTCAGCATATGACAGCGGAGCGGGGTGCATACTCAGTGAGCCGCGAATTGCCGTTGTCCGACCAGTCAGCGGACGTGAGCATGCCAGGAGGATGTGGCGGGGCAGCACGGATGACCGTCGAGGAGAGGCGTAAGGCGTCGCGCAAACGTCTGCCACAGTGGTTCAGGACGAGTCTGCCGACAGGAAGTGCTCAATCGACCTACAATCAAACCCGCTCGGTCGTGCAGGAGCATGGATTACACACGGTATGCGAAGAGGCCCGCTGCCCGAATATCCACGATTGCTGGGGAAGGGGTACCGCCACCTTCATGATCGCCGGTCAAGAGTGCACTCGCTCCTGTAGATTCTGCGCGGTAGGGACGGTGAAATCTCCTCCGCCGCTGGATGCCGATGAACCAGCGGACCTGGCTCGGGCGGTGGCGTTGATGGAAATCACACATGCCGTCATCACCGTCGTCAACAGGGATGACCTTCCTGATGGGGGAGCGGCTCACTACAAGGCGTGTCTCGACGCGGTGCATGAACGGGCTGAAGAAGTCACACTGGAGCTGCTCTGCTCAGACCTCGATGGTAATCTCGACGCGCTCGCCGACCTGTTGGATTCCAGCCCGTTATCCGTGTTCGCGCACAACGTTGAATGCGTTCCACGCCTCGACCCGTTGGTCCGAGATTCACGCGCCTCCTTCTCTCAGTCACTCTCCGTTCTACGTGAGGCGAAGCGGTTGCGCCCGGACATGCTCACCAAGAGCAGCCTGATGGTGGGACTGGGTGAGACCGATGCTGAGGTCGAGCAGGCGCTGGCCGAACTGCGTGATGCAGGAGTGGATCTGATTACTCTGGGGCAGTACCTGCAACCTTCGTGGAAGCACATCGCAATCGACCGTTTCCCATCACCCACACAGTTTGCATCGTGGGATGCCTGCGCCCGTGAGTTAGGCTTCCTGGCGGTCGCCAGCGGCCCGCTGGTTCGTTCATCGTATCGTGCTGGGATGTTGTTGGCTGAGGCCCGCGGCGGACCACCAGTCGTGACAGTCGCGGCATCGGGGTCTGCCGTCAGCAATCTGGCGCCGGCAACACTCACTGACGAGGCCGCAGGACAATCATGATAGTCAGCAGGAGATGAGGTGAAAGCATGACCGAACGGGGGCCAGACGAAACGTCTGAACCGTACACCGTCCCCACCGCTCCGTTCCGGCCAGGTGACCATCCGGAGTTCGACTCCTGGCCATGGACACCAGCCGACCTCGACCGCCCGGACCCCGCTACCTGTGAAAGCGCGGACACCCGCGAGCACGCTCGCGGGCTGGTGCGCGTGCTCTCCGAAGACAACCTCGCCTCCGGCGCGTGGGACCCAGGGCTGGATGCCGACACCCTGCGCAGAGGCCTCGAACTGATGGTGCTCCTGCGCATCTTCGACGACCGCATGATGAAGATGCAGCGGACTGGGAAACTCTCCTTCTACATGCGTTCATTCGGGGAGGAGGCGATCGCCATCGCCCAGACGATGGCGTTGGAGGAGCAGGATTGGGTGTTCCCCACCTATCGCCAACCTGGTGCGCAGTTCGTGCGCGGGCGGGACATGGTGAGCATGATCAACCACTGCATAGGCAATATCGAGGACAACATCAAGGGAAGGCAGATGCCGGTTCACTACTCGTATCGCGACGGGCGCTATATTTCCGTATCCAGTCCTGTGGGCACTCAGTTTCCGCAGGCTGTCGGGGTGGCGATGGCATCGGCGTATCGCGGTCTCGATGAGGTGACCATCACCTGGATCGGGGACGGGGCGAGCGCTGAGGGTGACTACCACTACGCGCTGACCTTCGCCAGCGTGTTCAAGCCGCCAGTGATTCTCAATGTCGTGAACAACCAATGGGCCATCTCAACACACCGTAATTTCGCCACCGGAGGGTCGAACTTCGCCTCCCGCGGACTTCCCTACGGAGTTCCTTCGATCCGCGTCGATGGGAATGACTTCCTCGCTCTCTACTCGGTCACCAAATGGGCTCGCGAGCGAGCGGGCGCGGGCGCGGGTCCTACTCACATCGAGGTGCTGACCTACCGCGCTGCTGGTCACAGCAGCAGCGACGACCCGACCCGCTATCGCCCCGAGGATGAGTACGGCGCCTGGCCGGGCGGCGACCCGATCGAGCGACTCAAGGCGCACTTGTGCGCGCTGGGCGAATGGTCCGATGAGCAGCAGGATGAGTTGGAATCACGCATCGATGATGAGGTCATGGCCGCCTACAAGGAGGCGGTGACGCACGGCGACCTCGCCAGCGGTCCGTATCCGCCGGCGTCCACCATCTTCACCGAGGTCTACGAGGAAATCCCGTGGCACATTCAGGAGCAGCGCGAGGAGCTGGGGAAATAGGGGTGAGATGATGGCGAACATGAACATCATCGGCGCGCTGAACAGCGCCCTCGACAGCATGCTCGACCAAGATGAGAACGTCGTCATCTTCGGAGAGGATGTCGGCTACTTCGGTGGCGTGTTCCGAGTCACTGACGGATTACAGGAGAAGCACGGAGCCCACCGCGTGTTCGATTCGCCGCTCGCAGAAGGTGGAATCGCGGCCATCGCCTTCGGGATGGGTCTGAACGGACTGCGTCCCGTCGTCGAAATCCAGTTCTCCGACTACATCTTCCCTGCCTACGACCAGATCGTCAATGAGATCGCCAAATTGCGCCACCGCTCCGGCGGCGAGTTCTGGACACCTGTCACCGTGCGCACACCCGCGGGAGGAGGAATCAGGGGCGGGCACCACCATTCCCAGTCTCCCGAGTCGCAGTTCACGCACACACCGGGCCTCAAGGTCGTCTACTGCTCTACCCCGTACAATGCCAAGGGGCTGCTCACCAGCGCCATCGAATGCAACGATCCGGTGATCTTCTTCGAACCGAAGCGCTGCTATCGCGGTCCCTTCTACGGAGACCCCCACGACGTCCCCACGTGGGCCGACCATCCAGACGCAGAGGTCCCAGAGGGACACTACACAATTCCCCTCGGAGAAGCACGGATGGTGCAGGAAGGTGAGGCGTGCACGGTGATCTCCTGGGGCGCAATGGTACACGTGTGCGAACAGGGCATACGCGACAGTGGGGTGGCGTGTGACCTCATAGACCTCCAAACTCTCGTTCCGTGGGACCGAGACGCGATAGTGGACTCTGTCAACAAGACCGGGAGGTGTGTCATAGTGCATGAAGCGCCCAAGACCAGCGGGTTCGGAGCTGAGATGGCTGCTAGCGTTCAGGAACGTTGTTTCTACTCACTTGAAGCCCCCATCGAAAGAGTGACCGGCTGGGACACTCCGTTCCCACACAGCACAGAGTGGGACTACATGCCAGGACCGAGTCGAATTGCAGAGGCGATACAGAGGACTCAGGAGGCCTGAGAATGGGAATCCACGCATTCAAACTGCCCGACATCGGTGAGGGTGTAGTCGAGGGCGAGGTGGTCGCCTGGCACGTCAAGGAGGGCGACGATGTCAGGGAAGATGACCCAATCGTCGACGTGATGACCGACAAGGCGAACGTGACTATTCCCAGTCCGGTGACCGGCTCGGTTCTGAAGACGGTCGGTGGAGTCGGCGAGATCATCGCCGTGGGCAAGGTGTGCATCGAATTCGAGGTCGAGGGCGACGGAAACGTCGATGGCTCGAAGGAACCTGAGGCGGAAGCCGAGCCTGAACCTGAGGCACCTGTTCCGACTTCGGCGAAGGAAGAAGCGGCACCGGCTGCGGCAGCGGCAGCGGCAGCACCGGCGAAAGGTGGCAAGGCGTTGGCATCACCGGCCGTGCGCCGGGCAGCGAAGGCGGCGGGTGTCGATCTGGGCAGCGTTTCAGGCAGTGGACCTGCGGGCAGAATCACGAAAGGCGACTTGGAGACATTCATGGCAGGCGGAGGTGAACTAGCGGCCGTGCAATCCGGTGGGTCTGGCCGTGCGGCCGCTTCGGGAGTAACCGAGATTCCGGTCAAGGGGCTGCGACGCAAGATAGCAGAACAGATGGTGAAGTCAACCAGCAGCATCCCGCATTTCTCCTACTTCGAAGAGGTTGATGTGACCGATCTCGAAGCCCTACGCCAGTGGCTCAACGAGAACCGTGAACAGGGTCAGGAGAAGTTGACCTATCTGCCGTTCATCATGCAGGCATTGGTCAAGGCGTTCAACTCCGGACACGCCGGCTGCAATGCGCACTACGACGAGGAGCGGGAGGTGGTTCTGCAACATGCTGCGGCGCACATCGGCATCGCCACCTCCACCGAGCGCGGGCTCTACGTGCCGGTGGTCAAGAACGTCGAGGCACGCGACATCTGGGGAACGGCGGCCGAACTCAATCGAGTGGCTGGCGCAGCGCGCGACGGCTCGGCAGCGTTGGACGACCTGTCTGGTTCGACATTCACCATCACCAGCCTTGGGCGCGACGGGGGCATCGGCGCGACACCAATCATCAACCATCCCGAAGTGGGAATCCTAGGCGTGCATAGCGCCACCGAGAGAGCGGTCGTGCGCGGCGGAAACATCGTCATCCGTCGTATTATGAATCTCTCCTCTTCGTGGGACCACAGGGTTGTGGACGGGGCTGACGGGGCTGCTCTGGTGCAGGCGCTGAAGGGCATGCTGGAGCATCCGTCGTCGATCTTCATGTGAGGGCCGCCATGGTCGAACAGATCTCTTGTGAGGTACTCGTGGTCGGCGCGGGACCTGGGGGTTACGTCGCCGCCATCCGGGCTGGCCAACTGGGGCTGGACACCGTCATCGTCGAGGGTGACAAGGCTGGGGGAACCTGCCTCATCCGCGGGTGCATCCCCTCCAAAGCGGTCATTCACGCCGCCGAGCGCTTCGAGTGGCTCAAACAGCATCAGGATGGGCACATGGGCATGTCCATCTCAGGCGAAGTGTCGCTGGACATGCCCGCGCTGATCGGTTGGAAGGATGACATCGTCACGAAACTGAACAAGGGGGTCGAATCCCTGCTATCGAATGCGGGGGTCAGACTGGTCACCGGGTGGGCGAACTTCCTCGATGGCAAATCCTGCTGGGTCACCGATTCTGCTGGCGAGCGGATTGCACACATCAGCACTGACAACGTGATCATCGCCACTGGTTCTGTTCCCATCGAACTGCCATTCATGCCGTTCGACGAACAGCACATCATCTCCTCCACGGGCGCGCTCGACCTGGATGAGCTGCCACAGAAGGTGGCGGTCATCGGTGGCGGATACATCGGCCTTGAACTCGGCTGTGCGCTCAGGAAGTTGGGCAGCGAGGTGACCGTCATCGAGGGGCTCGATTCGATACTGGCGATGTTCGACAAGGAGTTGCGCCGCCCCTTGGAGAGGTGGCTTCGAAAGAACGGCGTGACCGTGAACACCGGCTGCACTGCGGAAGGTGCTGAGGTCGTCGATTCGGGAGTCGACCTGACTTGGAACAACGGGGACGAATCAGTCACTGAGAACTTCGACCGCGTGCTTGTGACCGTTGGACGCAAGGCCAACATCACCGGTTGGGGGCTCGATGAGATGGGTGTGAAACTCGACGACTCTGGCCGCTTCATCGCCATCAATTCACAATGCCAGACGAACATGCGCGGCATCTACGCCATCGGTGATGTGACCGGCGAGCCGATGCTCGCCCACAGAGCGAGCGCTCAAGGAGAGATGGTCGCCGAAGTGATTGCCGGCGAGGACCGCGAGTTCGACAAGATGGCGATTCCAGCCATCGTGTTCACCGAGCCGGAAATCGTCAGCGTCGGCCTGTCTGCCGAGGAGGCAGAGGCTGCAGGCGAGGAAGTATTGGTGGGCAAGTTTCCTCTGGCAGCGAGCGGACGGGCACTCACTCTGGAGGCCGACAAGGGCGGTGGCTTCGTGCGCGTAGTAGCGCGCGAGTCGGACCACGTGATTCTCGGGGTGCAGGCAGTCGGTAGCCACATGGCAGAACTGGTCGGCGAGTTCACTCTTGCCTTGGAGATGGGCGCGGTGCTCGAAGATGTGGCTGCCACGGTCCATGCTCATCCTACGTTGACTGAATCATTCCACGAGGCGGTGCTCAAGTCACTCGGCCAAGCGATTCACACGAGGTGAGCCCTTGAGGGAGTTCACCGTACTTCGACTGGGTGTGATCGAACATGAGAAGGTGGCCGCGGAGATGCTGCGTATGCAGCAGGCACGGCTGGCAGAGATGATTCCTGACACGCTCATGCTGGTCGAGCACCCTGAGATCGTGACCGTCGGCCCCAAGGCGCGCAGGGATGGAGTGGTGGTTCCTGAATCCTATGCTACTGCACCTATAGACCGTGGCGGGGGTATCACATGGCATGGACCCGGACAATTGGTCGGATACCCCATTTTCCGATGGGATCTCGATGGTGAAGCGAATGTTGCTTCGGTGACTTCGTTGCTTGAGTCGTGGATCATCGCAGCGTTCGCATCCCTAGGGGTTGATTCCGGCCGCGACCCGCGTATGCAGGGTGTCTGGGTGGCGGGACATAAGGTTGCGAGCATCGGACTCGCATTCCTCAAGTGGGTATCACGGCACGGCTTCACCATCAATTACGACACACCGACTGGCCGAGTAGAATCACTGGCTGCATGCGGCATGGGGGAGGGTACGACAACCAGTCTGTCTGCATTAGGTAAGGATGGCCTTACTAGAGCTGCCCTGGAAGAAGCGCTGCTCATCACGGCGGCGGATGTTCTGCACAGGTCAGCGGGTGAAGTGCACGAACCTGTTAGCTCGCCACCATGGCTGCTGGAAGAAGCGAAGGTTTGAGAAGGGCCTCAACGGAGCAGGTGGCATGTTCCGCTCTGGCAACCCTGCATTGAATCAGAACACCTTCGAGGCGCCGTGGGAAAGTGAAGCCCACACTCAGATGAGTCTCGAGGGCGTGGCGAACAAGACCGGCATCCTGCTCGGCATCTGTCTGGTCACTGCGGTCGCATCATGGATGACGCTGCTGCAGAATCCCGCACTCGGATTCCTGTTGATGATCGTCGGAGTCATCGGGGGGTTGGTTCTCGCTCTTGTCACCATCTTCAGTGACAAGAAGAACGCCGCCTACACAGCTCCGCTCTACGCCGGCTTCGAAGGATTGTTCCTCGGGCCGATATCAGGGATATTCGGAGTAGCATACGAGGGCATCGTCTGGCAGGCGATCGCGCTCACCTTCGGAGTGTTCCTGACCATGCTCGGAATCTATCGGGCGCGCCTGATCAAGCCGACGGAGAATTTCCGCATCGGAATGTCGGCTGCCATCGGTGCTGTCGTGCTCATCTATCTGGTCAGCATCATCAGCAGCATGTTCGGCGGAGGTGTCCCCTACCTGCACGGCAACGGGCTCATCGGAATCGGTTTCTCGCTGGTGGTGGTCGTCATCGCCGCCCTCACCTTCGTACTCGACTTCGACTTCATCGAGAACGGAGTCGAATCGGGAGCGCCGAAGCATCTCGAATGGTACGCCGCGTTCGGTCTGATGGTCACGCTCATCTGGCTCTACGTCGAACTGCTGCGTCTGCTGGCCAAGATTCGCTCGCGCTGATGCAGCGCATCGTTGATGGGCGCGACTGCTCTGCAGCGCCTGATGGAGGACTGGGAACACCCGCTGTCGCCCAATCTCGGCGGGTCGGCTTCGGGTGCCGCAGTTCCGGCGGTCGACTACTTCGACTGGTACTTCCCTCGCCTCTACGCCGGCGTCGAACACGACCTGACGCAGTCCGGATTTCAGCATCCATGGGATTGGAGCGCGCTGACGGGTGGGTCACTGCCCGATGACATCTGTGCCCAGTTCGGTGAACCGCTCGACGCCAACGTCTGGGTGGCAGATCGAGAAGGTGTTGCTCCGGAACGGGTTGTGGTTGGACACGGCGTGACGCAGTGCCTGACGCTGGCGCTACTGGCTGCAATCGATGATGGCGCCCCCCGTCGTGTGGCGGTCGAGACGCCGTCGTACGCTCCCGCTGCACAGTTCGCTCGCCTGCTCGGTTGCGAAGTCGTGCCCTTCTGGAGGGGGCCAGCGCACACCGGGGATACCGGGCCGTGGCTGCTCGACAGAGAGGGGTTGGTAGAGATATTGGAGGATGTGTCGGCTGTGGTGACGACCAGCCCGCAGAATCCCACAGGCTGGATGATGACGGCAGAAGACCAGCAGTGGTTAGCTGATGCGTGCTCTGAGGCAGGGGTGGCCATCGTCGCTGATGAGGTCTACCTCGATTCGACGAGAGACACTCCCGAACACCGCCCATTCTTCACCTATGGTGAACACTGCCTGTCGGTGAATTCGCTGACCAAGTGCTACGGTCTGGGCTCGCTGCGCTTCGGCTGGGTCATCGGCTCTCCGGCGCGCATCTCCGTTGCCACTCGTGCCATGCATAATCTGCAATCGCTGCTCTCGATTCCGACTCTGCGGCTGATTAAACTCGCCTGGCCACACCTCGCCGAACCACTTGCTCTGAGCAGACGCAGACGAGAGCAGAACCTGCCGTTGTTGCTCGAAGTGCTCTCTTCCCACGGCATCGATTGGGTTCCTCCGCCCAGCGGCATCTTCGGCTGCATCCCGCTGCCAGGTGATCGTGACGCTCAGCAAGCGATCGAACAGGTTGCTGAGCCGCTGGGGCTGTTGGCGATACCCTGCACGATGTTCGCGCCACAACTGGCGAACCAGATAAGAATCGGATGGGGCGCTTCACCTGAGGAATTCCAGCAGTCGTTGGCTGCGTTCGACGAGTTCCTCGGACGTCTGACGTGAACAATCCTCTAAGGAGTGAAGCCTGTGGTGCGACCCATGTCCTCGGCAGTTCTGGCCATCTCAGGCGCTTCTGGCGCCCGCTACGGAGTACGCCTGCTGGAGCAGTTGTGTGCTTCTGGATGGGAGGTGCATCTCATCGTGACCAGCGCTGGAGCGATCAACCTCGACCTCGAGTGCGGCATCACACCTGAGGAACTGGCGGCGGAGCAAGGGGCGTTATTGGAGGACAATGACAATCTGGCAGCGAAGGCGGCATCGGGCTCGGCGAAATTCGACGCCTACGTGATCTGCCCGGCGTCTGGCACAACCATGGGAAAACTGGCGAACGGCATCTCCGACAACCTCGTCACTCGTGCGGGGATGGTGGCCCTGAAAGAACGGCGAAAGTTGGTGGTCGTTCCCCGTGAGACTCCCTATGCAACCGTGCAATTGGAGAACATGACCCGCCTCTCCACTTGGGGTGTGGTGGTGCTGCCCGCCAATCCCGGATTCTACAACAAGCCTGAGACCATCGATGACCTCGTTGATTTCGTGGTCGCACGCATCCTCGACCAGTTGGATGTCGAACATGAGTTAGGACAGCGCTGGACCGGAGAGGAGATCCACACCGCGGAGTCAGCGAACCCTGACTTCACGCCCTGAGGCTTTCAGCCTCATGCTCACACCGAACACGGTTGGGTTGATGAGGGGCCCGCGGTCCGAGAACACTGAGAAGATGGTCGACTACGACGATTTCACCTCGAAGGTGTTGGCTGATGCGCTCGCACACGCTGGCCTCGCCACCAGCGGCAACAAGGGTACACGCGCCGCTCGACTGGCCGATGCGGGCATATCTGCTGAGCGTATCCTGGTCGACCCGGATGGCCGTGTCACCCTCGCGGACTCCAGCGGCGCGGTGCTGACAGCGGAAGTTGTCGAAGATGCTGACTTCGCAAGCCGATTCATCAGGCGCAAGGTCGAACTGTTCGGAGTGCAGATTCCAGCAATCGCTCTGGTCGGCGTTCTGCTGCTCGGGACCCTCGGTGCTGGATTCCTGGCAGGTCCGATGATCATGGCGTGGCTTCAGCCTGAACCGGAGTACGAGTTGATTGACTTCGACACCGCCAGAGCCCGTGGCTTCGCCGAGCACCTCGTGAGTCTGGGCCATCCGGAATGGGCGGGTCGACACTCGGGGTCTGCGGAAGAGTTGGCGACCGCCGAATCGAACAAGGCGAACTTCACCTCTGCCGGCATGGCTGCTACAATCGAGGGTTTCAACGTCAAGATGTTCGAGATAACCGATGACCCCATCCTGCGCTATTGCATTCCCGGCACCTATGGCGGATTCGGCAACTTCAACCCGGAAGCGTGCGGATTCTTAGATAGTCAGGCGACTGTAGTCGAGTTCGACCACCGCATGGACTACGTCATCCAAGGATACAGTGGCAATCGGGAGATATCGTTCGGTCAGGACATGGAACTGATCAACCTCTCCAACGGCACCGACGATTCTCTCTGGGCGGAGGCGTCCGAGAACATCGGTCTGGTGTGGTCCGGGACGAGTGTGGGCGGCAACACGGACCTCTATCGTCTGGCAATCAACCACACGCTGGCAGCCCTGTTGGTTGTAAACACAGAGAGGAACTGCGGCCAGGTCGAAGCAGATGACTGCGTTCCCATCTTCAAGACCGTAGACACCGAATCGCTGCTTGACGACCCGGGACATATCCCCCCGGACATCGGGTTCCTGCAGCTCTCCCGTGAAACCGGTGAAGAATTGTGGCAGGCGTGGGAGGACAAGGCATCCACTGACGTGCGCATCGGCATGTACGTCCCGGTCGACAACCAAGGAGAACGCGAAGTACGGGTTCCCTGCGGCATCATCCCTGGCAAGTCAGAGAAACTGATCATCTTCGGTGCCCATCACGACACCGTCTACAACGGGCCCGGAGCCATCGACGACACCTCCGGAACGGCCACCGTGCTCGAATTGGCGCAGCAGTTCGGGTATCTGTTGTCTGAACTGGGTGAGCCGAAGCATACGCTGAAATTCTGCACCTGGGGCGGCGAGGAGGAGGGGCTGCACGGCTCGAAGGCGTGGGTCGACAAGTATGCGGCTTACCTGAATGAGAACCTGATCGTCTACATCAACCTCGACATGAACCACGCCGACCTCGAAAGAGGGAACGGACTCACGCTGTTCGGGAACTACCAATCGGATGTAGACCACATAACGCGCATCGTTGAGAAGTTCAACACCGAACGCTCGGACATCGCCAGCAATTACGACATCAGTATCAATGTGAAATCAGGTGCCAAGAACACCCCCACTGGGATGCCCTACAACTCCGACCACGGCCCGTTCGTCTATGACACCGCGCAGGATGATGGTGACGCCAACGGCCACGCTCTGGTCTGCTACGGATCCGGTTCGTGGGAGTACCACACCTACAAGGATGACATGAGTCGCTTCAACGAGGAGAGTCTGGCTGTGTCCGGCATCGTCTACGGAACATATGCCCGCTGGCTCGCCTGGGGAGAAGTGTGAGCGAAGTCGTGATATCAGAGCACGCACACGTGGTGGCATGGCAATCCGGAGAGCACACGCGCGGCACATACTGGTGCGCTCCAAGGGGGAGGCGGCGCAGTTGCGCGAGCGCATCGAGAACGCGCGCAAGCCGCTGAAGGAGTTCCAGAAGATGGCGCGCAAGCATTCCGAGTGCCCGTCAGGCTCGAGCGGAGGGGACCTCGGATGGTTCCACGACCGGCAGATGGCGCGTGAATTCTCAGAGGCCGTATGGAAGCAGGATCTGAACGCTGTCGGACCGTTCGTGAAGACCGGGTTCGGCTACCACCTGATCTGGGTGCACGAGCGCGACGACTGAGACTGTCATCGTATCGGCCGGGGAGATTCCTGCTCCAACTCAATCCGCGCTGCAACCAATCGTGAGTAAGGGTCGTCCCCCCAGTCCCAACCTGTCGGCATCGACCGACTCAAACCCAATTCGCTGTCCATCAGTTTTCTCTCCTGAATCGTGACCCACACTACGATGAGTGAATTTTCAAGGAAATCCATCAACTCTTCTTCCGACGCACCTTCCTCGACTAGGCGGATCAAGCGTTGAAACACAATTGTGACTGGAATAACGTGTTCCCCATGTAACAGATCACGGTAGGTGTCTGCATCCCGATGTACCCAGGCGGCTCTGCTGAACTGGTAGGTATGCGGCGCATAACGCGGATCCTTCCAAGCGTAGTTTCCATCAGAATCGAAATCTGTGATTCCACGAAGGAACTGACGCGAGTGACGTTTGGTCAGTTCTAGAGCTTCAGGCCCAGCCGTAGCAAACCGCGCAGCCATCCGTAGATACGCACTCTTCACATCCACAAGTGCTGTCTATCGCAGGCTCGGATGAGTGTTGTGGCGTAATCAGACACCCAGAGCAGCGAGCACAGCGTCGTAGTCGGGCTCCTGACCTGGGTTGTCGGCGACCCACTTCCAGGTGACATTGCCCTCCTCGTTGACGA
>CAZUBQ010000008.1:51158-61907 GCA_964618995.1 uncultured Candidatus Poseidoniales archaeon | reverse complement strand
CCTCTGTATTTTCTAAAGCAGTAGAGTGGGCTTTACGTGGGTCAGTTGCATCGCTAGCGTTAGTACTGACCTAATGAAATCCCATCATCGGAACTAGAGGGATCTCCTATCCCAGCCCGCGTCTGTCTAAGCCGTAGGTCCAATCACCAGTTTGCATGCTACGCAAGATCCACGCCAACGCAAACAAGCCCCAAAAGAGCCAGGGGAGCCATTTGAAGGAGGGTTTCTCCTCGCTAGCCTGCTCTGTATCCTCTTCGTCATCGTCCATGCTTTTTCGAATAGTAACTTGTTATTTGGTTCTGATGAAACAAGAAATTGGACGCTTGTGAGTCTACACCCTAATCGCAAGGGGGGCCCTCTGACTCATTTTGAGCGCATGGGTCCCCTTTGAGTCAGAATTGATTCCAGTTCAGGAGGGATCGGAGAGGCCTTCGGTTCCCTTGAACCAGCGCAGGAAGAGATAGGTGGAAATGAGGTAGGCCACTGCCATGGCGATGAACGGAGTGCGATAATCACCACCAGCCATCAACGACGCACCGAGGTAGGCCCCGACTGCCGCCAGTCCACTGGAGAACATGCTGGAGATGCCGACGAAGGTGGCGCGCTCGGACGGCTGTAGTTGTCCCATACTGAATGCTTCCATCACCGGATTTGACATGTTGAACAGCGTGGTGCGCAGCACCCAGGCGAGCCCCGCGATGGAGACCACAGTCTCAGGAGTCGCCAGATCAGGAGCGTAGCCGATCAGCAGGATGAACGGTATGGCGGCGAAGCGGGTCCAGATGATGGAAGACACCTCACCCAGCTTGGCCACGACGAACGGAACGAGGAACGCACCGATGGCGAGGAACAGCGAACCTACCGCGAACACAGTGCCTATCTCATGCTCATGCGCGTGCACATCTTGCAGGAAGAAGACGTTCGCGAGGCGCAGCACGAACCCCGCACCCAGCCCCAGTATGGCGGATATGGCGACGAAGCGAAACACGGTCCGGGGTGTCTTGATGGCCGCGAACATTCCCTTCTGCGCTTCTCCTGTTGCTCGAGCCTCATCCTCTTCGATAATCGGATTGCGGCGTAGCAGCACTGCAGGGATGAGCGATAGGAACCACCAGCCGATACCGACGTGCACCGCCAAGCGGTAGGCATCGACGACGCTCATACCATCATCCATCAGCATGTGCGGTAGGAATCCGGCCACCAGAGCACCGAACATCGCCGCCAGCGTGCGGAAGCCCGAGCCGACGCTGAACAGATGGATGCGTTCTCGCGGTTCGGAGTTCTCAGCCATGAACGGCACCTCGGTCACGTGGTGCAGCGCACCGAAGCAGGCGGCGATCGCAGAGAACGCCAAGATGGTGGTTCCATCTGTGGACATGATGAGGATGACCGCGCACGCTGCGCCACCACCGTCTCCAATGATGAAACCCCATTTTCGGTCCAGTTTGTCAGCCAGTCGTCCAGCTGGAATCGAGGCGATAGCTGCCGCGATTCCGAGAACCGCGAGTCTCAAGCCCACGAACTTCAGGTCGAACCCGATCTGCAGCAGGTAGAGGTTGAACAGCACCTCCCATGCGCCGTGGATGACGTCCATCCCGAAGATGTGCAACAGGTATAGGCGGGCGTTCCATCCGAAGCTACGAATCTTGCCGAAGTAACTCAATTCCGGCTCAGAGTCATCACTCATCAGTCCGCTTCCCTGCATCAGAACGGTTGTCCGGTGAGTCGCTCATACATATCTGCATACAGGGCTGCGGTCTTGTCGATTATCTCCTGTGGGAGGGCCTGAATCGGAGGCTCTGTGGCGCCTTCATCTCTGGCCTTGTAGAGTGCGGCATGATGCCCGCTGGCGATGTAGTGCTCACGCACTGATTCCTTGGAGAGTGACACCATCTTGCCTTGTGCATGCAGTCCAGCGTCCCACCAACGGTCCTCATCAAGCGTGCCGAAGGAGTCGACCAGGACAGGCTTGCGGCCGGGTCCGAGCGCGAACTCCTTCTTCCCGTCGACATGGATGAGGCCGCGGGCGCCGGCCTCGCGCTCGATGATGGCATCAATCTGCAAGACGGCGTCTAGAATCGCTTCGAACTCCTCTTCTGTGAGGTTCGATATCTGTAACGCCTCTTCTCGGTCGAGCAACCGGTCGAACGCCTCGAATTTGGTCGACACCTCGAGATATGGCTCGGGGAGTTCCACTCCTTCCTCTATCTCCGTCCCCGGTTCGAATCCGAACTCTTCCACTCCGACTTTTCCATCGGTGTAGCGTTTGTAGGCGGAACCGACGAGATAGTGTCGGCAGATGACCTCAAGGGGGACGAATACGTTCTCCATGTCGCGGGTGATTGCTCCGGGTTCTCGAATGACCGTCATCTTGCGGGCGAGGCAGCGGTCGGGTGCGTTCATCTCGATCATGTGGGTGTCGCAGATGCCTTCCTTCTCCACCAGGTCGAACCAGTGGCAGGTGGTGCGGTTGAGGCTCTCTCCCTTCCTCGGAATCAGGCTCGGGATGATCTGGTCGTAGACTGATATCTGGTCGGTGTAGCGAAACTCCAATACATCCGGGTCGTCAGTGCTCCAGGCTTCCTTCACCTTTCCCGAATAGAGCAGTTCTCCCATGTGATGCGGCCCACGCGAGCCGCCTTTGATTGTTGGGCTGTGCCTTGGTCATCCGTGTGAGCGCAGAAGTATCCCGCAGTCACGTCTGAGAGCGGCCCTCGAAATGGTGACCAAATGACGGACAATGTCGTTGACGCCTCCGTCGTGCGGCTCCTCGGCGTTGACCACGAAGCGGCCATTGGTCAGCAGTTGCACCAACTCAGTGAGTTCGTCGCATTCCAGCCAACCGTGGAGGCGCCCGACCGCAGATTGCTCGTAGCGATCGTGTCCTAGCAGAGCACTGGAGAATCTACCCGCCAGCGCCAGCAGCAGGTCGTCGAGAATCTCACCGTCTTCTTCTGGTGAGGTGCACCATTCCAACAGGTAAGAGAGCGGGTTGGCGTCACCCCATGGGAACCGTCCCAATCGGTCTCGGCTGAGTTCGCCACCGATGTGAATCGCTCGACCTGTTTCTTCCCTAGCCATCAGGGCGGTGAGCATGAGCGTGGCATCATCCCACTCTATCTCCGACCTGCCGGCGGATGTGTCCGCATCTTGGGACTCGAGGTCTGCGGCGAGGTGTGGGTCTCCATCGAGGAGGTTCTTGAAGGCAGAATCATCGCCAGCATTGGCGGATTCGAGTGCTTCCACAAGTGCTGGCGCAAGTCCGTTGCGGATGGGCGTGAACGTGTGGAAGGCGGGAGTCGGGGAGGCCATCGGTTCAACCTCCACGGTCCTCTCGGCGGTCGCGCAATGAGCGTAACCGCTTCTCGAACTCATCGAGTATCACTTCCTCTTCCTCAGGAGCATCGTCTACCTCGATGAGACCCTCCTGCATCTCGGAGATCGCTTCCTCGTCGACCTCTTCCATTTGCTCCTGTTCCACTGGTTCCGCCTCTTGTTCATCGCCTTCGAGGTGCATCTCGCCACCGTAGTCGACAGGTTGGCTCCGCTTCGGCTTCTTCGCAGGAGCGGGTTGCGTGCGTGCCTTTGCGGCAGGCTTGACCCTCTTCGCACGTCGCTTTCGCTTCTGGCGCGGCTGGATGAACCCTGCCAGCCAGAGAGCGGCGAGCAGCACCACGGCCGCTCCGATGCCGATTACCCAGTCGTTCGTGAGGACTGCCACGGTCGTTGGTTCGCGTAGTAAAAGCGAGGCCGTGTCATCGGATGGGTCGTCATCGATGTCCCACGGCGGAGCGCAGGAGAGACTGGCGACGAGTGGTTCGTCAGAATCATTCGGCGGGCGGTCGAGTGTGAGTTTAGGTGAGATCTCCACTGTCATGTTCACCCTGTAGCTGCTGCTCCATTCCGCTTGGGTGAGCGTCAAGGTGCACACTGCTTCGTTGAGAACCTGATGGTTGCTGCGATGGATGAGCACGCTCACTTCGGTGTCATCATCGCTCTGTTCGAGAGTCAATCCGATATTCCAGCCGCTCTGCCGCTCGATGATCGTGGCCTCAGAACGGGTGACCAGCATTCCCGCGCCGTCGAACACGAGCACCTCGATGTCATGCACTCCCGCCGGTGGGTCCCAATCCAGCGCGCTGATGTTGAATGACTGCATTTGGTTGGCGAGCGTTCTCCCGTCCATCTGGTCGATGATTGTGCCATCAGCCATACGCAGTAGTGCAGTCCAGTCGAAATCGGCGCTGCCGTTGCCTATCTGGCAGGTAGCCATCGGGACGATGCGGTTGCTCTCCAGTGTGCAGGTTGCTGAGCGGGACGGGCGCACGCTTGCGTGCGATTCGTAGGCGAGCGACACGGAGCCGCTGCTTGTGGAGAGTGTCAACAAGCCATTCATCTGGTCGGATACTGGCAGCAGCCACCCGTCGCCGTTCACTTCCAAAAGGCCGAGTTGTTGGTCGGCTACCGCTTGGATGTCTGCCCCATGGAAATTCAGCACGTGGGAATCTCCCGTGACTCCCCACATGATTGGGCTGGTGGCCCATGCGTGGGTGCTGGATATCACTGTGACATCGAGCACCCGCACGTTGCCCGCTCCGTCGGTGAGCCTGATCTGAACGGAGACGTTCGAGCCGTCCCAATCACCAGCGGGCACCAGATTCACAGGCAGGCCACGCACTTCACCCCAAGCCAGCGTGATATCCGCCTCGCTCGGCTGCCATCCGGAAGGAAGCCCAATCAGTTCGACATGAATGGGGTTGGGAGCGTTCCCAGTGTTCGCCAACGAGATGCGCACATGGCCTCCATCGGGGGAAACGAGCCACTGCTCCCAATCGCCAGTCGGCATCGTCGCATGGAAATTCAGTATCGGCCTGATCCTGACAGGTAGGATGGCCTCTCCCACACCACTGCCATCTCCATTACGGGCACGTACCGTCAGTTCGACTGCTGGTCCTGATTGAGCTCCTTCAGGGGGCGTCACCAGCAGATTCAGCACCGCTGTTTCACCCGGTTCTAGAACGGGAAGCGACTCGTCAGTGCTCACGTTCCAACCGAAACCATCGATTGCGGCGGTGATGAACGGTGCCGATGGCTGGTTACCCCGCTGTTCAACGATCAACGAGATGTTCGAGCCACCCGGTTCAACATCGAGATCACCTCCTGTCGAGAACACCTTCCATGCGGGTCTATGGCTGACCTCGAGCGTCACCTCGAACTGTCCGAGCGAGATTCCACCCGCCTCAAGTTCCAAGGTCAACATCGAGGTGGTGCCGTTCCAAGCCAGGCTCGGGACATCCACCGAGATGGTGAGTTGTTCGGATGTGTTCACGGCGAGTTCCTGAGTCCCATCATCGGTCGCGGTCCAGTTGGTGTCGCTGTCATTGCCGGTGGGCGTGACCGCGAGCGTGCTAGTGATGGACAACGTATCCGGGAAGTTACCGATGTTGGTGGCCGTGAGAGTCAGGTCGGTCGTCCCGTCAGGCTGGATGAACAGTTCAGCGGCTTCCAGATAGGTGCTGCCAGCATGTGTCAGGCTCAGATTCCAGCGATGGTCCTGACGCGCCTCCACTTCGATGACCGCGGTGGCACGCACCGCTACATCCCCTTGTGAGTGGAGTTCGAATTCGATGAGCATTCCCTGGCGTGCAGGTGTGTCATCCGGAAGCGTGACCTGCACGGGAACCTGTCGCAGACCCGCAGCACCGATGCTGTACGTATGTGAGGGAATCGAGAAAGTGACCCCTGAGTCGTCGCTGAAGTTCGCATTGGGCTTGACCGACCCGGTGAGGTTGTAGGTGTCTGGGCCGTTTCCGGGGTTCTCCAGTCGCAGAACGAACCATCCGGGCTCGGTCACGTTGAGCAGCACTGGCTCCGTGGTCGGGTCGATGATCTGCAGCGAGGCGCGATGCACCTGTAGCACTCGTAACGAGAAGTCGAGGTCGTGTGAACTGTGGTTCGCCTCCGCGGCGCTGAATGGGTGGAACAGGGGCGGAGCGTCTACCGGTAGGTCGAGCGTCAATCCGCCGCTGACGGTGGTGCCCGCTGCGCCTGTGGCCGTGAGTGTACCTCCAACCAGGGAGAGTGCACCTGATGCGCTCCAAATCCACCCTGATTGGAGCATACCGGAGGAAGCCAGGTCCCATTCAAGTTCAGAGACTCCTGCAGGGATGGCGATGTCGGCACTCCATTGCAGTCCATTGGCCGGGACACTCCTGATGTTGGGTGGAGACATCCGAACTGCGTTTGCGTTGAAGGTGAGGGTCATCGAACGACAGACCTCGTCATCACCGGTGCCTATGCAGATTGTGAGCGTGGTCGAGACGTTCTCTCCAAGTCCCGCGGATGTAGGGACTGGTAGGTGGGCGAGCAACTCTCTCTGCTCACCGGGCGCGAGGGTGAGAATGTTCACCTCCCCGGAGTCGTCGTGAAGGGTGAGGTTGCTTCCCCATGCCGTTGGATCCCATGCCCTGTCGGTCACGGTCTCCTGCGCGTTGCCGAGATTCTCCACCAGCAGCCATGCCTCGGCGTATCCCCCTGGAAGCCCCATCCCTGAACTGACGCTTGTTCCATCCGGGCCACGCATCGACAGGCCGCGGGTTCGGTTCGCCTCTATCGGAAGCAAACTGGTGTAACTGATGTTCGTGTCACTGTCGAGCGTCATCGTCAGCGAGATTGAGCCAGCATCCGACCCGAGAGCCTCCACGGGTGCGGAAACCTCGAGCACCATGTCCCATGTCTGCCCCACTCCGATGTTCACTCCACTGGAGCCGCCGGGCGTGATCTCATTCACCGTCCAGTTATTCGGTAGTCCAGCAGGGTCTACAGAGAGGGTCCAGTCACCTGCCAGCCTTCCGGTTGATGTGACAACCAGACTCGTCTGGATGCTGGAGCCTGGATCGACCCGGACCGGGTCGGCGGGAATTGCGATTGACACAGCGTATGGCTCTACGATCACCAGCGGAATGGTCTGGTCATCGTTGTCATAGCGCGCTTGTGTGATGTTGGTGTGCGGGTCGAGTTCGATGCGCGCCGTATGACTTCCGAGTGGCGCGCTGAGGTCAACGCTGAAGCTGGCGAAGTCCCCGTTGCCGGTCGGTGAGACCGGGTCGAGTGAGTCGATGCGTTCACGGTGGATCTCGGCCCCGTCCCAGTAGAGCACTGCGTCCACCGCAGCGTCGGTCGTTTCGGTACCGACGTTCTCCACGTAGGCGGTCAGTGTGAACGTCTCGCCTGGGTCCGGTTGGCTCGGATTGAACTGAATGCCGCGACCATCCACGAATGGGCGTACGTCCGCTCGCGCACGCGAGACGAGCATGTCACCGATGAGAACGTCGAGGGCACCATCTCCGTCGATGTCAGCCAATGCAGGAGCAGCCCATGCCCGGTGAGGCAGTGACAGTTCGGTGACCCAACCCTGCCCGATTCCCGCTTGGGTGCCGGTGTCTCCCTCCCATGCCCATAGTTTCTGGCCGAAAGCGAGCAGGATGTCCGGTTGGTCCTGTCCATCGAGATCCAAGGAGAATGGCGGCGAGACCGCAATCTCGTCGTTCAGGTTGCCCCCTCCTCGGTCGAGCACGTGTGACCACGCCTTCGTCGGTGATTGACCTTGGGTCAGGTCGTGACAACCCACCATGCCATGCCTGTCGGCATCCACACGATACCAGGTCGCCCAACAGACTCGGTCATGCACCCCGTCGTCATTTCTGTCCACAGGATGCGGCGGTGCGTCTGCGAAGCCGTTGCTGGCGCGGAACTCCCACAGCATCGTGCCATCGATGATGTCCCTGCCTTGGAATTCTGCACCATCACCAGTGCCACCACCGTCGACGTCGGAAGGAATGGTCACGATCATCTCAGGGAGTGGGTCGCTGTCCAACTGAGCCAACACCGGACCTGGGAGCCGGATGTGCGGTGTGTCGGTGTTTCCATCGAGGTTGTTCAGGGTCTTGCCACCCCATTGAGGCGCACCGCTCGCACCGTTGAGACGCCATATCCACATGTTCCCGTCATCGGGGTCAATGGTGGTGAGCAGCACGGCGGAGTTGGTGTCGTCAATCTGCACCCATGCAGCATCGGAGGGGATTTCTCCATTGCCCAGAGTGACCTGCCACAGAGGGTCGGGTGGACCTCCGGCGACCAACGGGATGGCGGCGATGACCGGTTGTTCGTTGGCCTCGTTGACCAATGAGAGCACAACATCCGGCGAGCCGTCGAGCAGCAGGTCGGCGATGAGCAGTTGTGTACCTATCTGGTGGTTGGCCCAGATGTAGGGGGAGGAGGTGGTGATGGCGAGGGCCGGGTCACTCCACTGCCACAGGCGTTCACTGGTGTGTCCCCCGCTGTTCCACCCTGCATCGTTGCAGGAGAGACTCGGCGCCCAGATTTCCAAGGTGAAGGTTCCTTGTGCATCGTAGGCTACGACGATCTCTAATCTGCCATCATCGTCCACATCCACCAGCGCTGGAGCCGTCTTCACCGGGTCCGTGGCGCCTAGGTCCACCTGCCAGGCGGTACGAGAATCATCTCCGTCGACGATCTTCAGGATGGAGTGCACGCTTCCACCGACATCCTGCTGATGGACGAACACCGGCATCAGTCTGCCACCAGCGCATCTCTCGAACGCCTCTCCGGTGACGTTGATGCTGGCGGAGAAGTCACCGACGGGAACCGCCAGCGAGTCGACTCCGTAATCCTCGGCAGCGTAGTGACGCCAGTTGAGCGCAGGCTCGTCGATGGTGGCGAGTGTGGTCACTGCGGACACCTGTCCCTCGCCGGGGCCTCCGGTGGTGGAGTGGGCTGGTGCACTCATGTTCCGCGAACCGTGACGACCGAACTGCGGCCAATCCTGTTCACCGTCGATCCACGGAATCTGACCGCTACGGGCGGCCGAATCAGAACCGTCGGAGAGGGCGCCCCTCCCTGGTTCCACACATGTCGCCACAATACTGACCTGCAACAGCATCATGAGTGAGAGCAACAGTGCTCTGAGAGCCTTTGAGTCCCGTGGATGGCTACGCCCAGTGATACGCACGAACTACGGTGCCTTTCCGTCACCTATTCAACCTTGAGTCCAGACGCGACACGCTGAGCGGCGTTTGCCTCGCATGTGACCCTAACGGGTCACGTGTTCTCTCACAGGGCTTAAATGGGGGCGGTCGGTCGGCGGCTCGCTGGGAACCTCTCCTCTGGAGGCGCTGCCAATGAGGGACGGGAGGGTCATGAGCCCTTCCGTCCCGGCGGGCGTCTTCTGAGGTGAGCGAACAGGGAGGCAGACAGACATGTACACGCTTGAAATCCGCGAGGACACAATCCGCATTCCTGCGGAATATATTCGCAAGGGCCACGAGTTGCGCCAACACGTCGATCAGTTGGCACACAGCGCGTTCGAAGGCCGCTTCGATGATGATGGAAATTTCATCCTGGTCACTTTCGACCACGAAATGCTCGGTCGTGGTCGTATCATCCATGGAGATGGTGCGATCTACCAGCGAGTTCGCTTCAAGGCCGTTCTGTTCCACATGGAAAGCAACGAGGTCGTCGACGGAGCTGTCTCCGAAGTACACGAGTTCGGTGCCTTCGTGCAGATAGGACCGGTAGAGGCGCTGCTGCACAAGTCGCAGATTCTCGATGAGCAGGTGAACATCAACATGGGACAAGGTCGCATCGAAGGGGCTCGCAGTGGTCGCTTCCTCGAACTAGGTTCTCCTGTGCGTGCTCGCATCGTCACCATTTCACTCAACCCGCACGACCCTCGTTCAAGCAAGATTGGTCTGACATGCAAGCAGATCGGGCTCGGCGCACACGATTGGCTCACAGAGGACCGGGAGGACTGAGGATGGCGAAGAAGGTCGTGTACGCATGCGGCGAGTGTCATCGAATTCTGGAGGAAGGAATCGACGAGTGCAACGCCCACCCAGATGCTCACTGCACTGGTGACTGGCAGGGATACGTGGTTATTCTCAATCCTAATCGTTCAGAGATCGCCAAGAAACTCAATGTCGAGATTCCGGGCAACTACGCTCTCAAGGTCAACATACGCTGAATGGAGGCATATTGATGGAGGTAGTGGAGAGGATGGAGAACCCGTTGCTCAAGCGGGTCGAGATTCGCTTCCGCTGGCGCCATGTCGGGACAGCCACCCCATCTCGTGCTCAGATGCTCGCCGCTGTCGCGGCAGTTGAGCCGGGAAGTTCAGCTGAGAACATCATCGTCAAGGATGTCAGCACCCGTTTCGGACAGCCGCTGACTACCGGGTTGGCATTCGTCTACGAATCTGCTGACGCACTCGCTAACGAGCCCACTTACATCCTGTCTCGTCAGAAGTCTGCTCTAGGCCTGTCAGAGGAGAAAGAAGCCAAACCTGAGCCCGCAACTGAAACTGAGTCGGACGACGAAGAATCAGGAGATGCGGAAGCAATTGAAGAGGTCGAGACAGAAGCTACCGAGATTGCCGGAGGTGAGGAGTGATGGCGAACAGGGGACAGTTGTACTCTGTCGAGGGCGACCAACTCGTGCGCAAGAATGAGTTCTGTCCGAGGTGCAAGAAAGGCGTCTTCATGGCCCGCCACGCTGACCGCAGTTCCTGTGGTCGCTGTGGATGGACCGAGTGGAATACCGGCTCTGCCCCACCTTCAGTGGTGGAGGCAGAAGCACCAGCCGAGGAACCAGTCGAGGAACCAGCCGAGGAAGCACCAGTCGAGGAACCAGTCGAGGAACCAGCCGAGGAACCAGCCGAGGAACCAGCCGAGG
>CAZUBQ010000008.1:36550-51058 GCA_964618995.1 uncultured Candidatus Poseidoniales archaeon | reverse complement strand
CGAGGAACCAGCCGAGGAACCAGCCGAGGAACCAGCCGAGGCTGCCGTCGAAGAAGCCGCCGACCCTGAAGTGTGATTCTGCACTCAGAATTGGAATGGCGACCATCCGCCGATGTTGTCAAGCACCATCAACTCCCCAGCGTGGTCGAGAAGCACCATGCCGATTTCAGGGCGCTCCTTGCGCTTCAGCCCGTGCTCGTTCCAGCGAAGGTCCTCTCGCCATCCAGTACACGACCATCCCCCGTCAATCCATAGCGCGTCATTGACTGGGCCCGTCACATGCACATTCTCAGGCTCATTCCCAGGTTTCCAACGTGCCATTCGCTCCGGTGCCGATGCGAGCAGCCATTCTCCATTCTCAGACACCCATGCCGATTCCAATCGTTCGCGTAGGTCGAGACTACCCATGTCGAGCAGTTCACCGGTCTGCCAGTCGTGGACTGACCAGCCGCCTCCTGCGCTCCATGCCCACAACCTCTCCTCGCCATCGGCATCATCAGGATCTGGTGCTGAGACCAAGCAGACAATCACTGACCCGTCGGGTATCGGAGCCAGATCGGGCCAGTTTACCAGTGGGACACGCCAATGCTCCTGTGATGCGATTCCGATGCAGTAGATTCCGCGCCTGTGCATGCAGAACGCGATGCGCTCTCCGTTGCTGACCAAGCCGAGTGGTTCTGCCTCCAGCGGGTGCGACCAGAGAGAACCTGCCACCTGCAGGTCCCCAGGTTCCTTCTGTTCCGAGGCGCGTAATTCGTTCTTCTCGACGCCTGCAATGAGTGGCTCTTGGAGGTCGAGCGAAGCCATGCGCGCTGCGCGCAGTTCATGATTGACCCACATCCCGATGTAGCGCGGCGCCCCCCCGTATTCCTCGACGAAGGCATGGGTGATGCGCCCGGGGAACGGTTTTGTTGACTCACCAGCGACCTCTAAACTAATCCCATCGAGCCAGCAGAGCGCACCATCGACACTCTCACACAACAGTCGCTCGCCCACCTTGTGCACCCGCTTGGGGGGGAATGATGTGTCCGGCCAACCCTGCATCCGCTTCCTCCTCGTGCCACCCTCACTGCTCCCTGCCATGAAACTGCTGTTGTGTGCAGGACCGGTATTGAAGGGGTGACACCACCTCGCTGGAGTGATGGAATCGGTCACGTTGCTCATTGTGTCTGACGTTGACATCGCATCTACGGTGCAAGGTGACGCTCTGCTCGGACGGGGAGGATGGGACGAGGCGAATCCCCTCGAGGATGGAAAGACATGGAGGCACACGTCGCAGCCAGTGCACATCTGGTGGTTTCCAGGGAAGGTGCTGTGGGAGGATGGACTTGATGAACGCTATGCCTCCGCCAGCGGCACACAGGTACGTGAGGTGATTTTCCTGTCACGCCACTCCGCTGCCAGCGGCAGGCCGAGTCTGACTCTCCACGTGATTGGAGTCCCCGGTGAATCGCCTGCCGGAGAATCTGCCGAATATGGCGGCATCAAGGGTGCAGTTGTCCCTCCCAATCCGCGGTTCGCATCTTGGTACAGGAGGATGGTACAGGCGGCGCACGAACACGGTGTCGCAGACGAATTCGACCTGACCATCGAGACTACGCATCACGGCCCGTCACTATCCGCCCCGACGATGTTCATAGAAATCGGTTCCAGCGAATCCCACTGGGGGCACACCGACGCCGCCGAGGCATGGGCTGACGTGATCAGCGAGGGGCTGGGCCTTGACGGAGGTCCGGGGCTCGGGGACTGGCATTCACTCAGCGACTCCGAGCGAGCGCATTCGAAGGTGATGCTGGGAATCGGCGGAGGCCACTACGCTCCACGGCACACCGACGTGCTGCGCAAGACGAATTGCTGGGCCGGCCACCAGATCGCATCGTATGCACTCGAGATGCAGCGGCCCGAAGATGAGTCGTGGGATCCACAGACCGGCGACCTTCCGGAAGGGCCGTGGGAGCATGCCATCCGCGTGTGTGCCGAGAGCACCCGGCAATCCTTCCCGGGAGGGGAGGTGATCGCGCACCTGGATCGCAAGTCGTTCAAGGGCTGGCAACGCCGCGCTGTCATACGCCTGTGTGAGGAACTGAACATCCCTGTGGGCCGTACAGCCGCCTTTGAGTGAGTTCAAATCAGGCTGGCTGACGCTCAGCAATCGTCAAGGCACTTCCGCGTCCGTTAGGGGCGAGGTTCACAGCATGGGTTTGTTCGGGCGCATGGTGGTCGGGGTGCTTCCCGTCATGCCCCGCTTCTTCGTGGGCTGGATCGCCAAGCGTTACATCGCGGGAAAGGACCTCGATTCCGCGGTGGAGTTGATGCAGCGCATGCAGGTTCAGGAAGGAGCGTGTTTCACAGTCGACGTGCTTGGAGAGGAGATTACAGACATCTCTGAAGCCCAGACATTCCTCAAGGAGTATGAACGGGTGCTGGACAAGATTACCGAAAATCGGTTGGACGCCGACCTATCAGTCAAACCAACGGCATTCGGAGTGCTCATCGATGAGCATCAGGCGAGTGAGAATCTGGAGCGTTTGCTACGTAAGGCAGCCGAGCAGGGCATCTTCATCCGTCTGGACATGGAGGACCGCCGAGTCACTCAGGCGACCATCGATATCTGCCTGCGCATGCACGAACTCGGACTCACGAACGTCGGCGTAGTTCTACAGGCGAGGCTGTTGCGCACACCTGCTGACATCAACGCAATCACTGAGAAACTAGGGCCCGCGGCCGATTTCCGCATCTGCAAGGGAATTTACCTTGAACCACCTGAGGTGGCACACACCGGTTACCGTGAGATAGTCAACGCGATGAACGACTGCATTGATGCGATGCTCGACTCGGGTTCCTATGTGGGAATCGCCACTCACGACCATCCGGTGATCAAACACTCCTTGGACGCACTCACCGCTCGCGGCATGGGCCCGGACATCACCGACCCGCGCAACGGTGCTGCGCCCGAACGGGATGGAAAAGGTCCCGGATACGAGTTCCAGATGCTGCTGGGTGTCCGCGGCAATGTCCGCAGGAGATTGAAATCTAGAGGGCACAAAACGCGGGTTTACCTCCCCTACGGTGATCGTTGGTACGAGTATTCCATCCGTAGATTACGCGAGAACCCCGATGTCGCCTCCCACATCGCTAGGGCGTTTCTGATGCCGTGGACGAACCGCAGATGAACACCACGACTCGCTGCCTGTGTCCAGTACAGGTGTCTCGACTGGGCAGCCGGAACACTTTTCTCAAAGGATGCTGAGGTCACCCTGAGGCAGAGTGAATGTCAGGAGAAGCCGTAGGGCGGGTGTTCGCCTTCTTCAAGAACGTCAATGTGGCCGCCATCGAATTGTCAGCGCCGCTATCTGTCGGAGATCGTATCCGCATCACGGGGGCTACGACCGACATCGAGATGACCGTTGATTCGATGCAGATTGATCGCGTTTCCATCGAGTCGGCAACAGCTGGCCAGAGTGTCGGTCTGGCCGTGCCGGAAAGGGTTCGGCCAAACGATCAGGTCTCCATGGCCTGAAGTGGATTTGGCGAAATCACCCACGTTTCAGGATTCGCGCAGGTTGCGCTCATACACGTCGCGCATCCGTTCTTCACGGCCAGGATATTCCTGCCCACGCCAGCGACCACGAGCCAGTTGTTCCCGCTCGGCCACCTCCGCTCGTGTCAGTGGTCGGTGTAGGAAGATGCGACGGATTCGGCCCGCTGGCAGTCTGCCCGTCAGTTTCCTTCCACGGCCGGAGTGCAGCGCCCGAATCTTCCAACGCTCATCCTCATGGGTGAAATACGACCCGCAGGCGAACATCTCATCAGGCTCGCAGATGATTGAGTCGGACCAGGATTTGTCGCCTTCTGTGAATGTGAGCTTCACGCGCACCTTGTCCGCGCGCACCGCCCACACCATGGTGATCTCACTCGGGTCTCCTGTGGTGAGCGACAACCCACCGGCAGCCTCCAGGCGAGTCACCTCCCAATTGCCTTCTCCGTGGTCGAAACAGTCGCCGATCTCAAACATCTCATCTTCGTCAATTTCAATCTCTGTTCTCTGGCTGTGAGCACCTTCTGACAGGGTGAAGCGGACCGCGACCGAACGGGGCGGGCGCAATTCGAGCGTGTGTACGTTCCCACACCCATGGCAGCGAATCAACAGGTCCACTCCTCGCCCGCGTTCGACAGAGCGCAGCACGTCATGCTCCTCTTCCTGCTCACAGTCCGAGCAGACGGCAATCTTCGCGACATCCTCGGCGTCGCTGGAGTCATCTGCTTTGGCCATGAATCGAGCCGGTCGAGCGCCCCATTTCAACTCAATGCCTGAAGTCGTCCGATGAATCTGCCTCATTGACGCTCAGCGAAGATATCCACCGGCTCTAGTGCAGGCAATCCTGAACGGCTGGAATCTGGTCCAGACGACACTCCTGCAGATGTGAGCAGACTGTCGATGCGCAGACGCCCGTATCCATAGTGGTCATCGTGACCAGACACGCCCTCGGAGGTCTCTTGGATCCAATCCTTGACGCTGTTGATCGCCGTCTGCCCCCCTCCGCTTCCTTCGTGCTGCAAGTCGGGTCGAGCCTCCAGAAGGAGTGCCAGAGCCCCAGACATCCATGCCGTCGACGCGCTGGTGCCGGACGCATGACCCCATGCAAGACCATCCGCCTTGTTGGCGATGAGCACCGGGACATCCTTGCCCGGCGCCACCAACTCCGGCTTCTTGTCTGGGTCGGAGCGCGGCAGGATGATTGGTGGTGGCCATAGGCGTCCGTTGTTGTCACCTTCGCTGGAACCCGTCCATATCACAGCGTGGCGATCGATTCCGCCGACGCAGATTACGTCCTCGATGGACCCCGGACTCTCGACATCCCCGTCATCATCCTCGCCATCGTTGCCTGCAGCCGCAGTCACGAACACGCCCGCATCGAGCGCGTTCTGCACCGACTCCTCCAACGCATCTGTGCTCAGGAGGATGAGGTCGAATCCGGGTGCGCCACCCAGGCTCAAGGAAATGATGTCCGCTTCTTCGGTGACGCACCAATCGACCGCCGCCCCCAGCGTCTCGTCATCACCCTGACCATCGGTGCCCATCGCCTTGGCCACTAACACTTCTGCGCCGGGAGCGACTCCACGAAGTCCGCCGTTGGCGACAATCACGCCAACCATCGCTGTCCCATGCCCTTGGTCGTCGTACGGATTCGGTCGATCGTTCACGAAATCCTTCCAAGCCACGAGATTCATCAATGCAAGGTCGGAATGCCCGGTGTCCACACCGGTGTCTACCACGCAGATGACTACTCCGTCACCGGTCAATCCGGTAATGTTGTCCTGGCCGGTGATGCTGAAGAATTCGGATTGCCATTCGACGTACTGCTCAGGCGGTCGCATCAACTGGTCCTCGTACCAGGCCATGCGCCACATCAGGACTCCGATGAACAGGGCGACAATGAGCAGCAGCGAGATTGCTGATGCGAGTGCTTGTGTTCTACCGGGAATCATCGGGAGCAGACCGCGGCGTACGGGAGCCACAGGAGCGGGGGGCATCTCCCTGTCAACCCACTCTTCGGGCGTGTCCATCAGAGCACCTCAGATTTGCCGTGACAGGTAACCACCTTGAAACCGTCGTGGACAGGGGCATCAGCGCATGGCGTTGACAACTTCCGTGAACGTATCCACGAAGTGCCTGCATTCGGCTTCAGTGTTGTAGAGATAGAGAGAACTGCGCAGTGAACCCGCGTCATGACCACGCTCGTTGAACCAACTGTTGACGCAATGGAACCCACTGCGCACCAGGATTCCACCCGCTTCATCGAGCAGGATGGCGAGGTCATGCACATCACACCCGTCGACCAGCACGTCGGTAACGCCACCTCTGGCCGCTGCATCCGGGGGACCAATCACCTCGATTCCCGCAATCCCACTTACTCCGTCGCCGATGATCCTGTTCAGTCGCTGCTCGTGCTCCTGCACCTCTGCCATGTCCAACCCTGAGAGCAGATCAATGGCCGCTTCGGTGCCAGCGATTCCCGAATAGTTGCCGATGCCCCCCTCGAATCGCTCAGGTCCAGAGCGGAACTCGAATCCGCTGAATGAGGCGTCAACCACCGTCTCGCCCCCGCCAGTGCGCGGTTCGAGTTCATCGAGCGCTTCGTCATCACCCCAGAGGATGCCCATTCCGGACGGGCCGAGCATCTTGTGCATGCTGAAGGCCATCCAGTCACATCCCAGATTCTTCACGTCTACTGGCATGTGTGGCACTGATTGAGCAGCGTCGACCAGCAGTCGTGCGCCATGATCGTGGGTGATTGCAGCAACCTCGCGGATTGGTATCTCGACACCATCGAGATTCCCAACCTGAGGCAAGGACACCAATCGTAGTCGGTCACCCGCGTGCGCACAGGCGTCGGAGAATCCTTCAATGTCGAAGCTGTTGTCGGGTAGCGAAGGCACAGCGCGGTGCTCGATTACTCCTTGACGCTCCAGTTGCAGCCACGGAATCAGGTTGCTGTTGTGTTCCCTGTCGCTGGTGAGCACGATGTCGCCATCGTGCCAGTCGATTCCACTGGCGACCTGATTGATCGCCTCGGTGGTGTTGCGCATGAACACCACACCGCTCGCCTCAGCGCCAATGAAGCGCCCGACCTTTCGGCGTGTACGACTCACCATCTGGGTCACCGCGGTACCCCAGCGATGCGGGCTTCGCCCAGCACACGCCGGTTGCTTCGAGTAGTAGTCACGTATCGCGTCGATGACCGAGTCCGGTCGCAGCGTGACGCAGGCGTTGTCGAGATAGGTCAAGGGCTCCTCTGCACGCAGCGTAGGAAACTGTTCGCGCAATGCCAGCACATCCATCAGCACGCCTCCACACCGACATCGGCGAGGTCCCTGCCTTTGTCCGCTTCGGCTTACCACGCATCGTCGTCTGGTAGATGATCGACGACAGGAGCGCTCGTCCCGCAGTCGGCACAACTGATGCGTGTAGGCAGCACTGAGGCGCATTCCGGGCAACGCTCAGCCGGTCTTCCTGCTCCATGGCAGTTGTCCGCTGCGCAACTAACCTCCAGTTCACCGTCAGCCAGCCTGCTGACCGGGGTTGAGCTGGAACAGACCGGGCACTTCCCTGGCTGTCGCGTCTCTTCGACCGCCTCTCCGCGCAGGCCGCGGGTCACTTCACGTGCTCGGTCTGACTGGATACGCTGACCGGCCTCACCGAGCATCATCTGAGGATACCAGAGCAGGTGCATCATGGTGACCAGAGAGAGGGTGCCGAACAGATAGTAGCAGAACTTGAACATCCCATGTCCATCCGGCATGGGAGTGCGAACTGCTAGAAAATGTGCGCCTGACCAACTTGACAGAGTCGCGAATACACCCCAGGCGACCAGTACCGCCGTCCACGCCACCAAGGAATGGTCGCGCATCGCCGACTCCATCCGCCGCGGGTCGGGGTGCGCGTGCTGGGTCTGCACATGCACATCACGTGTCTGGATGACTGCTTGACCGAAGATGTAGCCGATGAACAGCATCACAACTGAGCAGGCGACGAACCAGACCATTCCCTGAAAGTCAGAATCGAAAGGGAATCTAGGCGACAGCGAGTGCGCCCGCATTGTCCCGAACTGCATCGCAACCCATCCAATGAACATCCACAGGGCAAAGCCGCGGACGACCGGAAACTGTCGTTGCAAACGGAACAGATACCACACCCAGCAGGCGTAACTGAGCAGGAGCAGTGCGAACGCGGCCGTTGACACGGAGTTCAACCCCTCGATACCTACGGTCCAGATGTCCCCACCACTCCTCTGTTCCCCGATGCCCAGATCCCACGAACCCAACAGGAAGGCGAACAAACCGAATCCGAGGGTTGTGAGGTGTTCCTTCCCCCAGGTCTCCCGAAGTTTCTGGAAGTGGAACAGCAGCTCAGCCTTGAGCAGGTGCAGCGGCAGCAGAAGCGGCTGTTGCAGGGAGAGCCGTTGCTGCAGACGAATCTCTGACAAGCGCATACCGGTGTGCATCGCCTCTCCATCATGAGCGGATTCGTCCATCACGACCTCATCCTCCAGTCCGGGGCATGCTCGGTCATCACCGCCGCCGACGCTGGCTCGGCCGATAAGCCCACACCCTTTCACTGAACGCTGAGTCATTGATTGGATGCTGTAATGAATCAACCAACCTCATCCCATGGTACCCACGAATCTTGCTCATCCTCGCGATACCACCATTCTTCACTGTCAGATGGCCATTCTAGGTATTCGTAGCCATCAGGCTGAACGGTTCCTTGAATCGAGGAGTCCGGCTCGTTTTCAGCCATGTCCTCCTCCCATTCCTCCGAATCGTCATCCTCTCTACTGTGCCGCAGGGCGAGCAACATCCCGATGCAGAACATCAACAGTAGAGCAACGCCACCGATGGCGAGAGCGGTCTGCGAGATGAAGAAGCCCCTTCCTTCTGGGGCTGCTTGCACGGTAATCGTCCACGAGTAGGTGTTGTTCTCGTTCCGCTCCGCGAGCGCCTCGTCTGAATCGACCCGAACAACGAGGTCGAGTTCCCCCTCCCAGTCGGGCAGCCAGGGGAATGAGATGGTGGTCGTGGTCTCTTGCTCGTGCAGCAGCACCTGCTGCTGTCCAACTTCCGTGACGGTCAGTCTGCCTTCATGTTCGATCAGGGTCTCGAGCGAGACCATGAACGGCTCACCGCTGTGATTGCCGATGTTCACCAAGGTGATGTTCACCAGGGTGTTCCGGCCGAACACCGGGGGGTCAGGGAACAGGGTGAGTTCACTGGCGAGCAGATCCGGGCGCACCTCGACCACCGGCAGGCTCAGCGGCCAGTTTGGCGCAGATCCCGAGCCGCTGAGCTGGTTGCGAGCGAGGTCGCCGATGTCCAGCCAGCAGTCGAGGAAATCATCGGCCTGCAGGGGAGGGAAGGAGAGGTTCACCTGATGACGGGAGACCTCTCCGGGAATCTGCATGATGGCAGCGCCCTGCACCTGTTCCCCCACCGTGTCCAACCCCCGTCGAATGACGCAGGAGACCGGTATCTCCCCCGCGGGCATTCCGGCTCCAATCTCCTGCAGGTCGAACTGCAGCAACAGGGTGGTCGAGTTTGCTGGGATGAAGGCCGGCTCTGAGCCGATGAGGGACGGGGGCTGGTCATCGACCTGTAGTCGCAGCGCAAGCGGAGCGGGATTCACTGTCCCGGGTCCACCAGCAACCTCCAAGGTGACTCGGTAGAGTCCGCTGCCGTGTGCGTCCATTGTCCCGGAGAAGTGACCGTTCTCATCGGCCTCCACTAACAGCGGCAGGTCGAGGGGGACCTCCATGAACACCAGATAAGAGTCGGCGGGCGGTGCGAGGTCGGCAGCGGAGTAACGCACACGTCCGCTGATCTGCAACCGTGCCTCAAGAGCCACGTAACTGTCGTCCTCGAGTGAGATGTGCAACGGGTCGTCGGCGAGCGAGATGTAGTAGTCAGCGAGCATGATGTCAGCATTGAACTCCCACCCGAGCCCGGTATCGAGTTCCTGCACGCCCGAGGAGTCGGTCACTCGCAGGATGAACTGGCCGTGGCTGATCCCCGGGTCAAACAGCGGGGTGACGCTGAAGGAGATGTTCAGGTGTACCTCCTCTCCAACACCTGTGAGGGTGAAACTCTCCACCTGCACCTCAGGATTGTTGGAACTGAAACCAACTCCTTGCACCCAGGTGAGTTCTGTTCCCCACTTCATGTCGACGACGATGCGCTCGAGGTCCTCGATCCAGTTCTCATCTTGCAGGGTCACGTTCAACCAGCCCGCATGGGCCGGAACGAGCACATCCCCTCCAGGAAGTTCGAGGGTCGCGTTCGCCAAAGTGGTCGGTGAGGGGACCAGAGAGGTGTAGTGATGCAGATCCTCCTCGAAGCCCGCCCCTCCGCCATCGAGGGTGTTGCCCGCACGGTCCCGCCCCTCGATGTAGAGTGACACCGATTGACCCTGGGAGTTCGGGTAATCTTCGTAGTAGGCGTGGAAATAGTCCGATGTCCCCTCGCGCAACAGCGGTCGAGTGGCGTATTCGTCAGCCCCTGGGATGCCATCACCGTCGTCGTGAAGGCCTTCCACCCACCAGCGTAGTTGTAGAGTTTCGTCGGCAAGTCCACTGGCGGTACTGGTCTCGGCAATTGAGACGTTGAGCAGTTGCTGGCTATCTGGTATCACCCGCGTCCCGGTGGGGGAGTGCAGCATCATCCCCGGCATGGTAGCATCCACCCTGAAGGTGCGCAGGCTAGCCCCCGGTACGGTGGCGTCCAAGTCGCCGACAATCAGCGCGCTCACAGTGAACCCGCCGTATCGGTCTCCCGCAGGCGCCTGAGTGTCGATTGAGAAGGCACCGGTCGCATCGACGGTCCCGTTGCCGCTGACATTCTCCAATTCGACCAGCATGTCACCCGGCTGAGGATGACTGGAGACATTGAGGAAGCTCACAGTGCCGCTGACTCGCAACTGGTCGCCCCCGGCGACCCATTCGTCAGTGAACACCTCTGGACTCCCTTCTGTGGGAGATGTTTCATCCCACAAGTGGAAGGAGTCAATCTCCATTCGTCGCTCGTGGTCGGTGGTCCAGCTTGAGAACCGCTCGGAGTGCAGGTTGTCGGTCGTCCCCACCTGTGCCAGCCAGATGACGTCCTGTTCAGGTGGCCAGGCCCAACTGACCTCGATATTCCATTCCATTTGGCCGGTATCGGCGTTCAACGGCTGCCACTGCCCCGAGAGGTTGGAGACGAATCCACCAGGGTCGTTCACCCAACTTGTGCTGTTTTCCAGCGAATGAATCAGTGACGGACGGTTGGCGACATCCTGGATCTGCGGGATGAGCGCCACCCACGAGAGATTGCCAAGGCCTTGGTAGGAGGTGACCTCCAGACCGACCATGTATGAGGCGCCATTCGGCACGAAGGTATCTGACGGCAGGTTGAGCGAGCCGATTGAGGGCGGGCGGTCCCCGGTGATGATGAGCAGGTTCGAGAGTTCCACCACGCCCGCGCTGCCACTGGTGACGTTGATGTCGATGCTTACATTGCCGGTGGCATCAGCAGTCAGATTGGAGAGATGCTGGTTGATCTCGCTGGCGAGGTCCCCTTGCGGGGAGATGGTCACCGTCGGTGTCCAATCGTAACTCACATCGATGCCGTCAAGTACCAATGTCGCGTTCCCGGTGACGTTCAACGGAATGTCAACGAACTCGTTGCCCCAACTATCTGTGAAGGTGGGCGTGGAATTGGCAAGCAAGGAATTGATGGATTGTGACAAATCAGGTGTGGTCGATCCGTTGCTGAGGTTGCCTGCATGACTCCATTCTATGTTCCCGTCGTCACCAAAATCCAATCCTGCGGTGACATCGTCACTTCCCTCGAACACCACCACCAGGCGAGGGCCGTGACTGGAGTTGGCTCTACCGGTGATTGTCAGAGCGGAGCCGTATGGCTTGTTCGTGTTTTCATTTCCAACGAGCAGTACGCCTTGATTTACGACAGTTCCATTGGCCCATCCCTGTACCAAGTCTGTTAGGGATTGCGAATTGAATGTGAGCCAATTCTGTTTGAGATTCGCAGGACTATCTGTGACGCTGGCAACAGAAGATCCCTTGTCAGAGGAACTGGATGCTCCCGCTGTAGTCCAATTGTAATCGCTACCTGTCACGTTGTCAATCGCATTATTCCATGTGATTCCCGGACCTTGTTGCACAGGTGCTGCATTCTCTAACCCCTCGACCCAGTCTTTCAGCAATGGATGGACACGATAGGCATACTGTGAAGCAACAGGTAGGCCTGTATTGGCGTTAGTTGCCACATTCTCCACCCAAAATGAGAGGTTGGCATCGAGTACAGTTGCACCGGGGAGTTGTGAGAGATTGAACCAGTATACAGACCGATAGATATGCCAATTCGCCCACACGGTTTTCCCGGTTCGGGTGATGGTGTAGTTCCCGAAGTTGCAGTCTTTGAGCGTCGAATTGCCCCATGTTGGATTTGGATTATCGATGTAGGAGTCCCTTACATCATTACCAGAAAGCGTCATCTCACTAAGAGTTGAGATGTTGATCGTTGCCGAGGTGACGGTAGCATTGAGCGGTAAGCGAAGAGAATATGCTGAATTGTATCCACTTGAAAGGTTGATTCCGACTCTGTCCCATCCGTTGGAGAGTTCATCGACGTGACCGAAAGATCCGTTGCCGGGCCCACCGAAGTACCATTCGAGGTCTCCGTCATCGCCGACATCTATTCCGATGGTGTCTGGACTGCTTCCCAGTGGCCCCTGCCAGCCGCGCACATCGAACGCGGCCGATGTGACCACCGAACTCGCGCCGAGGGTGATGTTGGTGCTGGTGTCGTTCCCTGCAGCGTTGAAGGTGATGTTCACAGAACCCGGGAAGCCGGTGTTTCCGAAGTGGGTCACCTGTCCCGCCGCTGCCGGGATGACCAGCAGGCTGGGGAGGGCGGGAATGGTGGCGAGCAGCAGCAAGGCCAGCAGCATGGCTCGCGCTCTCATGGTGCCAACCTCCCGCACTTCAGCAAAGAGATTGGGGTGCGATGTCTGACCCCTGTATGCGCCATTAAGGCGCCGAGGGAGAGATTTGAACTCTCGCGGGACGAGCCCACATGATTTCCAGTCATGCGCGATACCAGGCTATGCGACCTCGGCTTCGACCGGCCCACCAGCGCTGCAGCCTTGATGCTGCCGCCGAGGGAAGTAGCAGAGACGTCCAGCGTTCTGACACATGGACACGATTAAGTCGAAACCGCTGCTGGCCGACCTCGTTGCCACTGTGGCTTAGGGGTATAGCGACGCCTTGGTAAGGCGTAGATCGCGAGTTCAAATCTCGCCAGTGGCTCCAAAAACATGCGCTCGCGCGCTCGCTCGCACGCCTGCGTGAGGTTCAATAGCGATTCTCTCACAGACAACGCATACCGGAGAGGGAGTGATGCAGGCACCACGTCGAAGCCGCATCGTCGCAATCGCCATCCTCTCACTGATGCTCACTTCCCCCCTCGCTGCCGCGGACTACTCCCATTGGTCCGGACCTGCGGCTGTCGGATCATCTGGGGCTGCGGTCACTGTTGACGGCTGGGACGTGCCAGGCAACGCGACCATCCTCGACAGCTGGCTGCTTGTAGGCGAAGATGCGATGCCCAGTATCGGAAACGGGTCCTCTTGGGATGACTCGACCGCCGGTGCGAACTTCACCTCAGGGGCATTCACGCGCACCACCGCACAACATTTCGGCAGCATGCTGTCGTTGAGTCCGAACGGCTCGTACGGCAACGTCGACTCGTTCAACAGCGCTCCCTCCTACCAACTAGCTGCGGGAATGACCGGAGGAGGAACAGGCGTCTCTTGGACTCCCTCCGCCCTGAATTACTCAGGTACGCCTGCCCCTAACGGCGGCAACACCGTCGCCAATGGAACGATTCCGGCGAATGCGACCGAGGGCGGTCTGGTCGTCGGAACCAACCCGAACGGGGGCGTTCCGCAGGGTAGTGATGCGTGGCTGACTGGGACCGCATTCGCCCTCCCGTCACCGGTCAGCAACTTCACATTCGAGTTCGACCACTGGTATCACGTTCACACCCCAAGCAACATCAACGGCGACATGGACGGAGTCTGGCTGGAATACAAACTCGACAACGGCTCTTGGACCTGGCTCGAGCCAGTGGCCGGATACAACAACACCATCTCGCCGAGCGCGGCTGTACCCGCGGGCACCAACCGCAGCGGGAACGGTAGTCATGGGTTCCCAGTATGGGCGAAGACCGTCTATTCCAGTTGGGAGCACTCTGTGTTCGAGTTGGACAACCTTACTGGTATCAGCAACGCGACGAACATCAACTTCCGCTTCCGTATCTGGACTGACCAGAACAGCACGATCAGGCCGGGATGGTTCATCGACAACATCACGGTACAGAACATCGGTGCTGGCTTGGGGTACTGGCATCATGGATGCTACGGAACAGGCGGAACAGGCACCTGCCTCTACTCGAACAACGCCATCGGTGCCCTACAGCTCAATCAACCGCTCAATCTCTCAGGCGTCGCCGGCAACTCGATTCTGCGCACTAGATTGGAGTGGGACCTCGAGGGCTCGGGATGGGACAACTTCTGTGTTGAACTCTCGGCGAACAACAACACCTGGACGGACATCTCCAGCACCACCAACAGCACGACCACCGCCTGCCGCAGTCGTTCGGGTGCAATCCCTGGAAGCGGATACACCATCGGTAACACGACCTACACCGACCAGACCAACGGCTTCGTCAATCTCGACCTGGCCATCCCCACCGCTTTCCACAACCAGTCCACAGTATACCTGCGCTACCGCGTTGACACCGACAGTTCAGTCCAGTATGGTGGAACGATGGATGCTCAGGAGGGGCTAACCTTGGATCGCATTCAGGTGCTTTCGGGTGCCGCCAACAACTCGACCGTCTATTTCGATGACCACCTGACCGGTTCCTCAACGGCGTTCCATTATGGGATTGGCA
>CAZUBQ010000008.1:0-36540 GCA_964618995.1 uncultured Candidatus Poseidoniales archaeon | reverse complement strand
GATTGAGGACTGGGGATATCTCATCATAGGGCAGGGTGGGCTGCTTGAGACATACGGATTCGAGGATTCACCATCATTCCCACCCGGTGGCTGGACGGTCGGCAACTCTGGAAGTGGAGATGTATGGGAGTACGGGTTCGTGAGCAACGCCAACGGATTCGGACCGGCATCCTGGCCTGCGGGCAACTACGGGTTCGGAGTGGACCTCGATGGCGGATACGATGGCAGCGAGGAGACGCACCTGTTCACTCCTACCTACACCATCCCGAATGGTGCCAGTGCGCGGCTCACGTTCGACCACTGGCGCTGCGCCGAGGATGGCTGGGACGGTGGTGCGGTGTTCATCAAGGTGAACAACGGAACCTGGAATTACTTCAATCCGACACCGGCCAACGGCACGAGTTGGTACGACGGTGCAATCACCTTCGGGTCCCACGCGCTCGCCAACCTCGATGTGTTCGACGGCCGTCAGTTCGTGAACACCGGTGCCTTCAGTTGCCAGGGTGCTACCATCCCATGGGAGACTGAGACAGCGGACCTCACCGCCTATACCGGGAGTTCCCTGCAGTTCCGGTTCACGTTCGCATCGGACAGTGTCATCAGCTACGACGGATGGTATCTCGACGAAATCGGCGTCGAGGTCGATTTCTTCGAGTCGCAGGGTTCATGGTTGAGCCCGGCCGTCAACGTTGACCCTCTCGGGCTGGGTTTCATCGACATCGCTGCTGACATTCCTCCTGGGACCTGGGTTTCCGGGAGCGTGACCGATGCTGGAGGGATCGCCCTCGGCGGCTACGACAATCTCACCTTCCCGATATCGCTGGCCGGCATCGACCGTGACGTCTACCCGTCCGTGCGCCTGCAGGTGAATATGGGGACTAACGACCCGTTCGTATCGCCGACTGTGCAGCACCTGCACTACGGCTCACTACGCATGTTCGACTCTCAGGAGTTCGTCCCCAATGGGTGGACCATCGACCCTGCACTGCAGTTCAGCAACGGGAACTGGACCAATCCTGGGACCTCTCCAGCGACAATCATTTCTCCGTTCGTGCCCTCCACAGTCCCCATTCAATACATCGACTTCAACGGCCACGGCCAAGGCGTCACCACTGCGATCACAGATTCACGTGGGGTCATTGCATCCACTGGCGGACTCACATCGACGCTCAACTTCTCCAGCCGCGAACCAGGGTTCGGCGTACGCTACACCCTCGCTCCGAACGGCTTCCTGGAGTGGTCGACGGCGGCTGGCGACATGCTCCAGCCGGCGCTCAATCCGACGGTCGACGTCACCGACGATGGCAGCATTGACTGGGAGTTCCCCTATTCGGCATACTTCGGTCACTACGGATGGCAGTCGTTGATCCACCAGTCTTCGGCAAACACGACCACGGCTACCTTGACCGCCGATGCCAATGGTCCGGGCATCGAGGTGCTCATCCCCGCTGATGCCACAGCCACGAGCGGTATCGTGGCCATAATGCCCTCCTCTCCCCTATCGACAGGATTGCAGATGAGCGTCGAGAACAGCGCGGCGCACACCTGGAACTCCGGAGAGTCCGGAATCCTGTACGCGCCGTTGTCCAATGCTATGCTCAACACAATCAACAGCGCGCAGCCGAGTTGGACGGATAGCAGCACAGGAAGGCAATACAGACAGGTGGACATCGAGTTCACCTCCGGTCTCACCCAGACGCTGGATATTCTATCGGTGACCATCGGCTACAGCATCACGGAGAACGTGACCGACCTGACCCAGCAGTTGTACGACTTCCATGCCGACCAGTTGGCTGGTTCCATCCCTGCATCAGTGACGATTCCCGTCACAGTGCAGGCCGACGACGGTGCGCTGGTGCTCAGCGGTTCCATCTACCACGAGCAGATGATCACCAACCTGCCCTTCAGCGTGCCATCCACCTTCTTCCCTAATCGGGAGATCTACGAGATCGTCACCCGTCACCACCACCTGACCGACAATTCACAGGTAGGTCGTATCGTTCTCATCGGCAACGGTTCGGACGGTAACGACGTCCACTTCGAGGTCACAGACCTAGCCTCCGGGGGGGCGTTCAGCCAGACATGGGGGAGCATGCGCGCGCCTTTGGACTCAACCTCCAGCGTCAGTGAGGTCAACGGCAACTGGGAGGTCAAATGGCGTTTCGATGTCACATGGTTGTGGGATGATGTTGACCAGATAGACTGGATGGTGCGCGGCCTGAACCAGACCGGCGAAGGGCTGTCTCCGGCATTCGCCACATCAGGTGGCCCAGGTATCTCTGCGGTCGAGAACGACCTGGAGATTGACCTGTTCGAGGTGCGCGACCAGTTCGACCGCATCATTCCCATCAACCCGAACCAGGATTTCTTCGTTGAGGGTGGCTCAGACCTAGCCCTCTCCGGAAGTGTTCGCTTCCAGAACACCCTGTCCGAGCGCCCCAAGACCAACGATTACAGCGTCGGCGTCGATTTCTCTGGTGTCGACAGCGTGCTCGTAAGTCACGATAACGGGTCGTTCAGCGGCACGCTCACCTTGCCCCTCGATTCCAACCTGCACACCATCATCCCGCGGATAGTGCGCGTAGGGCCTGCTAGTGGCACCAACAATGCTGATGACAACACTGGACCGCTTGACACCGTCGCAGTGGTATCGGACATCTTGCCTCCTGTGGCGGGGAATCTGCAGGTGCTCACCAGCAACGGCCTCCTCGATGCCAACGGCTACGTCTGGGAGCCGTTCTCAGCGCTCTCGTTGCGGGTGACGCTCTCCGATTCACAGGCACTCGGAGAAGAGGTGACACTCCACTACTGGCGCGAAGGGGTTGACGATGGCAATGGCGACGGTACCGCTGATATCGATGAGTACCAGTCGACGACCAAGCAGTTGCCGATGGCCGGAATGAGCGCAGAGCAGACGGTCCTGTTCGACAGCTTCTCCGTGACACAGGTGCCAACCAACGGTAACGTCAGCCTCTGGATAGAGGGCACCGATTGGGCGGGTCACCCGTTCATCGGTAGTGGTGGCCCTGGCTTGGACGAAGACAAGGCCACTGTTGTCATTGGGGTGGAAATGCCCACCTCCTTGCACACATCCACTCTGTCGTTGAGCACGGTGGATGACTATCTGCTCGCTGGACAGCAACACACCGTCTCGATGCATGTTGAGGACTCGAACGGCATCAGGACGCTCGACGATATCATCGTGTACCTCACCGGGGTGCCTTCAGCACCGATTGGAGAGTTGCACTTCGACCCGCGCGAACAGGTTCTCACGGGCGCGCGGAACAGTTTCGTCACTCCCATCTCCGGCAGCATCACCCCGGTGACAGATACCACCACGCTGGTCGAGATGACTTTCGTGGTCGACTGGGACTTCCCCGACGCATTCGGTGACAACTGGATGATGCCCGCGGTGCAAATCATCGACGACACACAGACCGTGATTTCCGAAAACAACCTCGGCGCGCTGCGCTGGAAGTTGGATCACCAACTGACCGCCGACGTGGATATGCTCCATGACCTCACCGAGCCGCTCTCACAATCCAGCCCTGACCAACTGCATCTGGGTAAGGGTGACATGTTCGCAATCACAGGTACCGTCATCTATGCCGGTTCCGGCGCGCCACTGCCAGAGATTCCCGATGGCCTCCAACTGTTCGCAGCGATGTCCGCTAACGGTGTCCTCGAATCCACGACCATTGACCTCGCTGAGGCGGAGTTCAACCTGTCGATGTCCGTCCCCTTGGGTTATCCCTCCACTAATGCCCTTCCAGTCACGCTAGACATCCTCAACATCCCCGGCACGGTCACCAGCGCGCCTAACCTTGACATATCGCTGTCAATCGATAGCACTCCCCCAGTCCCTGGGTTCGCACCCGGAATCCTAACTGCGATTGAGACGGACCGGTTGGAGAGTGTGCCCGTACGCGTCAACGTCATCGAGGCGGGCGGAATGCCCGTGGATGACGACCTGATTGTGCGCTGGGTCTACCTGCGTGGCGGTCTGCAGATCATCGGCTCAGGCGGCTCTCATCCGATTCCGCTCGAGTCACACATAGGTGACATCTGGACCTACTCCGGTGATGTCAATTTGACTCCATCCGCAGGGGTGACTCTGGAAACAGGCGACCAGATTGCCATCTGGTTGGAGGGGCATGATCTGGCGGGTAACGAGTTGTTCGGCGAAGGAACCGCGGATACTCCTCGTGCTCCACAGCTGCTGATTCGCGTGTTCAATCCCTCGGTGACCAAGTTCGAGGTCGATCAAGTGAGGCCGCATGTGAACGAGGACATCGTCATCAAGGTGACCGTGCGCAACGACGGCACTACCATGGGCACGGTGAACGTGACCTTCTTGGAAGAGTTGGACGATGGTCGCTTCCAGATATACGAGAGCCAGTGGGTTGCCGACATGGCCCCCAATCAGAAGCAGGAGATAATCTTCGCATGGCAGGCGTGGGCCCCCGGGAAACCGGACTTGTACATCATGCTCAATGGTGATGCCGAGCACATGTTCGCTGTGGATCCGCAGGTTGACGTGCAGAGGGAAGAGGGCAGCGGTGGATTCATGGGGACTGGGGCTGGAATCGGGCTTGTCATTCTCCTGCTTGCGATTATTCTTCTAGGCGGTATCATCGCCGTAGCTGCGGTGATACTGCGCCAGCGGGATGATTGGGATGATGAGGATGCGTGGGAAGAAGCCGAGGCGGTCGCGACCGAGATGCTCGACGCCGCGCCCGCAGGACCAAGCCCAACACCCACCGTTCCCGCCGACGCACCTCTGCCCGAGCAGACACCACCGGCAGTTGAACCGGAGTCAGTCGATGACTGGCTATCCAGCGCCAGGGAACAGTTGCCCGGTTGGCCGGACGACACCCTGCTCGGTTATCGTGAGGACGGATGGTCGATCGAGCAGTTGATCGCCTACCGCGACGAGTCAGAGGCAGCCCCCGTTGTCCCTGTCGACGCGCCGCAACCCGGGGAGGTGCCACCGGAAGTTGAACCGGAGCCTGTCGATGACTGGCTCTCCCACGCCAGAGAACAGTTGCCTGATTGGCCGGACGACACCCTGCTCGGTTATCGTGAGAACGGCTGGTCGGTCGCGGATTTGGTCGCCTACCGCGACGAGAATCAGTAATCAGCATATAGCGGGAATCGCGCGTTTTAGCGCGTAATCAAAGATTCCCTCACTGTTTGGCCGCGTGATTGCGCGCGTGTTCAATGGAAAATACAACTCACACCCCCGCGCGACAACGGTTTCGGTGCGCGGAGAGAGAATGAACGCGCGGAAACACGCGCGGCGGTTTCTGGTCTATTGTAAACATTATATGCTTGCGCGAATGGCTGGCTCGCCGAGGAAGAGATTCCTCAGGATGGGATGCGATGACAAACACAGGTAATGATGAACGAAAAGAGAAGATAGCAACTGAAGTGGAACGTCTGCAGACCGATGTAGAGGAATTACGTCAACTCGTGACCACTCTGTTGACAATCATCATGGAGGAGGCAGACGGCATCCAGAGCGGTGCAGCACCACAGATTCCCAACCAGCCCAGAAAGGGCTATTGTATGTGAAAAGGGAGAAAACCAGAGCAAATGACCAGCATGGGAGAGGCATGGAACCAAGCATCCGGCATCACAGGTATTGACACGATCAACACCGAGGTCGGATTCGCATTGGGGGTGTCCCTCGCACTTTTGGAGGTCCTCTGGTGGGCCTGTGTCGCCTATGTCGCGGCACGCAAGATCAGTAATCGAAAGGCTCAGCACCCAAACTCCATCACAGATACCAAGTCGCCACAATGCTCCGTATCTGTCATCCCTTGATGACCGCCAACGGGCGCATGCGGGCCACCGGCCGGGCCAGATCAGCCCCTGCCGTCAGGCGGATGACCTCGTCTACGTCCTTGTACGCCTCGGGTGCCTCCTCTGCCAGCACGTTCGGTGTGCGGGCATGGATGTGGATGCCCTTGTCGAGCAGGGATTGGCGTAGTTTCTGACTGTCAACGTCACGTCGGGCAGCGGAGCGTGACAGGCGTCTCCCTGCACCGTGGCAGGAGGATGAGAAGGCACGGTTGTTGCCGGTGATAGGGCCAGCGAGAATCCACGAGGCGGTGCCCATGTCTCCGGGGACCAGCACCGGTTGACCGACTCCGGAAAATCGGGCTGCCAGTTCCGGGTGGTCACCGCCCAAGGCTCTGGTCGCCCCTTTGCGGTGCACACAGCAGTTGCAGGTGACTCCATGCACCTCGTGCTGTTCCACCTTGGCGATGTTGTGGCAGACGTCGTAGAGCACCTCGACCTCGGCATCAGCACCGCCGATGTGCTGGCGCAGAACGTCCCTCAGGTTCTGCGTGAGCGCGGAGCGGTTGGCGAACGCGTAGTTGCCTGCCGCTTGCATCGCCTGGAAGTATGCCTGACCTTCGCGGCTGTGGAATGGTGCCGCGGCCAACTGTCTGTCAGGGAGTGTGATGTCCCACCTGTCGGAGTGCCAGGCATCACCCTGTCCTCGGTATTCTGATTCGAGCGCCGACACGTGGTCGCTGCACACCTGATGACCGAGTCCGCGTGAGCCGGTGTGGATCATGGCACACACCTGCCCGGGACGCAATCCGAACGCCGCCGCGGCCGCTTCGTCCTCGATGCGGTCGACCACCTGCAGTTCGCAGAAATGATTCCCGCTCCCAAGGGTGCCGAGCGCCTTTGAGCCACGCTTCATCGCCCTCTGGCTGAGTTCACCGCTGCCCTCCAACAGGCCGTGAGATTCGATTGCCGCAAGATCTTCGTGGAATCCCAGCCCGAGGTCCGCCGCCGCCTTCGCCCCCTCATCGAGCACCTGCTGCAAGTCCCCTTCGCCGAGTCGTGCACCTCCCTTCGACGAGACGCCCGCGGGTATCCTGTTCGCCAGTGTGCGCGCCAGTCCCTTCAGGTCAGGTATGTCGGAGATCTCGATGTCTATGGTGCACAGCCGCACTCCGCAGTTGATGTCGAAACCGACACCACCAGGGGAGATGACGCCTCCCTCATCACCCCACTCTATGTCGGTGGCGACTACTCCGCCAATGGGGAATCCGTATCCAAAGTGCCAGTCGGCCATCGCCCACGCCTCACCGACGATGCCTGGCAGGGTGGCCGTGTTCACCAGCTGACCCGGCGAGCGGTCGTCCGAATGGGCGGACCAATGATCCTCGTCGGTGACGAGTAGGGCATCGGTGCGCATCTCTCCGTGCTTCCGAATCCTGAACACGCAGTCAGCATCCTGCTCGACGTGCTCTTTCCATCCGGCATCCATGTTGGCCCCTCGCGACGCACCGCAGCCGGCATCCACCCCTTGAAGCGGTTTCTGTGCCCATTTGCCGCCTGTTGCCTTCAAGTGGGGCCCGCAAGTCGGCCCCCAACAAGGGGGCCGCACACGCGAGGTGAGCCATATGGCATGGGGCGACATCGACATTCCTTTCTTCGCCGAAGCCGGCTTCACCCGCCGAGCCTGCCGTGTCACGAACCTCTGGTTCTGGAGTCGCGACCCGTCCCGCGAGACCTGCGGCGACACCGTCGAGGATGAATACACCTTCATCGGTGCGCCGATCATCCCTGGATTCCCAGAGCGCGGCCGAGCACTGAAGGATCGTATGCGTGAGGAATTCCTGTCCTACTTCGAGTCCCACGACCATGTTCGAGTGGAGCCATACCCGGTGATAGCTCGCTGGCGGGACGACATCCACCTGACAATCGCCAGCATCGCCGACTTTCAACCGCATGTGACCTCAGGAGAGGTGCCCCCTCCGGCGAATCCGTTGACGATCAGCCAACCCTGCATCCGCCTGACGGATGTGGCCGCAGTAGGCCGTTCAGGCCGACATTTGACGACTTTTGAGATGATGGCGCATCATTGCTTCAACCGGCCCAACGACGGAGTTGTCGCCTATTGGATTGACGAGTGCGTGCGCTATTGTGATGACTTGCTGGTGAGGCATCTGGGCATCCCTGAATCCGAGATCACCTATGTCGAGAATCCTTGGTCAGGGGGAGGGAACGCCGGCCCGGCAGTCGAGGTGATTGTTGGTGGCTTGGAGTTGGCCACTCTCGTTTTCATGAACCTGGAGGAGGATCCCGAAGGCGAATTCGAAGTCAAGGGTGAGCGCTACCGAGAGATGCAACTGCAGATTATCGACACCGGTTACGGGCTCGAACGCTTCTGCTGGGCAGCGGCTGGGACTCCGACGATTTACGAGTCAATCTACCCCGAGACCGTCGCATGGCTGCGTGAGGCTTCCGGCTTTGATGCAAGACTCGCTGAGAAAGAGAATGTGGATACCGATCTGCTGCTGGGTGAATTGTCACGCCTTGCAGGAATTCTGAACATCGATGTTGGGACGGATGTCGGCCCGCTCTACGACAAACTGCTCAAGAGGCTGGCCAATCGAGGGGTGGACCTCACATTGGATGAATTGAAGTCGATTGCAGAGCCATTGGCGGCCATCTATGCAATTCCCGATCACATGCACGCCCTGTGCAACATGCTCGGTGACGCGCTGGTTCCGTCGAACGTCAAGGCGGGCTATCTCGCTCGCATGCTGGCACGACGAACACTGCGAATGCGTGACTCCCTTGGCCTCGATGTCTCACTCGCCGACTTGGGTGCCCACCACCTCGAACACAACCTCGATGGGTCCGCCTTCTCGCAGACACACGAGGGGATTCTCACCATCCTCGGACTTGAAGAACAGCGTTACTCGGAGATGCTGCGGGCGGGAGAGGCGGCGGTGCGCACCGCCCTCAAAGGGGTCCCTTCCGATGCAATCGAGGTCGACGACGCCATCCTGTTCCAACTGGCCGAGACTCGCGGCCTGCAACCGGACATGGCGGTCGGTATCGCCCGCGGTCTAGGTTGGTCGAACCTGTCCGTGCGGGTAGGCTTCAGCGCCGAGATGGCCGCACGCCACGCGGCGCAGGCGAAGGCGGCGGCCGGAGCCAGCGGCAGTTCGGGAATATTGGCTGACGGTCACGGAATTTCAGCCACCGCCAGAGATTTCTATACTGACACAACGGAGACGTCATTCGTCGCCCAAATCCTGCATTGCCAGGACCTCACGGATGCACAGGTCGCAGCCTTCGACCTGTCCGCCGAGGTCAGTGGTCCACCAACGCACGCCATCGTGCTCGACCGCACGCTGTTCTACCCCGAGGGCGGCGGCCAATTAGGCGACCAGGGAAGACTCTCCAATGGAACCACGGTGAACGTGCTTGACACACGCGTGGAAGGTGAGGTGATTCTGCATCTCACTGATGGGGAACTGCCGTCAGGTGAGGTGAGCGGAGATGTGGCCTGGGATCGGCGCAAGCAGGTGATGGACCACCACACGTCAGTGCACATCATCGGCGGCTCGGCGAGAGCGGTTCTTGGCCCGCACATCTGGCAGGCTGGAAGCAGCAAGGGCGAACGCTACGCACGCCTAGACGTCACCCACTACCAACGTCTCACCCGCGCGGACCTCGACGCCATCGAGGACCACGCCAACAGCATCATCGAGGAGAATCTCGGCATCGAGAAGACGGTGCTCGAACGAGCCGAGGCGGACGAACGCTACGGATTCGAACTCTATCAGGGAGGACCTCCCAAGCACACAAGCATCCGAATCATCAGGATCGGGGAGCACGACGTGCAGGCGTGTGCCGGCACGCATCACGATAGCACGGGCGAAGTTGGGGAGGTTCGCATCATCCGCAGCAGCGCGGTTCAAGACGGGGTGGAGCGTCTGCAGATTGTGGCCGGAGAGACCTCACGCGAGCACGCCCGGCGCCAAGAGCGCCTGCTGACCGAGGCATCCGAGGTTCTGGGAGTCCAACCAGACGACCTGCCTCGCTCTGTCCAGCGCTTCTTCCACGAGTGGAAGGAACAGCAGAAGCGCATCGAGCAACTCGAGGCCGAGATCGTGCACCTGCGCACCAGTGGTGATGGTTCTGGAGGGGCTGTCGAGCGTGATGGAGTCCGCTACATCATCCTTGAAGGCTCAGGCGATCTGCGTAACCTGCAGGGCATGGCCGCTGAGCTCACCCGTGATACCAACCAACCGACAGTTGCCGTTCTGGGCAGCCGCGATGACGGCGGCAAACTGCTGGTTTCCCTGACCGAGGACAGCCTCGCGTCCGAACGCCACGACGCCAGCGAGGTGCTGTCAGCCGTCTCCGGTCACATCGGAGGTTCAGGAGGAGGGAGCTCGACCATAGCACAGGGAGGCGGCTCGAATCCTGACGGTCTCGATGCCGCCCTTGCGGCCGCTCGCACCCATTTAGGTCTCGATTGACTGGACCCGCGCGCTGAAATAGCGACTCCAGTTGCACCGCATGGGTCACTGCGTGAGCGAACAGGAGAACATGGCTGTCATCCGGCGCTGGATAGAAGAGGGGTGGAACCAGCGCGATCCGGATTTGATCAACGAACTGTTTTCGCCTGATTTCGTCGTCCGGGGAGGTCCGAACGGGTTCGGCGATATTGATCACTACAAGCACTACGTCCGCTCCAAGCAGGACGCCTTCCCAGACTTCCGCTTCGAAATCACTGATTGCATCGCTGCGGGGAGCATCGTGGTGATCACCTATCGCGTAACTGGAACCCATTCGCGCGCATATGGGGTGCATGATCCGAGCGACAGGAAACTCGACACAGTGGTCATCGACATATGGTCCGTGGTGGACGGCTGCATCACAGAACGCCTGAACACAGAGTTCGACAAGAACCAGATCGAGAATCAACTCGGATTCGATCCCATCTACGTCCCCGATTGACTTCAATCGACGCTGGCGACCGTCGAGGTCTCCTTCTTGGAACCCGTTAGGGCAAGAATCGGAAGAATGGTGAGCGCTTGCCCCTCTGCGGCGAAGGTCAGAGTCCACTCAAAGAATGCAGCCAAGGTGAGATTGCCATTTGCAACCATGACAGTCATCAACACGAAGGAGATGAATCCAGCGACTACCATGGACCATCGGATGGTGCTCAGTTTCCAATTTCCACGACAGGTCAACTCTCCGTCCAACTTGCTTCGCGACAATGTGAGGAAGGTGCCCCAGATGAACGATCCATAGAAGATGTTCATGGCGTAAAAGAGGTGCATCATCAGGCTGACATCGAACGGGTGACGGGTGATCATCACCATGGAGGCGCCGATTACCCAGGCAGTTGCCAGTTGCCCGACGTTCGCCCCCCGTCGCCAGATTGAGCCTCCGGACTGTCTGAGCGAGGAGCCTGTTCGCAGGAACATCTCGACTCCCATGAAGCAGAACAAGAGTCCACCAAGGGCGAGGCCGACGTCGAACACGGCCTTCTCGGGATAGAACACCCCACCGCATGAGATGAATGGCGGCAATCCATCTGGGAAGACGGCTACCGAGTCCAGTGAATCGTTGCTTCCTGCCGGGAATTGACTGGACAGGTCCATCGGTTCATCACGGGGACCTCCTCCAAGTTGCAGCATCACTTGGCTGACGATGCAAGCACCAAGCACCACGACGAATCCTGCAATGACCGCCTTACGCAGCAATTCATCGCTGACCAGCCTGTCTGGGAGGGCCATCAATCGTCCTCCAGAAGGATGCGGAATGCCTCGAGGTCGAACAGCGATGCGGCACGCGCCATCGCATCAGCCACCGAGAACCAGCGTGCATCCTCGATCTCATCAGGTTTGAGTGTGAACTCAAGGCCATCCTCGACATCAACCAGGTAACTGAACGAGACGAAATTGATGCCTTCGGCCGAGAAGATGCGCTCCTGCACGATGTGCTTGTCCTCACCCTCGCGTACCTCGCCTGCCTCACCGGACGGGTCGGTCAAGCACAGGTCGAGTCCGAGTTCCTCGGCCAACTCGCGCGCCGCCCCCTCGCGAGGGTGCTCCCCATAGTCGATGAAGCCCCCAGGGAGAGACCAATGACCGGTGAAGAAACCCCGCTTCACCTTCTGCAGCAGGACTTCGCCACTGGGATTCCTGAGCACCACCTTGGCTACCAATCTGTGCAGAGTTCGGTAGACCGAGTCGCGGACAACCGGATGCACGGCTGAATCCGAGATCACGTTGTCCTTCCATGCCCACTCCTTCGGCCACTCGATGTCCGGAACAGCGTGTGTCACCTCATGCCAGTCGTCTCCAAGACGGAAGCGATTGGTCCGCTTGACCGTCCACGGGATGCCCATCCCGGTCGCCTCTTCCTCCGTGGGAAGGCGCAGCAGCCAGCCACCCTCGCTCTCACGCCCCCGCACGGGCTTCTGTGGCCCGTTTCCGTCAGCATCGACCAGCAGCAGTTTGCCATCGTGCTCGAGGTAGAGGTGTCGCGAGACCTGCTCGCCAGCGCTCGGTCCCTCGAACTGGTCGCTCTCCATGAGTCACACGACCGGTTGAGCGGTCATCAATGCGCCGCTTCAGTATCCGAGCAGTTCGGCGAGCTGTTCCTTGTAGAAGGCGCCAGAGCCCTGCAAGGACTCCATCTCGGAATCCGTGAGTTCCAACTCGATGATCTGCTCGACTCCGTCGGCGCCCAGAACCACTGGAACGCCGATGTAGATGTCATCCATTCCGTACTGTCCCGTGAGGTGGGCGCTGCAGGGCAGCATCCGCTTGCGGTCGGTGAGAATCGCTTCGGCCATGATTGCCGCCGCGCTCCCAGGTGCGTAGAATGCACTGCCTGTTCCGAGCAATTTGACAATCTCACCACCTCCTCCTGCTGTGCGTGCCGAAATGGCAGAAATCGTCTCTTCATCGAGAATCTGTGTGATCGGGATGCCAGCGACCGTGGTGTAGCGGGGAAGGGGCACCATCGTGTCTCCATGGCCACCGAGAACCATTGCCTGCACGTCCTCGTTGGAGCAACCGACCTCCTGAGCGATGAAGTGGGTCATGCGGGCGGAATCGAGAATGCCAGCCTGGCCGACCACTCGATTGTGTGGGAAGCCGGTCACCCTCTGCATGTGGTAGGTCATCAGATCCAGCGGGTTGGTCACCATCACGATGCGTGAATCGGGGGCGTGCTCCTTGATTCCGGCACCCACCTGGGAGATGATGTCGGCGTTCTTGCCAATGAGGTCCTCGCGGCTCATCCCCGGCTTGCGCGGGAAGCCCGAGGTGACCACGACGACATTCGCACCCGCGATGTCTGCGTAATCCGAAGTTCCGGTGAGTGAGCCATCGTAGTTGAGCACCTGTCCACCCTGGCTCATGTCGAGCGCCTTGCCCTGCGCCACACCTTCGTAGATGTCGAGCAGCACGATGTCTCCGAGCTTCATCTGTGCCAGCACGAACGCGCAGGTCGCTCCGACGTTCCCCGCTCCGATGACGGCAATCTTCGCCCGCCCTTCTCCCACGTCAACTACCTCTGCCGAGCCGAGCGGGCATGGCGTGTCCCAAATAACCACCGCTTCAGTCTGTTGAATGGCTGAAGGCTGCGGTGTGCCAATTGCACCGGATGCGTCCAAGTAGCGTATGCCACAGATTCAAGAACCGCTCGCAGGTCGCCCATTTCGACATGAATACCGAGGCAGCGCTCGTGCGTGCGCGCGCTAACGGGCGGCGGGGTGAGTGAATGCGTTTGGGAGTGGTTGCGGAAGCGGAAGGTGAGACCCGCGTGGCAATCGTGCCCAACTCGGTAGTGAAGCTCTCCAAACTCGGATTCGAGGTCGTCGTCGAATCGGGTGCGGGCGACGCCGCCCATCACTCCGATTCCGAATACGAAGCGAAGGGAGCCACCATCTGCGACCGGGCGACCGCGCTGTCAGCTGACATCGTGATCGCCATCGGCATGCCGGATGTATCGCAGATGAAAGCGGGACAGATGCTCGCCTGCATCACCGATCCGTTCCGCTGCCCAGAGAACATCTCAGCCGCTCTCTCCGCCGGAATCACCCTGTTCAGCATGGACATGATTCCTCGTCGAATCTCCCGTGCACAAGCGATGGATGTCAACTCCAGCCAGGACAATCTCGCAGGCTACAAGGCCGTGCTGATGGGCGCCGATGCGCTCTCCAAGGGGATTCCGATGATGACCACCAGCGCCGGAACCGTGCGCCCCTCCAAGTTCGTCATCATGGGCAGTGGTGTCGCCGGATTACAGGCGATTGCAACCGCCAAGCGTCTCGGTGCGGTGGTCTACGCATCTGATGTGCGCAAGTCGGCCGCCGAACAGATCGAATCAGTTGGTGGCCGCTTCATCGAGGTCGAGGGCATGGACGACTTCGAGGATGAGTCTGGATATGCCAAGCCGTTGACACCAGAATTCATCCAGAAGGTGAACGACACCGTCTGTGAGGTGGCGGCGGAAGCCGATGTCATCGTCACTACGGCCCGAATCTTCGGCCGGCCGGCACCAATAACGGTGCCAGCGAGCGCTGTGGCATCGTTCAGGCCGGGTTCGGTCATAGTTGACATGAACGCTGATGTGGGGGGTAACTGCGAACTCACCCAGGCCGGGGAGGTCATCACGACCGAGAACGGCGTGACCATCATCGGCACGACCAATTTGCCGGGCATGCTCTCCAGCACGGCTTCGATGCTCTATTCCAACAACCTCACGACATTCGTGGCGTCACTGGTGAAGGAGGGTGAACTATCCCTCGATCCTGACGACGACATCCTCTATGGCTCACCCGAGGGTGATGACTTCCATGTTCCGGGAATGGGGGGCGTGCTCATCTGCTCAGATGGGGAAGTGGACTCTAATCAATCAAGAATACAGGAGGCGATCTGATGGTGTTGACTCTCGCGGCGCTCATTGCCAGCATCACCGTGTTCGTGCTCGCCATCTTCCTTGGGTTCGAACTCATCAGCAAGGTTCCACCGACACTGCACACTCCATTGATGTCCGGTGCAAACGCCATCTCGGGAATCACCATCGTCGGCGCGCTTATTCTCTCCAACTCCGCCTTCAATGCCGGTGACCCGGGCACAGCCGCCACTCTTGCCTTCATCGCACTGGTGATGGCGACCATCAACTGCGTTGGCGGCTTCATGGTCACCAATCGCATGCTCGAGATGATCGCTGGCAAGCGGCGCAAGAAGGGAGGTGACTGAGATGGTCGACCCAGTGGTATGGGACATCGGATACCTGCTGTCTGCGGCGCTGTTCATCTTCGGAATCAAGCGTCTGTCCAGCCCGAAGACGGCGCCTAGCGGCAACCGCCTTGGCGCCTACGGCATGATGCTGGCCGTGGCGGTCACGCTCGTGCGCATGGAGTCCGAGTCACCCGGAATCATCGGGTGGGAGTTGGTCGTCGGCGGCCTCGCGCTAGGTGCGATCATCGGTGCCATCATGGCGACCAAGGTGCAGATGACAGGAATGCCAGAGATGGTGGCGCTGTTCAACGGATTCGGTGGCGGGGCATCTGCGTTGGTCGGATTATCAGAAGTGCTCGGGCGGCTTCAGAGCGGCAACATTCCTGAGGCCGGCATAGGACTCTACGGCACTTGGATTGCTATTGGCATGACAGCACTAGTCGGATGGATCACCCTGACCGGAAGTCTCGTTGCGATGATGAAACTCAAGGGCGGATTCTACATTCCGCTCACCAAGAAGGACGACCGCGGTCGGCGCAAGTGGGTCAACTTCCCCACCTGGGGGCCACCTTGGCTCAACTTCGTCAAGGCACTGCTCCTGGTTGGCGGCTTGGCACTGGTCGTGCTCACCATCCAAGAGCCGAACAACACCGACTGGATCTACGCACTCGTCGCTGTCTCCTGCCTACTCGGATTCCTGTTCGTGATTCCCATCGGCGGCGCCGACATGCCAGTGGTGGTGTCACTGCTGAACTCGCTCTCGGGAATCGCCGCCGCCTTCACCGGCTTCGTCATCGGCAACAACGTGCTGATCATCGCCGGCTCGATGGTCGGCGCCGCCGGCCTCGTCCTCACATTCGTCATGTGCAAGGCGATGAACCGCACCTTGCCGGCTGTGCTGTTCAAGTCGTTCGGCGGTGGTGGCCGGGAGAAGCGTACGCGCACCAAGGTTGGCAGCGACCCAGAAGAGGTGGCGATGGTCTGCGACGGCATCGCCAAGTGCATCATCGTGCCCGGATACGGTATGGCAGTCAGTCAGGCGCAGCACGCAGTGAAGGAGTTCGCGGACCTGCTGGAGGCAATGGATGTCGAGGTGAAGTACGGCATCCATCCGGTCGCAGGGCGCATGCCCGGCCACATGAACGTCCTGCTGGCAGAGGCCAACGTCCCCTACGAGCAGCTCATCGAGATGGATGACATCAATTCGGAGATGTCCGAGTGCGATATCGCACTCGTCCTAGGCGCCAATGACACGGTCAACCCGGTGGCGCGCAGCGGCGAAGGACCGCTCGGAGGAATGCCAATCATCGATGCCGACAAGGCGCGTGTCGTGGTGTTCATCAAACGTAGCCTGAGCGTTGGATACGCCGGTGTGGACAATCCGCTGTTCTACGAGGACAGTACGATGATGCTGTTCGGGGACGGCAAGCAGATGATGGTCGAGTTGAACGCAGCCATCAAGGAACTCTGACCTTCGTAACAGCGTGGCAGGAGTCACGCCGACAATCGTTATGAGTCGACCGTAGGTCGACTTCTCCATAGGTGGTCCCATGCGATTCTCCATAGCTCATGTCGCCGTTGCTCTGGCCCTGCTGCTGATGCTCGGAGGTGGTGCCCTCGCCTCATCAGGGGGTCCACCGGAATCGAACGCTGGGGGCGATTCTACTACAGAATACGGGTGCACCTGCCACGGGAGTGGGGCACCAACTCAAGGGGCGCCGTCCACAGAGGTTGTCGTCTCGATCTCAGGAGTTCCTCACTCCTACGATGTCGGCGCGGCATACGAGTTCACCATCACGATTCAGCACTCCTCGAACACGGACGGCGGCTTCCTGCTGTCCTCCGGCGGCATCGGCACCTTCTCCTGGTCCGATGACCTCGACATCCGTCCGGCAGACGGAAGCGGTGAACCGACCAGCGCCACCAGCACCAGCGCCAATATCTCACACTCCAGTCCGGTAAGCCCGGCGGAATGGACGTTCACCTGGACTGCACCAGCAGCAGATGAGGGGGCCGTGACCTTCTGGTTGGCGGGCAACTCAGTCGATGGTGGTGGGGCGAATGATGACAGCGACCACTGGAACCTGCTATCGTTCGTCGTGAATGAGCCCGGGGCGACCGATGCACAGTCGGAGGAGGGCCTGTCCACCCGAGTGATCAGTGTCGGGGACTACGACAGCCTGTTCGTGAGTGAGGTGGACCCAGAACAGTTGGAGCGAGAGCGGCAGGCGGAACTTGCCGATGGGGTGTTCTGGACCGGAAACACGCTCTACTTCTCTTCACTGTTGGCGCTGATCGTCGGGGCGGTTTTCCAGCGGGAGATTCTCGAGCGCAAGCGAGGTGAGGGTCCACCGTGGCTCCCCAAGGAACTCGCCTACCCCCAAGGACTCAGGAGGGGCCTGACTGCTGTCCTGTTCTTCCTGCTGGGCCTCTACTGGATATCCAATGATGAGCCCGCTTACATGACCGGGCCCGCCATCTTCGTTGGCTTCTGGGCCGCTTACGGGGTCTACCGTACTGCCAGGGCGACACAACAGCAGCCTACCGAGCCCGAGATTGCCTGAGTGACGAGAGTCCCCCAGCGCCAAAGCCATGAGACGATGGGTGGTGCAGGTGCCATGGAGCGAACGCTCGCGCCGCGTGACCGCACCCTTACCTTGGCCGCGCACGCCGATGAGGCAGTCGGTCGGCTGCGCTTCGCCTTGGTCTACATCGTGTTGATGGCGGTGCTGTGGGCGACGGTCGTGGATGACCTGCTGGCGGCCTGGCTGGCGACGCTTCCGCTCGCCGAGGGAGCCACGACGCTCACCCTCTACAGTCCGTATGACTGGCTGGACACTCGCTGGACGGCGGTCGGTCTGCTAGCCCTGCTCTCATCGTTGCCTGTACTCGGATGGCAGGCGTGGCGATTCGCCCACCCCGGTCTGCTGCCGTCGGAGCGCACGTGGCTGGCGACCTACATTGCAGTCGGAAGCGTGCTCACACTCGGCCTGATTCTGCTCATTTGGGGTTGGGTGTTCCCACGGATGATCTCCGCCGCTGAGGTGGCAGGAACGATCGAAGGTGTCGGCTTGCACTACGACATAGTCGCTCTGTTCCAAATGGCCCTGGCAATGAGTTGGCTGCTGCTGCTCGTCGCACTCACTGTTCTGGCGCTCGCCCTTGCCCGCATGCTCGGGCTGGTCTCCGACGACCCGCTGGATATCATGCGTATCCGCATCCACTTCGTCTCCGTAGTGCTTCTCTGGGTCATCACGCCTGAGGTGTTCTCCGGGCTGTTCATGCCCATCGCGCTGCTGTTGGTGTGCTCGACCGAATGGTCGGCTGGCCGGCTGCCCGTGCCGTCGAGCGGCCGCGGCCGGCCACCGACCGCGGTGCTCGATGCTGAAGGTGGAGTCCATCGTGTAGGGCTCGTCTGCTGCGGCTGCGCCGGCGCTTGTCCTCAACCACGAGCCGAGCGGGCTCCTCGGACCGTAGGGCTGCTGCCGACATCTGCCCTCTGTATTTCATACGCACAGCAGGAGGCTGTGATGGAGCGAGCCGTACGGGAAGGGTGGACGGACATCTGCATCACCGGCTGTGATGGCACCCCTCTGCCATACCGGTTGAAGCGCGCTCTCGACAATCGCGGGGTCAACCTGACCGGGCTTGATCGCCTGTCAGGCCCACGTACGGGGTCCAGTGAAGATGCGAAGGTCGGTGAGTTCGCAGACCGTGTGGACCTCTCTCGTGCCCGACGTCCTTGGTCGCCAGCAGCCATGCGACGTGCGCAGTTGGCGGCTCTCTCTGATGCCGATTCAGGCGTCATCTCACCCACACTCGTGTTCGCACCCACTTCCGGCGCACTTCCATGGGGTGAGAAACTCGCCCAGAACGAGGTACTGCTCGCTGGAACAGGTTTCGTTCCCGAAGGGCTGGACTTTACTGTCAGACACGCTGAGTAGCCGCCCGACCCGGGCTATCATTCAAGACGGACCCGCGGAACGGGTTTCCTATGCGAGCGCGCTATGCAGTGCCCATGGCACTGCTCATCCTCATCGGCGGGTGGTGGGCTGCGCAGGACCCGTCCCGTCTCGGTCCGGTGTGGGATGTACTCGAGGAGCATGTCGGAATAGTCGTCGACGATGCGGAACTCGTCGAGTTGCAATCCAACGAACGCTGGTTGGTAATCGTCATCGATTTCCCAACCGCTCCCGAGGGTCCGACGCGCAACATCGAGCGCGCCAACACGATTCTCACAGGGGCCAGTGGTGGCGACGACTACATCTCGCAACTCAGCGGGGAGCAGTCCAGCCTCACTGTGGATGTGCTGCCGACTGTCTATCACGCATCCAAGAACGTACAGCACTGGGGTGCAGATTCGGATGGTGAGCGGGATATCGGAGAGCAGGGCTCTGACGGACCGGCGGGCCTGGCAGCAGATGTTCTGAAGAATGCACTGGGGGGGGTCGAACTCTCGCCCTATGACCTCAATGGCGATGGTTGGGTCGACCGAGTGCTGCTGCTGCACACAGCCAACGCGCAGGAGGATTCCGGTGGAAGTGGGACGATATGGAGTCATTTCGGGGCTCTGCCGGTACCGGTAGTCGTGGGTGACATGCGCTTCGACCACTACACGATTGCCTCATTCGACTCAGGCTTGGGCACCATCATGCACGAGATGCTGCACCAGATGGGGGCCATCGACCTCTACGACGTCCATGGTCTGGGAACCGGTGAGGATTGGAATGGTGTAGGTGACTGGGACATCATGGCGAGCGGAAACTGGAACGGGAATGGGCGCACTCCCGCACTTCCTTCACTGGCCTCACTGGATCTCATAGGCGCTGACCGGATCACCGAGGTCGTCATGGGCACATCTTCTCAATCATACATTCTCAGGCCACTTTCGAACCGTGGCACCGGCCTCGAGATAGCGCTCGCCCCGGATGAGCGGCTGCTGATGAGTTATCGTGCTGACAACGGATTCGACTCGAAACTTCCCGGAGCGGGATTGCTGGTGACTATCCAGGACGAATCCGTGGGTGCGATCGACCAGAATCTCGTGAACACCGACCCGCAGATGCCTTGGCTCTACGTGTTGGAGGCGGATGGCGATGGCGGCTTGCTCAATGGAGACGACCAGGGTGTGGAGGGTGACCTTTTCCAAGAGGGTGACAAGTTCGGGGCCGAGGGCAGACCGGTCATCGACCACCGCGGTCGCAAGGTGTCGTGGACCGCTGAGGTCGTCGATGTGGGGCCCGAACAGTTGGTGATCAACTTCAGCGGCAGCGGGAGCCCGGGGTTCGACGTGCTGCCCCCGCATCAGCCGATTCAACTGCTTCCCGGTGAAGGAATCCCAATCGACTGGAGTCTTGCTGGCTCCTCGTCTTGCTCACCCGACCTGTCGCTGGTCTCGACCGATGGCCGACAGGTCACATTCGATGGTTCGGGGGATACACTCTCCTTCGACAAACCGAGCGCGGAATACGAAATCAACTGGCAAGGTCAAGGAATTGCGGGCACGGCTGGTCGCTTGGTCGGAAACGCCACCTGTAACTCAGAGGGCCCGGCGATACAGTTGGACATCCCTTGGTATGTCATCGGTGCGCTATTGGAGATGGGGGAATTCGTGTATGACATTCCCGTGGAAGCACTCTCCACAGTCACAATACCACTCTCCTTCAAGGGCGGTGGTTCGGGTGATTTCGATGTACGGGTCGAGGGGCCGTTGTCGCGTATCGCAAGCCCGCCTGTCGGCACACAGGTCTTGTCCGACGGTTCAGAGATTGAACTCTCAATCGACCCGAAAGGATTGCTGATGCCGGGGATGGTCGCCAAGGGCGAAGTCGTTCTGCGCGACGCCGATGGGCTTGAGCAGTCGTTCACAGTCACTCTGATCGCCGAGGGATTCGAGGGTGGAGGTGAACTGGTTCGGCTGCTCTCCGAGCCGAGCAACCTGATCATGATCGCAGCAGGAATGCTGGCGTTCTCTGTCCTGCTCAGCATCACCAAGGCGAGTAAGACCAAGCAGAAGAAACAGAAGAGACGTTGGGGCCGGCGAAAGCAGAAGCAACGTGACACCGGGGATTTCTCCATCGTCTCTGCGCTCAGCGGTGCTCCCAGTGAGGGTGTCACAGAGGTGAGCGGGGGTGAAGTCGTCGCCACCACTGGACTCACCACCATCGAGGACGCTGGATCCACGGCCCCACCCGCTCGCTCCGGACCCAAACGTCCGGGCGGTCTTCCGACGGAAGCCCAGCGGTTCAGTGACCCTAACGCGATACAGGACATCGAAGATGAACTATGACAGCGTCTGTTATTGATGACGCTCGAATCAACGCCGCACGCCGCTCCAGCGGGCATCGGGTGGTGGGCGAGTCACGGCGAGGTAGCACCACTCTCCCGCCAGCTCGAACCCACACAGCCAGGTCTTGTTCACCCCGGTGGACATGCGTGCAGAGAGGCACACTTGAGCCCAGTCAGATGGTGCCTCGTCCTCATGTTGCAGCAGGTAAGGGGCATGGGTCACACCCAAGGGGTGATCGTAGAGGCGCCAGCGTGTGCCATACTTGAATCCGGAGCGCGGCAGCAATCCACGCCCCAGAATATCCTCCAGCAGACCAGGGAATGGGCCTGAATCACCCCCGCCGACCTCTGCATGGCTCACCTCCCCATTGGGGTCGCAAGGGTTGAGTCTGTAGGTGGTGACGTCGAGGTCGTCGTCAACGATGAGTACCTCGGCAATCCTGTCAGCGTTCGCTGCCTCGTTAGCCCACACATGCAGTTCCCGCCAGTCGATAGCCTCGGATGCCTTCACCCAGCGTAATTCACCCTCAGGCGGGCCATTCCTGACTCGTTCCGCCCGTGCCCAGCGCAACCCCCAGGTGGACTCTGAAGCCGTTCCAGGAAGACTCAGGGGCTCCAGGTTCCGTGCCAGTACCACCTTCTCTCCCGGTGTGCGTACGGCCTCCAACGCCGCCGCCTCGTGCAGCAGATCAGAGATCCCTTCTCGTTCCATCCGTGCATTCTCCCACCCTTCGGGCAGTTCGAGGTTGCGCTGCCGGTTGCAGAACAGCACTTCCGCCGCGCTGAGCAGCAATCTGTTACCCGATTGTGGGACCCCGAGCGCAGATTTGTCCCAGAAGCGCTGCGCTGTAGGCCCGTCGATGAGGAATTCGTCATGGCCCGCGGCCTCCGGACCCTCAGTTTGTCCGGCCTTCGCCGCACCACCCTCGTCTCCGTCCATCTGCTCACCTTTGGCGCCCGTGTCTGCGTCTTTCGTATAGCATCGCCGCCCGTCAGCGAATCATCAGTCATAAGAGCCAACAGGTACACGGCAATACGGGTACGGACCATGCCGGCACCGGGAAGACTCGCTGAGTTCACCGTTGAGCAGCGTGTCTTGTTCCACCTATGGGACTACCCTCTCTCTCCTTCGGAATGGGAGGGCAGGCCTGAACTCACACAAGCTGGCATCAGCAAGGAGGTCGGCATCGCCCGCAAACACCTCCCGCGCACTCTCAAACGCCTACTGGAGCAGGGATACATCGATCAGGAGACACGTCATGTTCCAGGTGCTAGGCAACGTTGCCGAGTCTATGGGCTGACCGATTCGGGGAAGGCCGCTGCCGAACAGGTACGGGCGAACGTGCTTGGCCGCGAGGTGCTGGTCGAGGGTGAGGAGATTCCTATTTCCGACCTGACCGGGCACGACATGCCGCTGCTCAGTGTTCTCTCTAGCATAGACGTCGCGGGCAGATATCTGCCGGACGGCCTAGAGGCCGAGGAGGAGGATGAGGGCGATGATCAGGACGGAGAGTCCCTGTACGCCCGTATCCTCCATCGCGCCTGGCGAGATGGCAAGCTCACCGAGGATGAGGACAGCATGCTCGACGAGGTGTCCATGTATCTCGGACTCGAGCCGGATATCGTCGAACGCATCCACAGGGAGGTCGAATCTGAGCGTGACAAAGCCGGTGAGTATCACATCTCGGTATTCCTCGACGTACTCGAAGTAGCTTGGCTGGACAACATCATCACCGATGATGAACAAGCGATGCTCACAGCGCTCGCTGCCTCTCTGGGCATCGACGAGAAGGTGGCGCTCGATGTTCAAGCGGATTGGATTAGCGAGCACTCCTGACGGTGTTGTCATGCCGTTATCGTCATGCGGCGCATTGATGAGCGGGAGGCGACTCGCCCGCTTCGTCTAGGAGGGTTTTCTCTGCCCGAAGATGACGACATCGTCCAAGCGGAGATTGATGTTCTCCGTTCATTGCGCCAACTGCTCGATGCGCCTTCTGAGAAGCCGGTGACACTGGTCGGCGATGTCATCCTCGACCGCTATTTCCACGGATGGGCCAACCACCTGATGTCCATCGCTCCCGTTCCCGTTGTGAAGGTGATCCGTCGCTCCGAGAGTGCCGGTGCTGCCGCTCACATCGCCCGCGGGCTGCTCTCACTCGGACTCAAGACCCGCTTCTTCTCTATTCTCGGAGGTGACAGGGTCGGCCATCTGCTGGCGCAGTTGCTACAGGAGGAGGGTGTGGATACATCGGACATTCGTGTGGCTGCGCACATGCAGACGGTGGTTAAGACACGCATTTTTGGAAGCAGAGAGAGTCTCATCGAGCGCGAGCAACTGCTGATGCAGTTTGACGAGGAGCCTCAGGAGCCTGTTCCTCCTGAAACGGTTCAGCGCATGGCTGAAGCGGTCAAGAAGGCGATACCTGGAAGCGCCGCGCTGGTGCTCAGCGATTACGGCAAGGGGATGGTCAGCGACGAGAACGCTCCCGAGTTCATCGGACTTGCCAAGGAGCACGACGTCCCGGTAATCTGCGACCCCAAACTGACCGGTCTGCACAGGACGCACGGCGCGACCATCACTCTGTTTGAGAAGCGAGGGCTGGAACTGCTCAGGCGCCGAGGCAACTTCGAGACCGTTGAGGAAACTGCCACCCACTTCATCGAGGAGCATTCGTGGGACGCCATGCTGGTTCTCGGGGGACAGACAGGGGTCACGCTCTACCGAGCCGACGGAACCACGCTCAACCTGCCATGCATGCTCGACGTTCAGATGCAGCAGATTGGACTGCATGACGCCGCTGCCACCGGACTGGCCGCAGCACTCGGCTGTGGCAGGTCGCTCGAGGATGCGACCAGACTGGCCAACGCCGCCTGTGAATGCGTGCTCGCCGCCGGACCGTCCGAAGAGGTGCTCGACAGACGCAGGCTCTCGACCAGGCTGGACGAACTCGCCTGGCAACTGCAGATATCTGACCGGTGACGCCGATGTCTTGGTGGATCCTGCCCACTACCGCCGACATCGGCCTACGCTCCTACGCCGCCTCGGCGGACCGGCTCATCGAGGAGACCACGCTCGGTATGCAATCGATCCTCCTCTCGCAGGTGGGGGCGAACTCTCTTCCGGACCTGAAGGTCGAGGAAGGAGTCTGGCAGGTGGCGGCGGACGAGGGCACGCCAACCGACCTGATGCTGGTGCGCTGGCTTGAGGATGTGCTCTATCAGGCGGAGGTCGAGAATCGCTGGCTGGTAGCCCTCAGTGTGATGCTCACCGATGTGGGCATTCAGGCCCAGGTCTCGTTCGTCGATGCTGAATCCGTCGAGCGCGAGGTCGAGATCAAGGCGGTAACTCGCCACGAACTGATGTTCCAAGAGGTGCCAGCAGGGGCCGAGGTTCCCGGTGCGCCCCCGGATATTCCCTCTTTCGAAGGCCCCGGATGGATGGCGCAGGTCATCTTCGACATCTGAGCAGTTTCCGTGCACACCCTGTCCCCCCTGAATCCGGCTAAGTGTGACGCGCGGCGACGTCAGCCGCCATGACCCAGCAGAGTTGTCTACGCTGCCACGAGGAGTGTGACAGGAGTTTCTGCGAGTTCTTCGAGACGCGTGACGGGACAGATGGCAGTCCGGACTGTAGAATGCAGGTGGAGGCTCGCAGGATGAGGCGGAACGGTTGGCCACCCGGCGTCATCTCGGCGATTCTGGGAATCCGTCTCGAGGTGGTCCTGCTCTGGATCAGTTAGGAGTGGGCGGGCCCCTGGTGGACGCTCGTCTCCGCACGCGAGAGTGCCCCCGTCTTCTCAATCCCGGTACCCCAAGGCACCCTAAGCTCCGGGTTGGGCTGCTCCATTCCTGGCCTGGCCTGATTCCCCGGCGAAGGTGCTAGCCGTCTCCTTCCGGATACGGTTCACTCCAACCTGAGTCACTTGGGGGCGAGATGTCAACGTCCACGGTTGCGTCGCGTACGGCTCGGTTACGCCGCCCAAGGGCGTTCGGACCGCCATGATGACGATTTGCGATACAGGGTACGCCAAGCCCCCCTCCTAGCCCATGGTCAAGGCGTCGGCCGCCACATTTCAACCCAACGCAGGTGTACAAAGCAGGCTCACAGCCGTCCGCGAGACCAGCAGGCGACACTCATCAGGACTCTGCTTCGTACTTTGAGGGGCAGCCGGTGATGATCTCATCAGCGTGTAGCTTCCATTCCCCACCCTGGTTGCTGAACAGCCCCTTGATGGCCACCACACGCCCCTCCTCAAACCCGGGAGGAACCGCAGTTCCGGCGTAGTCGATGGTCAGGTTGTAATCTCCCCCTCCCATGCTGAAGGTGTGCTCACCGGCGTTCAAGGAACCGTTGAGCACGGAGCCGCGAAGGTGCACCTCCTCGCCGGCGAAGTCGGCAGGACTCTGCATCAGTTCATCCACGCTGTACTGCGTCTGCGGCTCATTCCCGAGCAGCACCATCCCCATCGCCGCCACGGTGAACAGGCCGACGACGAGCAGACGGGCGCGGCGTGTCAATCCCATGTGTCTCAATCCGGTGGTGTGGCTGTTGATGAAGGAAGTTTCGTGGCTGTCAGTGGGCATGGGCATGTCCGAAGTCGGGCTGGTCGAGCAACCACTCACCCTCCATGACCGGCCCCTCAGTGCACGTCAGACGGTCGCCGACCATGCACAGTCCGCACATCGCGATGCTGCACGGCAGGTAGCGTTCCATCGCCGCGTATCCACGGATGCCGACATCCCGCGCCATCTGCAGCACGGGCTTCATCATCGGTTCCGGGCCACAGGTGAACAGCAGCGTAGAGGCGACATCGCAGCCGTTGAGGAGGTCGGGAAGCACGTGGGTGGGGAACCCTTGTGTGCCGAGACTGCCATCATCGGTCGTCACCGCCAGGCTGTCGCATATCCCCTCCATCCGGTCGATGAAGTGCGCTTCCGCTTGGTTCTGAAAGCCCATCACGGCGTCGATGGTCACCCGCTCTCCGTGCTTCATGCGCACATCCCGCGCCGCCATGTGCAAGGGAGTGGAACCTATTCCTCCTGACACCAGTATGAGCCGCTCACCGCTTCTGAGGGGTGGAAATGTGGTGCCAAAAGGTCCGCGTAGGCCGAGCCAGTCGCCCACTTGGATACGAGTCAACTCTCCGCTCTGCTTGCCGAGATCCTTGATGGTGAACCCTAGCATAGCGGTCCCTGAACCGCCTGTGTCGGCTGCGGTGGCGGCGTCGACCCCGGTCTGGTCGAGGCGAATGTCACCCACGCTGTACGGCTTCTCGCTGTGGTGATGCGGTTGGTCCATGTCTCCTGTTGAGTCGTAGGGGTTCCAGCACATCCAGTACTGACCCGGCTGGTAGTCACTCGCAATTTCAGCAGGCACGCGCACCCACACTGTCACTACTGCCTCCGCTTCCGCGTCCACCGCCATCACAGGCACTGGTGTAGGTGCGGCGATTATTCCCCGCTGGCTGTAAGCGGTGCTCAGGCGGGCGCAGCAGGAGTTAGCGAGTCTGTCGAGGTCGAAGCCTTGCGGCCGCCCCCGCGGGGAGCCTCGGGGTCGGCTCACGAGAGTCCCTCCAACGAGTCGAGTGCGATTCCCTTCATCGCGTCGAGGTCGGTGTAACCTTGGGTGTCCATGAATTCGGCGAGTTCGTTGTGGATGCGGTCGAACACCGCGGCATCTTCCCAGATGAGCGCGCTGCCAATCTGCACCGCGCTGGCTCCGAGTTGAATGAAGCGAGCGACGTCGAGTGCCGTAGTGATGCCACCGATGCCGATGATGGGTGCGTCGGGCAGCTCACCGCGTTGCATGGCCAGCGATATCTCGGCCACCTTGCGCTGGGCCACGGGTCGCACAGCGGGGCCGCTCATGCCGCACAGCAGGTTGCCGATCACGGGTCTTCCGACATGTGGATCTACCTCGAGTGCTGAGATGGTGTTGATGAGCGACAGGCCATCAGCGCCGCCCTTGAACGCCGCAGTGGCGTCGTCGACGATGCTCGTGGTGTTGGGTGATAGTTTGGCGTAGAGCGGCACATCGACCGCGTCGCGAACCGCTGTGACGACCTCGTGGATGAGTTCGGGCTGCTGGCCGATAATCAGCGCCCGGCTGCCTGGCTTGGCGTGCGGACAGGAGAGGTTCAGTTCCAGAGAGCCTGCTCCGGAAGCAACGAGTTTCTGTGCCACCAGCGCATACTCCTCTGCATCTCCACCGAAGATGGAGACCAGCATCGGCTTGCTGAATGTCTCAGCGTGCAGAAGTTCGGCGAATGCATCCGCTCCCGGATTGGGCAGTCCCATGGCGTTGAGCACCACGCTGTCCGCCGCTTCGACGCACACTGGTCCTGGATACATCTCACGCGGTTCAGGCCCGATGCTCTTGCTCACGAGACCTCCGCAAGCGGTGGCGGCCACCCTGTGCAGGGCTGCCGCGTTTCCTCCTTGGATTCCGCTGGCCAACATCAACGGGTTGGGCATATCCAAACCGGGTAGTGACACCCCGAGATTCGCCATCCTTCTCGCCCTGCCGTCTGGCCGGCACTCTTCAAGCGTTCCGTCCGTCTCGCACACACGATGACCCCCGAGTCCTCCTCACTCGCTGAAGCCGCTCGGCGGCTCCTGCGCACCGACGGATGCACGCTCGAGGTTCCGGCGAGGCTGGGCTCCGAAGCCGAGCGGTTGGCGCTGGAGATATCCAACGCGCTTCCGAGTCTGCTGCGTGAACCCGTGGTACTGTCCGATGTCGATGAGCCCTCACCTTGGACATGGATATGCATCCGTACAGATGAGGGGCTGCTCGCTCTTCTAGGGGGGAGTGAACCCGGATTGGAGGCTTGCTGGATCCCCGAGCCGAATGACCTCGACTTCCTATGGGTCAGGTTCACGCGACTGGTCAACTCGTTGCTCGAGGCGGGCTATCCTGGCTGTGAGGGGTGTGCTGGGCCTGAGGCAGATGAGCCATGGGACGAGCGAGAGCGGCGCGGTGCATTCTCCCCTCGGAGTTGAAACTCGGCTATCATAGGCCACATCCACGGCCCCACGCCCGTACACACGGCTACGCGTGCGAGTGCAGCGGTCTCAGCGGCTCAATCGAGGAGGCGGCGGTGAAAGGCCGGTTTCACCTGCCTCCCCAGCGGGGACGTAGTCCCCGGAGAGAATGACTCTCGACCTGACACTCGGCATTGTTTATCTAGGGCCGTTAGACCGGCCGTGTTTCGCATGACTACAATGATGACAGCACACACTGATGATGGGAATCGATGCACTCACGCACGCGAGCGCGTGTGCACAGCGGCTCAATTGGGGCCGCTTGACAGCCCTCCTGTTCACGCCCATTCAGCAGCACTGCAGATTGAGCGAGACGCATCGCGGGGGGTGCTCTGATGCAGTTGGTGATCGTCGAATCGAAGGCGAAGGCCAAGACCATCCAGAGCTACCTCGGAAACGAGTTCATCGTGATGGCGTGCCATGGCCATGTTCAGGATCTACCCAACAACAAGAACAACCCCGATGGGCGCAAGGCGATGTGGGCGGCCACGGATGACGAACTACCTTCGCCACCATGGGAATGGACCGAACGCTCCCAGAAGGTCGTAACCGAGATGCGTCGTCAAGCCAAGGACGCCAAGGTCACCGAGATACATGTCGCCACTGACCCTGATCGTGAAGGAGAATTCATCGCCTGGAGGTTGGAAGAACTTCTCGGAAGCATCGCGCCGGTGAATCGCATCGTATTCAACGAGATTACCAAGACAGCCATCGAGGCGGCATTGGCGGACCCGGCCGGGGTCGATATGCAATTGGTCGAGGCTGCAAAGGTACGCCGCTTCATGGACAGGCTGGTCGGGTTCCGCACCTCAAAGTTCTCTCGTTCATGGGGATTGAAGTCGATGGGGCGCGTACAGACGCCCACACTCGGATTCGTCGTCGACAAGGAGATTGAGCGTGAAGCGTTCGTTCCCACGCCATATTTCGCGGTCAACGGCATTGCGGAGGGAATCGAGTTCGGTGCACGTTTTCACGAGTCGAATGATGACGATGCGTGGCGTGACGACAAGGGGAAGTTCAACTCCAGACGAACCTTCGATGAAGACTTGGCTCGCCTCGCCCATGATTCGCTCGTAAATGCGAGGATGCTCACTGTGAGCACTTCCGAACAGAAGCAGGAGAAGAAGCGTCCGAGGCCGCCGTTCACCACGGACGCGCTGCTGCAGACTGCGGGAAGCAGTTTGAACTGGACACCAGCAGCGACGATGATGGTCGCCAGCGAACTCTACAACGCGGGCCACATCACCTACATCCGTACCGATTCCACCCGTACCAGCGGGTCAGCTCGGACGAGCATGAAGGAGCACATCGAGCGCACCTGGGGCGCCGACCATGTCGGAACCGGGGTGATGGGACCGAAAGCGAAGGGCAACGTTCAGGACGCGCACGAGGCGATTCGTCCGACTCGCGTTGATGTAGTGGAGCCCGAGGGGATTTCCAGTCGCCAGTCACGCCTCTACAAACTCATCTGGGCGCGCTTCGCTGCCAGCCAGATGACCGACTCGCGCTACGAGAGAATCTCCATGACATGTGCAGTCGATGGCTTCGACCGCCCGCTGGCGGGCAGCATCGCATGGCGTGTACACACCGGCTGGGAGGCCGCGTTCGCAGACATCAGCCGACAACAGCCGCGCACCCAGCCGCCATCATTCGACACCAGTGTAGGTGTACAACTCGATCTCGATGACATCGATGATAATCCTGAACTGATCGAGGATGAGACGAAGCCACCACGTCGCTTCCGTCAGCACACACTCGTGGCGGAGATGAAGGAACGAGGAATCGGAAGGCCATCGACCTACGCCACCACCATCTCCAAACTGATTGACCGGAAGTACGTCAACATCACAGATGGTTCTCTCATTCCCACGGATACTGGCAGACTGCTGTGGACCGAAGTCGCAACGATGTACACCGAAACCGCCGAAGGTAATGGCGCGAAGGTGGCATTCCTGTTCTCTGCGGCGTTCACATCGGACATGGAGGAACGCCTCGACCTCATCGAGGAGGGTGGGCGTACAGGACCTTCTGTGTGGCACGGCTTCGTGGCTCACTTCAAGCAACTGCATGGATTGGCATTGGAGAAGAAACGGGGCAGTCCAACTCCCAATCAAGTGCGCAAATTCCGTCAGGTGGTCAGCAGACGCACTGAGGATGAGGTGAGCGAACTGCTCGGTGGAAGAGAAATCGAGGAGCTGAGCGGCGCTGAGATCAGCAGCCTCATTGGCCAGGAACTGGAGAAGGGTTCGCCTCCAGCGACAGAGAAGCAGACGAAATACGTGCTTGGACTGTGCGAGCAGGTCGAGGTCGACCTCAAGGACGCACTAGCCAAGGTGAAACTCGATGACATCGATGACCTGACCATGGAGACTGCCAGCGAATTGATCACCCAACTACGCGCAATTCAGGATGAACTCCCGCGACCCATGAGTGTGAAACAACTCAAACTGATCGAGAGAGAAGTGGGAAAGGCGGAGTTGACTGAACCGGAGGCGTGTGCACTGGTTGATGCGAACGCGTACGACGAACTGGGTGGTGGGAGGGAAGGGTCCGCCAGCCAGTTGATTTCCATCCTCCTGAAGCGCAACAACCCCGGAGGGCGCAAAGGGCGTCGTCGCCGGAAACGGTAATTGCTGCCTACCTCTTTCTTCCGCTGCTGCGCGAATGTGTGCGGAAAACTGTGATATCGCTTCCACTCACAGGAGTGACCGATGAGCGAGGCTACACACTCTGAGTGGGATGTCGTCATCGTCGGGGCCGGACCCGTCGGCGGCTATCTGGGCCGACAGTTGTCCAGCCTGGGGTTGAGCGTGCTGCTGCTCGAAGAGCACCGCGAACTGGGCCGTCCATTCCAATGTGCAGGGCTGGTGACGCCCGATGCGATGGAACGAGTGGGACTTGAGAGCACCATCCTGTCATCTGTATGGGGTGCGCGCATCCACAGCCCCCATGGCAGGTGTGTGGAGGTCGGCTCACCTGACCGCATCCGCACGCACGTCGTTTGCCGCAAGCTGTTCGACGAGGCGTGCGTCCGTCAGGCGCTCGACGTAGGCGCCAAGGTATGGCTGCGTTCAAGGCCCGTTGAGGCATCTGTGACAGAGAACGGCGTCGACCTCAAGGTCTCCCGTGCGGGAGAGATTCATTCGATTCGCTGCAAACTGCTGTGTGGGGCGGACGGTGCCCATTCGTGGGTGCGCAGAACCTTCCGCATGGGGCGGCCAAAGGAGACGATGATCGGCTTCCAAGTGGAACTCACCGGCTACGACGGTTACGAAGACCGGCTGGAGATGTTCACGGGCAGCGAGGTTGCACCGGGACTGTTCGCTTGGGTCATCCCTGCCGGCCGCGGTTGGCGAGTCGGCGTCTGGTCTCGTCCTGAGGACCTCAACGGACGCAGTTGTGAGGAGCTCATCCACAGATTGCGCACCCATCCGCTGTGGGCGCACCGTTTCGAGGGTTCTCGTGAGGTGGCCCGCTACTGCGGCCCGCTTCCTTGTGGTATGGTCGCCAAGCCTCTGCGTGCCAGACTCGCTCTGTTCGGTGATGCCGCTGGACTGTGTAAGCCTACGACTGGAGGCGGCATCGGTCCTGCATTCGATCAGGTGGACCTGCTCGCACCCGAACTCTCCGCCGCGGTCGAGAAGAACGAACTCGATGAAGCAACCATGCAGCGCATCGCCAAGCCGCTCAAGAAGATGCGCAAGGAACAGGAACGGGCGCGCATCCTGCGTGACCTGTTCCTGACTTCTTCAGACGACGACGAGTTGGAACGTACCTTCACAGCCTTCTCCAAGCCAGACACGATTCGCTTGATCAACAACTTTGGAGACATTGAGCGACCGGTGCCTCTCGGTTTGCGCCTGCTCAAGGATGTCCCTGAGTTCCGCAACATGGCGGCGCGGGCCACTTGGGCGCTTCTGCGTGGGTGATTGAATGACCCGAACCTCACGCTGGGTGCGCCTTCAACTGCGATTTCCCCCGTTCGATGCTAGCGCACATGAGCCCTCGCAGATGCCAGTGGCCGAAGTATCGTGGCCAGATGACCCAGATTCACCGACATCAGCATTGAATCTCGGCAACGACTCAGGATGGTTCATCCAGCGCGAGTTGGTCAGCGAATCACCTGAGGAGGGCGTTCACCTCAGTAGCAGTCCGAAGGCGGAAGATGAGAGTCTGCCGAGGCAGTCCATCCGGTCCGGGTGGTGTCTCTCTCCCCACCCGTTGCACAAGGCGGCACGCATGCTCATCCCCTGGGGTGTGATTCTGCTGATTCTCGGAATCGTGATTCACGTGCTTGAGCCCGTCCTGCTGCGCTGGGGGGTGATGCCTGATACACTGGCGGCGAGCGTGAAAATCGGCATGCTCGACTACCCGCTGCTGTTCGTTGCTGCCGCGCCACTAATCGTTGCACCACTGGTCATCCGAGTCATCGCCAACGTCATCGACGTTCGCTGGCAGCATGAATTCGCAAAAGATCCTCCAACACCCCCTGAACTCGTCATCGGCCACGCAACTTCCGACCAACCGCTAGGCGTGACGGTCACAGCAGACGAGTCAGTAGGAGCCACCTCCATCCGTGCCTGGGTCAGGGTGGGATTGCTGACTCCGCACCATGACGCACTGCTGGCAGCCTACGGCAGGGCCGCCGACGCTCGCCCACCTCCAGGGCTGTCAACACCTCTTCCCGGGGCATGGTTGTCTGATTCGGATGATGTCACGGGCGTGGGCGAATCAACTCCGATGGTGCTCGGGAGCGGCCCTGCACGGCTGTTCGCTGAGCCGATGCGGCTGCACGCCGACGGGAAGCGCGAGCAGATCGAACAGGGTATTGAAGCACATCTTGGTCCTCCTGAAGGGCCATGGCCTGGCAGCGAGTACGGTCCACTGGTCAACATCCACTGGGAACTGGTTCTGTTCATCAAGCGCAACGGCTCTCGTCCTCTCTACTGGCTGGAGTCGTTACAGGTCGACGACGCAGAGTCCGGTCACCACGTTCCTGTCCTGATGAGCGAGAGCGACCGGCTTGAGGCTGCGACCGCCACCGACAGCGGACGTCAATCTTGATGATGTGGCGCGCTTTCCACCGTTCGTGAGCGGATACAAGCAACCCTCGGTCGCCCTGTTCGTGCTGTTACTGCTCGCATCGGGTTGCCTCGGATTGTTCGAGGACGATGTGGTGGATGTAGAGCCAGCGATTGACGAGCCGCCGACGCTCGTCTACGAAGGGGTGGGGGACATCGACTTCGGCGGCTCGGCGCTGATAGCTGGCACGGTGAAGGATGAGCAACCAGCAGAAGTCAAGGTGACAGTAACCATCTCAATTCCATGGGGCACTGTCCACGTCAATCCAGACGAGGCAGGAAACTGGGAGTTCCGCATGTCCGGTCTCAACCCCGGTACCTACTTCGCCAATGTGACCGCCAAGGACACGGCAGGCCAGCAGAGCCGGACGATCAGCCACAGTTTCAGCGTCAATCCCCCTGTCGAGGCGGACGTCATTCTGAGCATGGGCAACACCGAGGTGCTGTTCGAGCAGGACTCGATGGCCACGGTGTCGGGTCAGGTGGTGCATTCTGAACTGGACAGCTGCACGGTCACCGCAACCGATGAGGGCGGGGCGAGTCAACAGTTGGGCCTTGATAGCGAATCAGGCTCTTTCGTGCTGCACATCGACATGCTGGGGAGAGGGGAGACCAACCTCACCCGCACGTTCACCGCATCCTGCGGCAGGTGGACCACCTCACAAGCGAGTGTGACCGTTCATTTCACGCGGGCCGGGGAGGTGATTGCAGACGCAGATGGAGATGGGGTGCCTGACGAGAACGACGGCTGCCCTGAAGGAGATTCGTTCATCTCCTCGGTCACCACCGATTGGGACGGCGACGGTTGCTTCGACATCAACGAGGATCTCGACGACGACAACGACGGGGTAGCCGACCCGCTCGACAACTGCCCCAAGGGGCAACTCAACTGGTTCACCACTCCGGACATCGACATGGATGGTGACGGCTGTCTGGATGCGACCGAGGATGACGACGACGACGGAGATGGAATTCTCGATGCCGAGGACTCCTGCCTCACCTCACCCTACGGTTGGTCCTCCACCTTCGCCAACGACCACGACAGAGATGGATGCAAGGATTCCAGTGAAGATGACGATGACGACTCCGATTCGATTCCCGACCTCCTCGACGACTGCCCGAAGGGGGTGATCAACTGGGTGCCAGACGCCAGCACCGACCGCGACGACGACGGCTGCCGCGACAGCGACGAGGATGAGGACGACGACAATGACCTCATCCTCGACACCAACGACACCTGTCCCGACACCACGCTGGGTGCTGCGGTTGACGAATCTGGCTGCGCTGACTACCAGCGGGACACGGACGGAGACGGCGTGACAGACGACCTCGATCAGTGCTCAGGCACTCCAACAGGGTTGCTTGTGAACGAACAAGGATGTGCTGACTTAGATGGGGACGGTGTGTTCGCAAACGTCGACCAGTGCCCCGGGAGTCAACATAAATGGACCGTGGATGCCGCTGGGTGCAACGTTCTGCAGCATCCGGTGCCCTGGAACGGGAGCGGCCCGTACAGCACCGATCGGTTCGGCCGCGTCGGGACGATGATGATCCAGACGACATCAGGAAACTGGCGCATCCAAGATGCCTGGGACGGCAACCACACCTACCTGTTCATATTCAATCAGAAATCGAACTCCTACATGTCCAATCTGTGGGGTCAGAATGTCGGCGATCTGCTGGGTGCAACCCCCTCGAACACGCACATCTTCTTCGGCTCCTACGACAGTGACTACGCCAACGACATCTCAGGCATGAAAGCGAGGGTGGATTCGTGGCTCGGCAACCAACCTCAGGAGGTCCGCGACAGTTGGAGCGGGCGCCTCCATTACGTCAACGAGAGGGGCTGGGATATCGATGGCAGCCTGCGCGACGTCATTGGTGACTGGAGCAAGTTCTACTACGGAATCGACCGCTTCCAGCGCTGGCGTGAACTGGGCAGCATGTTCGACTGGCAGAGCAGTTCATGTTGCTATAGATTGGATTACATCGCCAATGAACCCGATATGTGGAACAAGGAGTTCGAAGTCGAACTTCGTCGCACCGACCCCGCCGTCACGGTCATCGACATCTGGGCTGGAGACAGGCACTCCGGAGGCTGGGGTGGGGGGCATACCTCCTACCTGAACGGCACCTTGCCGAATGCCAGCACGATGCAGGGATTCAACACCATGGAGGTCTACATGCACCATGCCTGCAGCGAGCACAGGGATCGCTACGGAATAGACGACGATGGAGACGGCACGACCGACCGTTACGGAGGCTGCCATGAGTGGGACTACATCCAGTACCTCTACATCTGCGACGCAGACAACTCGAGTGTCTGCGGAACCGAGCTAGGTAGGTACATCACGACTTACGGCCGGGAAGGAAAATGGATCACCGAAACTTCACCTCTGCTCTGGCTCATCAAGGACGGTGGTGAGCGGCGCTTCCGCTACTCAGGAGCCAACGGCGGCTGGCTCAATGTGAGCATCATACTCTCCACTTGGGATGACGACGGAATGCGTCCGGTTCACGGGGAATCGGCATTCAGCGGTGGCACCTTCAACTCGGAGTACAACAACCAGTCCCGCTACAAGCGGATCCACGCGGTGAACTCCAGCAGCGCCTTCGACAAGGTAGAGATTGTTTCCTGGGTCACCGGCCACGGCTTCGGCAACGACCCGAACAACTGCGCCGAGTTCTGCAACCACGAGCACCGCTTCTCGATGAACGGCAACGACGCCACAGAGGACCATCCGATGGCGGGGAACTCCAGTGTAGGCAGCGACCGGCAGGGGTGCAAGAAGACGATGGATGAGGGGACGGTGGCCAACCAGTACGGCTCCTGGCCCTACGGGCGAGCGGGCTGGTGCCCGGGTCAGCAGACCGACCTCTGGCTGCACGACATCACCGGCTGGGTCAACCCATCCGGAGCCAACGACTTGTTCTATCAGGGTCTGTGGAACGGCCAGCAGTACACCGAGACGAGCAGCAATCCGAACATCCGGGCGAACATCATGATCGTCTATTACGAGAACATCTCTAACGCCGCTCCCGCAATCGATACCGATGCGGGTCATTCGTGCTATGGTCCGCAACCACAGGAGACG
>CAZUBQ010000007.1:9469-62436 GCA_964618995.1 uncultured Candidatus Poseidoniales archaeon | reverse complement strand
CCGAATGCGACCTCTCCTCTTTGCCAGAAGTGGAGGTGGTTCCACGCCTGCCGAACAACGAGGAAGCAGTGCTCCGCCTAGCGGCTATGGGGGTGCTATTCGATGAGGGGCTCCAAGAGGCGATGGCGGTATGTCCGAGGCAGCAGCACGCACTCGAACAACCGTTGATTGACGAGGTAGACCTCGAGGGTTCTGCGCTGAGATTGCCGTGGTGGCATGTTGAGGAAAGTTGTGCATTGATTCCTGGGCACTACGAAACCGCGCAAGTGCTGCAACTGTTGAGGATGAGAGTGGGGGACCGAGTATTGCTACTGGGTCCGCGCGGAAATTACTGGACCGAATTGCTGGTTCGCATCGGTGCATCTGAACTGTTAGTCATTGAACCTGATGAGATGCGACGCGCTACACTGATCTCTCGCTGGGAGCGATTGGGACTCGATGAGTTGTGTACAGAACATGATTGTGAGGTTAGATGGGGTGGCTGTGTTGAGTTGGCAGACGAAGCGATGCGCAGCGAACCGCACTGGGATCGCATGCTGCTAACCGGAGCATTGCCGCGGCTACCGCTCGATCTGCTCACGGGGCTCACACATGATGGGCAGGCTCTGGTCGTCGTAGGGGATGACGAGGCGGCCGTGCTGCAAGTGGTCTCATCAACGAGCGAGCGGGAGTTGACCGCTCAGTGGATTACCTGCTGGGGGGTGGATGAATTCGGGCCCGAGGTGACCTCTGTGCTCGAAGGTTTCGAGCCGCCCCTAGAGGTGGTGGCCGAGGCGGAGATGTTCAGTGAGGCTGATCGGATACGCGCTTGGACCCTGGCAAACAACGACCCGATACGCGACCGTTTTGCTCCTGAAAGAATCCTACGAATGATGGCTGCCATCTGGGACTCAGCGGGACCTGTATTCGCGGGTTTGGAAGACGCTAAAGCCGACATTCGCACCAAACTGGCCGACGATCTGTTCCGTCTCGGCAACACTCTTGGGCAACTGAACGTAATCGGTTTGGCTGGAGAGCATCACGCAGAGTCGTACAGGTTATTGCCATCATCTGAGTCTGCTACTTGTATCGGTTGGACGTTGTCAGAATCTGGTGACCGGGAGTCCGCACTCGCCTGGTGTAGGCGGGCGATTGAGACCGACCCGACTCTGGGGAATCCATGGAACGATATTGGGGCTCTGCTGCTTGAGATTGGTGAGTTAAAAGAAGCCGTTCCGTGGCTCAGCACGGCCACACAAGCCCCTCGCTACGACGCTCAGGGATTCCCTTGGTTGAATCTAGCACGAGTTCATGAGAAATTAGGGAACAACATGGCTGCGTTCGAAGCCGCGCGCGAAGCGCTCGAACACCTCCCCGATGACGATGACGCACTGCGCATCTTCGATGAGTTGGGCGCCGGACTCATCTGACCTGTTCGTCTACCGGCTGGCCCGGTGATTCTGGATGGGCGACTTGCACCGCACCCGGCTGCACCATCTGGGGCTGCGTGGCTGGAATGTTGTAGACGACAGGGATCTGTTCTTCCCCCCTGTTAGAGATGGACGAGCCAGAGGTAGCCATTGCGGCGGCAATACCAACCAGTGCGAGGCCGACGATGATGGTGGCGCAACCGGCGCTGAGCATGGGATTGCTTGAGAAAGCGAACGAGGCGATGATCAACAACAGACCGAACCCAGAGAACGCCGCTCCTGTGATGATGAGGGGCTTCCCCTGCTCCATCAGTACTCACCCCTCTGTTCCGACGTGCGCGCTGTGGGCATCGTGTGTTCGTGGGAGCAACCCATGCATCAAACTGACGTCAAGGAGGCGAAGCAATCATTGTGGAAAACGACGAGCGTGGGTCATGGCCGGAAGAGTGGTGCTGGTGACAGGAGCTTCGGGCTACATCGGGAGTTACGTGGTTGCTAACTTGCTTGAACGTGGCATGAGGGTGCGCGCGGCGGCTCGTGACCCAGAGCGGACCGAGCATCTGCAACAGCTTCCAGTCGGTGAAGGGGGCTCGCTCGAGGTCGTCAGCATGGACCTGTTCGATAGTGAAGCGGTCAACGCGGCTGTCGCTGGCTGCACGGATGTGATCCACACCGCAGCCGCGGTGCGCGTGGTCGCCAAGAATCCGCAGCGGGACATCGTCGACCCGTCGGTGGTGGGATGTCAAAATCTAGTGGCAGCCATCGACGCAGCAGGTTGCGTCGAGCGGTTCGTGCACACATCCTCCACGGCCGCCATCAGTTCGAGCACGTTCGAAGACGGGAGGGTGTTCAGCAACGAGGATTGGTGTGATGACGCCAGTGTCAAGTTCAATCCCTATGGATTGGCCAAGGCAAGTGCGGAACGGGTGGTGCGCGACTGGCATGCGCAAGCCACGAATCCTCCACGACTGGTCACCATTCACCCGTGCGTGACACTGGGACCTCCGATGACTAGGAGGCATCTACGCGGGAGCCTGTCTTACATCGTGGCACTGATCGAGCGTAATCCCCCCTTGCTGCTTCCCCTGCACGTAAACATTGTCGATGTGCGCGATGTAGCGGAGGCGCATGTGCGTGCACTCGAAGGGGGTGTTCCCGATGGACGCTACCTGGTGGTTGGTGGACACGCATGGTTCCGCGACATCTCCGAGACACTCGAAGGAGAATTCCCAGAACGAAAGTGGCCGAAGCGACAGATTCCCTACAGCTTGGCACTGCTCGCCGCTCTGTTCCACCCCAAGATTACTGTCAGTTGGGCTAAAGCTCACCTCAGGAAACAGTCCTTCTTCGATGCCTCGCCTGCCGAACGGGAACTCGGCATGGGATGGCGACCAATCGAGCAATCGATAATCGACACAGTACACCCTATTCTCGAAAATGACTGGGTTTGAGTGACCGAAGCATTGAGGGATTGGAGGCGGGCCGAAGCGGCTGATGGTACGCGCTGACCAGATTATCGTGGCGCTCGATATCCTCGATGTGGACCGTGTTCTGGATTTGGTCGACAAGTTGCTTCCTTCTGGTGTATGCTGGTTCAAGGTCGGCGTATCCCTATGGACACACGCCGGCAAAGAAGTGGTCGACGCAATCAAGCAACGCGGCGGCAAGGTGTTCCTCGATCTCAAACTTCACGACATCCCGCATCAGGTTGGGTTGGCGACGAGCGCGGTCGCTGGACTAGGAGTCGATCTACTGACCGTGCACGCCAGCGGCGGTGCGGAGATGCTCAAGGCGGCTGTGGCTGGTGCTGGAGACGACATGCGCCTGCTGGCGATTACCGTGCTCACCAGCCTCGATGCCGAGGAAGGAGAGGTGGAGCGGCTGGCTCAGTTGGCGTACGATTCAGGGGTCCATGGTGCAGTCTGCTCACCGCTCGAAGTTGCTCATCTGCGCAGCCTCCTACCCGAGCCATTCCTGCTGGTCACGCCGGGTGTCAGGCCAGCAGGCAGCGCTGCCGATGACCAGCGACGCGTTGCCACACCTGAGGACGCTGTCGCTTCAGGGAGCAGCCTGCTCGTAATCGGCCGACCAATCACGGGCGCTGAAAACCCAGTAGATGCGGTGCACGGCATCATCTCGGGATGAGTTGAGAGCGAAACGCTTGACAGGGGCGGCGCACATCCGCATGGTGATGGCTTACGCGATGACCTGGTTGTTCGCCCTCATTGCAACCGGGGGGCTGTTCGCACTCGCATTGTGGCAGTACAACGTCCACAGAGAGTTGGATACACGGCTTTCACGCTGCGATGCGACTCTGATTACCAGCCTGCAGCATCGAATCGAGGTGGTCACTGATGCACCTGCTGGCAGCATGCTCGTCCCCTATGTGCCCGTGCAGTTGATTCAGGGTGTCCAGCAACCAGCAGCCCTGCCACAACCTTCAGCAGCGAGATTGATTGGAGAGGGGCTGCCTGATGTTCCGGATCTGGAATAATCAGATTGGTAGCATTTCCATCTGCTTCAGGCCGTAACCAATCGCTACGAGCGCGCCCCCGAACAACACCAAGGCGAGTAGTAGGAAACCAATCCCTCGACGGCGGCGAGGGGGTTTCGTGGATAATGCAGGAAGGGAATCTGGTGGCGGCGGTAATGGGAGATCACCCAATAGGTCAGCGGCGGAAACCTCCTCATCAGCATCCTTCTCAGCAAGGTCGGGATAGAGTTGGTCGAGGTCGGCGACACCAGGGGCTTCAGGAACATCACCCATGATATCATCCCATGCCTCATCCACAGACGTAGCCGTGACCGGTTTCTGTAGCACAGCCACAGCGCCCGCACTGTATGCAACGTCCTGAGCCAATTCCATGTGACCGCGTGATGAAATGAGTACTATTCGCGCATCCTCGCGCGACTCGCGCATCTCCAGTGCTGCCACATGCCCATCAAGAGTGGGAATATCGAGTGATAGTAGTACTAGTTCGGGCTCCTCTGCGACGCACAAATCAACCGCCTTATCTCCATCCTCGCACTCGAGTACGCGGTAGCCCCTCTGAGTGAACAACTGATGCAGGCGATGGAGGACCATCGCGTTATTGTCGACAACCAGCACCAGTGGTGCATCCTCGTCCTCGACATCGGTGACGCGTGTCACTTGCTTCCCTCTTGAAGGGGGCCAAGTATGCCAGTCTCATCAATCGAGCGGTGACTCACTCCTCAGAATCACTGCCTTCATCGTCATCGATGAGGACCTCAACCGGTGCACTCTGAGGGTCTTCGATAATCTGCTTCAACTCCTCGACCGCCTGCTCCTCCGCCTGCTTGCGTTCGACTTCCTTGGGGGCTTGGACGAACTGCATTCGTAACTCGGTGAGGATTCCTTGCAACAGTGTCTGTTCCATCTCCTCGAGATTGCCTTCTGTCCGCTTCTGCAGCATACCGATGAGGTCGATGGCTGCTTTTGCTTCCTCCAGATGGGGTGTGAATTCACCTTCGTGGTCGGGCATCAAACCCAACCCGACCAGTGCGCTGCGCTGCAGCATGTGGATCAGTGAGAAGAACTGGATGGACTCCTCCGACTGCAGGATATCATCACTCATGCGAACATCTCCTCGATGAGCCAGTCGGGGTCGAACTGTCTCATATCATCGTATCCCTGGCCAACTCCAGCCAGAACAATTGGTTTCCCAGTTGCGTGAGCGATGCTGAGGGCAGAACCACCCTTTGTGTCAGTATCTAACTTACAGATGACCGCTCCATCGAATTTCAGCATGTGCTGAAATTCCACAGCCTGCTCGACCGCATTGTTACCGGCGAGCGCATCACCAACGAACAGCACCAGGTGTGGCTTCGTCACGCGGTGCACCTTGCGTAACTCCTCCATCAGGTTGGTCTTGTTCTGCATCCGTCCGGCGGTGTCCACAATCACCACTTGCTGATTCCTAGCCCTGGCGTGCTCGATGGCGTCACGAGCAATGGCAGCAGCATCACCGCCTCTCTGGCTGGCGACGCAACGCACACCTACGCGCTCGGCGTGAATGTCCAACTGGTCGATGGCGCCGGCTCGAAATGTGTCAGCGGCAGCGAGTACTACGCCCAATCCCTTCTGCTTGAGGCGATGGGCTATCTTGGCGGTGGTGGTCGTCTTACCAGTCCCGTTCACGCCGACCATCATGATGACCACAGGCAGGTCGCCGTCAGCGACCAATTTATCCACGGTCTTCTCGAAATCCCAGTATCCGGCGGTCAGCAGTGCGCGCAGCGTTCGCTTGAGCCCCGCTTCGATCACCTTGGATAGATCCGCGCCTCTGCGCAGACGGCTGCCAACCAGCTCAGTGCGAAGCGCGCTCATGACCTCATCGACTGATGTGCGGCTCATGTCGGCTTCCAGCAGCACGAGTTCCAGTTCATCCAACAACCCATCGAGTGCTGCTCCGGACTTGATTACCCGGCCACCTCTTGACACTACTCCACCACCTAGATCGACCTCGATGTCCTGGCCTGATTCGCTCTCGACCTTCTGAACGCCAGCCGAACCTTTCGGGGTGTGTTTCACTTCCACCAGTTTCCGCCCTGTCGTAGAACGCATCACTTGCAGATCGACCCGCGAACCGTCGGGACGTACCTGCTGGTCGACGTCGAAGCCTTGCTTCATGAGTCGTTTGCGTTCCTTCTCCTGCTGACGTAGTTCCCTCTCAGCCTGCTTGCGCTCCTTCTTCGAAAGAGTGGGTGACAATGGTTCGGGAACTGATTCATCCTCCCAATCATCCAATTCATCAGCCGATTCTGGCTCCGTAGATGGAGTCTCAGGCTCGATATCCTCGATATCCTCCCAGTCGTCTGTAGATGCGACTTCGGCTTCGGCTGCCTGCTCGGCTTCAGCCGCCTCTTGCTCGAGTTGTTCACGCTCAGCCAATGCCGCGACGGCCTCATCACTTTCCTCAAGTGCGGACAGTTCATCCTCGTCAGTGTCCTCAGCGACCTCCTTGACGCGCTTGCGGAATACGTCGAACAGACCCATATGTCCACCTCAGTCAGTCATCGAGCGTGAGGTCCCCGCCCATTGAACGCCTGCGACGTTTGGTTGAGTCAGTCGAACTTGATTCCTGCGCTGCTTCTGCGGCCTCCTCGCTCGCCGCCTCGGCCTGTAAATCTGACAGCATGGTGTTGAACTCATCCACGATTTCCTTAACCGACTCCTCAGAGGTATCGAACTGCTCATTCATTGAGCCCAACAACGTCTCGATGTCCTCAAGGCGCTTCTCGACCATCGGAATCGCCTCTTCAAGTGGGCGCTCGGCCTGGATGCCGCTGCCTAGATCGATGACCACTCCATTATCCGAGGACCGCTCGACCACGAGTTGAACACCTGCGCCCAATGGGACCATCGTACCAGCATCTGGCCCAGCTTCAAGCGCTTTGAGCGCCTTCAGAACCTGCCCATGCTCGGATGCCGCCTCCTCCAACATGGTAATCTGCTCCGAAAGTCGTGACATCCTGCTTCGGTTGACCTCGACCAAATTTGCGAGTTGTTGCAACTCCTCAGCATCCGCCATTGGCTCACCGCGGGCCGCTCGACTCGCTCGGCCGCCATGAAGCCGTCGCCCCGTGAAGACGTGAGTTACGTCAATAACGGAACGAGGGGTCAGAACCTCGGAGAGAATGCACATGGGCATCGCTGGAAGCCGAGTACTCGTCACTGGAGGCACTGGTTCAATCGGCTCCGAAGTGGTGCGACAATTGCTGTCCCGCTCCCCTGCGCACGTGACGGTTTTCTCTCGCGACGATTCCAAGCATTTCTACTTCCAACAGGAGCTCGGTAATCGAGATGATGTGTCATTCATCATAGGCGATGTGCGTGACCGAGAGGGACTCAGTCGCGCCTTTCAGGGTGGGGTGGACATAGTCATCCACGCGGCGGCGCTGAAGCATGTGCTCATCTGTGAACAGAATCCCACGGAGGCGGTGAAGACGAACATTCTCGGCACCCAGAACGTGGTCGATCTCGCCAAGGCGCATGGAGTTGAGGTGGTACTCTCAATCAGCACGGACAAGGCGGTCAATCCCACCTCGATGATGGGTGCCTCAAAGTACGTGGCGGAGAAACTGGTGATCGATGGTAACGCCACAGGCGACACTAGGTGTGCGTGCGTGCGTTTCGGCAACGTGCTCGGCAGTCGGGGTTCTGTCATTCCGTCGATGGTGAAGGGGGTCAAGGACCGCGGTAGCATCTGGATCTCTGACAGAGATGTCACCAGATTCGCAATGCCCATCCCCGAAGCTGCGAAACTGGTGCTTGACGCCGCTGAACTGTGCGCAGGAGGTGAAATCTTCGTGTTGAAGATGAAATCATTCACCCTCGGACAACTTGTCGATGTGCTGCTAGGGATGAATCTGGCATCTGGTGATGTGCAGGTGGACGTGATGGGTTTGGTCAGGGCTGAGAAGCTGCACGAGGATCTCGTCACCAGCGATGAATTCGCTCGGCTGCATGAGACGGACTTACTCTACGTGGTCGCCCCCCCATTCGCTGGATGGAAATCCGAAATCAAAGGGTTGACCGCAGTGAATCTGAAAGAATACAACTCCAGTCATGCCGAGCGATTCTCCGACGATGAACTGAGGAGCCATATCGATGAGTGCATCATCGCCTTGGGACTTGACTGAGGCGTTCCCATGATCGGGGTGACCGGTTCGACCGGGGCCATCGGGGGAATGAACACGACAGAACCACGCCATTCGACAACACTGCGGATGATGACCAGTGCCTCCCACCCGCGATTGTCGGACACGCTCGCCCGTTTCGAAGATTCGTTCGGTTCCGGGTTGGTCTGGGTGGTGAGCATGCCCGCCCGCCTGTGCGCGGCCGCCGACCACACCGACTACTGGCAGTGCTTCACACCTGAATTGGTCACATTCGCTAGCGCGGAACACAGGATGTGGGCGGTCATCAAACCTAGAAATGACTCAATGGTCCGGATGCAGAGTACACATCCATCATTCGTCAAGCGGGAATTCGACATCTCAGAAGATGTGCCAGAGCGATTTGAAGGCATGAATTGGTTGGATTGGTTGGAGCGCAGGGGTGCCTCTGAGCCTGATTGGGCGAACTACGTGCTCGGCTCGATTAGACATACCCAGTTCAACTCCCCTGAAGCCCTGCTCGGTGGTTTTGACATGCTCGTCGATTCCACAATTCCGTCATCCTCTGGTGCATCGTCATCCTCAGCTCTAGCCATGTGCGGCATGATGGCTTTCCGGCTCTGCAACAGGCTCTCAACGGGCGCTTTGGAGATGGCGAACGACACTGCTGATGCAGAGTGGTATGTCGGCACCAGGGGTGGAATGATGGATCATGCGACGATGGCGTTTGCACAAGCGGGACATGCTCTCCGACTGACCTTCCGGCCGTTCAGTGCGACGTCGATTCCCCTCTCGCTAGTGGGAACCAGATTCGTCACCATCTTCACCCACCCCTCAGACAAGGGCGGAGACACGCTCAGAGCGTTCAACGAGTTGGCGTTCGTCGCTCGAGAACTGCTCCCACGGTTACTCGCCGAAGAAGGATGGCCACTCACTGGTGAACCTATGGATAACTGGAAGGATATTGCGAAACGGCTCCCTGTGGAACTGACAGTGAATGAGGTGCGTGGCAGATGGTCCGATGATTTCGATGGAATGCGGGCACGCTATCCCATCCTGCTCGAAAATGATGACCTGAGCATGCGTATCGCCGACAGATTCCGCTTCGGTATGCGGGAATTCCAGCGCAGCCGAGAATTACAGGCGTTGGTGGAAACTGATACGCTGACCTGTGAGAGGCTCGGGGGTATATTCGATTCAGCGTGGGAGGACGCTGGGGAGTTGTACGGAATTCGCACTCCTGAGATGGATCGCATCGCCTCCATCGCCAGAGGTCTCGAGGGAGTGCTCGGGCTGAAGGTGATGGGTGCTGGATTCGGAGGAAATCTGCTGGCAATCATCCGCGAAGAGAGTGTTGATGACCTCACCAGCGTCCTTGGTGGTGATGACGGAGGCGTGTTGGTATGCAGCCCAGGTAATGGCATGGACATGCTCGATGTCGAATCTCTCGTCCCAATGGCCAGCGGGCAGAAAACCGCGCTCGCCGGAGTTCTACTCTGCGGCGGCGAGGGGAGCAGGATGCGTGCAGAAGGCGTGACTACGCACAAACCACTGCTCGATGTAGACGGCACCCCCTCAACAAGATTCGTGTTGGAGTCCTTATTCAGCTCAGAGCTTGACTTCGATCAGTTCCTGGTGGTGGTACCCCCCGCGCGTGTGTCTGAATACGAAACCGCTCTGAGTGGGCTGCCTGTCGATATCATCACTCAGGACGAACCATTGGGGACTGGTAACGCCGTGCTCGCAACCCTCGATCACCTGCTGACAACCGTAGAACATGTCTGGGTCACCTTCGGAAGCCAACCACTTATCCGAGCCGTGACCGTGCGCAGTTCACTCAATCATCATCTGTCAAATGGACTTGACTTCACGCTGCCAACCACCTGGCGAGCGGACCCTTACGCTCCGCTGCTGCGCGATGATGATGGTCGTGTCACTGATTCTGTGGAGACTCATCTGGATGATACTGAGGCTCCCGTGTTCGGAGAAACAAACGTCGGGGGATACTGGGCGAGCCGACGGGCCCTAGAATCTGTGCTGCGCGGGTTGCACGCCGATCTCCATGATGAGCAGGTGGGGAACTATCGTACCACTTCTGGAGAACTCGGATACCCGAATGAAATGGTCAGGGGGTGCCTTGCGGCTGGCTTGGGAGTGGATGGAGTGCCCTGCGCAGACCCTGAAGAGGTGGTTGGAATCAAAACCCCGGCTCATCTGGAGGATATCAACAAACAGCTGGAATCACGGCGGAGGTGGAATTGATGTCTGGGACCCTGCTCTATCTTACAGACCGCTGGCCACACCAACCAGGCGAGTCGTTCGTAAGCAACGAGATCCGTGATCTCGCACCCCATTTCGACCGTTTGCTAGTACTTCCACTCGCAGAGGACGTGGACGATTCACTGCCACTCAGAGATGTGCCGGATGGCGTCGATGTCCTCGATAATGTACGCTCGGCGGCATGGCAGAGATGGAGTAAGACCGGTTTTTTGCGCCGATTCGGAATGGGTGCTGCAAGATTAGGGGTCGTTCTCAGCAACATCTCCAAATCTCCTATGCGCGATATGTTGGGAGAAGTGGCGCAGGTCCGATTGCTCGCCTCGACTGTGGAGTCGGCTCTCGACCCCTCAAGCGTGGACGCTGTCGCTGCCTTCTGGTTGAACAGGGGTGCGTCGGTGGCCGCTGAACTGAAACGCAGACATCCACATCTGGTCGCTTTCGCACGCGGCCATGGTGGAGACATCTACGCTGAACGGAGAGGAATGGTACACCTCCCACTTCAACGAGAGACGCTACGTCTGCTCGATGGGGTTCTCCCTGACTCTCAAGCGGGAGTGGAATATCTGTGTGACAAGTATCCCGAGAACGCTACGCGTATCCATGTTGGTAGACTTGGAGTTGATGATCAACAACGGAATGCCGCCCATTCAACGGATGGTATCCTGCGGTTGCTCTCTGTCTCGGGATTGCTACCGGTGAAGCGCGTGCATTTGATTCCCGAAGCGCTGGCGGAGACGAGCCGCGATATCATCTGGACGCACATCGGTGATGGAGAGTGCCGCGCTGAGGTAGAGGGCGCTGCTGGTTCAGTGGGAGATAACGTCGAAGTGCGACTAATGGGCCAGAAATCGCACGCGGAGGTGCTGCAGCACTACCAGGATGAGCCTGTCGACCTGCTCATCAACGTCTCATCCTCCGAGGGACTCCCGGTTTCAATCATGGAAGCATTCTCCTTCGGGGTGCCGGCGATTGTAACCGCTGTCGGTGGCTCACCAGAGATCGTGACTGTGAGTTGCGGCCACCATCTTGCACCAGATTTCGAACCAACTCAACTCGCCCGACTGCTGGAGGAACACGATCTGGACGATCAGGTCCTACGCGCTGGGGCGCTGGAAATGCAACATACAAATTATTCTTCGAAGAGAAACCAAGCCGCGTTCGCCGCAGAGATTCACTCTACGATGCAGCGGAAGCAGGATTGAATCATTCCTCTTCGGAACTTGCATCGTCTGGCGCAGTGGCGACGGGAGGTGGGGTCTCCTTGGCACGGAAGTGAGCGATGACCGCGGCAGCAGCAGAGTCGGATGGGTCGATCTCAGAGATGCTCTCGATATCGATGAAGCGGCGGGACACCCTGTGCCTGCTACCCATTGAGGAAAGCACACGATGCCTGGCGTCGTCCTCATTGTCTGCGACTATGTCGCTGGTGAACGCTTGGATGACTCGTCCGTTGGGGAAGCGGCCAACTACTCGATATGCTTGCATCGGCCCGGCGACCGAGAGTTCTGCCTTAAACGCGATGGGATGCGCTTGGACGAGGGTCCGCAAGCAACATGGGTGCGGGCGCGCTGAGCGAAGCATGCAACCGCGGCGCTCGTTGCTGATGACGGCGTTCCTCCCCTTGTTGCTCTTGGGGGCCCCTCTCACAGATGTACCAGAGTTGCCAAACATACCTGATACACCTGAAGCAGAGCCAATAGTGGGGTTAGCGGTAATCATCACGCTCGACACTCACTGGACCTTCGAGGCATGGAATTCCCTGCGCGAAGGAGGCATGGAACCTCTGCGCCAACTCACTCCGAACAAGGTACTCGCATGGGACTTGGATGCTACCCCTACACTAGAGGAAACATGGAATGTCACCGCTTACGAAGGTGAATCTGAATATCGGGCCGCGCTGGCGTCTGGTCCGTTCGCAGAGCACCGTGTGGTGCTCGAGCCACGCCTACCCCACGACGTCCAGCAGAGGGTGTTCAGCGAGTTGTCAGATGCCGGACTCATACCCGAGTGGATCAGAATCCCAACGTCAGGAAGTCCACTTCCGGCCGCGCTGCAGATCAGCACACCCGAAGCACTGGAGTCGTGGTGGCCGGCCATTGAGTCAGTGTCCGGAATCCACTGGGTCGAACCGGTTCTGGAGACAAAGGCGCGCAACGATGTTGCCGCCTCGATTATGGAACAAGGTGAGACTTTGGGACATCCTGCGTGGCTGTACGGCATCGATGGTTCAGGAATCGTGATCGCCAACGCTGATTCAGGACTCGACCGCGACCATGCCTGCTTTCGTGAATTGACTTGGCCAGAGGGGAACGACAGCAACGCCAGCGGAATCCCGGGAACAGGCCACCGGAAACTCGTGCATGTGAACGAGAGCTTGGACGATTGGGACACTCCTGGTGACGAGGATTACCGACATGGTACACACGTGGCGGGCTCACTCGTCTGTCGGCACGTCAACGAGACCGCGGCTGAGGAACTGGGTGATTGGTTGAACGCCACGCCTAGAGAAGGCACATCTCTCTCACATGGAGCCCGCTTGCTGCTTCAGGACCTCGTCAACGACGAAGGTTGGGTCGTCCCGGGGCCCGGTGAACTGCTCTGGGAGGCCACCAACAATGGTGCGGTGATCCACTCAGACTCCTGGGGTGATGACACCACCGCCTACACCTTGCGCACGCACGACTTCGACGCTTGGTCAATGCAGGTCCCATGGAGCCTCGCATTGATCGCCCCGGGAAACACTGGGGGTGAAGTGCTCGAGCCAGCCAACGGCCTGAACGTCGTATCTGTCGGCGTGGCCGCCAAGGACGGAACGAGAAACATGTGGTCAGCATCACCTAAAGACGCAACCGCTCAAGGTCGCCAAGGTGTGCTCGTCGCCGCTCCGGGGACATCAATACTCTCGGCCGGTGCTGACGGTCAGCACGAATCTTGGAATGACGGTATGCGCTCAAGTTCGGGTTCCTCGATGGCCACCCCTCAGGCTGCTGCGTTCGCCGCTCTGCTCCAGCAACTCGTCGAAGAGGGTTGGCTGACTGAAGCCAATGAGGGCCGAACGAATGTTTCGACGAGTGACCTGCGCCCGGGTTGGGCGGACCTGTTACAGACAAACCTCACCGAGGGCAACTTGTCCCTCGGTGAAGGATTCACGCCTTCTGGGTCTCTCCTACGCGCGCTGATGGCGCTGTCCGCAGAACCGCTCGAAGGTGGAACGCATGGTGGCGACAATCTCGGTGTGGGGCCGGATGACAGCCAGGGATGGGGCCGATTGAATCTCTCACGAATAATCGATTTCGATGCTCTTGAAGATAGGCTCGACGATAACGCCAGCAAGCCGACCGATGTCTGGATACACGATTCGTATCGCATGGCCAACGACTCATGGCAGGATCTCGTCCGCGGATGGGTGGATTCAGGCCCCGACAATGTATCGGATGCGGTTGCAACTGCAAATTGGCACGGAGTGGGGGCGGTGGGGCCATTCCTTGCTACAGGAGATTACGCTGGTTGGACAGTCATACCTGAACTTGACCAGGATCTCGATATCAGGTTGGCTTGGACAAGCCGACCGAATCCGGAACTGCTCGATAAGCTCGTCCTTACTGTATGGTACCGTAATGACGAGGGTTGGCACTACACGTGTGGTAACGATTTCGAAGGATATTATTCAGTTATCCATGAGGAAGAAAACTTCGAGGAAACCTGCTTCAATGCAACATCAGAACACTTAGACACGGTATCTGGAGTACGTGTGTCTGCTGATACACTCGTCAACGCCTCATTCATCTCAATCGGTGTATACGCCGAGCATGTGTCTATTGGAAACGACACGTTGACAATCGGCATGGATGGTGACAGGATCGGCTTCTCAGTGGCCACCAAAGGAATAGCCGAGACGAATGTGTGGTTGGCCAACTCGCCAATGGTCGAAGTGTTGGCCCCGAACGATGGTGACGAATTTACCGATGTAATCGAAATCGAATTCATTGCCGGACACACTGCTGGGTACCCAGTAATGGCTTTGGTTGGGATGAAAAACTGGGATTATGGGGATGATGCCGCATCTACATACTTCAGTGAATGTCAATCAATCGCTGTGGTGCAGTGGGTGGAGAATAAGTGCACGTTGCACTTGCAATACCAATCTCATCTCCCTGAACAGATAACCAACATGTCAGTATTTGTCCGTGTCTGGGTGGTGACTGGGGGTCAACCCCAATACAATATCTATGATACAGCGGAAAGCGAGAGGTTCAGTTTCTCCCGAACACCTCCAGAGTGCCCGCTCTGCAACATTGAGTTGGAAATTCCAGAGTCAGCGAAAGCCGGAGAAGACGTTAGATTCCGTGTGACAACAGATGAAACTCCTGGTGCCGTGTTTTGGGGGGACGTTCATTCACCCACGGGGAACATCACATGGAATTTCGGTGATGGTGAATCCGACACTGGGCGTAGCGTTTACCACAAGTTCACTGAAACCGATGTCGCAGAGAAACCGTACGGCGTAACAGTGTGCATCGAATACCCAGGTGGTGCCATCTTCTGTGACGGCGCTGTGATCATGATAGAATCGGATGTTGGTCCAGTCACCCCAGAGGTCTCTGGGTGGGCTGTTGAGGGTTCAATTCTGGTGTTCATGCTGCTGATGTTCTCGGTGATCATAGTGATGGTAGCGCGTTATCCCAACAGGCCTCGATTATGAGTCTGAAAGACTCGTGCGGCCATGTGAACCTTCAAACCTTGAACGGCTCTCGCTGGCGCTAGTGGCTCGGCCGCGGAGAGTGTGAGAAAAATGGGTGAACGACTGTATCTTGGTATCGACTTGGGCACGTACCAGTCGACAATAACGGCATCCAACGGAAAATCTGAGACCATAGAGACCGTAGTCGGGAAGCCGAAGGACCCGATTGCTAGGAACTTCCTGAAGCGGGACACGCTGTTTGGTGCTGACGCCTTGAAGAACAAGCTCGCATGCAACATCTACCGCCCCCTCTCAAGTGGAGTGGCGCAAGACGATGAGAATAACTTGGCCGCGGCCAAATCGTTCGTGACCCATTTAGTGGAAACCGTGGACCCTGAGGATTTTGACGAAGTGTTCGGGGTCATCTGCAGCCCGAGTACAATCAGTTTCGTTGACAAGAGCAACCTTGTATCCATTCTACGGGGGCAGGTCAACGCCATCATGGTGGTCAGTGAACCGTTTGCAGTTGCCTTCGGACTCGATGAATTGGGCGGATCTATTGTGGTTGACATAGGCGCGGGAACCACCGACATCGCTCGCATTTACGGATCCTTCCCGGCAGAAGATGACCAAGCGACCCTCGATGAGGCTGGAGATTGGGTCGATGGTGTCTTGCAAGATCTAATCGAGAAGAAGTTCACTGGAGCACAGTTGACCAAGGACATGGTGCGTAAATGGAAGGAAGAGGGTTCCTATGTCAGTGGCGACCCCCGTGAGCAGATTGTTGAATTGTCCGTAGAGGGTAAGAAGCAGGTGGTCGACATCGGTGACCTAGTACAGATTGCCTGTGAAGAATTGGTGCCACACCTGGTGTCTGCAATCAAGAAGAATGTCGCTGGGGCTGATCCCGAATACATGCCAATAATCCGTAATAACATTATTTTGTCCGGTGGTGGAAGTCTCATCGACGGAATCGCTGACCGAGTGGCTGACGAACTTGCGGATATTGGTGACGTTCGCGTGTGGTGTGTGGATGACCCTCTCGTCCGGGTCGCGGACGGCGCGTACAAGTTGGCGATGCAGATGCCTGATGACCAGTATACGGCCATCAACTGAACAGTGTTCAATACACATTATTCGCAGACCCCTAGGGGGTCTGGATAACCTCATCCCGCGCATCTGATGAGGGTGAAGGTTCAAGAAAGTGGGGACGGCCTCGGTTGACCATGGTTAGCCCCGCTTCCGCAAATGATGTCGCCGGCCTCGGCGATGATGTTGAGAGGGCGGCGCTCGCCGGGGTGCTGTCTGGTAGAGACACAAATCAGTTGGTAGAAGAGGTAATCACCGCTTGGGAAGAGCTCAAGCAGGCACAAGAATCACTCGCGCATTCAAACCAACGAAACAGAGTGCTTGAACTCGATCTTGCTGAGCGAGAGGATCTTGGGGCGCCTGAGCGTACCCGGCTTCTCGAACTGGAAGAGGAACTGCGCGACCGTGATTCTCGTATCATCCACCTTGAGCGGATGGTCGATCAGACAAACCGCGAGAAGGATGAGTTGGCATCCTCGCACGACGTAATGCGCATCGAGCGTCTGGAAGGAGAGAACACCGCGCTGGAAGCAGAAACAAGCGAACAAAGCGAGGTCATCGCTGAGATGGAAGGAAAACTCGATCAGTTGGTGAGCGCCCTTGAGAAAGCCGCGGAAGCGGGGCTCACTTCAATTTCCGCCGATGAAGTACGCCAACTCAACCGAGCGTTGGATGATGCTCACAGACGGTTGGAAACAAATGATGTGGAAGCGGCTGCACTCGAGGAAGAAAGAGGAAAGTTACGCGAGATGGTGGAACAGGTCCGCGGTATGGTCGAAACTCGCGACCTGCGAATCAAGGAACTTGAATCGCAACTGAAGCGGGTGATGGAGGGGCCACGATCAATATCAGCAGAACACGATTATCTCGTTGAGCAGGTCGATGAATTGAAACGACGGTTGCTCGAACGCAACCGAGAGTACGAAGCCATCCGACGCAGAGAACGCCGTCTGCATCGTGAGGTGTTCGAGCGGGATGAGCAGATTCAGGAGTTGAATCTCACTCTAGGCGACATAGAAGGTGGGTTGAGCGACCGCACTGCTGAGTTGGCGGCACTGGAGAAGATGTATGAGCAACTGGCAGCGGAGGCGGACAGCATGCGTAAATCTGAGCGAACGCGGGAGGTTGTCAGCAGCGCGTTCCAAGATTCCCTAGGTGTTCTGAAAGCACACGAGCAGTTGAAATCACGGCGGAAAGGGGATGAGGAGGAGGATTCTGAACCCACTGGGGAAGCCGAATCACCAGGAGGGACTGCTGCCCCCGCGCTGCGTGACATCGACGAACTTGAGGACTGAATAACTCAGTCTTCTTCATCTTCATACTTCATTGCATATCCATAGCGAGTCTGATACATGTCAAGCATCTTGATGACCACAGATGGTATGAGATCGAGAATCACCAGCAAGGAAAGCAGGGTGCCGACGGGAGCCAAGCAAAGCCAATCTTTCCACCCTTCTGCTGGGTAGTTGTTGAGATAGACGTAGACACCTGCAACAATGGCTACTCCCCAAAGCAGCAACAGGACAAGCTTGCCGATGAACAACTTCAGTAGGACTGTCATCTCATGTGCTCCGCATGTTGGTGATGAACTCGGAAAGAATTCTTTGCAACTCATCGGGGTCATCGAACTCCTCAGTCAGGCTACCCGTCACAATCCAATCAGCTCCTGCTTGCACTGCTCGACGAGCAGATTGGCCATCCCTGATCCCTCCACCCACAAGCACTGTGAGAGAGCAAGCCCCTCTGGCGGCTTGAATCAAGTTTGATGAAACTGGAGTATCGGCACCACTGCCGGCTTCGAGATAGAGAAGTGAAAATCCGAAACTTTCAGCGCACACTGCGTACTCTCGCACCTTGTCAGTATCATCAGAGTCGAATAAGTCGGCCTTGCCCACCTCACCCACCGCGCCCCCAGGAGCGCATACGAGGTACCCCATTGACAGAGGCGACACTCCTGCTTCCTTCAATGGCAGAGCCGCAGTAACCTGTTCACCGATGATGAATCGACGGTCGTGGCTGTTCATGAGCATCATGAATGTGATTCCGTCGGCCAGAGGGGAAAGTGCATGGGCTCCTGCGGGAAACAATACGACTGGTACCTTCCAGTCATCCTCAGACAATCCCGAATCCTGGCTGGCGTTCCAAGCACACAATTCCAGCGCCTCCTGCACCGCCAACACCGTCGCGTGCACATTGTCGTCATCAGTTCCAGTCGAGCCGCCGACGAACACCATACGACTGCCTGCTGACACCGCCGCGACCGCTCTTGCTGCGGCAACTTCAGGGGTCTGGTCGTCTGGATCCAGGAGAATGATGTGTCGGGCGCCCATCGAGCGGTCCTGAACGTAGGCAAGTAACGACGGATGGTTGACAGGCTCCATTGAGGTTGGCGAGATGTCGTCACCCTTTGGAATTGCCCTTCACTCACATGCGTTCCAGCGCCGCTTGAGCAAGTGCTACACCTCGAGCGAGTGAGGCATCGACGCAAGCTGACTCGAATTCAGAAAATGTACCTGATAACTCCTCCAAAGCTGATTCATGATCAAGCGCATCTCGTGATTCATGATACCAAGTCTCCCAGGTGCCATCACCACGCTGGAATGAGTGAGTATCCGATGCTGCTGCCAATCGGTGAGATGTGATGATTCCCTTCCATGAATGTTCAATAGGATTCTGCGATTCTTTAATTGATATCAAATACTTCATCGGTAGGGGTGAGAGAACAGTATGATCCACTTCTTTTCCTAATGCTACAGGGGGTCTTGCAAGCGCATCGACCACCAAATCACCCTCCCAGACACCTCCATCGAGACCACCAACATCACTGCAAATCAACCTGCATCTGGAATCAAGAGATTCAGTAGAGATGATTCGGGTCTTTACGAACAGGTGTGCACCTCGCTCCGCCGCACCGATGGCGAGGCTCTTCTCGAGCCATTCTCGTCTCAATCCGATAGTTCCGGAGGAAGTTGAATGTGGGTATGTCTGGTCGGTGAGACCCCATAATTGAAGTTGAGATTGCCATACCTCACTGGAGTTGAGTAGCCCTGGCTTATGTGATGGGGAGCCAACCTCAGCTCGAGCATCAATCAGGGTGATCCGGTCTGTGGGAATACCAGAGTCAAACAAGGTGTGCGCGCATGAAAGGCCTGCAGACCCTGAACCGGCGATGGCAACGTGCATGGTTGTTCAGCTCACCCTGTTTTCAGTGTCGCGGAAGTTGCTTGCTCTTCAGGAACGATTGCGAGCGCATGTACGGGGCAGGCAGGGATGCAGAGTTCGCAGTGAGTACATGTTGGCTCGTCGACAATCGCCAGGAGCTCTTCCAAGGTCAAGGCATCAACGGGACAAAGAGCGATGCAGGCAGCACAGCCGTAGCAGCGATCGTCATCGACGATGAACAGGTCACCCTCCCGCCTTGCCATATTGAGAAGGAGGAGGAGGGTCTGCTTCAATCTTCACCTACCCCTTCTTTTCCACTGAAGATGATTAATCGGATAGAGCAGGAGAAAGAATATGTCTGTTTAGAGCGGTGTCAGCAGCAGTTGTTCAAGTCTAGACGCGTTTGGAGTATAGTGATTGGGTGAATTTCAGCCTCATCACGATCATCGAGTTCTGTTCTTCTTATTCTCCACTGGAAATAGGGGGGTTGGTTTCAATCATTCCAAATGTTCATTCATAATGAGCCGCGGCTTGTGTTCGTTAACCATGGTTCTCTATACACCAGGTCAAATGACGAGTTACCCATCTTCACCTGTGGAGAATGAGGGACTGCGTTTTCATTTCTTAGGTGGAGGTGATGAAGTTGGTAACGTAGGCTGTGTGCTCGAAGACTCAGCTGGTACTCCCTTACTGATCGATTATGGTTTTCTTCCATCCAATCCCCCACGCTATCCTGATGAAGCTCCTTTGATCACTGACGCTTTGTTCACCCATGCTCATCTAGATCATATTGGTATGGCTCCATGGTTGGTTGCTGCACATCGAACCAACCTGCATGTCACTCCGGTAGTCGCTGACCTCGTCGAGATGCTCTGGCGAGATTCGTACAAGGTAAGCAGCATCGAGGGTGATCCATTACCTTGGGACAAGCGAGACCTCGAGGAGGCTCTAGGTTACCTGCAGTCTCATCCTACAGGTGTGTGGAATAAATTTGGTAGTTGGCGTTGGCGTTCGCACACTGCCGGGCATGTCGTGGGTGCGGTGATGTATGAAATCGAGACACCCAATCGAAAAATCCTCTGGTCAGGTGACTTTGATACGCGTGATTCCCCTACAACCAATGGCGCCCAACCCGTGCAGGCCGACGTTCTGTTCATGGAAGCCACTTATGGTGATTCAGAACATCCTGAACGCGTCGCGGAGGAGAAGCGATTCATCGACCGCATCGTCGAAGTGGTGGATCGTGGGGGCACAGCTCTGGTTCCGGTATTCGCTAACGGGCGCTCCCAGGATGTATTGAAACTGTTGTGGAAGTCCAAGTTGAATCTCAACGTGCACTTCGATGGTATGGGAAAACGAGTCACCAAGACATTCCTCGAACACCCGGAGTTCGTTAACGATGCCAAGGGATTGAAGGAAGCGTTTCAATGGTCCAAGCGAGTGAGCAGTAAATCGGATCGAAAGAAGGCACTGTCCGCTGACGTGATTGTCACCACTAGTGGGATGCTTGACGGCGGCCCAGCATTGTGGTACCTCAATCGACTACGTAATGATCAGCGAAATGCCATTCTTCTGACTGGTTACCAGGCAGAGGGTAGTGGTGGTCGTTTGTTGTTAGAGTCCGGTCGTTTACACATATTTGGAAAACTCACTGACATCCCATTGGAACTTGACCGCTTCGCTCTATCGAACCACGCTGGTCAGAAACAACTACTCGAGTTCGCTCTCGCTACTGGAGCCAAGGACGTCATCCTGTTCCACAGTGATCCGGACGTCAGGCCCGCCATTGCAGAATTACTGGAGAAGGAAAACGTACGCGTTCACATGCCAATCAATCACGAATCGTACACCATCTGACCCACCATCTTACTATGATGATAAGGGCGTGCCAACGGTCTAATAGGGCACCTCATCTCCGCTCACTTGGTTCTGATGGCGAGGAAGCGTCGAAGAAAAGCAGCACCCGCGAAGGGCGCCCAGAAACGCTCCGCTGCAGGAGGCAAGCGCAAGCGACGCAAGCGGAAGATGAAGCTCACACTACGCAGCCGCGGCATCAAGAAGAAGGACGAGTACCGAGACAATCTAGGTTGGACGACTAAGGGAACGAGCCAGGCGGCGGAAGCCGGCACGGAATCTCTTCCTGACATAGTGATGCATCAATGTTCATTGTGCGGCGCGATGAACAAGATTCCTCGACCGAAACAGGATCGATACAAGGTCATCTGCGCCCAAGAAGAATGTGGCCATGAGGACAAAATCGGCTTTGAGGACTGATTTCTCGAACCACCAGTTCCTCTAGATGATTATCTCCAACAATCGCTTCGTTGCTGCGATGATTAGCACCAGCACCAACAATCTGCGTACTTTTGATTCGGGCGTCACCACTGATCCGTAACGCGAGCCGATGAAACCACCCAGCAACACCGCGCCGAGGAATGGGATGAGCAACTCAAATTCAAGTTGCATCCCTTTTGATGTGAGTGAACCAACCAATCCCGCGAGCGAGTTGACCCAGATGAACAGCGCACTCGTGGCCGCCGCCTGCTTCGGTGTCGCCCAGCGCTTGAGCAGCAGTATCGGTGTGAGGAAGATGCCACCACCTACGCCGATCACACCACTGACCAAACCGATTACCCCACCGACCGGTGCCGCCGCTTTCGCGTCGGGCACGACCACATCATCTGCAGAGTCTGCAGAGGAACCACCCCAGAGTCGCCAAGCGGCCCATAGCAGGGTGAGTGACAGGAGCAAATCGTAGACCGAACCACCAACAGCAAGGTATCCACCTAGTAATGCGAATGGTATGCTGGCAGCGATGAACGGGATTGTCAGTCGTGGTAGGTGGTACCCTTCTCGATGGTAGTGCCAGAAGGCGATTGCCGCCACCACTAGATTCAGGCACCAAGCGTGTTGCTTCAACCAAATCTCGTCCATCGTCGCAAACGTTGAGAGTGAAAGCAGGGCGAGGTAGCCAGAAGCGCCCCCATGTCCCACTGATGCATACAGGGCGGCTATCAACAGTAGACCGAACAGCAGCAGAACGAGCTCCAGACTCTCCATCATCCTACTCTTTCCTACAATTCCTCATCAACTCTCGCCTAGAGATGTCATGCGACGGAATCAAGCACGAATACTCATTGCAACCATTGATGGAGACGGGGGTGAGCATTGAGCGAGCGCTTGAGTTGGCCGGGAGGGTCAGCATTTCCGTGGCCACGGAGGAGGCCTCCCTGGATGAGGCGCATGGCAGGGTGTTAGCCGCACCACTGCGCGCGCTCGCTGCAGATCCACGCTTCGACAACTCGGCGATGGACGGGTGGGCTGTGCGAGTGGAGGATTGCGAGGTTGAGGGCGCCCACCTCAGAATTGTGGGGTCCGGCCAGGCCGGTGGCAAAGTAGCCCCGGCGGTTGGCATTGGTGAGGCCGCCCGGGTGATGACTGGCGCGGCGATTCCTGAGGGGGCGGATGCGATTGTCATGGTAGAGGATAGTGAGGTGGACGGCGACGGGGTTTTGATTACAGGACCGGCGCGACCTCACTACATCCGCATCCGCGGAGAGAATCTCGAGGAGGGTGAGGAGGGGCTTCCAGCGGGAGTCGAACTCACGTCATCACGCCTCGCGCTCGCGGGTACGATGGGTCACGCTACCTTCCCAGTCATCGTTCCACCAAAGGTGGCAGTAATCAGCACGGGAGACGAACTTGTCCCACCAGGTGAGTCTCTCGGTGAGAATGACCTATGGGAATCGAACACCCACGCGCTCGCAGGACTCTGCCATCAGATTGGTTGTGAGCCCGTCCGCTTTCCATTGGTCATCGATGAGTTGGACACGCTGCGCACCACTTTGACTCGCGCCGCCGAGGAATGCGACGTAATCATCACCAGTGGGGGCGTCAGCATGGGTGATTGGGATCTAGTGCGCCGATTGATGGAGACCGAAGGCGACGTTCGATTCTGGCGGGTGCATATTCGCCCCGGCGGCCCTCCTTTGTTCGGCTTGTGGAATGGAACACCCCTGTTCGGATTGCCTGGAAACCCTGTGAGTGCGTACGTTGTGTTCCTGATGCTGGTCGTTCCCTGGCTAGCCTCGAACCTCAGTTACCACCCAGAAGACGGCCTGAAACTCGCAGACAGGGTCAGGGTAAGATTGCTCGACGAGGTCAAGGGCGCGCCCGGAAAACTGGCACTCAAGCGGATTCACATCACCACCGAGGGTGACGAGTTGGTCGCCAGAGCCCGAACTCACCAAGGTTCGGGTAACCTGCACAGTCTGGTCGCTGGGAACGGGCTTACCCTGCTCCCCGCTGGTATTGATGGCGTCCCTGGAGACTTCATCGACGCCCTCTGGCTCAGGTGATGACCTCACCTATCCCATTCGCTTTCAGATGACCGCTCGGAGCATCAATTCAAGAACGGCGGACCTCCGAGGCGATGTGCGCCGCGGTGAGATGATGTCGGTTGATTCCCCTAAAGCCAATCAGGATGATGGCTGGATTATCGTGCGCGGCGCCCGCACACACAACCTCAGGGACATCGATGTGGAGATTCCGCGAGGGAGATTCGTCGTCATCTCAGGTGTGTCGGGGTCAGGGAAATCGAGCCTCGCTTTCGATACCTTGTATGCTGAAGGACAGCGCCGCTATGTGGAGAGTCTGAGTTCGTACGCCCGCCAGTTCCTCGGGCAGATGAAGAAGCCAGACTGCGACAGCATCGAAGGCCTGTCACCGGCGATCAGCATCGACCAGAAACAAGGCAGCCACAACCCCCGCTCAACCGTCGCCACCACCACAGAGATCCAGGACCACCTGCGTCTGCTGTATGCTCGTATTGGTCAGCCTCACTGTCCCGAATGCGGCCGCGAGGTCGCTCGGCGCACCACCCAGGAGATAGTGGACGACATCTTGTGGACCTTCACCCAACACACCGTTGCCGTATGGGCTCCTGTAGTGCGCAACCGCAAGGGGACACACGCTGATCTATTCCGCCAACTGGTCGAGCAGGGATACGTACACGCGCGTGTGAATGGTAGGGAGGCTGACTTGGATGACCCACCTGACTTGGAGAAGAACCTGCGCCATGACATCGACGTGAGGATTGACAGAACAGCACTCACTCGCTCCACCCGCCAGCGCCTGACCGAAGCGGTCGAGGCAGGATTGCTGCTCGGTGGTGGCGCTGTGGCAATCGAATCGCTCAGTGCATCAGTGGAGAAACAGTCCGGTGAAGGGGAGAGGGCCAGTTCAGTGGAGGTTGGCGAGACAATTGCCTACTCCGAAGAGTTCGCCTGCCCGGAGCACGGCGCATTCATGCCCGAGATGAGCCCGCGGGTGTTCTCATTCAACAATCCCCTCGGAGCCTGCCCCGACTGTCAAGGGCTGGGGGTGCAGCGCCAGTTCTCCTATGAACTTCTGATCAACGCGTCGCGCGCTGTATCAGAGGGTTGCGTTCGCGCTTTCCAGACGTCGATGATGGCTGGCTGGTACCGCACACAGATGATTCAGGTGTGCGAACATTACGATATCCCCGTAGACGTGCCGTTCGCTGAACTGGATGAGGACGCTCAGGACATCCTGTTGCATGGAACGGGGTCCACCACAATTCGTTTCCTATTCCAGAACAAACGTGGCTCCAGTTACCAGATGGTCAAACCATGGGAGGGTGTGTTCAAGCGCTTGCAGCGCACATTCACTGACACCAGCAGCGATCGCAACCGCAACCGCCTCATCTCGTACATGACCGACGACCCATGTCCAGGCTGTTCCGGCCAGAAACTCAATCCCGCCGTGCGCTCAGTCACAGTGGGAAAAGTATCCCTACCCCGATTCTCCACATGCAGCGTGCTGGAAGCACTGGCGGTGGTGCAGATCTGGGCCGCTGGCGCCACCGACGACGACACCTGGGAGCGCATCGGTAGGGCACCACCGTCCTCTGACGTGCTCGACGCGGCCGAGCAGCTTTCCGAACGGAACCTGCACATCGGGCGCGAGGTGCTCAAGGAAATTGAGTCCCGCTTGCGCTTCCTCGCTCTTGTGGGCCTCGACTACCTCACCCTCGACCGACGCTCTAACTCCTTGTCAGGTGGCGAATCCCAGCGTATACGGCTGGCCACGCAAATTGGCACCCGGCTCACTGGGGTGATGTACGTGCTCGACGAGCCGAGCATCGGTCTGCACGCGCGCGACAACGCCCGCCTGCTTGAGACTCTGCGCGAGTTGACTGTCATTGGCAACACATTGCTCGTGGTTGAGCACGACGAGGCGACATTGAGGCAGGCGGACTGGTTGGTCGACATCGGACCCGGCGCGGGGCGTGAGGGGGGTAACATCATCGTGAACGGGAGCCTTGAGGATCTGTTGTGCAACGAGGAAAGCGTCACCGGAGCCTATCTTTCAGGAGCCAAGAGCATCCCTCTGCCCCCCACCCGAATGCAACCTAACGGAGAACACCTCAGCGTACTGAGTGCGCGTGAGAATAACCTGCAGGGGATTGATGTGCACTTCCCACTAGGCTGCATGATTGCTGTAACGGGGGTATCGGGCTCTGGAAAGTCCACTCTCGTTACTGACACTCTTGCTCCTGCTCTGTTGCGTGATTTGCATTCTACTGATGCCAGTCCAGGTAGCCACACTGGAATCGAAGGGCACGAGGAAATCGACAAGGTCATCGTCATCGATCAATCACCGATCGGGCGCACCCCAAGGTCGAACGCCGCCACCTACACGAAGGCGTTCACCGGGATTCGTCAACTATTCTCTGAGACTAGTCTAGCGCGTGAACGGGGCTACGAACCAGGACGCTTCTCATTCAACGTTCGCGGCGGACGCTGTGAGGCGTGCAAGGGTGCTGGTTCGACTAAGATGGAGATGAACTTCCTTCCTGATGTCTGGGTGACTTGTGATGTCTGCACTGGCTCTCGATACACAAGAGAAACGCTCGAGGTGACCTGGCGCGGCCGCACCATCGCCGACGTGCTTGAAATGACGGTCGCCGAAGCCGCCGAGTTCTTCACTACTCATCGCTCACTACACCGCATATTGCAGACTATGGTTGACGTCGGGTTGGGTTACATCCATCTCGGACAGCCAGCCACGACCCTATCTGGCGGGGAGGCGCAGCGGGTCAAGCTCGCCACGCAGTTGCACAGGCCCGCCAATCGGCACACCATCTACATCCTCGATGAGCCGACTACAGGTCTTGCGCTCGCTGACACACGGCAGTTGATCGATGTGCTGCTGCGCATTCGCAGCAACGGACACACAGTCATTGTCATCGAGCACCACTTAGACGTCATCAAGTCGGCGGACTGGGTCATCGACCTCGGACCCGAAGGAGGTGAAGGCGGTGGACTGGTTGTCGCTGAAGGGACACCGGAACAAGTCGCCAAGCATCCTACCTCCTACACGGGAAGATATCTCAAACAGATACTATGAGAGCCCATCTCGTCGGCTTTAAGTAGGCTATTTTTCTCCGGTGTCCTGTCCGCTGTGGATTGTTCACAGCGAACTTCAGGAGAGAGCGAACATGAGTATTGGAATCGAGCCGTTGGCAAGCATGGTACTGGTTGAGATTGAGCAAGCCGCTGAACAGACCACGAGCGGCCTGTTGCTACCTGAAGAGGCACGCGAGAAAATGACGGTAGGAACCGTTGTCGCGGTCGGACCGGAAGTCGAGAATGTCGCCGAAGGCGATCGAGTGATCTACCGCAAGTATGGCGGTATGGAGCTCGAATGGTTGGGAACGGAATTCTTGTTGATAAAAGAGGAGGACCTGCAGGCCAAGGTCGTCGAGTGAGGTGAAAAAATGGGTGCGAAGAAGATAATCTACGGCGCTGAAGCGCGTCAGAAACTGCTGGAAGGAATCGATGCTGTCGCCAATGCAATCAGTCCTACACTTGGTCCCGCGGCGCGAACGGTCGTGCTAGAGAAGTCATGGGGTAGCCCTTCGATTATCAACGACGGTGTGACCATCGCCAAGGACATCGAACTCGCAGACCCGTTCAACAACATGGGCGCCAAACTCATTCAAGAGGTCGCCAGCAAGACCCAGGACAACGCTGGGGATGGGACCTCTACCGCGAGCATCCTAGCACAGAGTCTGTGCCACAATGGGTTGGAGATGCGCAATGAAGGGGCCAATCCAGTGGAGTTGAAGGCTGGATTCGACGCAGCCATCGAAGCGGTCGTGGGTGTACTCAAGGAGCAAGCCGTTCCCGTTGAGACTTCCGAGACCATCAAGCAGGTGGCTACAATCGCTGCCAACAACGATGAGATGATTGGGGCACTGATTGCCGATGCCGTCGACGCGGTCGGTCGCGAAGGCGTAATCACTGTCGAAGAGGCGAAATCGATTGAGACCACGCTTGATGTGGTCGAAGGGATGGAGTTCAACAAGGGCTACATCAGTCCGTACATGATTACCGAACGAGAGAAGCGTGAGGCAATTCACGAATCACCCCTTGTTTTACTCACAGACATGACCATCAACACCGCTCAGGACTTGCTGCCTTCACTTGAGGCGAGCGTGCAGCAGAAGCGACCATTGCTCATCGTGGCCAAGGACATCGAGGGAGAGGCTCTCGCGACCTTGGTTCTCAATGTGGTAAGCAGAGTGGTGAAGGCTGTGGCTGTGAAGGCGCCAGGATTCGGAGACGAACTAGGTGAGCAACTTGAGGACATATCCGTACTCACTGGTGCAACAGTACTGTGCAAGGATCAGGGTGCTGATTTGAAAACCCAAGGCCCGACAAGCTTGGGAAGTTGTGATCGCATCATCATCGCCAAGGGAAAGACCACCATCGTCGGTGGTGGTGGTGACAAAAAGACGGTCGAAGAGCGGGTAGACATCCTACGCGGTCAGGCGAAACTCGCCGGCAGCGACTGGGATCGCGAGAAGCTTGAGAAGCGCATCGGAAAACTCACTGGTGGTGTGGCCGTGCTCAAGGTTGGAGCGGCTACTGAGACCGAGATGAAGGAAACGAAGGCACGTGTGGACGATGCACTGAGCGCCACTAGAGCAGCGATGGCCGAAGGCGTCATCGCTGGTGGTGGAGTACCTCTGTTGCGCGCCCGTTCAATACTCACAGAACTCGAATCTAATGCTGAAGGCGATCGCGCTGTGGGAATTCGACTAGTTCACGACGCGCTCCCAGCACCACTGACACAGATCGCCGGGAACGCCGGTGTCGATGGGGCCGAGGTGGTCACCACGGTGCTCGCAAGTGACGATGCCAACTTTGGGTTCAATGCCCGCACCAACGACTACGTCGACATGCTTGAGATGGGTATCATCGACCCAGTCAAGGTGACCCGCAACGCCCTACAGGCGGCTGGTTCGATTGCTGGCTTGGTGCTCACCACGGAAACTCTCATCGCCGACGACCCGGAGTTCAAGGAATCGGATGCTGGTGCGCCTGATATGGGTGGCATGGGCGGCATGGGCGGCATGGGTGGTATGGGCGGCATGGGCTTTTGACAGCACATCACCCTCATTCATACTAACCAAAATCGGCCGGCTGGTGCCTACGGCCTCAGCCGCTTCATTGATGGACATCCGTCATCGGCGTTCGCATCGAGGGGTTGGATGGGCGCCGCACCGGTCCACCGCATCGAGGTGACCCCGCGGGTGCTGCCCGGCCTTCAGGACACCCGCGGCGAGGGCGTGCGCCGCCAACTCGCTTACGACCATGACATCGAGATTGAGAGTGTGCGCAGTATCACTGGATACATGGTGCGCGCTCCGCTCACCGGCGCCCAGTTGTTCGATTCTCTCCGCGACTTGTTCACGGACCCGGTCATCGAACATGGCGTTGCCAACCAGAGTCTGCTCGACGATGACGTCATGTTCACCCCGCCGCCTGAGATCGCGATCCAGATCGGCTTCAAGCCCGGCGTCACCGACAACCCTGCCCAGGCCGCCCTCGGTGGGCTGACCACTCTCTACCCGGATGCTGGCGCAGCCGGTGATGTGGCCACCACGATGACCTACCTGTTCTGGGGGGTTCCAGAAGATGTAGACGAGAAGTGGCTGGCTGATCAGTTGCACAACCCGATGATCGAGCGGGCGGCAATCGCCACCAGAATCCATTGTCGCTCTGCCATTTGGCCACAATTACCGTTTCCAGATCGCCCTCCGATTGAGTTTGAGGAACCGGCAATTATCGACCTCGAGGTATCCGATGCCGAGTTGGAACGCATCAGTGAAGCGGGATTACTGGCACTAAACCTCGCTGAGATGCAGGCCATTCAGGCGCACTACCGTGACTCCGACACACAAGCAACCCGCCAGCAACATGGTCTTCCCGAGGCAGCCCCTACAGATGTGGAACTAGAGTGTCTAGCGCAGACCTGGTCGGAGCACTGCAAGCACAAGACATTCTCTGCACTTATCCACCACAAGGATACGGAGACCGGTGAAGATTCGACTATTGATTCACTGTTCAAGACGCATATCATGCAGCCCACTTGGGACATCGCCGAGGAGGTCGACTGGCTGCTCAGCGTGTTCCACGATAATTCCGGAGTCATAGCTTGGAACGACGATTGGAGCCTGTGCATGAAGGCAGAGACGCACAACTCACCGAGCGCTCTTGATCCCTATGGCGGCGCCATGACTGGCATCGTCGGCGTCAACCGTGACATCCTCGGCACCGGTCTAGGGGCTCGCCCGATCGCCAACACCGACGTCTTCTGCTTCGGCCCTCCTGACTGGGGCGGTCACATCCCTAAGGGCTTGTTCCATCCATCCCGCGTGATGCGCGGGGTGCACGCGGGCGTGCGCGCTGGTGGCAACGAATCGGGCATACCGACAGTCAACGGAGCGATGGTGTTCGACGAGCGTTATCTCGGCAAGCCACTGGTCTATTGCGGCACCGTCGGCATCATGCCTCGTCGTCTAGCCGACGGGCGCGAGAGCCACGTGAAAACACCCACTCCCGGCGATGTGATCTACATGACCGGCGGCAAGGTGGGTAGCGATGGGATTCATGGGGCGACCTTCAGCAGCATCGAATTGACTGAGGACAGCCCCTCCTCAGCGGTGCAGATCGGTGACCCGATTACGCAGAAGAAGATGGTCGACATGCTCATCGAAGCGCGCGATGCGGGCATCGTGCAGGTTACCACCGACAACGGCGCAGGAGGACTTTCGAGCAGCGTCGGAGAGATGGCCGAACTGACTGGTGGGGCAACCATCGATCTGTCTGTCGTGCCGCTGAAACAGGCGGGCCTTTCCCCATGGGAGATTCTAGTATCTGAATCACAGGAGCGGATGACGGTCGGCGTAAAACCGGATGATTGTGCCGAATTCGAAGCACTTGCAGAATTGCATGAGGTGGAGGCGACAGCCGTGGGTGAATTCAGCGATAGTGGTGATTTCCATGTCACGTACGGAGATTTGACAGTGGCGTTACTCCCCATCGAGTTCCTGCATGACGGGTTGCCGCAACTGGAACTGGTGAGTGAGTGGATTCCACCCGAGCACGAGGCCCCAAACTTCCCTGACGTGGATGCTGAGGGAATGGGTGATGTGCTGGCGAGCCTGATGGCGCGCCCCAATGTGGCGAGCAAGGAGTGGTGGGTACGCTCCTACGACCACGAGGTCATCGGACAGACAGTCATCAAGCCGTTCTGTGGCGTCAATCACGACGCGCCCGGCGATGCTGCGGTCATCGCACCACTTCATGGTGATACGAGGGGGGCGGTCATATCCTGCGGCATCACGCCTCGCTATTCGGATATCGACACCTATGCGATGGTGGCGGCGAGCGTCGATGAGGCGGTGCGCAACGCGGTGTGCGTCGGCGTCGACCTCGACAAGATCGCTGGATTGGATAACTTCTGTTGGCCCGACGCCATCGTCAGCGAGAAAACCCCTGATGGGAAGTACAAACTGGCGCAGTTGGTGCGCGCTAATCGGGCACTGGAGGATGTGTGCCGCGCCTACCGCCTACCGTGCATCTCTGGTAAGGACTCGATGAAGAACGACGTCACCTTTGATGGTGAGAAAATCAGCGTACCACCCACTCTACTCTACAGCCTGATAGGCAATCACCATGACGTGTGTAAAGCGGTCTCGAGTGACTTCAAGCAGGCTGGTGACGCCATCTACCTACTCGGCGAGACGCATCAGGAACTCGGCGCGAGCGAACTATCCTGCATGTTCAGCGAATCTCATGGAGGAGGCATAGGTGGACAGGTCCCAAATATCGATACTGAGCGCAACATAGGGCTCTATCGGGCACTTACAGCCGCGATGTCTTCTGGATTAGTTGCCAGCGCACACGACTGCAGTGATGGTGGTCTCGCCACCGCGCTCGCAGAGTCATGCTTCGGTGTGGATTCCGGATGTATCGTCGACATCGAACATCTGTTCGTAGAAGACGATGAGTTGGATAACTGGGGCGCGTTGTTCGGAGAGAGCCTCGGTCGCATCCTCGTGAGCATTAATCCACAGGACAGCGCAGCCTTCGAGGCAGCTATGGATGGCCACGCATGTCATCATCTCGGTATGGTCGGCGAAGATGATCAAGTTGTGATAGATAGTGGTGAAGAGAATCTACTCAGGGCCGACCTCGCCACCTTGCGCAAAGGATGGAAGGCCACGCTCGATGGGGGTGCTCCGTGATGGTAGACAATCCGAAAGCAGCAGTGCTCACTGGTTTCGGCATCAACTGTGATGTCGAGACGATGGCTGTGTTCGAGATGGCAGGCGCCGAGGCACAACGGGTACACGTCAACCAACTTGTGTCAGGCACAGATTCTCTGGAGGAATTCCATATCCTGGCTGTTCCAGGTGGCTTCTCGTTCGGCGATCACCTCGGCAGCGGTCGCCTTCTTGGTAATCGCCTCCGTTTTGCAATCCGTGAACAGGTGTGTGACTTCGTCACCTCAGGCAAACCAGTCATAGGCATCTGCAATGGCTTCCAAGTGCTGGTGAAGATGGGGTTGCTGCCCGGTGACGAAGAGGTGAGCCTGTCACAGACGGCGTCCCTGACGTTGAATGATTCCGGCCATTACGAGGATCGCTGGGTCACACTCGAGTTCAACGACGCCAGCCCGTGTGTGTGGACTGATGGTTTGGAGAGAATGCGCGTACCGGTGCGCCATGGGGAGGGGAAGTTCGTCGTTCCCGACGCGGAGTTGCTGCAGCGCTACTTCGAGCAGGAACAGGTCGTATGCCGCTATGTGGACCCCTCGGACAAGTATCCCAGCGCTGCCGATGACCCGGTAGCCTACCCACTCTGCCCCAATGCCAGCATGCGCAACATCGCTGGTGTGTGCGACCCATCAGGACTCGTGTTTGGATTGATGCCCCATCCGGAGGCTAACTTCACCAAATGGCTGGGTGCCACCTGGACTCGTGAAGGAGAACAATCTGACTGGGTGGGTGAGGGTATGGCCATCTTCCACAACGGCGTGAAACACGCTAGAAAGAACCTCTGAATATTCAATTGAATGAACATAATTTCCAATTGACTTATCATTCTTCAATCAAGGAATCGATATCGTCTACCAGATCCTTCCACCGACGTCGGGTGAGGCGGCGCTCGCCAGCGGTCAGTTCAGGAGTCAGATCACGTATGTCGCTGGGTGCCGTCTGAGCGGCTGCCTCCCCGATTACACGGTCCTCTAACTCATGATCCTCGCCCGAGCGAGATGAACGGTCCACTCTGGGAATCACTCTACTGGGAACAGTTGGTCTGCCTCCTGAGTATTCGACGTCATCAGGGAGTTGTTCCCCGAATTTTCGTACTTCCTCATCACTTGGGGGCGTATCCTTCCATGGACTCTGGTTGGCGATGTCCCGCAAGGGGTTCACTTCCCGCTCAGCTCGGGAAGCGGCGAACGCAGCCTCGACATCGGCTTGGGTGATTTTTCGCTGCAGTTCAGGAGGACCGACGAGCAGTCGTGCATAGGTCCGCATCCAGACACCGTGTTTGGGGTCATGTTCGTAGCCATTCGGTCGCGCGTTCATCTGAAACAGTTCGCGCGCCCATTGCGACACCAAACGCTCAGATGGAAGTTGCTGGAGGCGGTCACGCGCGTCCCTGTGCTTTCCGATACAGGTGCGGCAACGAGACGAACTCGCGTCGTCAGGAGCGTCACATACGAGGCAGCAGATTGCCAACCCCATCTCCTGCATAGCCCTACGTACACCGGACATCAGCGAGCAGGCCTGCGCCCACCACTCATCAATGCTCCCGCCCTGCGAGCATCTAAGGAGGGTGCCAGTCAGCGGACAGAGGAGGAACATGGCGCGGGACCCGCGAGCTTCACGCCTTGAGGAGGACCCCTTTGAGCGGGCTCAGTCCGGAAGACGTGCCCCACCTAGTCATGTGCGCGTGGTCGTCCACACCGACCCGAACCAACAGTTCCAGCCATTCCTGCGTGGTTTCATGGATTTCGGTGACACCTACCGCGTCGAGCACCACCGTGGCAGCTTCTTCCACTTCTCCGCTAGGGAGTTGAAGGATCTCGCTCTGGCCACGGGAGCATTCACTCTCGCATTGGCGTTGATGCAGGTCGGCGGTGTGTTCGGAATCATGTCGTTGGGTATCGGTCCAGCACTGCTTAGCATCGTACTGCTCGCTCCAGTCATGCTCGTGGCGTTCGCCCCGGCGTTCATCATCCATGAGTTGGGTCACAAGTTCGCCGCCAAGTACTACGGGTGTTGGGCAGAGTTCCGCGCTGACCCGTCTGGTCTGCGCTTCGGGGTGTTGTTGGCGCTGTTACTCGGAATAGTGTTCATGGCTCCGGGAGCCGTGATGGTTGCTGGCAACGTCAGCCGTAAGCAGAATGGACACATCGCCATCGCCGGACCCTTGGTGAATCTGGCTTTGCTCATCATCGGTATAGGGGCAGGTGGGGTGTTGGTCGGAGTGTTTGGCAACAACTGGTTGGTCGAGACAGTGGTCTTCTACTGGCTGGCGGCGAATTCCATCCTCGGGGCGTTCAACATGCTTCCGTTCGGGCCACTCGACGGTCGTAAGATCAAGACTTGGTCCGAGCCCGTTTTCTGGGTGACAATCTCCATCTTCGCCTTTGCAGTCTACGCTTTATTCACAGACATGCAGATGGAGTGGGTTAACTCCATCGCCGCCTTCTTCTGAACAGGCCATCAGAGCGTGTTGAGAATCGGCTGCTCGTCGAGATGGAAGAACGAGTAGACCGCCCACCAGGTGATCAAGTCAAGAGAGTTCACGAGATTAGTGACCCCAGTGTTGTCCTCGCCGTAGTCCTTGCCAGTGGTATCCATCCATGCCTCCATCTCAGCCAAGGTGTCGCACGTCTGATGGTAGCACCAGTAACCGTCGACCAACCCCCCGAATCCGAGGGTCACCGTGCCTAGGTTGTCTTGGAAAGCCGCATGGTCAGAACGGGCCGTCGTATCCTCGTAGATGATCATCTCCTTGCGCCCGCCAGCGATCCACGAGTCGTACTTCCACGTGCTCTCTTCGAAGCCTTCACCGACTAGGCTGCCGATATGTTCCTCAAGCCCGAGGGCATCAGCGCCAATCCACTCTGAAAGACTCACCATACCCTGCTGGCTGTTGTTCTCATGCGAGGCGGTCGGACCGATGTAGACGCGCATCGGCCACACCTCCTCATCCTTCGGATAGCCGCTCTCCGACGGCTGCGGGTCAGGGTCGCCGTGTGGCGCTCCACCACCTCCTGGCCAGTTAACTCCAGCCATGTCGAGGTTGACGTAATTGGTCACTGTTACCTGTGGGTTATCCTCGGCAACCCAGTATTCCGTCCAGTAATCCGAACCACGCTTCCCTCCTTCCTCACCCGACCACAGGCAGAACACCATCGTGCGCCGGGATTTGAACTCGGACATCGCTTTCGCCGTCTCGAGCACCATGCTCGTTCCTGCTGTGTTGTCATAGGCTCCGACACGGGTGCCGTAGGTGCGACTACCGGTGATGTGTGGGTCGACGAATGGGAGTGCGGAGTTGGCTGGCGGTGCGACATCGAAGTGAGCACCGAACACCAACCACTCATCGGGTGTTACTTCCCCCCAACGGTATCCGCAGATGTTGTACGCCTCGGGATTCTGTTTGTTGAAGATGTCAGTGAACTCGAAGCGATGCGTCATCACCTCTAGCCCGAATGATTCCAGTTCGCGGATGAGATATTGCGCCGCATCTTCGTAGGCGGCGTTCCCCTGACCCGCCCAACGGTCCCAGTATCCAGCGCGTCGGTCGATGTCGGTCAGATCGTATGCCGGGTCGGTGATGTCGTGTAGTCGGTCGTAGACGGTTCGGCCGTGAATGAGACCTGTCGCGTGTCGCCCCCCTTCATCTTCGCCGAACGCCGCCGCCACTGGTCGAACCACCTTGAGTGATGCCCAGGCCACTTGCCCTCCATCTTCTGCGCTGGTGTTGACCGCATCGATTGTGGTGTTCTCCATCACCACTCGCTCGATTCCACCACCATCTGGACTGAGCGCCGCGCCACGGCCGACCCATGTCGCCCACGATTCGTTGGCGGCGCGCACCGGCCAATGTTCGCGCCCCTGCTCGCCTATGAGGAAGAACATCGAATCGATACGGGGCGGTGCGAGCAGCAGCAGTTCGACGGATTTCCCCCCATCGATATCAACGACTGTGGAATTCTGGATGAATCCCGTTTCGGGTGATTGCAGCAGGTAGGGGACGTAAACAGCTAGATCCACATCTGCTCGCAAATCGACGTATTGGAACACACCTCCCACAAGCGTCGACGCCCCCACATCCAAGTCACTGGCTGAAGGTGGCCCACCCTCGTCGTCGCCGAAGCAACCAGTCAGCATCGAGGCGCAGAACAGCAGGGTCAGTAACACGGCCCGCCCGCGCATGTGCCGCGCGACGGACGACAGTCAGTTCAAGTCGCCGGCTGCAGGAGCCATGTTTCAAGCGTAGAAGAGTCGGAGGCAGGTGAGTGAGCCATCGGCAGCGCGGATGTGCTCCATATCCACCTCTGTAAGTGTGAAACCTCGCTCTTCCAATGCAGCTGAAGTGGCTGGATAGTCGGAAGACACGATGACTCTGTCGCCTTCGAATCCAATGGTGTTAGCACCGTATGATTCCTCGTTAGGAGTCCAGATCACCTCATGCCCCTCTGCTTTGAGAGGTGCGAGTTGTTCAGGTGTCAGATGTCCTTCGGCGGTGACGAGCAGTCCAGGGGCGGGTGAAGAACAGATGGTGGACAGATGCAAGGTGCTGTCGGGAACGTCGATGACAGCCGCCTCAAAGCCACAGTCACGAATCGCAGAGGTGAGGAAATCCACCCCCGCGGCGTTAGAGCGGACCGAGCGGCCGACAAGGAACACGTCGTCAAAGAACAGCACGTCCCCGCCATCGAGTCTGGCACCTTCCGGCATTCTGACTACCTCCAGATGACCGTTCAAGGCGTCGCGCACGACCTCCACCTCACCTACTCTGCTGGGGTGGCCCATGTTGCAGATGACCACCGTTCCATCGATGACCACGGCCGCATCCTCGATGAAGCAGCAGTCAGGGTGGTCCGATGTTCCAGGGAGGGATTTCACCTCTACCCCATGGTCAATCAACGCAGCCACATACTGTTGGTGCGCCAATTCAGATGCCGCAAGGTCTGTTGGGCCGTTTCCGAAGTAGTGAGCGAGTGCATCAGTGAAGCGAGGTGATATTTCACGCACCAGCGCCTTGGACCGGCACCGCCTGCTCCAATCCCCCATCGGTTGTTCCGCTTATGGGTAGCACCTTAACAGTTCGGAATCCGGAAGCAACTCCCCGTTCCCCGGAATACGGAATACAATCCGACCTGCACTACCTGAACACATTCCCATACGTTAGTGCAGAGGGCAGGATTTGAACCTGCGAACCACTGAGGACTGGGACCTCATCCCAGCGCCGTTGACCAAGCTTGGCAACCCCTGCTCATGGGTGTGTGGACGGATTGGTCCCGTTCTTATCAACGCAGCGAACCGCCCCTTCGCCTCCCCCTGACCCTTTCCAGCGCACTCAAGTAGGCGAGTCCAAGACGGCCCCTCGCCGAGGGTCGAGCATGAGTGACGAGCGGGTGCAGTTGGCGAAGATGCATGTCGACGACGAGATGCGCGCCGCAGTGCTCGATGTACTCGACTCGGGACAATGGATCAAAGGAGCGCACAGCAAGGCGTTCGGCTCCGAGTGGGCTGAATTCTGCGGCGCCATGGCCGGTACTCCTTGCTCCAATGGCTCTGTAGCGCTGATTGCAGCCCTGCGCCTGCTCGATGTCGGCCCCGGAGACGAGGTCATCGTTCCTTCACACACCTTCATCGCTAGCGCTACCTGCATTGACCAGGTCGGAGCGACCCCGGTGTTCGTCGATGTCGAGGAGGAGTTCCACACCCTCGACCCGGATGGATTGGAGGCAGCCATCACTGAGAACACGAAGGCAGTCATTGTGGTCCACCTGTATGGTCAGCCGGCTTCAGCACGCGTGTTTGAAATCAGCGAGCAGCACGGTATCCCGGTCATCGAAGACAGCGCGCAGGCACACGGAGCCACCCTGGATGGACAAAAAATCGGCAGCATCGGAGAACTGGCGACGTTCTCCTTCTTCCCGTCGAAGAACATGGCCGTTGGAGGTGATGGGGGAGCCATCCTCGCCAATCGGGATGACCTTGCGGAACGAGTGGGCCAAGCAATCGACCACGGCAGGCAGGACAAGTATCGCCATGACTTCCTCGGCAGCAACTTCCGTCTTTCGGAGATCCAGTGTGCGCTCGGTCGCATCCAGTTGAGGCACCTGCCTGACTGGGTATCGAGCCGCCAGCGGATTGCAGCCCTCTACGACGCAGCGTTCGCTGATCTGGATGGAATCACGGCACCGGCCACCCGCCCCGGAGCCGGTCACGCCTGGCACCAGTACGTGCTGCGAGTATCCGACCGCGAGCGCTTCATGGCGCACCTCGACGGCCATGGGATCGCTACCGGGATCCACTATCCGATTCCATGTCATCTGCAGCCGGTCTATTCTACACATCCGCAGAACCACGCTGGTTCACTACCTGTCACAGAGGCCATCTGCGCCGACATCGTATCCATTCCTGTGCATCCACACCTGACCGACTCTGAGGTAGGACGGGTCATCTCGGCCGTTTGTTCCTACGAGTCTTGAGGACGGGGCTCCAGCGCTAGGCAGGCGTTCGACCACGAGGGATCACCGGTCACTTCCTGGCCCAACCAGTCGGGCAGATTGATTTCAGCATCTATTGTTGGCAGTTCGATCTCGGCGATGATCAGGCCGGCGTTGTCGCCCTCAAAGCAGTCGACCTCCCACATCAGCTCGTCGCCCCCCGGCAACAGGTGCCGCCGCTTGCTGATGGATGGCCATCCTCCGGTCTCGACCGATTCGCGAACACGGTCAGGAGAAACCTCCCACTCATATTCAGGGCGTATTCCACCGAGGTCGCGTCCCTTCACAGTCACCCACGCTTTATCGCCGCGCAGCCGCAGCCGGACAGCGACGTGCTCGTCAGAGTCGAGTAGCACCGCCACTGCCCGTCGCTCGCTCGCGGAGAGACCTTCGACCAGCATCCCATCATCGAGCATCAATGAACCATCGCTGATGTGCACCCTTTCCGGCTCAAGGTAGCACTGCACGATATCCTCGCCATCATCTAGTCCATCTGGAATCAGGGGCACGAGGAAGCGCCGTTCTATCTCCACCCCCCCTGCCGCCATGTGCTGTCGAGGACGGAAGTCAGCGAGAACCCTTCCCTTCAAGAGCGCGGGGCGCGAGCGCTAGACATGGGAGAGCCGAGGCGGCAGCAAGCAGGCATCGTCGAAGTCGAATTTGGTGATGACGTCACCGTGGTCGAACCTGTCAATCTCTATGGCTGCACTCTTGGAGATGGTGTGTTCGTCGGTCCATTCGTCGAGATTCAGCGCAGAGTCACAGTTGGTGCCCGCACGCGCGTGCAGAGCCACGCCTTCATCTGCGAACTCGTGAGTATCGGTGAGGACTGCTTCATCTCTCACGGTGCCAAGTTCATCAATGACACATTCAGCACCGGCGGACCGGCCAGAGGCGACAAGACACAGTGGAAGGAAACAGTCGTCGGAGATCGAGTGAGCATCGGTACGAATGCCACCATCATGCCCGTCAGCATCTGCGATGACGTGGTCATCGGGGCCGGCAGCGTGGTTACCAAGGACATCTCAGATTCTGGGACCTACGTCGGCAACCCAGCTCGTCTACTCGAATGAGTCAGAATGGTAGCGGTTTGTCCAGACGAGCAGTCATCTCGAGATAACGGTCTGCGTGCTCGGTACCAGGGATGTTCATCACGAACTGCCAGTAACGCCAGGCGGCAACCGACAATGTGGCGAAGCGATGCAGATTGGGCAGCGCTGCGCGCTCGGTTGCGGTTAATTTTCGCACGGATTCATAACCGGACAATATCGCTTGCCAGCGTTCTGTGACCGGTTCACCATTCTGCCAACCGAAGCCAACGAAGGCCATCACCAGATCGAGTGCAATCGCTCCCGCACATATCTCCTCGAAGTCGAGCACTGCGAGCACTTTTCCAGACGTGCCGAGAACGTTGTCAGGAAACAGATCACCGTGGATGATGCCATTCGGTAGGTCATCAGGGATGTCTTCCTTCAACCGCACAGCTTCTTGTTCCAACTGGCGCAGAAAAGGGGACCAAGCACCCTCAGCATCAGCGTGTTCGAACATGTCCTCCCAGAGTCTAAATCCCATGTAATAGGATGAACTGAGTCCATCACAAACAGGTACATCGTGCAGTTGAGCCATTACTTCACCCAGTGCATACAGTGAATCTGAATCAGAGGACAGCCAGCCCGCATCCACGTATGGTAGCAGCATCCAAGCGAGTCCATCCTTGGTCAATATCCGTTCACCACCACTCAACTGTAACGGAACGGGCGTCGGGAATCCATGCTCAGCAATCCAACAGGTGTGAGCAATCAACTCCTCGACCTGTTCAGGAGTTCGTTCGTTCCAGACCTTGAGCACCAGTCGTGTGCCATCGGTAAGTTGCAGCAGGAAGTTCGAGTTGGCCCAACCACCATCCAGTGGTGAGATGCCTACGATCCCAGCCATCCCAGCAGCATCGAGCAGTTCAGCGGCATCATCGGCGCTGACCTGCGTGTAGGCCATCCACTCACCTCATGCGACTCCGTCGAGCACTGAGCGGAAGGCGGCGATGGACTTGCGATGGTCGACTATCCCACAGTGTTCTCTTGCCTTCTCACCCAGAGAACCCCGGTCGGCGTGCGCCTGTTTGAGAGCACTCACCCAATCGTCGAGTCCGGAATCAGCGGACACCACGATTCCTCCCTCACCTACCGCTTCGGGCTGGGAACCGGTCGCAACCGACACGGTCGGGACGCCGAACAGTCCAGCCTCGTTGACCACCCGTCCCCACGAGCCGGTGCTGGCGACGGTCAGCAGGTGCACGTCGCAGCTGCTGAACACCTCCTCGACAGGCGTGTGTCCGTGCCAGGTGGTGTTGGAGAACTTACCCAGTGCCTCGGCGTACGACCCACCACCATGGACATCTACGCGCGCTTCTGGCCATGATTCTGCTAGACGGGGAAGCAGGCGCGTGTAGAATTCAGCACCCTTCTCCGGAGTCACTCCCACGATTGCGATGCGCGGCACATCCTGATCACCATCTTCAGAGCGTGCAGCCAGTCCTTTCTCCCGCATCTCGTTAACTCCGTCGCCGGTTCCGAACCTGCCGGCGAAATCGACTGGGAGGCGCACGTTCTTGACCGCCTTGACATCGAATGTCTCCGCCACCTGCTCTCCTAGGCCAGCACCCGCGCAACAGACAGCCGCCGCCCCTTCGAGACTCGCTCTGTAGATGCCTGGATGGCGGAACTGCAGTTCATCGCGCACGAACACCACGTATGGGATTCCATGCGCCGCGAACCGCTCCGCGGCACCGGCGGACCAGTGTAACTGCGTCACACCTACCACTGGGGTATCTGCACCTCTCCGGCTGCTCATGATGGTGGAGATGTGCGCATCGATCGCCTTGGCGAATCCCGCATTCATCTTCCTCAAGTGCCTACGCTGCAACGATTTGCGTGGTTGTCCGCTCTTCTCCGACAGCCTCCACGCCAATCCGGACCACAAGTCCTCCACAGGCAGGTCGAGCGCCCAGCGGGCGATATGGGAATCCTCAGTCAACTCTGTTGGCACACCGCGAGCACCGCTCTGGAGAGCACTGACCGACCAACCCTGCGTGAGTATCGAGTCCGCAATATCTGGACTTGACTCCAATGGTACATACTCTGGCGCGACATCGCTCAGTGGCCCAGCAACCGCCACTCCTTTGAGCAGCGTTGCAAGGCTCATCTCGGCGCCACCTGCAGGTGGGTCGAGGTCGCGCACCGCTGCGATGAGCAGCCCTGTCATGCCCCCCTCTCATCGCCCGGCGCTCATCACATCACCGCTCCAGCGAGCCTTCTGAACGCGTTCCGGCAGCATCATAGCAAGAAGTCGGCACGCCGCTGGCGCATGGGGTTCAGTATTGCGGTCGTCGGCACCGGCTACTGGGGCCGGAATCATCTGCGTACGCTCGCCGCGTTGCAGACTGAAGGATTGCTCGACCGACTCATCGTCTGCGATGTGGATGAAGTGCGCGCAAGAGAGATGGCCGAAGAGTTCGGTTGCGACTGGCACACAGATGCCCTTGCCCTCAAGAAGCGTTTCCGCATCGATGCCGCCACCATCGCCACCCCCACCCCTCAGCACGCCCCGCTCGCTATCTCACTCATGGAACAGGGAGTGCACGTGCTCGTCGAGAAACCCTTGGCCATGAATGAAGTTGAGGCCGAAGAGGTAGTTGCCGCCGCCGCCGACAACGACCGTGTACTGATGGTCGGCCATCTGTTCCGCCACCACGCATCCATCCGTGAGGCGTGCGAGATGATCGCACGCGGGGAGCTCGGGCCGATTCTGCACATCGAATCTGACCGTCTCTCGGTACGCGCGCCCCGACCCGACATAGGGGTCATCGCCGCGCTTGGTATCCATGACATGGACATCTGTTGTGATCTGCTCGGAGACGTTTCACCGGCATCGGTAACAGCCATTGCCCTGCCATCGGACGAAGAGGGAATCGAGGATCATGCGGTGGTTCATCTTAGGTTCCCAAAGGGCTCTGGGGGCAACCCAAGGGGAGTACCATGCGTAATCTCTGTTTCATGGAGGAGTCGCATCCAAGGGAAGATCCGCGACCTGCGCATTATTGGCCGCGATGCCAGTCTGCACCTCGACTACCTCGACCATGGGGGAATGTGGGTCCATCGTCATCCAGGCAACGCGCACGGCCAGCAATGGGGGGGATTCGATGCCGCACCTCGTGACCGCGTGGAACTTCCGCTCGGTGAGCCGAGCCTGACCGCCGAACTGCGTCGTTTCATCCACGCCTCCAAAGGATTCACTGACGAGCCGTTGCTCACTCCCGGTGCTGTCGGCGTGGCGGGAGTGCGACTCGTCGAAGCCGCATTGGCGTCCGCTGCTTCAGGGTCAACCGTCACCATCGACCAGCAGGCCGATTGAGCAGCATTCAAGAATCGGCCTTGAATCGGCGACCTGATGGCGCCGAATCTGGCTGACCCCCTCCTCGGTCCACTCTACGACCTCTACGTCGCCGCTCTGGGTGACACAGCCGCCTGGGCACTCGGTCACCTGACGTTGCTGGCCATTGTCGTACTCGTCGCTTGGGTGTTGAAGAATCGCCACGACGTGATCACCAACCTCGACCTGAGGCCACGTACCATCAGTGGGGCGCTGGTGTTAGTCGGGTCATTCATCGTCTTCACGTTGGTGTGTATCCGTTCGTTAGGCTTCCCCATCGTCGGGGCGCTGGTCACCAGTCTCTCGAGCGTTCTGTTCGTGTACTGGTGCTATCGCTGGCTGGAAGGCGCGCGCGTCTGAACATCGCATTCTCACTTGCCGGTCAGGTGATGTCAGAGTCGAATACGGTTTTTCAACGGCCTCAAAGGTTCTTCAAGGGGATTGGAGTCGGCGCATCGCTGGAGTGAGGTGCATGGAGTCATCGTCGGACACACCCGTAACCATCGTACGCGAGCAGACCCGCGTGACGTCAGGGCCAGAGGTGCAGCAGAAAATCATCCACGCATGCCGTGCCCTCGCATCCATACTCAGGGGGACGTTGGGTCCGCGTGGGCTCGACAAGGGGCTGTACAAGTCGAACGGTGAGTTCGCCGTCACCGCTGACGGAGCGCGCATCATCAACGACCTGCTCATCAAGAATCCTGGAGCAAAACTACTGGTTTCCTTGGGTAAGTCACAGGAGAGTGTCATTGGAGACGGAGTCACCTCGACCGTTCTGTTCGCCGGTGCACTGCTCGATGAAGCGAGCAGGCTCCTGCGCACAGGTGTGCATCCATTGGTTATCGTTGCTGGATATCAAGCGGCGCAGGCTCACGCGCTAACACGCCTTGACGAGATGGGAATCACGGTAACAGAGGCTGACCGTGATCTGTTGAACCAAGTTGCTTGCACAGCCTTGTCAGGACGAGTAGCCGCCGCTGAGAGCGAGATGTTCAGCACGATGATCGTCGACGCGCTCGACACTGTCACCCAGAACCAGGGAGATTCCATCCGCTGCGATGCGGAGGATGTTCTATTCGACAAGTCGGAGGAGGGCGCGCTGTCAGACTCATACCTCATACGCGGCGTGGTGTGGAAGAAGCGTATTCCGCTGGCGCGCATGGCCGGCGAGCGTACCGATGTACGCATCGCAGTGTTGCATGCAGACCTGAAGCCGCCTGAGATTAGGCGCGATGCGGAGATCGAGTTCAGCGATGTATCAGCATACGAGGAGTTCATCGCCGCCCAGGATCAGGCCCGCGAACAACTTGCAGAGAACCTGCTCGCCAGTGGTGCCGATTTGTTCTGCTGTTCGGGTGAAACCGACCGCAGCGTGCTGCACAAACTGGCCGCCGCCGACGTTCTGGTCTTCGCTGACCTTGACGAGCAGCAGTTACGTCAGGTAGCTCAGGCTAGTGGCGCCAATGTTGTAGATCACATCACCGACCTTGGCAAAGACGACCTTGGCTGGGCAGCCAGCGTCAACGCGGAATCACGCCAAGCGACAGACGAGGTACAGGACCGTATCATCATCGATGGTTGTGAAGGACCGCTCGTAACCTGTTTGATCGCAGGAGCGGCCTCTGCCGACGAGGTGATTCGCGGCCTCTACGACGCTCTGCGAGCGACCAGCCTCACCATTCGTGAAGGAACAGCACTCACAGGAGCAGGCAGCGCGCACATGGCAACATCTCTCTCAGTCATCGAGGCCGCAGAAGCGGTAGGGGATAGAACCCGTTTGGGCATCGAGGCGTTCTCTCGTGCTCTGGAGGTGATTCCATGGACGCTGGCCTCAAACGCCGGCGCAGATGCGCTCGATGCTCTGCTCGAACTGCGTGCCAGCCAACGTGAGGCAGGCCCCGCAATCGGAATACGCGCCGATGGGACAGTTGGTGATGTCAGCGAGGTGCTCGAACCTGCTGGGAGCATCATCCATTCACTGACCGCAGCCACGGAGACTGCCTGCAGCCTGCTGCGCTGCGACCAGGTAATCAGCGCACGCGGCGATTGAACGCGAATGTAAACCACTCCGAACGTTGCCGGTTGTTTCAAAGGCGTAATCGTCATGGAGTTACAACGGGTCCTGCTGATGGGTTCGTCCGAGCAGCCTGGAACAAGTTCCGAAGTGCCTGAGCGTAGCGGCGAGAACGCCCCGCGAGCGCTCATCAGTGTCTATGACAAGACTGGAGTCAGCGCGCTCGCGGTTGCGCTTGAGGCGATGGGTTGGAGCATACTCAGCACAGGAGGGACCGCACGTCTCCTCAGGGAATCTGGGGTGGAAGTGACTGACGTCAGTTCGGTGACTGAACATCCGGAGATATTCGATGGGCGGGTCAAGACTCTGCACCCAGCGATTCACGGCCCAATCCTCGCCCGCGGCGACAATCCTGATGATCTGGATACACTGGACAAGCTTGGATACCCACGAATAGACATGGTCGTTGTCAACCTCTACCCCTTCGAGCAGGTGGCCGCCCGTGACCCCCCAGTGGAAATGAACGAACTCATTGAGATGGTCGATATCGGTGGCCCGACACTTGTGCGCGCCGCAGCCAAGAACCATGCCGATATGCTCGTGCTCGCCGATGCCAGCCAATACGACGAGGTGCTGCAGATTCTGCAGGAGACCGACGGAGATCCCGCCTCTGTACCCCTTGATGTTCGTCAGCGACTAGCGCTCATCGCTTTCCAACGCACTGCCGCCTACGACATCGCGCTGGCCAACACTCTCGCCACCCGCTTCAACGGGGCTGACGAAGGGGCTGACGAACTGCCCCCGAAACTGCTGATATCAGGTGGTGTGCTGCAGAACCTGCGCTACGGAGAGAATCCTCACCAGCGAGCCGGATTCTACGATGGCGCCCGATCCGGGGAGCCGCCTACGGGACTCGCTGCAGCCGTGCAGCACCACGGAAAGGAGCTATCGTTCAACAATTACCTCGACCTCGACGCCGCGCTCAGGTTCGCCCGCTCGCTGACCGGCCCAAACTGGGAACAGTGGCCACACTGCTGCGTGATCATCAAGCACACCAATGCGTGTGGTGTGGCCGTCACCAGAGATCAGGTGAGTGCTTGGGATGCAGCACTGGCTTCAGATCCTGAATCAGCGTTCGGCTGTGTCATCGCCTTCAATCAGGTCGTAACGACCTCCACCGCCGAGGCGATCGCCGACCATTTCGTCGAGTGCATCATCGCGCCCGGGTTCCATCCAGAAGCGCTCGAACTGCTCGCCTGCAAGAAGAACCGCCGCCTACTCACGCTGAGTCCGTTCACCCCGCTTCCCGAAGAACTTCGCTGGCGACAGGTGGACGGAGGATGGCTTTCGCAGACCGAGGGCGCACCTGTGGTGGATTGGGATACGGTCGAATGTGTGACTGAAGCACAGGTCGATGCGCAGGTTCGCGAACTGGCCGCGTTCGGTGTCGCCGTATGTGCGCAGGTGAAGAGCAACAGCATCGTGTTCGTCCACCCTACTGAGACCGGTTTCGCCACCATCGGTATCGGCCCGGGACAGACCAGCCGAGTCGAGGCTGTCAGAATCGCTGCTCGCCGTGCAGGGGAACGAGCGCAGGGCGCGATGCTCGTCTCAGATGCATTCTTCCCGTTCCGGGATGGTATCGACACCGCTCACGAAATTGGCATCACCACGGTAGTTCATCCAGGTGGTTCGATCAGGGATGCCGAGGTCATCGAGGCCGCCAACGAGCACGGCATGGCTATGCTCTTCACCGGCGTCCGTCTGTTCAGGCATTAGTGATTAACATGAATTGGAAAAACATCTCCGTAACTGGCGCAGCAACAGGAGCTTCAGTCGGCTTCTTAATCTCGTTAAACCACTTTTTTGAAATCGGATTCGGCTCTTTTGCAGGTTTTGTAGGCTACATGCTCGGCTCCATTCTTCTATCCGCATTTGGTGTCAAAATCATCTCGCAGAAGATAGGATGTTGTGAACCAAGTTTGAAACATCTGATTCCAGTAGCTTTCCTTACTTTTCTCCTGCCTGTATTAGGGCCAGCCTTTGGAGGGCATGGTCATTACGACTATGTTGCTATAGTCACTGTATTAGGTGCCATTGGAGGAATTTTTTGGAGCACCCCGTTTGCTGCTTGGAGTTATTACAAGAGTCGAGACAATCAATCAATCCCTAGTGGGGACCTTAGTGGAAACATACCAGATTCCAATCAATCCGACGAGTAGTATCGTCGCCGGCCCGAATCCAGGGTCCGCACCATTCCAGGTGCTAGGGTCTGTCAGAACTCCATCGCCGCGCACAGAAACCTCCCATACGAAGTATGAGGATATGGAAACCATCACCGAGATCATCAGCATCGTGAACCGCTTGACGTGCTTCGGCAGTGTCTTGCCGCTCGCATAATATTCGTACATCGCCGAACCGAAGAAACGGTTGGTCAGGGTCCAACGGAACAGCCTCTCAGAAGAGAGCGAGAACAAGAATGCCGCGGGTACAGCCCATGAGACGGTGGGCCATCCCGGGAGCACGACCCCGATGAGTGAGAACACTGTGAACAAGCAGCCGAACCCGACGTAGACACGACTCTTCATGGGACTGTTACTGACGCAGTAACGCTCGACGATGGCATCGACGGAATCCAACCTTTCCAATCCCATCATGAACACTGAAACCAGCGCCCGGCCCTTCGATGATAAACGCGCTCCTCATCCTTCCTTGCTGAATCGGTGGTGCCAACGCTCATGCTGGAGAGTCCACTCCCCCTCACCAGCGGGGTGAACTGATGTCTGAGGGCTACCTCTTGCCGCGCACTGCCGACCCCACCGACCCACTCAGGCTGGGCGTACTCATCTCCGGCTCGGGATCCGGTCTTGAAGCACTATTGAGACATCAGCAGGATGCTGTTGAAGCGGGCCACTGCTCTCATGAAACAGTCATTGTGATATCGGACAAACCCGATGTCAAAGGACTAGCGCGCGCCACTAACTTCGAAATTCCATCCAAGGTAGTTCCACTTCCTCCCCGAGCTGACTTCGATGATGCGACCGCTTGGAGGCATGCGCACGAGGAAGAGATCGACACCGTGCTCGATGCACACGATGTGGAATTGGTAGTCTGCAGCGGATACATGCGTATTCTGACGGCAAGGTTCCTCACCCCTAGGTTGGGTAGAGTGATCAACATCCATCCGAGTCCTTGGGGTCCTGATGGGGCTCTGTTTCCCGGCGCGCACGGGGTTCGCGACCTGCTGGATGCCGGATACCCAACCGCAGGTGCTTCAGTTCACTTCGTCACCCCGGGGGTCGACGATGGCCCCCTGATAGCTACCGAGGAGACTCCTGTCGGACCCGATGAAGATGAGGATACCTTAGGAGCCAGAGTCAGGTCCGAGATTGAACACCGACTCTACCCAGAAGTCATCGATGCCATTGCTACGGGCCGAGTCACGTTCGACGGTAACCGCGTTCGAGTTCACGGCGGCGGGCCATGAGCCCCTCAGCGAACTCGATGTCCTCTGGTGAGTTCACGTTGTGGAAGCAGGCCTCATCGATTCCAGCACCGATGAGTGCCTCACCTTCGATTCTAAGGCAGCGAAGTCCACGGTAGAGTGATTGCACGCTTCGCTCACCAGCCACTCTGGCTTGCTGCAGAGCCGCCAGCATCGCTTCCGCGTGCACGAGCGCCAGCAGATTCTCGTCGCCGTTGGCGCTGACCGGGATGATGGCATCCGCTCCTTCAGTTCGCAGGGTATCCAACATCCTCGGAAGCAGTGGGTCGAGGAAGGGGACGTCGCAGGGTGCCAGCTGAACCCATTCACTGCCCCAATCCACAGCGCGGCGCAGGCCCCCTACCAGGCCAGCCTGTGGACCAGTCCAACCATCGGCGTCAGCAACGACATCGTCCACATGGAGAGGTCGAGAGTCCGGCTGTGGTAAAGTGCCATCGCGAGTGGCCACGATGACCCGCTCGCCTCCACCGCGACGCAGGGCATCTGCCACGAGATCAATCATCCAAACTCCCTGTCCGTCGCTGTCCTGTCCGATGCTCAGCAGGCTCTTGGGGCGCCCCAATCTCCTCCCTTCACCACCGGCGAGGATTAGGCCAACGGGCAAGTTCGCACCTCACTCTACTTCGGCGATACGCTGGATAGCGAACTCGATCTCCGCCAGCAGGTCGCGAGCCCGTGCGATGATCGCCTGACGGTCCCGCCGCGTCTGCGCCTCCGGTAGCCATTCGAGCAGTTTGCGCACATCCTGCGCGTCCCGCTCGAGAACATGCTCCAGCGCTGCAAGTGCAATCGGATCGGCCGCCTCGAGGAAGCGCATGGAGCGACGGGGTCGTCCCTGACTCAGAATCATTGCGCTTGCAGCAACTGGTCGCGCACCCTTTTCAGTAACCCATCGGATTCTCCGACATTCACCTCGCAGACGGCTTCTCTCAAGTGAGCAGCCAATGGTTCACGCCCAGTGCGCACCCAGCCAGCGTGGACGCACAACAGGGCCAAGCAGGAATGGATTGGTGACCCCCCGAACCAGTCGAGCAGCACATCCTCCTCTGGAGGACCATATCCGGCACGGTACTGTTCTTCGACGACGAACAGCAGGCCCTCCAACGGCTCAGTCTTTCGCACAATCCCCGCGAGTAACCTCCACACATCTGAATCGGGTGAGGCACAGTCGATGTTGGCGAGCAGGATTCCAGCCGTGACGATGTCCTCCCTCCCTCCACGTGCCCAGAGCAGCGGAAGGGTGCTGGACAAGGTATCTGATTCACAGTTGGTCAGCAGGAACGCGACGATGCGCCGGAGCGTCTCATCAGGGGTTCCGCATACGAATGAGTAGCCGGAATGTTCCGCCATCTGATCGATGTGTCCTTTCATCTGCAACACCGGAACGCCGTACGTGTACGCCTCTCGGAGTGCTTTCACCACACGCTTCGGCTTGTGCCAAGTCCGCTCTGGCTCCGCTGCGAGGAAGTCATCGAGGGGGTCGCTGGAGTCCATTGGCTCCCCTCAGTCGCCCTTCTTGGGTAGAATGGAATCGATGATATTGTCCACCTTCTGGAACATATTGCGGAGGTCCTCTCTCACCTTTCCGAGCAACTTCGGCTCAACTTCACTCTCTAAGTCGCGATAGATATCGGCTCTTACCTCCAGAATCTCGCCATCGGTGATCACCATCGCTGATCGGAGCACGGCAATCGCAGCCAGTTCATCTTGGCTGAGTGACGAATTAACGTAGGCGGTCTCAATCATCTTCCGGCAGATATCCAAACGCTCCTGCTTGTCAATCACACGTCCCCCTTCGGACGGCTCTCCGGCTACCACCGCGTCGTAGATCAGCTTCGGTTCAGTATCCAGTTCGTCACCCTTGAACAGCAGGCTGCCGAGCTTGATTGCCAGCCTCCTTTCCTCCATCGTCAACTCTCCATCTGAGAGCATCACGGTGATGACCGCGTGGAACACAGGGCGAGACATCACGGCCTCATCGTCGTCGGGCACGCCTCAGGCAGCGCGGCCGCTCTTTTTCTCTGTTTCATACTATCCGATGGGTTCATCAAGGGTATTAGATTCGGCCGAATCACAGGAATCCCTGTCACGCTCACCGGGCGCCACGTGCGCTCATCCAGTGTACGCCGGCCCCAGGGGGGGTGGCGAGGAGACCGAAGGAGATACAGAAATGACAGATATTGGAAATGCGAAATATATGATTCGCGTCAGCGTCAAACTCGACGGCCAAGGTCAGCGCAAGGACATCATCGGAGCCATCTTCGGACAGACCGAAGGGCTGATGCCCGAAGCGCTCGATCTACGCAAACTGCAACGCAGTGGGCGCATCGGCCACATCGATGTGACACTGGAGAGCAAGAAAGGCAAGGTGAGTGGAATCATTGAGATTCCCTCAACCTTGGAGAACGTAGAGAGCGCCATCATCGGTGCATCCCTGGAGACCATCGAGCGCATCGGGCCTTCGAAGGCGAACCTCAAGGTGACTGAGATAATCAACATCCGCTCGGACAAGCGGCTGGAGATGGTCGAGCGGGCGAAGGATCTGCTTCTTGACATCGTGAACATGCGTGACGCGGAGAGCGGGAACCTCATCGAAGAGGTTCGCAGCGTGCTGACGACCTCTGAGGTGACCGTATTGGGAGATTCAGGAATGACCTGTGGGCCCAATGTAGGGGACTCTGATGCCCTCATCATCGTGGAGGGGCGCAACGACGTGCTCAACCTCGCCAAGAGCGGCATCAAGAACGCCATCGCTGTGATGGGTTCTGGAGTGCCTGACGCACTGGTTGAACTCGCCTCGGGTAAGTCACAAGTGACTGCCTTCCTCGACGGAGACCGCGGGGGCAAGATGATCGCTCTCGAACTCGCCGGAGCGCTTGATAAGAGCCTGACCCGCATCGCCTTCGCCCCCGCTGGGCGCGAGGTCGAGCACCTCGAGAAGAAGTTGGTCGGCAAGCATCTCGGCCAAGCCGAAGCCGCGACCAAGGTCGTGCGCCGACTGCAAGCTGAGGCCGACAGGGACAACTCGCGAGGAAAGGGCAAGGCCGCCCCTCGCGACATCCCTGATGAGGTCAAGGGCTACGCCGAACACATGCCGGAGAAGAAGAACCAGGGTGTGTTCGTACTCGAGGGCGGCGATGTGACTGAAGCGGTTGGAGCAGCAAAATTGGCTGCGACCGCAGAAGAGTCCGAAGGCGTACAAGCGCTAGTGATCAACAGTTCAGCGAGCGCAAGAGTCGTCGAGATCGCCAACACAGCCGGTATCCCTGTAGTCGTCGCCACCAAGAGTGGCGGCGGTACTGATGGGGTCGAGGTCTACGGCGTCGACGAACTCAACTGAAGCCCGGAATCAGCCTCAGTGCGTCTGATAAACGAGGCACTACTAGGCTAATTGATGCAAGCCCCACCACCACACCAAAACATTCCACCCCCAGCACAACAACAAGTTGCTCAAGTGGGTGCCGCACCAATTACTCCCGTACAGCCAAACAAGCGTGAAATCCCAATATCGAATTGGATTAATTTTGGATTTGTCTGTTTGGCTATGCTAATGGTATCAGTGAGTATTTTCAGTGATTCTTGGGTTGTCCAAGAGCAGGAAATATTGGGCAGTACAATCGAATCTAAGACTGGATTGGATGATACGACTACAATTGCTTGTGATGCTGATGGAGATTGTGAAACTGAAGAATCCGATATCAGTGAACAATATCATGAATGCAAGGAACAAATGGATGAATGGGAAAATTCTGAATTCGACTTAGGTGAATACCCATTCAAAGAAACGTGTGAAGCAATCGGTGATTCAGCTACTGCTGGATTGATTGGAACAATCGCATTTGCACTTTCTTCGTTGTTGCTTCTAGCAGCGGGTGTTCTGTTGTTAATTGGACTTCTTGGTAAAGAAATTCCATTTGCCAATTATGCTCCAATATTACCTGGATTTACGATATTTTCTGGTTTTGCACTATGGTGGATTTTGTATCCAAACACAAATGGTGATTTCGGATGGGCCGCCAATTTAACCCTATTTTCTGGAGTTGTTGCTTGTTATACGGGTGCTTATCCACTGTCCGAAAAAATCCACACCCCCAATGGCCTTGGTTCATTCGTTACAGAGAAAACAATCGATGTTGTGAATAAATTGAGATTTGTTTGGATCGGCCTTTCCTTTACTGGATTATTGTTGTTCTTCTTCACTCCAGTAATTGGTTTGCCAATGATGTTAACCGGGATTTTGTTGTCTTTGTTCCATTTCTCGGAACCTAAATTATTCACTGAACAAAAAGAAGATGGTGAGCACAAAATGCTCCTCTTACAATTTGGTCGTAATTATGGAGAAAAGATTGAGGCAGAGGGGCAGTCACCTCTCGAACCCGAAGCAGCACCTTCAGTTGCCCCACCCCTGACAGAGGTTGAACCAGCGCCCCCAGCCCCAGAGCCGGTAGCCGTTCCCACCGTTCCTGAAGTTGTGGAGGACCAAGCAGCTGCATCGGAGACTGTGTCGGAACCAGAGCATGAACCCGACCCCGAATCACCAGCCCTAGCAGATTCAGAGACAGAATCCGAGATTGAATGGGACCCTGATCCTGGACCATCAATCACACCAGAACCTGAGCC
>CAZUBQ010000007.1:0-9369 GCA_964618995.1 uncultured Candidatus Poseidoniales archaeon | reverse complement strand
GCCGACCTTCCTCCGCCGCCCCCTCCTCCATCTGATCAGGCTCCGAGCGCCCCGGTCTACACCCCGACACCGGCTCCATCATCGAGCGCGGCGCTGCCTGCACCACCGCCACCACCTCCGGGTTCGATTTCCGACGATTTGCCGTTGCCGCCCGTGTCTGGTTCAGATATGCCACCACCACCACCTCCTATGGGTGCGAACATTCCACCACCACCACCACCACCCCCCGTGGACCCGATGGGATTCTCTGCTGGTGCCCCACCCCCTGCTCCTTCGCCACCTCCGGGGTTACAACCGGGAGTCGATCCAGCCACCCCGGTCAAGGCGGGGCCGCGGGAGGACACCCTGTCGGCGTTGGATAAGTTGGATCTGCTCTCTGACCTGAATGACTGATCAGGAGACCGCCACAGCATCTTGTCTCGAGCCTGCATGAGGTAGGTTGGCCGAGTTTTCAAGCAAGGATATTGCGGCTTCGAAAGCAGTTGTTTCAGACGGATCTGGTAGTTCGGATGCATCCGGTCCGCGCGTCAGTTGGACACCTGGACCAGGAATACCGTCCAGTTTATTCGCCAACCTCTCGGAGGTTCGCAGCAGACTACCCTCCGTTGTAGTATGCCGCCGTTCCAGACGTAGGCAGGTCCAGCGCTGCAATCGCTCACCGACTTTGGTCAACCGCTCAGCATGCCTTCCACGGCTTGGTACTGTGAGTAGTTTGGCGGCCAATCTGCACAGTCGAGCGACTCGCAGGTCGCGGTCAGATGCCCCCGCTTCTTCCAGTTGGGCGTTCACTCCCTCGATGCTCCCCGCATCTGTGCCGAGAAGAGTGAGCAGCCGCTCAACAGGAGCTTCGAATTGAGCGATGTCAGCCTCGGCGGTCTTCGCCTTCTTCCCGGTATCAGTATCGACAACCCCCACTTCTGAAGGCGTTTCAGGATGAATCGGTGATTGTTCACTTGGTTCGGGCGGCAGCTCCAGTTCCACATCAGTGTAGTCAGAGGGCCAGAGAACCGGAGAATCACTCGCGTATGGATGAAGTTTGGTGAACGGTTCAGGCAGGCTAGGTTCGAACAGCGCGAACGAATGGTCATCATCCACTGGTTCGAGACCAGCGAGTCGCAGCGCGAATTGAGGAATGTCCTCCCACAACCCCTGCAAGCGTTCGGGTCGGCGTGAATGCCTACGCACCTCGTCGAGCAACTCTTGTTCGCGTCCCAGTGGCAGCGCCAGCAGCCGTGGACGTAGCAGGCCATAGCGATCTATGGCTGCACGCATGCCCGGCAGCTCCAGCCAGAGCCCATTTGCATCCCGTTGGAGCCTCTCTTGTAGGCGCACCACATCCCAGCCGCGCGAAGCCCAGAGGTCGAGTTCTGCTTGCGACTGGTCCAGTAACCTGTCACGACGCCCTGCAAGCGTTGAATCCAAGATTGCCTCAGCGGAGGCGTCTCCTGCCTGCAGTTCGGTAACCACTCGCTCGTATTCCGCAAGTGAGAGTTGAGCAGCATCCAGTTCTTGGGGCCAGATCTGTGCCAGCCTATCCCGCTCCTCGTCCAGTTGGTTGCGGTGGCGCTCGTTGCGCACCACTCGGCGCTGGATTCCTTGCTGCACCAGTCCTACATCGTCGGCAGTCACCTCGGCACTGCGCAACAGGGTACGCCAGTCATCTGCTTCTTCTGCCCCTCTGAAACTGAGGTCCAGGCGGTCGGCGGTTCGCAACAAATCGATGCACACCCATACTCTGGGGTCATGCTCTTGGATAGCCCCCCAAGCAAGTCTGGGGTCCCTAGAGAGCAACCTCTTCCACGGTTCTGTATCTACACCGTTCTCTTCCCACATCACCAACGTCTCATGTGCCTGCTGCTCTCGTTCGTCTCGCCGGTCCGTAAGTCCCGCTAACAGGGATTCCAATTCTACTACGAGGTGCACCTGTCCTTCGAGAGCACTCAACTCGGCCCCAGCCTCAGGAAACAGTCGGGCTATCGGGATGAGGGCATTCCATGCGCGGCGCATCCGCGCGACATCTGTGTGCAGACCCACAAGACCAGTTTCGTGAGCGAGCAGATCTGCTGGTTGCAGAAGATTGGGCGCCTCGAGATGAAACCCAGCGGTACGAAGACGAGCATGCTCATCCTGCAGCGCGGCCAACCGCTCGTCGTAATCATGCCTAGACTCCTCAACTTGGACCAGCAGATTGCGTAGGCGCTGCCCATCTTCCATCCTCTGACAGAGTTCAGCCCGCTCATGCAGCAACGCTGCGGCATTGGTGTCGTACGGTCCCACAGATTCGTCGATGGCTTCCTGAACCTGCAGCAGAAGTTCGTCAAGTTCCAGCAGCCGTTCAGCAGCTTCGTAACGCTCTGAGAGTGTACCTGTGATTGATTGCATACCCCACCCCCGCTCCTCGCGCATCCAAGCAATCATCTGCTCGAGAGCGACGCGCCGCCGCTCCTGCCTGTCGAACAGATTCCCCATCGCCATTTCGAGAGTATGCTCGGTGGCAGCCTGCTCCAACAACAGTAGAACCTCCTGCGCCTCAGGAATCATTGACTCGTCGAGCCTGTCAAGTCGTTCGACCCAGTGTCCAAGTTGCTGGCTGCGCCCCTCCCTTGACCAGCGGTCGCGCATTCTGTTCGCTAACAGGTGCCAAGGTCTCCTCTTGCGCATGAGCCGGAGCCACTCACGCTCGACGGTCTGGAAGTTCATAGGATCGCGAATGCGCGAGAGAAGCACATCACGTTCAGGCCAGGCGGATGGCATGTCTTCCAGCCGTCCGCGCAGTCGTTCAGCAGCTTCGATTGTCCGCTCGGCGTGCAGCAATCGCTCACTCGCCCCGACTGGTTCAGCCGCAAGATGCTGTTGCAAGGTGGTGGTGTCATGTCCGCGCTTCTTCCAGTCAGTCAGCCGCTCTCCGAGCCACTTGCTCGCTGCTTCGCTCATCGGACCACTGAGAAGGCGATGGCACTCTCGTTCTCAATCGTGCCGGCCGTCGGCGTTCTCGCACGGGCCATCAAAACCCGCACGCCCCCACGGGCGCGAGGGTCGCCATTAAGTATGCAACCAGCCGGGTGAGCGAGCCGATGACACCTCTGGAGATAGGCTTGACACTGTTCATCACCTTGCTCGGTGGCGGCATCTTATTCTGGATGATTCAGGTCGACACTCATTTTCGCAGATACAGCCGCGGAGCAGTCGCCGAACGAGAGATTCAGTCTGCACGGGTTTCCCTGCTGGTCGACGAGGTCTCCAGACTGTCAGATGATTGCGTCGCCTTGTTACATACCCAACCGAAGTTGCATGGATTGATCACAGCACACACCACGATTACTCGTTTGGAACAGTCGCTGGAAGCGGGAGACAACAGAATCAGCGTGCGCGAAGCGGCGTCTGACTTGCTGGTGGCCATCCGCGGCATGCTCTCCTCACATCTGACAGATGGAGACTTCACTCATCCTGAGGCGGAGATTGACGAAGGGGTGCTGGCGCTGTCAGCTCGACTGTTCGACCTGTTTGACGCGCTAGATCTCTCCAGTCCACACAACCTGGGTCTTTCATCACTCGAAACGCGCAGGCTCGGAGAACTTGCACATGCGGTAGGCGATGACTCGTGGGCGGAATCCTGCTACCGAGAGGTGGTTGAACGGATAGCACCAGGCAATCTGGTGTCGATGCGTTGCTTGGCAGCGATATGTCGTGACGGGGGCGATCTCGATGGCGAGGCGCACTGGGTCGCGGAACAGTTGTCTCAGGAACCGGACGATGAGGAACTGCTGCGGCGACTCTCGCTGCTGCATCCGGATACCGCCGAGCGCAATGTCAAACGACTCGAAGCGCTGGGGAAGGCGACCGCAGCCGACCACTCGTTCCTCACCGGCCTGAAGGAGCGTATACAGGGGGAGGCGGGTGACCAGTCACTGGCTGCCGTCGAGGCGGCCCTTGAAGAAAATCCGTCCGTCGAACAGTATCTACTCAAGGCTCGTCTGCACAGGCGCCGGGATGAGGTCCCTCTGGCCATCGACAGTGTTCACGCGGGATTGGAGATGCCCGGGGGCCGTCAACATGGAGAGGCGTGGGCATTGCTCTCACAACTGCTTGAATCTGATCCGAAGAAGTTGTCTGAAGCTCTCAAGGCCGCCGTGCACGCCTGCGCGCTCGAAGCAGGTGGAACTGGGATCGTGTTGCTGAAGGCGGACCTGCTTGAGCGCAGCGGAAGACCAGAGGATGCGTTAGAGGCACTCGAGACGGCCGTGGAGCAGAATCCATCCAATGCTGAGATTCGCTCCCATCTGTCGCAGAGTCACCTCTACGCTGGTAGGCGACAGGAGGCGTGGGAGATTCTTGAAGCCGCACCCACATGGTCCGAGCCTCAATTGCACATTCAGAAGGGCCGTCTACTGCTCTCCGATTACGACGCCAACAGGGATGCAGGCCATTCTGACACAGATATCCTCGTCAAGGCCGAAGGAGCGTTCCGCTCAGCGCTCGACATAGATCGAGAGAACGGCCTTGCCTGGTTGTGCGTGGCTCGCTGCCAACGGCTCGGCGGGGACTTGAGTGAAGCGAGCATCTCACTCAATCGCTCCCGCCGCCTGATGGATGACCCATTAGTCGCCGCTGAGGAAAGCCTGATCGCCCTTGATGAAGGCCGCATCAACGACGCAGCCCGCCTCATCGACGAGGCAGATGTAAACGAGCGAGTGTCGCTTGTCGTACCGTACGTGAAGGGTCTTGTTAGCGCTCGCAGGGGCCATCAAGAAGAAGCCCTCGAACGGTTCGACGAGGTGCTGTTGGCCGATCCGCATCACGTACGCGCTCGTCTGAATCGCATCACGCTGTACCTACTGATGGACGATGTCCAAAGGGCGCTCGACGACTGCGACTGGCTGCTGCAGACTTATCCCAACCTGTTGCTCGCAAAACTGCGCAGGGCGGAGGCACTCATCCAGCACGGCATATTCGATGAGGCAGAGGGGGATATCAAGAACGTGCTCGAGGAGCAACCGGAGAATGAGGTGGCGCTCACGAGGCTTGGGGCTTGCCTGCTCGCCCAAGGCCGCGCCGAGGAGGCATTCATTCCGTTGAATGAGGCGATGACCCTCGCTCCTGACTACCCTGAGGCCACCTACCAGCGCGCACTGCTCTATCTGGAACTCGGAGAGGTGGACAGCGCCCTAACCGACTTCGAGACCACCACACGCATCAATCACAGGCACCTCGACTCCCTGTTGCGCATCGCAGCCATCCACCATGAGCGGGATGACCTGCAGCACGCGGAGTTAGCATGGAGGGCGGTACTCGACGTCGATCCCGAGAACAAACTCGCCCGCCGGCGCATCGAAGAGGTGCGCACCACAATCATGGAGACTGGTTGAACCTCCACAAGAGTGCTGACGGCCCGTGCGGCTCGTCTCAGAAGGTTGATGACGCCAGAGCGAATCGCTCGCCCATGCCCCTAGAACCTGGAGACAGAGCCACTGGATTCAGCCTGCCCAACGCCCACCCGAGTCTCGGGAACCCCAGCATGAGCCTGTCAGACGTACTCACAGAGAAAGGAGCGATAGTCGTGTTCTCCTGCCTGCATTGCCCGTATGTCGTGGGGAACCACGGAAGGATCGATGCTCTTGCAGCCCGCGCCGCCACCGATGGAATGGGCTTCGTGGCGATCAATTCCAACTCAGCCAACCCAGCCTACGAATCAGACTCCGCTTCCAACACCCGACGCGCCTGTGAAGCTGGAGTAGCATACCCCTTCCTGATTGACACCGACCAGTCAGTCTCCGCCGAATGGGGTGCTGAGCGCACGCCTGAGTTCTACATTCTCGATGGGGATGGAACCGTGGTCTATCGCGGCCGCTACGACGACTCACCGACGAATCCACAGCAGGCGTCGACAAGCGACTTGATGGACGCCCTCGAGGAGTACGTTGCGGGTGGAGAGGTGACCCGCTCACGCACCGATTCGATTGGGTGCTCGGTCAAGTGGGTGTGAACACCCAGAGCAGCCATCAGTATTGTTCGATGACCAGTGTCGTGTGCGTTTCAACTACCGCCGCTTCCGGAGCAGTCAGCCAGATGCGATCGAGAAGTTCTCTGAGTGATTGTGTGTCATCGACAGCGACGACCAGCAACAGGTCGCAGTCGAGTCCGCCACCCACCTCGTAACAGGTAAGCACACCGCTCCAGGTGCCAATCTCCCCAGCGAGCGTGCCGACTTCAGTTCCCGGACCGAGCTTGATGCGCACGAGCGCAGACAGCCCGATACCCCTCTCGATAATCGTGTAGCGCTGGATGGTGCCCTCCTCGAGTTTGCGCATACGCGTTCGCACGGTGCGCTCGGATACACCGACTTCCCCAGCGAGGTCGACATAGGACATACGCCCATTCTCTCTCAGTCTGTTCAGTAGCGCGCGGTCCGTCTCATCGACACCCATGTTTCATCTCCTCCACGTATCCTATTTCAATCCTATTCCTATCCGGTCTACACCAACATCAGGGCAGTTTCTCCCCTGATACCGGTAAAACATCCACGATTCATGTAAAATATCTTCATTGAGTGAATAATAGGATATCCCTGCAAATCACCACTGTGAGGCCTAACTGAATGAAACTGAAGATGCCGAAAAAAATTCCACATGGTTCATATGAGCCGGATTGGTCGAAGCGCTTGATGGTGTCAGCGCAGAAGGCTCAAGGTCAACTGCGCGTCCAGGAGTTCCTCGACGACATCGCCGACCTCTGTGTCTGCAATGATCATCTTCAGTGGTACAACGTTGATGTCGCCACGCTGCTCGAAGGATGTTCCATCCGCGGGCACACCACCAACCCCAGAGATGGCTCGGCGGTCCTGTTCCTTGACGCAAGTGTCGTCGCTTGTCACCCTCAGACTGGAAGATTGCAGCACTACCCGAAGAGCATGGTGCACTGCTTCGTCGACGACCACAGAAACGAAGATGAGAACGCGCACGATGGCGCGGTATTCTCTGTGGAACTGTTTTCGATATCCCCGCGCGAGGAGGAACTCTGCTTCATCCTCGAGTGTAAACAAGAACACGAGATTCCTGCAGCACAGCGCGAGGCAGCACGCTGGCTCGGCTGGCTGAACGGCTGAGGTGGCCGCCACAACGTCGAATGACCCCGGCGAGCAGTTCACTCTGAGTGGAAGGCGATGGTGAACAGCGAGATATCCGATTTGCGGGCGCGGCAGGTGCTCGACAGCCGTGGCAATCCTACCATCGAAGTCGAGTGCAGTTTAGTGGGTGGAGCCAGCGGGAGGGCGATTGTGCCAAGCGGCGCTTCAACCGGCCAGCATGAGTCTCTGGAACTGCGCGATGGCGATGAGTCTCTCTTCAGCGGCAAAGGAGTTCTAGGTGCTGTTTCCAACGTCAACACCCAGATTCGCGACACGCTGGTTGGTATGCCGGTGGCTGACCAGCAGCAGATTGATCAGGCCCTGCTCGAACTTGACGGAACGCCGAACAAGTCCAATCTAGGTGCTAACGCCATGCTCGGTGCCTCGCTGGCCTGCCTGCACGCGGCTGCGGCGCATGCCGGACAACCTCTCTGGCGTAACATCGCTGCGGGCGGTCAGACGACAGTCCCGGTACCACAGATGAACATCCTCAACGGAGGAGCGCATGCTGCCAGCAACGTCGACGTGCAGGAGTTCATGGTGGTTCCACATGGATTCGATGACTATCCCACCGCTCTACGAGCCGGAGTTGGGTGCTATCACGCGCTCAAGTCAGAACTCAGACGGGACGGTCTGCTCGGTGGATTGGGGGACGAGGGCGGCTTCGCTCCCAACCTACCCAGCAATGAGGACGGTCTGCGCTACGTGTTGCGTGCCATCGAAGCTGCTGGATACTCGAGTGACCAGGTCGGTATTGCACTCGATGTCGCTGCTACGGAATTCCAGCATGGAGAGCACTACCATTTCGAGGGGAACGACCTGTCAGCGGAGCAGTTGGGTGAGATCTACAGCGGGTGGCTCGACGAATACCCGATTATATCTCTCGAGGATGCGTTCGGTGAAGATGATTGGGCGGCTTGGGCGCAGTTCACCAAGCGAGAGGGAGAGCGTGTGCAGGTGGTCGGCGACGACATCTATGTCACTCAGAGGGAGCGCCTTGAGCGCGGCATCGACGAGGGTACATCGAACTCCATCCTCATCAAACTCAACCAGATAGGCACTGTCACAGAGACTCTCGATACGATGGCGACTGCACGCGCCGCTGGCTTCAGCACCGTCATCTCTCATCGTTCTGGAGAGACAGAAGATGTCACCATCGCTGACTTCGCGGTCGGCACCAACGCCGGGCAGATCAAGACCGGAGCACCAGCGCGCTCCGACCGAGTGGCGAAGTACAACCAGCTGCTGAGAATATCCGAGGAGTGCGACGGCTACGCTTCGCCCTTCTGAAACCAACTCCGCGACCTGATTCACTCGGCTTGAAATAGTGGGCTTGTCTCGGCGCTTCACCCAAGCACGGGTAACAAAGCCTGGCTATGTGCGGGACTGCAGATCCTGATACCCGGGTTCGAATCCCGGCCCGTGCTCCACTCTCATTCCGCCTCATCCCAGGCGCGCACATCTTCCTCACTCGCTTGGTCTTGGCTGAAACTGTCTTCAGTGACACGCACCATGTCCATCCCCAACGCATCTACCCGATCGGCGAAGTCCTCACCGCTCGCATGCACGTGAGCGCGCGCGTCAGGTGACCAGAGAGTGAACATGTGATAGTCGCCGAGATTCTTCTTCTGGTGCCAGAAGCGCTTACGGTCACGCAGCAGCATCGGTGCGTTACGCTTGATACGGTCGGTCACGGTCGCCATGCGCACCAGAAATGGCAGGTTGTAGATGCTGGAGGGAATGAGCCAGAGCGTACTCCACTTCCTCCTCGGAGAGCGCAGTTTGAATCCCGCAGCCACCAGCGTCGCTGCAAGCGCTGCATTGCGCGTGAACGAGAATAGCAGCACTCCTCGCAACTCATCAGGGTCATCGAGTGCCACTCCCGCAACGATTGGGTCTCGGTCGGCCCGCTCGACCCCTTGGCGCACCAATTCGTGTGACAGCCCTCGGCCACGATGACCGGGGTCGACGACCACCGTGCAGAACTCGATGGCACCACCCCGTCGTTCGAGTTCCAGATGTCCGATGGGCGCACCATCCTCGAGCAGGGTGACCTTCGCTACCTTGTTCAGGCGTTTCGCCTCACGTGCAGCGTCCTTGGATGGCGAGCGCAGATCGATGTTGTCCACCAGCATCCGGTTGAGCCAGTCTTCGAGGGGCTCGTCGCGCATGCACACACCTCAGAAGGGGAGTTCATCGGGGTCGATGTTTCCCCCGGAAAGGATGAGCCCCACACGCTCAATCCC
>CAZUBQ010000006.1:18438-71140 GCA_964618995.1 uncultured Candidatus Poseidoniales archaeon | reverse complement strand
GATAATGAGCCTGATGCCGATTGTCATCTTGGTAGGCCTGCACAACGTTTGGTGAGCGAATTCAGCACGCTCTCAGAGATTTTTTCGGTCACGACAGATTCAAATTGATTACCATTGACGGACAAACATGCAAGAATTCAGCATAACGATGGAAGATGAGCCCGGGTCGCTGGCGGCCTGTTGCGAAGCGATTGGAGCTGCAGGAGCGAACATCCTGGCAGTCGCCGGTGTGGGAGATTCGAACCCGACAGCGGCAGTCGTGACCGACAATGCGGAGGCTACGGCAGCCGCGCTAGACGGGATTGGAGCGAACTACCGTGTGAGTGCACTGAACACAGTGACGCTCCCCCACTCACCAGGTTCGCTCGCCGCGTTCACCCGTGGACTGGCGGACGACGGTGTCAACCTGCGCTCGCTCTACGTGCTGTCGATCAGCGGCGATTCCGCCGACGTCGGCTACACCACAGAGTGAATCTCACTCAGTCGTCGAAAACTTCGACCTCGACCCAGCGTTTCACGAACTGCGTGAACTTTGAGTTGAAGCGGGTGGCGCGCACGGTGTGATTGTCGACCCAGTGGTAATTCCCCCCCCGGGGTTTGTCATAGAGGACGGTGTGATAGCGGAAGCCGTTGGCGTCTAGCCAGCGCTCAGTGACCTCTTTGAGGTTGGATGTGCGGCTGGTGAAGAAGGTGATTATGTGGCCTTCGTCATACCATCCGTTGATGACCTCCACCACATCCGGGAAGACCTCAGCATCCTCCATGCGCTCCGGCTGCTCGTTGGGCACATCCTCGCACACGGTTCCATCTATGTCGATGAGGTAGTTCTTGCATCCCTCCGGCAGACTCGGGCTCATCGCCAGGCCTCGCTCGTCCGCCTGCTCCACCAAGTCGACCATGGGGCCGCCCCGCCGCCCTCGGTTATTCAACTCGCCGCGTCGCCAACGACACCCTCAGCGGCCAAAGCGTCGCGCCGCTCCCCGGGAGTCACCAGCGCCACCCACACGAAACCCGAGAGCAACTGCCCGATAGCGAATATCTGTACCGTCGTGCGAAGCGTGAGATCGGTGTATTCGAGCACTAGGCTGGCGAAGAGTGCCGAGGAGGCGTAGACGAAGGTCATCAGCAGGAAGTCGACAGAGAACACCCGCCCGCGCCATTCGTCCTCCGAGCGTTCCTGCAGCAGCACGGTCGAGAGCACCCAGTTGGAGCCACTGGCGGCGTGTGCGCACACCACGAATATGGTGATCAGCGCAGACCACTCCATGAAGGCGATCAATGTGTAGGCGAGTCCACAGGTGGACACCAGCCAGCCGAGCAGGAACGGCCAGCGTGAGCGGTCGGTGAACAGGTAACGGGCGAGGATGGGACCGAGGCCAGTGCCCAGTCCACGAGCCCCGAACAGAACTCCGATGCCGGCGGCGATGTCCCCCAGACCGATTTCCGCGCCCATGAGGATGAGCATGTAGATCAGCCCGCCACCGAAAACTCCCCACAGAGCCTTCGCCGTGATCACCCTGTAGATCGGTGGAGTTGTCCTGATGATGCGGATGCCATGTGCGATCTGACTGAGACTGGAGGCGATGAACGATCCGTCAGGCTTCTCTTCGGTCCGCTGTGGGATGTCGATGGTGGCGATGACCGCAGCTGCGAACAGGAACGCGGCTGCATTGGTGATGAAGGCGACTTGGACTCCGTAGGCGGCGACCACAAAGCCTCCGAGCGATGCCCCGATGGCGAGTGATGCCGACCAGGTGCCTGAGTTCAAGGCATTGGCAGTCAAGAGTTCATTCGGCTTGGTGATGTTAGGGATTGCCGCATTCTCAGCGGGGACATAGACCGCGTGTAGCAATTGCAGGACTGCAGCCACCGCATACACGTACCATATGGGACCGTCTGCGGGCAGAAACAGCAGCGAGCCGACAGCGACAGCACTCAGCAGGTTGGCGAGCACCATCAGCCACTTGCGCGAGTAGCGGTCGGCGAGCGCACCGGTGAGCAGTTGCGGGAAGGCGAGCGCGAACATGCGCAGTATGAACAGCACACCGAGCGCCAGCTCCGATGATCCGCTCAAGGCGTCGATCAAGACGAACAGCGCCACGGTGTTGAACCACTCGCCGAGCATCGATACCGCGTTGGCACCCCAGTAGCGCCGGAACACCGGGTTCACCCGCAGGAGTTCGATGAAACCGACCTCTCGCTCCTCCATCTACACACCCCTGAATGCCGCCTGCTGCCGACCTCCGCCTTTCATCCTGCCCGCGAGCGAGCACCCTCACAACCGGGATGCGAATGATGATGAAGGACGGCCACCGCCGAATGGAGATGGTCGAAGCAAACCTTGTGTGGATTGACTGTGAGTTCACCGGGCTGAACCCCGATGTCGATCGCATTATCGAGATCGCAACGCTCGTCACAGACTCGGAGTTGAACATCATCGCCGAGGGTCCCAGCCTCGTAATCCATCAATCCGAGGAACAATTGGCACTGATGGACGAGTGGAACGTCACTCACCACACAGAGAACGGTCTCATCGAGCGGGTGCGCGCCAGCGAGATCACGGAGGAGGAGGCGGAACGGGAGACATTGGAGTTCGTCAAGCAGCACTGCGACGAGCGCAAGTCACCTCTGTGCGGTAACACCATCGGCCAGGATCGGCGTTTCCTCAGGTGCTACATGTCAGAGTTACACGGCTACCTGCACTACCGTAGCATCGATGTCAGCAGTGTCAAGGAGATTGCCAGACGCTGGTATCCCGAGGTGCCGAATCTGGAGAAATCGGGTGGTCACCGCGCCATGGATGACATCAAGGAATCAGTCGCTGAACTGGCCCACTATCGCGAGCACGTGTTCAAGTGATCATGCACTGAGTTCATCCCAACCGTACGGTAATCCGTCGTCGTCGACGAAGATGACGTTTATTCCGCTTCCCGATCTGTGGAAAGAGATGAGTTCCAACCCATGGATGCGATGTCCGGTGGGAGCCACGCCGAGAATGGGTTTCTGCCTCCTGCGCCAACCTCCCCAGCCGCGCCTGCCCCGGGCTTGCTCTGCCTGCTCCACCGGCGCCACCTCATCTGGCTGCAACCGCCGCCTCACCCCGTCGGCGTCCTCGAACCACGGCAACGGGCCTTCGGGAGAGAATTCGATGCCGAGGATCATGTCCACTCCATGCGTGTGCTGTGCTGCGTCCGCGTCCTGCTCACTGGGGATGGCCACCGCGTTCGGGTGGGTGTGCAGCCAGTGGATGAACCGCCCACCGCGCGGGCCTCTCGATTCAGCGAAGATGCCGTCCGTCCACTCCTCGGGTACGTGATGCACGGACCATGAATCACCGCGATTGACCAGGGTCGCATCGCCGAGGACGTGACCTTCCCCGGCGAACAAGCCATCCTCGTGGTCGGCGCCACGGAACAGCTCGTCGACCTCTGCGCGGTGCGGCCGGTCGTTGTCCCCATCCAAGCCAACCAGAATCTCGTCGGGTAGCGACTCCAGCGCCATCAACAGAATGGTCTCCAGCGTCTCACCGGGAATCTGTACCAGCCCGCGGTACCCGTCGCGGTTGGTCAGCGAATCAGCGTTGTACGCGGCCATCGCTTCGACGAGCCAAGCGTCTACCATGGGTGCTTGTCGGCGGTGAATCCTTAACAGGGTTGGCGGTCGAACCGAATCGAGGTCGAACGATGGCGCGCAAGAAGAAGGGACTCGGGAGGATGCTCGGCAGCCTCACTGGCAGCCCCTACGATCGCCTGATGCACCAGATCGACAAAGTGCAGGAGGATACAGACGAGCAGGACCTCGGAAGAGAACTCGACACACTGGCGCGCATCATCCGCCAGCAGTACGATCAGGAACGCATCGATGCCGAGGAGCATGACCTGCTGTTAGAGGAGGTGGAGGAGATCCACCCTGATGGAAGCACCTTCGAGAAACTTGAGGATGATACAGACGAATTCATCGGCGACGACCAGATGCCCGATGCTCCCGAACCGGAGTTGGGCAAGGAGATCAACCTCGACCAGTTGATGAGCAGTCGCTCCGACGCATTCCAAGGCTCTTGGGCCTCCGACGAGTACGACGACTACAAGCGCCAGATGGCGGAGGAGTTCTACAAGGAAAGCGACGATGCGATCACCTCTGGAGACCACAGCAACCTCCGTTCGCAGGACCCCCAGGGAGCGCGGGTGTTCCACGATGTCGAGGAGGAGGCCGACCAGGTCAAACGGAACATCCTTGAGGAGCGGGGAGAAGATGTCGAAGCACCGTCTGCTCAGGAGGATGACGAATCATATCGGGTCGATGAGGACGGCGTCGAGTGGTGGCAGGACGAAGATGGGCAGTGGTGGTACCGCCCAGCCGACGAGGACGATTGGTTCCCGTGGGAGTAGACCGCCGCGAGCGCCGTGGCCAGTAACAAGAGCGGCAGTCCAGCGGCAGGAAGCAAGCCCTTCTTCGGGACGGGTTTGGTCGGGATGAGTGGAATCTCCCGGTTCAGTGTGAATTCATCGCCAATCGAGCCATCGGCGAGCTGGAACTGCAACTTGAGCGAATACCGGTCGACATCGAGCAATGCTATCCCGTAGGAAGCCTCTCGATGTGCTGACCATTCCGGTTGCGGGTCGTCGAAATCATCGTACGGAGTCTGGCCAGCCGTCCCCACGACTAGATGAATCGGAGCAGTGGGTGATGCGAACATGGTACCGTTTTGGCCTCCGATGTCGAACACCTCCTCCGCGTTCACCGGATAGGTGCGCTCGTAGGAGTGGTCGTGGCCCCAGATGGCCAAGTCAACAGAGTGGTTCACCAGCAGGTACTCGACCGCGTCGCGGAAGCCGACTTCACTTCCATGATAGGAATTGGAGGAGTACATCGGTTTGTGCCCGAGCACGATGACCCATGGATACGCCTCCCGGCTGGCATTCGCTTGCGCCAGTTCCTCATCCAGCCACTCCAGTTGTGGACTGCCCTCGGTGTAGTCATGCTCGCTGGAGATTGAGATGAAGGTCACCGGCCCGTGATGGAACGAGTACCAGAAAGGTGAGCCGCTGCCGCCATCCGGCCGGCTGAAGCGGGCCTCGTAGGCAGCGAATCCCCACAACGCCTCTTCCTCATGGTTGCCCGGAGCGAACATCCAGGGTGTGCGGCGAGCAGATGGTTCGATCATTTCCCCCCAATCGTCCCATATGGGCTGATAGCCGTTGGCGTACGACAGGTCGCCTGACAGGGTGACCAGTGTCACGTTGGCATCAATCAACTGCTGCACGGTGGCCTCAGCCGCACTCGAAGTGCTGTGGTCGGCGATGGTGGCGATGTGGACGCTGTCGTTCGCTGCCGTCCTGAACGATGATATCCCAGACCAGCCCGAAGCACCCCCGACGCGGAAGAAGTACTCCTCGTTCGGTGACAGATTGGTCATCGTGGCGCTGTGGATGGTGACGGTCCACTCATACATCCGGCTGCTGCCCACCGCACTCTGTGAGATTTCACCCTCGCTGAGCCCCCACTCGACCTCCGAGTCGGCTGTCATCTCAGTCACCCATGTAACGGCCATCTCAGAAGAGTTGTCTGTGAGCGAAAGGTGCACCTGCTGTGGATTCCTGAGTCCCAATTGCGCGCTGGCGCTCGATGCCACCAGACAGGTCGTCAGCAGCAGGACGAGCAGGACAGTGACCATCCGCTGAATTCTCAACTGTCCACTTGACACGACCGTCGCAGACGGCCGAATGACTCAATCCTGTCGACGCGGCCAGAAGTCGAGAGTGGCCAGTGAATACTTCAGGATACCATGGTCAGCACCCTCCTTGAGCATCCTCGTGTTGGCCATCGAGGCTGAACTCATGCCCACAATCAACTCAGGTCGATTCACCTCACCTGCGCTGACAGCCGCGTTCAATTGGCGGAGTACCTCGAGACCCTTGGTAGGGGGGATGAAGTGATCGAGCAGCAGCACGTCGGGTGTGAACTCGAGAATCTTGCCCAGAAAATCCTGAGTGTCCCAATGCTGGACCAGTTCCAAATCAGCGATTGCGACTCCCTCACGCTCAAGCAATTCAGCGATGTCCCATCCGTCCTCGAACGCGAGTATGCGCATCAGACAGTTCCACCAGCGGATTCCCAGTAGGTGCGAATTTCGTCAGCATCAATCAGGCCGCCCTTGTGGTTAGAGACAACTCTACCATTCTCGTCGACGAACACGACTGTTGGACTCGATGAGATACCTATGCTCCCGGCAGCCTCGACCCCCTTCATGAACGGGAAGTCAAGGGTCTGACCCGTGCCATTGGCATCGTCGTCATATTCGTCGGCTCTTTCGTGCCAATTTTCCAAGGATATTCCTTGCGGGTTCTCTGCAGGGTCGGTGCTCATGACAAGAATCGGCGCATCCAAAGTGGAACTGAACGCGTGCATCGTTGCGTGGCATGGAGTGTTGCACCATTCGGCTGAGAATATGACAATGAATGGAGCGTCCTTGTAGTCGTCCAATGAGTAGGTGTTGCCATCATCGGCGACGGCAGAGAATTCAGGAAATGGATCTCCCACAGAATCTCCATCGTCACTACTGAAGATGCCCGAAACCCAGGCAAATATCAACAGGCACAGAACGAGGCCAACCGCTGCCAACTCCTTCTGCATGTCAAGGAAGAAACGTTGCATGTATTTGAATCTCAACGCTGCTTAATTCTGTCTGATTGGTTGATAAGAACGGCCCATCTCGTTAATTCATGCATCAGCATGCTGCGCGGATTTTTCTCTTTCTGCTTGCGCTGCTGGTCCTCTCTTTTCCGACGGCACAGGCTCAAGAGGACTCTGACGGGGACGGCTTCGATGATTCTGATGATGCCTACCCTAACAATCCCGACGCGTGGAGTGACTTCGATGGAGATGGATATGCCGACCAGCCTGGCACGAACATCTCGGATGATTGCCCCAATACCCACGGCCTGTCGAAGAAATACATGTATGGGTGCATTGACACTGACAGGGATTGGGTGCCAGATGTCCTAGACGACGACATCGACGGTGATGGAATCACCAACAATCTCGAGTTGGCGGCATCGAACGCCCTGATCAAGTTCGACATCTTCGACCCGGAGTCGGTTCCTTCAGACAGTGACTTCGACACCATCCCAGATGTCATCGATGACGATGATGACAACGATGGGTGGCTCGATGTAGTTGAATTGGAGAGGGGTAGCGACCCGTTCGATGAATATCATACACCATTCAACATGTATGGTGGCAACACCGGTTGGTTCTATGTCGTGGGTGAGGGATTCACCACCGAGCACCAAGAATCTGGGATGGAGTTGTCAGCCTCGTGGGTACTGAGTGCTCTTTCTTCTGAACTGATTATCCCCATTGCTCTGATTCCAGTGTACATCATCATCTGGGTTGTCAGACATCGTAACTTCGTGCGCTTCGATGCTGAATTGGAGTCTCTCGAAACGTTGGAGGAACTCAGAGAAGTCGAAGGGCGTATCAACGAATCACTGCGACGACGCAGGATTCACACCTATCACGGCCTGCTTCTCAGGAACCAGGTCGAAGGCCTTGAGGACAGGTTGGATTCATATTGGTTCGAGAAGTACTCCAGAGGCGAGGATTCAGAGGAGTGACTCATTCGGGTTACTCAGATTCCAGTTGCAACTGCGGAACGACGAACCAGTGCGGATCCCCCGCCGGCCTGTCAATCAACGGCAGCCCGATTTCGCTGCTCTCATCGAGTGAGACCCCGATGCCAGTTACGGCACAGGGAGAGGGAAGGTAATCCTCGCCTGATTCGGTAAGCTCCACTCGGATGGCATGTCCGGCAGGCAGGACGACATCCATCGGGTTGAACTCCATCAACATCAGGTAACTCTGACCGGGAAGAACTGCATTCGCCCCATAACCTCCGTCGCGGTAGCGGAGGTCCATCGTCGCGTGGCCTAGTCGCAGACCGCTCTCATCGTCGTACATCGTCGCGAACACCTGACCTCCGTTGCATGGAATCATGGGAGACTGAACCGCGAGATGCAGCGTGGGAAGTCCAGAGATGTGGATATCTTCCTCAAAGGGGGCTATCGTGAACGTTGAGGTCGCCGTTGCAGACACCCAACCACCAGTTGAATCAACAGAATCGAGAGTGATTATCTCCCAAGCCATGTCTTCTGATGGCCAAGTATCCTCGGCGTGCCAGTGACCGTCATTAGTTTGGATCTGCACGATGGCCGTAGGCTCGGGCCCGATGTCCTTCAGGTAGTAGTTGAACCAGTTGTAGAGTTCTATGGCCCAATCCATCCGACTCATGTTGGGAAACGCCTCAGCCCCGTATCCACTGCTCAGTGACCCGTGGCGGTCTGGTTGGTCAGGGTAGTTGTGCGCCCATTGACCGATGATAGCACGAGTATGGATTCCCGCATCATTCAGCATCCCGTAGGTGGGGAAGGCGTGGTACGGGTCGACATTCCAATCCTGTAGTCCCCAGACGAGATAGACGCTACCCTCGTAATTGTCCAGTACGTCCTGAAGGTGGTAGCGTTCGTCCCAGTAGTCGTTCCACTGATCTCCACCCATTCCCGCTCCGACCCAAGTGGTGAACGGTGAAATCGGTCCGATGATGTCGTCACTACACATTCGCATGTCGTCTTCAGTGGGGTCAGCAGTGGCTCCCTCATACAGAACGTCGTAGAGCATGGCTCGGGACTCTGAACTGCCGTTACGATAGAACATCTGCTGGACGCCGATAGAACCTGAGATCGGCACGATTGTCTTCAGGTGCTCAGAGGGATTCTGCGCCGCCTCCCAGTTGGTGGTGCCGGCGTACGACTTGCCCATCAGACCGACGTTACCGTTGCTCCAATCCTGCTCACCGAGCCAGTGGACCGCCGTTTGGATGCCAATCTGCTCTCCCAGCCCTTTGACATCCTGACAGTGGGTGGATTTCCCGGTCCCGAAGGTCGAGACCTGCGCTAGGGCGAAACCGTAGGGCACGAACTGCTCGAGCACCCACGCTCCCACACCGAAGTCGGGCACCGTGTTGGGATTCGAGTCATCGCCTGCTCCCGGTGCTCCCTCTCCCCCGAAGTCGTAGTAGGGGTGAACTGTGGCGATTACCGGCACCTTGGTACCTTCTGGAACATCAGGCATCCAGATGGCGACGTGCATCACTGCCGGTTCGGGATAACCTGCATCCTGCTCAGATGCCGGCAGGTCGACCTCGACGAAGTACTCGGTCGGCCCACTCCAGTCGTACGGGCCTGGTTCGGGCAGTTGGCTACGCCATCCAGTCACATTGAGATCCATGGCGTGACGTTGCTCCAGCGGGACCTCCCACCATTCCCAGTCGCCGAATCCGTCGCCGTCACCCGAGCTCTGGATACCCCAGATACTGGCGAGCAGCATGAACAGCACGACGACGATGGCGGTTGCCCCGAGAGCGAAATTCAGCTGCAACTGCTCTCGTCGGCTTTCGGCCACATCCTCGACCAACTCTGCCTCGACCGCCTCGCCCACGTGCGCACGACTCATGGCTGTGCCATGAGTTTGACGATGCTGTGTGAATCGAGATCACCCGATGCTGAGGTCCAGAACACAATGCCTGACGTGAGGAGCATACCACTTGACCTTGACAAGGCGCTCCAGCGTCACGGGCCTGCTGTCCATCTCGCGCAGTTCCTTCACGACCGAATCACCCCACGCCTTCTCCTCGCCACCCGGAGCATTTCCGTGTAGGTGCAGCCATCCTCCTTCTGGCTTGAGCGCGGCGAGCGCCAGCGGCCAGCCAGCCTTCGAGTTGGGCAGCAGGCCGGCCACGACGCGGTCGCACGCACCCAGCGCACCGGCTGCCGAGCCGCCGTCGGCTAGTGCGACCCTGTTGTCACCATGATGCACGGTACAGCGGTCAGTCACACCGTTGGCACGCAGGTTGTGTTCGAGAGCCACCAGCGCATCAGCGCCCCATTCGCAAGCGTGAACATGAACCGCGTCCGCCCTGACCAACAAGGGCAGCGTGTAGTAGCCAATCCCGGCGTATAGATCGAGCACAGTCTCCCCTGTGCAGAAGAGTTCGCCAATCCTGCCACGCTCGGACAGATTGCCCGCTGAGAACATCGATTTCGTGACATCGAACGAGTAGTCGATTCCATGCTCGCGATGCGTGACCCAGCCATCCTCTCCGAGAAGCATATCGACATCGGGCCGCCGCTCATCTCCGCTGATCTCGCCTTTGCGCGCCACTCTCTGGGCCGCCAACGCACCCGCGACCGCGCCCCAGAGTTCAGCACCAATTGCTTGCCAGTTCTCCCCGCACAACGCATCCTTCGGCAATAGCACCAGATCGCCATGCAACTCCCAACCCGATGGCAGGTCGGTGAGCATCCGCGCCACCTCTTCGTGCCCCGCTCCACTGGCTTGCAGTAACGTCTCAATGGCTTCTCGGAGGCGCTTGTGCGGATTACGCTCACGGAGGAGTTCTGAGGATGTCGACATAGGTGATTCTAGGTGACCGACGACGGAGAACCAAATTAAATGAGCAGAACTGGACTTACCATAGGTGTGAGTGCGAGTTGATGGAACTACTTCGACAACGCCACCGCTCACGCGCCCTCACTCTCGCGGCTCTGATGCTGGGTGCCACTCTCCTCGCTATGCCGGTCGCCGCTGATCCCCCTCCTGGGAATTCTGAGGTGACAAATGTCGTCTGTTCCACCTGGAATGACACCGACGGCATCTGTGATGACTACGACTTCGGCCACGACCTGACAACCAGTCAGGAATGGGTGCGCGGTCGCTACCTGTTCGATATGCAGAGCACTGACACGGTCGCGCTTACTCTGGAATGGGAGGTTCACGAGTTCAACCGCAGCCAATTGGGCTTGCAGGACATGGATCTGGGAGGGAATTTCAGCATGCTCACCAGCGGGGCTCCAGCCGACTACATCCGCAACTACCTCGTCATGCAGACGATTTTCAACATGAGCGTGCGCGACCTGATGCTGCAGGAGATATCCGAATCCGTCGAGGAATTGGTGCAGGAGACCTACGGTGGTGTGGTTCACTCAATCGATACTGACTACGTGGACCAGGTGACGATGAACAACGTCCCGATAGATTGCACAGAGGACCCTGACAGCGATTCAGCAGATGAACTGGCAAGCCTGCCGAACAACGCTTTCCAACCCCCCATCTGTCTGCGAACCACGGCTAACATACAGGTTGATGCCGACACAATCGGATTCGGCAATAACTCCGAACTGGACATCGAACGAGCCTACCAGGGAATGCTCACCATGGGAGGTGCGATCACCACCAACATGTCCCTGTTCTCCCCAGCAGGGCATGAATCGACTTTCGAGCTGGATCCACCATCTTACGCCACGATAGAGACGGTCGGCGGCGGCGGTTCGACTCCTATTCGTCAGGATGGTCCGTTCCAGTACAAAATCGGCTCGTGGACCTTGAACAATATGGATGCAGCTGCCGGGAGCGCTGACATGCTGCGCGATGTGACGATGACCACCACCAGCCGTGACGCGGTTCCGCGGGTGGTACGACTCGATCTCGAGAACGACATCGGATTGGAGGCGGCCGCTACTCTCGACCTGCGCGACGAGATGGCCAACCAACTGACGCTGGAGATCGGCATGCACTACCTTCCACGTTCGACGCTCGACGTCTGGGGAATCGAATTGGTGGACTCGAACATCGACATTCCGTGGGTGACCAGTGACGGCTTCCGTCTGGCATACCACAACGGTCTCATCGATCTGGACGATTTCTCCGACGCCATTCCGCTGGACACGGTCAACGACACGATACAGCACTACAGCGCGCTCGACGTGAACATGGGTCCACTGACCTGGCTTGATTTCAACAGCACTGGTGGCCTGAACTTCAGCTACATGCCGGGCCAGACCTGCTCCGAGGGCACACCCGTGAATTACTGTCTTCAAGGGAGCAATGCCATGAATGGAACCTACCCGGTTTACATGACCTCGGTGAGCAATCCGTTCGTCGCTGAGCCGATAGCAGTGCTCAACGACCTGTTCGAACAACGGGAGGGCTTCCCGGACATCACCTCGCTGACCACTGACGACATTGCCGCCGTGCTCTCGGTGTTGCAGTACGAGTTCGAGGTGAACACCAGTTTCATCGAGGGGCTAATCCCCGACAACCTGCCACCCACCGACGTCAGCCTCACGGTCATTCTTCCCGAGTGGGCCACCTCCACCACCGATGACCCGAGCACGATCACGTTCCACTCACGCGTGGGTGAGTCCGAGCAGATTCTGGTCGGGGTGACCGGTCAGGATCCGTATCACTCCCGCTGGAGCGAGGCGATTTGTGAGAGCAGCGCAGGATGTACCGACAGCAGCCCCGACCTGCTCTGCCACTCGACGTGGAAGACCTGTATCTCGATTACTGCTACGCTCGATTTCTCCGAACTGAACGTATTGGAGTGGAGCCAGGCAGTGGAACTGGTCGTGGCTGGATCCATCCGTGTCGAGCTCTATCGGGTGGAGGTGCCCGAGTACTACGTGGACATGGATGGACTGACCGTCGGGGCGATTCCGTCCGACCTGCTCCGTTACGCGATCTCTGTAGGGGACCAGACCGAGGGTGGTCTGTCCGCACTGTTCGACGAGAACCTCACAGTGCCAATCGGTGGCGCAGACCACACGCTCGAGTTGACCAACAGCGGATTGCAGTCGTTCGCCGATGAACTGGCGAGTTACATGACCGATGAGATACAGGCGCAGGAGTTGAACGAGGATGACATCAGCATGGACTTCGCTGGTCTGCGCCTGTACGCGAACGTCGACCCGTTGGAGCGACCTCCCGACACGCGCATCGACGACGACAATCCGGTCGGCATCACGTTGGACCTTCCACCAACCTCGATCAGCGCCGCGTGGACGGACACCGGATTGTCAGTGAGCACGGCGGCTGCGCAGAGCCTGATGCTCGCCCTGCTCTCAGGAGTCACCCAGAGCATTGGTGGTGGGATTGGGGCTGAATCCGGCGGTGGTGGAGGCGTGATCACCTTCCCAGAGCAGCCGCAGACAGTACAGGTGAACCCGATTATCATCGAGCGTGACCTCGACGAGAACTACGACAGTGATGGTGACGGAGTTCCCAACAACGACGCCGACATCGAGGTGCGACCCGCAATCAGGCTCGACTTGCTCATGCCTGTCGGGTTGACTATCAATCTAGAATCCACTCAGGGGAATGACGAGTATCCGAATCGCCAGGATGGACGCCAGCAGATCATCTACCGCGTACCGCTGTGCGTCGCCGAGGAATCCTCGCAGTGCGATGCGGAATACGATGAGGTGTCGTTCAGTATCACCATCGGCTACGATTTCATCTTCAAGGAACTGTTACCGTATCTCATCGGGGCCGCGGGGCTCTTCCTGCTCTTGCTGTTCGTCAGAAGGCGCAGGCGGCGTGGCAGAGATGAGATGCTTGAGGAGAAGCGTCAGATGGCGCGAGCGAACAGCACCAGCCACCGTGAGGTCGAGCAGGAGATGGCAGGAATCAGCCCGACATCGAGCGTCCCCACTGGCCCAACCACAGGAGCGGACTCGCTCTGGTTCGACGGCATCGATATGGACGATGAATTTTGATTGAGAGTTCGCCAATCAATTCAGTGGAACAGTGAGGTGTGCAGTCGGCTGGTGAGTTCGGCGGCTGCGTGCTGACATTCAGCGGTCTGGAAGCGGTGGATTGCCTCCTGCCAGCAGCGAACCCGCTGACCCTCGTCGAGTTGCCCCTGCCAGAACCAGTGCAGCGCGGACAGCCTGCGCGCGGCATTGCTTCCGAGGTCGGTCGGAGCCGGCAAGGCCTGCAGCAGCGAGGCTGCTTCGGATGGATCGTTCTCGGACAGTGATTCGACCAGACGCAGACCGAGTGCAATTCTCCTTAGCGGATGGTGAATCGCTTCGAGCATGTCCGAGGCTTGAGCCGGGGAGCCTTGTGCGAGCGCGGTTCGGGCGGCCAATTCGAGCACCAACGGGTCGTCGGCCGAGGCGGTGTCCTGCAGTTGCTGGCGCACATCGGCGGCGGCATCGAGGTCACCACCTTCCAGAGCCAGTGCATGCCGTAGCAGCGCTAGAGAGACCAATGCGCGCCTTCGCTCCCGTTGGTCAAGTGTGCTGAGGTCGATACCCTCCAATCGTTGGTGCAGTTCCTCGTTCACTGTACTCCGTTCCATCCCGGGCAAGTGGTCGTCGAAGCGAGCGGACAGTGTTCCAATCTCAAGTTTCACCCGCTCGCCTGGATTTGCTCCCTCGATCGCCTCCTGCTCCAGCCTGTCGGCGGTTTCGGCCTCACCGTTGACGCGCGCCAGTCTGGCGGCGAGCATCGCCCACTCGGCTCCATCTGCCCCAACCTCCTCCGCTTCTGAGAGAGCCTGCTCGGCGAGTTCCAGCTCGGCTCTCTCAAGCGCTACGCGGGCTGATAGCAATTTGAGCCGGCCAGCGTCGGGAAGCACTCGTATGGCGTCGTGTACCAGCGCGGCCATCGCCGCTGAGTCTAGGGTGAGCATCAGTCCCGCGCCATCTTCGAGATGCTCTATGAGCGCGTCCGCATCATGGTCCGCGGCCGCTTGGATACGATGATGCGCCTCGTGCAGCCGAGCGTTCGGCTCCTCCCGTTCAGCCCAATGCTCCGCCGCTCCGACGTGAATCGCGCGCCGCTCATCTTCGGACCACATGGCGCGCCTCACGTTGCGCACCAGATGCTGCAGTTCGAGCAATTCCTCGTGCCAGCGCAGCAGCGCCGCCTCGTCGAGCCCATCGACGCCGTCCCGCTTCGCCATCTGCTCGGAGTAGAGCGGCCACGGAGCTGCCGCCAGTTCATCGAGCGCAGGTAGGACGTCCTCTTCGACGCGCTCGATGACATCCGACTGGATGAACGCCTGCACGCGATCATCGGCTTCCGGCAACGAATCTCCTGGCTGCCACAGTTTGAGCGCCAATGGATGCCCTCCCAGCGCCGAGAGAACGGCTTCTGCCTCATCGTCATCAAGCGCTTCTGACAACAGATTCCGAGCATCCTCTGATTCGAGTTCTTCGAGGCGCACCACCTCTCCAGCATCCAGCGGAGTGGGTGCGCGCGAGGCGACCAACAGGCCCGGTCCAGAAGATTCGGCAAGCGCATCGAGCAGGGCTAGCACGCCATCGAGGTGGCGCGGGTGGGCGTCCTGCAACTCATCGACGACCAGCAGAGTCTGTTTCGGCAGTTCTGCGAGCGCGGCGAGGGCCGCTTCAGTGGATTGATGCGCGTCATCGAGTCCGAGCCAACGTGCGGCGAGCCCAGTGGCGTCATCTGCCGCTCCCAACGTTGCCCAACGCACGGTCCAGCCCGAATTCACGGCGGTGACGGCGAGCGAGCGCAGCAGACAGGTCTTGCCGATTCCAGCGAATCCCTCGACCTGCAGACAACAGCCATCCTCCAGCCGTTCTGCCAGTTCATCCAACACCTCTGCTCTTCCATGCAGCAGCATCGAATCGGGAGCATCGCCGAACAACTCACCGACAACCGCGGCAGGCTCACCGACCTCGTCTTCGAGTCCCTCGGCTGTACGCCTCCCCTCATCCGTGATGTGCACGACCTTGCGTTTACGATGCCCGCCACCGATTACATGCGCTGGGCGGATGGCCACGAGCCCCGCTTCCTCAAGGGTGGTTAACGGCGGATTCAACGCTGAGCGCACGACACCCAGTTGTTCGGCCAACCCCGGAAGCGAGAGGTCACGAGGAACATCCCAGGCATCCTCGAGTGACTTGGGGAAGGTCGCGAGCAACCGCAGCAGACGAGCTTGGGTCGGTGGAATCACGTACCGGCAGGCGAGGCGTGGGTTCATGGCCCTTCACCTCAGCCGCGCGAGCGCATGCCCGTGGACCAGCAAAGCCTGCATCTCCCGAAAGAGGCCGGTGTCTACCTGTTCAAACGCGGTGACGGGAGGGTACTCTACGTAGGCAAGGCAACAGTGCTCAGGGAACGAGTCAGGTCCTACTTCGCCAGCAATCCTGACAGGGAGATGATCCCGACCCTCGTCGCAGAATCCGATCACGTCGACTGCATCGTCACCCCGAACCCAAGAGATGCCCTGATGCTCGAGAGGGAGTTGATTCGCCGACACAAGCCGCGCTGGAACTCACTGCTCAAGGACGACAAATCATACCCGTTCATCGCTTTCACTGATGAGGAATCCCCACGCATCCTCTACACACGCGACCCACCCTCTGGTGCCACTTGCTGGGGTCCTTTCCCTGACGCCGGTGCCGCAAAACGGGTGGTGCAACTACTCCGCCGCCAGTTCGGCATCCGCGACTGTCCTCAGTTGCTTCCTCAAGGTTGCCTGGCAATGCACATCGGACTGTGCTCCGCTCCGTGCATCGATGAAGTAGGCTATGCCGAGAGTGTGGATGCGGCTGCGCGCGTACTCGACGGCGATGCCAACATACTGCTCAAGTCCCTGCAGGACGAGATGGATGTAGCAAGCGGCGAACTGGATTACGAACGGGCCGGCAAGGTGCGCGACCTGATCGCCGCAGTTCAGCGCACCCTGTCGCAGAAGGTAATCTCCAGCCGCTTCTATCAGGATGTGGATGCTGTTGGCTTCGCCAGTCGCGGTGACTTGGGTAGCGTCGTAATCCTGCACGCATCGGACGGAATCGTCACCGGTCAGGTCGAATATCCGCTGCTCCACCGTGGCGATGTTGCAGAATCGGTGGCCAGAGTCCTCTCGGAACACTACCAGTCACGCAGACCACCGCGTACGGTGCTGACCCCGGCTCCGCTCGGCGACTGGCTCGACCAGTGGATCCAGGAGAGGCGGCGCGGCGCGGTCGAGGTGCGCGTGCCCATGCGCGGTGAATTGGCGACTCTGCGCAGGTTGGCCGACCAGAACGCGGAGGTACACGTGCAGAGATCGGCAGAATCCAGGCAGCCCGGCTCGCTCGAACAACGTGCAGCGGACCAGTGCGCGAAACTCCTGGGTGTGGGGGCGCTGGACAACGTCGTCTGCTTCGACATGGCTCAACTTCAGGGCGACGAACGTGTGGGCGCCTGTGTGACCCTCAGGAATGGCAGGCCGAACAAGAAGTCTTACCGGACTTACACCGTGAAATCTGACGCTCCCGATGACCTGCGCATGATGCGCGAAGTGGTCGAACGCTGGCTCAAACGTCAGGACGAATGGCCCGACCTACTGCTTCTAGACGGGGGAGAGACTCACCTCTCCACGATCCACGACCTGCTCACAGATCACGGGCTCGCCGACAGAATTCCCCTCGCCGCCCTCGCCAAACGCGAGGAAACCCTACATCGACCCGATTCCGACCCCATCATCCTCGACCGCACAGGCAGGCTGCTGGTGTTCGCCCGCGACGAGGCACATCGCTTTGTGAACGCCTTCCATCGCAAGCGCAGGTCGAAATCCACGCTCAGGGACCCATTGGAGGAGGTGCCGGGACTCGGTGCCAAGAAACTACAGTCGCTGCTCAGGCAGTTCGGGGGCCGCAAAGGAATCGACCATGCGAGCGTGAAGGAGCTCAAGCAGACTCCCGGTATAGGCCCGGCGCTCGCAAATCGCATCCACGAACATCTACACTCGTGAATCCTCACCTTCCAGTACATTGATGCGGAGTCATGCTCAGCATCGACACATGAACAGACGACGACTGATGACTGCCTTGCTCGGACTGTTGCTGTGTTCGGCGTTAGTTTTCAGCGGCTGCATCGCCGAATCGGACGTCGATGACGATGACGACAAGGAGTGCGAGGATTGGGCCTATTGGAACAACAACGGCTCGACCGAAGGCTGCCCGTACGCCGACGATGACGACGACGATGACGATGACGACAAGGAATGCGAGGATTGGGCCTTTTGGAACAACAATGGCTCGACTGAAGGCTGCCCGTACGACGACGATGACGATGGCCGCTTTCTCGGCTCTCCGGTGTGGATCCAGGTCACAAGCACAGTTGGCATGCTCGGCATCGCCGCAATTGCGTTCTCCCGCCGCGCGACAGATTGAAACGCCACCCGTCCACGAACGCATGTGGCCGAGTCACCCCAGTTGTCCGACGAGGAGCAGGAATGGCTGCACGCGGGAATCGCGCTGTTCGATTCCGGCCGCTTCTGGGATGCACACGAGGCGTGGGAGGATCTGTGGAAGTCACTCGGAGCGCGTCAGGCGGACCCACTCCACGTCCGCGGAATCCAGGGGCTGATCCAGTGCGCCGCCGTGCTGCTCAAGGTGGAGGAGAGGAACAGCAGGGGCGTCGTCAACCTGTGGGCCAAACTGACCGACAAACTGGGCACACCGGACGAACCGAGACTCGACTATCTCTGGGTGATCGACGTCCGAGAACTCCTGAACGACTTGCATCCATTCGTCGAAGATGCAGCCATTGAAGACCCTGCTTGGGCACTCGACCCGACCAGCGTCAAACTCAGCCGTTCCGCCGAGTGAAAAGGACTTCGAAGTCTGATGACGACGATCCGAATGGAGTCTCAGATCTCAGCGCCGATGAGGGTGCGGGTGTCGCTGATCCCTTCCAGCGGCCGAATGTCCTCGATGATGCAGCGTGTGAGCGACACTTCGTCGTCCGCCTCGATCTTGGCTATGACATCGAACTCGCCGAACACGCCCCAGCGGCCGGTGACCAACTCGATGGCGTCTAGCGCGTCGCGCACCGACCGCTCAAATCCCGCCCGAGTCGTGATCAACACAAATCCCACGGCCATCTCGTCACCTCAGAAGTCCACCGCGATCAGAGTCTGCGATTCCAGCACGCCGTCGATGCTGCGCAACTTTTCTATGAGCAGCATCGTCAACTCCTTCGGGTCCGCGCACTTTACGCACGCGAGCAGGTCGTACTCCCCGTAAAGGGCGTGTGTCTCCACTATCTGGTCGATATTAGACAGAGCCATGTAGACGTCTCGCTCCCGCGAAGGCTCGGTCTTGAAGAGCACGAATGCAGTGTCCACGAGGGCCGTCGACCTACGACTCCATGATAACACATTCCGTTCATGAAACAGGGTTCACCCGGAGGGGTGAGGCGCGTATCACAGATGCGCGAGACGAACGTCTGGGCGGGCGTGTGGTGGGTGATTCGTTTGGGAATCCGGGTTTTCTCAGGCGGGAATGGGTTTATTGCCATAGACTCCCATATGCGCCCATGGCGAATGTCTCAGGCGGAGACGTGGTCGACCGTTTGGGCGGCAAGGACCTGAACAAGGACGGTCGTATCGTCAATCTGGCGGTCGTCGGCTCCAGCCGCTTCTACGATTACGGGCTCGTTGAGGAGGCGATCGAGGAGTGGATAGGAGTGGAGGCCAACCCGGATCTGGTGATCGTAGGCGGCGCGAGCGGCGTCGATTACCTCGCCGAGCGCTGGTGCGACAACAACAACGTCGACATCGCCGTGTTCTCCGAGGAGTGGGCCGACCAGCGCGGAGGGCTAGAGGATGCGGGAAGGCACGAGGCACCCACATCGCTGACACACCAGATCCTCGATGCAGCCACACACATCCTCGCCTTTCCCTCACCGACGAGCAAATGGACACGCATCGTCATCGACTTGGCACAGGAGCGCGGTATCCCATTGATTGTGCACGAAATCGAGTGAATAGCCTCGATGCAATCGGGGGAACCATCAAACAAGGAAGGTCGCGGGTGGGCGCCTCATGCAGGCGAGCGCGAGCGCGAGATGTGCGTTTGCACTGATGGCGCTGATGCTGATGAGCACCCAGCTGGGACTCGCCCCTACTGCGCAGGTGGCAGAGCCGAACGATTCGGTGCTCATACCTGAGGTTCAGCAGGCTGGAGGAAGGGCTCTCACCGTCTGGTCTGGTACAGTCATGGTGAACGGGGACTACACCGTGGCGTCTGGTGATGAACTGCGCATCCAAGCGGGTGCCGACATCCAGATGGGACCGGGCGTCAGGATCTACGTAGACGGCAAGTTGACCGCTCATGGCACGGCAGCCAATCCGGTCACGGTCAGTGTCCAACAGGCATTCATCTGGCATGACGGATTCCAGTTCAACGCCACGAGCCGTGGTAGGGGGAGCCACATCCAGAACATGAGCATCAGCGACGCTCAGTATGGAATCACGATCTACGATTCCAATCCGGTCATCGACGACCTCTACTTGGACAATCCCGACTACGTAGGCATCGACATGTTCGACTCGGCCAGTCCAGTCATTCGCCGACTCACGGTGCAGGATGGCGGCCAGGATGTCCACGGAGCAGAAACGCATTGGCGCTACGGCATCGGTATGTCAGTTGGTGCCGGCAGCGCGCCGTTCGTTCAAGGAGCCAACTTCGACAATCTGGTCACGCGCGCAGTTTCCTACTGGAGAGGCAGTGGTGGCGTGATGCGCGACCTGAACATAAGCAACATCTCTGGAGCGACCCTGAACATCTCTGCGGGCATCTACGTCGATGATTCACTCCCGTTGTTCGAGGACGTCTCGATTACCGGCAGTGACCACGGTGTCTACATCATGCACACGATGGACAACATGACCACCAGGCCCGTGTTCAGACGCATCATCATCGAGGACAGCCAGTTCCGCGGGGTGAAAATCGAGAAGGAGGATCACTGGAACTTCACCGCCTACATGATGGCCCGTTTCCACGATTTGGAAATCTCAGGCACAGGTGGTCCGGGAGCGCGCACTCAAGGACTGGCGACCGCTGCCATCGAACTCAACACCAGCGGTGGCTGGTTCGAGAACGTCAACGTGCACGACAACCCGGTGAACGGAATCAAGCTCTACATGACCGACCCCTCGACCACCTTCGTCAACACCACCATCACCTCCAGTGGTGCAAGCATGGGGGGAACTCACAACATGGCGGGTTTCTACAGCAGGAGCAGCAACAACGGCGGGCCGTCGCTCCAGAATCTCACTGTCTCGGGTTCTCCAGGAAGTGGCATCTTCATCACGAAGGGGTCGATTAGCGGCTCTGATTGGTACAGCCACGACAACGACGCCGAGGGCGTCTACATACGCGAGATGTTCCCCAACGTCGACGGCATCACGGTCGAGAACAACGGTAATTCCGGCATTCGCGTCTACGATTCCAAGCAGGTCTGGCTCTCTAACGTCACCAGCAGCAACAACGGCGTCTCAGCGACCTCGTCTGACCACGGCGCAGGTCTGGTGTTCATCAAGTCCAACGACGTGATGAGCGCGGGCAACATAGTTCGCTGCAGTGGATGCAGTTCCACGGGCGATGCGTGGGGTGGCGTCTACATCGAGGACAGCATCGACCTCAGTTTGGAGGACCTTGCGATTCATGACCCAGGTAATGGCCAGCCGGCGATTCAGGCTGACAATGACGGCATGATCTGGGACGGATATCTTGAGATCCTTGGCGCTGAAATTTGGATGAACTCCTCTTCGACCCCGGCCATCGACCTGAACGTCGTCGATGCGCGTATCGATGGTCTTACACTGATGTCGAGCAATCACACCGGATTGAACTGGCTCGGTTCCGCCGTTCCTTCTGCACTCTCGAACAGCACCCTGCGCGGTCAGGACTGCCTCACGCTCGCTTCGATGCCGCTGCTCGAATCGTGGAATCTCAACCTACACGCGGATTGTATGGGTTCTGTGAGCATTATCGAGAGCGAGGTCAACCTAACAGATTCCAGTTCCGCTTCCGGAGCAGTGAGCATAGGTCCGAACACTCACCTGCGCCTGATTTCCACGCATCCTCTGCAGCCGTCCATGATTCCCAGCAGTTCAACAGTGGACCACATGCAGTACGTTCATCTCTGGGCAGTCAACCAGAATGGACACGCGCTGCCCAACGCAGCAGTGAATCTCTCTTTCTCACAGTACGAATCCGATCTCAACATGACCCTGCCGCGATCGGGGAACGCCGTGTTCGGTCCGTTCATCGGTCAGAGGTTCGAGTCCACGGGAGCCAGTGGAATCACCGACTTGTGGGCTGGCTGCGAGTATGACAACACGAGCAACACCACCGGTCCACACGCCCTGATCTCCGACCTGCTGGTGCTGTGCACGCTCCTATTGGCCAACCAGCCGCCGTTCATCGTCTGGGACGAGCCGCTCAACGGGACGATTGTCAGCAGTGGTGCCCAACTGCGATTCAACGCAAGCGCATCATGGGATTTGGACGATGATCCACTCTCATACAACTGGACGAGCAGCATCGATGGCGACATCGGCGCCGGCTGCACAATGTCAGGCAACGGTTCACTGTTCTACGCCAATAGCGGTCCATCCTCAGTCTGCCCTGTGTCCGATGGAGTTCACCAGTTCACCCTTGAGGTGTGTGACGACCAAGGTCACTGCGTCTACGAGACGCGCGTCATCGAACTGACCAACATGCCTCCGGATATCGATGTCCACGTGCATCCGCATCCGCAGATGGATGGTGTTGTGCGAGCGAACTTCACGGAGATTGTGTTCATCAACGCCAGCAACAGCTCCGACCCGGAAGGCGATGTGATTCACTGCTGGACCTGGGCCTCCTATCGCGCTCAGCCGCAGGGTAACTGGAGCACTGTGCCCTGTCAGATGTACTGGAACGAGACCTTCTCCGATTCACCGGAACGAGTGTTCACCTACCACATGGGGTTCTGGGATGGAGTCAATCCCGAGGTCTACTACAACTTCTCCGTCGAGCTGATCAACGAGTTCCCACATCCGTCGTTCAGCGTCAGTCGCAGCGCCAACACCTCTGACTCGCTGGTATGGCTGGACGGCACGTCCTCGTTCGACCCCGAGGGTGACACCATCGATGTTTGGTGGCATTCGAGCATCGACGGCGACCTCACCTATGACTACGCAGAACTGCTGGTGTGGACCGGCCATCTGTCCGCCGGCACGCACACGCTCTCACTCAGGCTGACCGATGATGATTCGTACCACATCAATCAGTGGTCCGCACCCTTCCAGATGACGCTCGTGGTGGACAACTCACCGCCCGTGGCGCACATCGAACTGCCCGCTGATGGACTTGTCACCAACTCCTCCGAGTTAATCGACTTCTCCGCCTTCGGCTCCGGTGATTGGGATGCGCTCTGTTCCGAGTCCTTCCCTGGAATGTCGAGCGGGTGGCTGTGTAACCCGGAAGCTTCGGGAATCCCCGATACCGTGACCGCGCTATGGACCTCCAACCAGTTGACTGACCCAATCGGCACCGACTGGGAGATTCAGGCGCGGCTGCCCGCTGGTGAGCATGTCGTAACGCTGACTGTCGAGGATGGGAACAACATTCCCGTCTCCGCCCTCATCAGCGTCAGCGTTGGCCCCTCCGCGCCGGTGCTCGTTCTCGATTCGCCGATTCCAGACATCGAGGTGGTGAGCGACGAACTGATTCTGTTCGATGCGCAGCGCTCTTGGGACCCGGATGATGACAACTTCGTGCTCACCATCGAGTCCGACCTGCTCGAAGAGCCGATTCTCGACGAGGTCTCGCCCCACTTCTGGTACACCCGCTACGTGCCCGCCGGCCTGCACTCACTCACGATTACGCTCACCGACGACAGCAACCGCACTTCCGTGCACACACAGTTCCTGCGCGTGCTCGCCTCGCCCCCGGTGGCGGTCATCTCCTCGCCGCTCGACGGCCAACTGTTCGGTCCGGGAGCACCCATCCCCCTCAACGGTAGCGACTCGTATGACGCCGATGACGATATCATCCTCTACCGCTGGTACGTCGGCTCCGGCAGCACCGCCGAGGTGCTCAATGAGACCGCCGATGCGCTGCAATATCTGCTTCCTGGAGAGCACCTCATCTCGCTGCAAGTGAAGGACAGCAGAGGAACCTCGGGATGGGCGTTCGCCAACATCACCGTCGAATCCTCGTGGCCGGTGATGACCGACCTGCTGCTCGAGCCGGGCCAGATGCATTCAGGGGAGGAGGAGACCATCACGGCGCGGGCTTGGGTCGATGACCCGGACGGAACCACCTGGGAGTGCGTCGGCTGGGCATCACAAGGATCGAATGTCAAGGAACAGTTCTACCTGAGGGACGACGGGACGGGAGCCGATGCGTATGCCGAAGACGGCATCTGGTCCGGCCGAGTCACCTTCACGCCCGGTCGTGAAGGATGGGTGAATGTCGAGGCGTTGTGTAGGGACGGACCACTCGAAGAACCACAGTTGTCGAACCGGTTGTCGAACACCATCCCGGTGGAGGGCGCTTCTCAGCAGTCATCCATGCTCGACGCATTCATGGAGAGCCTCGCGCCAGCGATGCTCACCCTGCTGGTGGTGCTCTCGTTCATCGGCGTCCTGCTGGTCATAGCTCGGCGGCGCAAGCTGTCGGCCGACCTCGCGATGATCGAGTCATGGGGCGCGACATCCTTCTCCGAATTGGATGAAGAACTGGATGACGAATTGGATGAAGAACTGCTTGACGACATGGATGACTTTCCCCGAGCCATGGAGGATGCTGCCCTCATTGAGGGGTCGAATGGCGAACAGAGCGACGAGAGCACAGATTCCGATTGAAGGAATTTCACCAGTCACTCTGACAGAGGACCCCAAGGTGAGCGTGTGCGGTTCAGCCCGAATCTCTTGAGGTACAGGAAGATGAGGTTACGCCGGCCATCAGCCCAGGTGTTGATCTCTGCATCACCCACTCGCGGGCGGTAAGGTACCGAGATCTCAATCGCCTTCTTGCGTCCATAGCAACGGCGCGCGTTGATCTTCATCTCTTCAGACAACGGCATCCCGTCGTTGGTCGGCTGCATCTTCGGATTGTCCATGATGCGCTTGCGGAACACCCACATGCCAGATTGAGAATCGTGGATTCCGTACCAGAAGAGCATGCGTGCGGTGAACGACAGAGCCCAGTTCCCGAATCCGTGCATACCGGACATCGAGCCTTCCTCAGCTTTCCTGAGCCGGTCACAGGTGATGAACTCCAGATCCTCTTCCACCAACTTTCTCACTAGGCCAGGCACCTCCTCTCCAGGGTAGGTGCAGTCGGCATCCATGGTGACAATGATGTCTCCAGGCGCCATTGCGAATCCGGTACGATACGCGCGCCCGTAGCCCCTGCGCGGTTCGATGTGCGTGGCCGCGCCGACACTCTGCGCGAGTTCGACGGTGCGGTCGGTGGAACTGCCGTCGATGACGAGGAAGTCCAGCGTCTCACACCAGCCGTCGTTGGGAACGCTCTCGATTGTGGCGACTATCGCCTCCTCCTCGTTACGCGTCGGAATGACCACCGTGACGTGAACTGGTAGCGTGTCCGTCATCTGACCCCTCACCCTCGCCGACTTCGCTCGCTCTCTTGAAGGCCTCCATCGAATGGACCGGGCAGGAATCGATTGAAAACAGGGACGTGCGAGCCGTTGCCAGCCGCAGGCTGAATGTCAGGCATAGGAGAGGTTCGCATGCACATCGCGATGCTGTCAGGGGAATACCCCCCGAGGTGGGGTGGCATGGGCTCGACAGTGTTCCACTTGTCGGGGGCATTGGTGAAACTCGGGCATCGGGTGACGGTGATCACCCGTCATGAGGCCGAAGCGAGCAGGAACCCAGACGTGATACCCCGTCAGCAGGGTGTCAGTGTGCGCATGGTCAAGTGGGCGAAACTGCCGATGGCATTCACCCGTTCTTACGGCAAGCATGCGCTGCGCGACCTGCTGCAGTTGCACATTGATGACCCAGTGGATGCGGTCCATCTGCACTGCCCGATGATTTCGTGGGATTCCGCCCAGTTTGAGAAGGTGAAGGAACAGATTCCCACCATCGTGAGTTCGTTGCATGGCTCTTGGCTCGGGGAGCGCGACGGTATGGTGCGGGCGGCCAAGTTCGGTGAGGCGGCGACATGGAAGAATCCCAACGACCTCGCCATCCTGTTGACTGCAAGGCACTACGCGAAATTCGAGCGGGCTGCGTTGCGCGGAAGCACGGTTTGCGTGGCCAACTCGGAGGCGACCAAGGCGGATTTCCAGGCGAGGTATGATCCGCCCGCTGATTGGCCCTGCGAGGTTGAGCGCTGGGGGGTGGACGTCGAGATGTTCCACCCGCTGAATCGCGACCACGAGGAGTCGCTGCTATCCCATGAGGCGATGCGCCAGCGCTACGGAGAACCTGACGAGACTGCACTATCGGGGCTGCCAGGCACCGAAACGCCACTCATCCTGGCGGTCGGTCGGCTGGTTGGGCGCAAGGGATTCCGCACACTTCTACGAGCGATGCCGACCGTGCTCTCGACTCATCCGCGGGCTCATCTGGTAATCGTCGGCCGCGGTCACATGCGCGGCACCCTGCTGCGACAGGCGAAGCGGCTCGGAGTGGCGGCTAATGTGTCGATTGAATCGGGAATGCCGTTCACTGACCTCGCCCAGCTGTTCCGCTCTGCTGATCTGGTCGCTTATCCGTCATATTACGAAGGTCAGGGGCTGATTCCACTCGAGGCGATGGCATCCGGAACTCCCTGTGTCACAGTCGATGACGGACCTCTTCCTGAGATGGTCGACGAGACGGTCGGTGCCCTGTTCGAACTCGGCTCGCCATCATCCTTGGCCAGCGCAATCAACGACCTGCTGGGCGACCCGGAGAAGTTGGCGGAACTGACCGCCGCTGGCAGGGAGCGGGTGCTCGAATCCTACACTTACGGACGAAATGCCGACCGCTACGCGGGATTCTACGGGGCTGACGACTAGAACGATGCACTGAGGCCATGTTTTCGATTCATCTGTATCTGTCCGGCTGGGAAAACGGATATGACTGGACGGGTGCCTAGGGCACCCGATGGGCAGACGCGCGTCACGCACGATGGTGCCGCCAGTGGTGGCGGTAACTATGCTGTTCTTGCTGGCACTTGTTCCCACCGCAACTGCTGGTGGAGCGGACTTCGCTAGTGCTGAGGCGGTGAACAACAACGACCTGCCGGTGACGAAGTCAGGCACTCTGTCGACCTCGGAAACGTGGTACAAGGTCGAAGCCTACTACGGCGACCGCATCATCTTCGACTACGATGTCAGTTGCAACACCTGGTGGCCATTGATCGACACCTGTGAAGGACAGATCAAACTCTTCGACGAGAATCAGAATGAGATATTCTCTCGCAACCTCTACGACAGCGACGGCAACGGTCAGGAGTCGACCACCGTGACCGCCAGCGCCGGCACCACCGGCGACCCGAAGACCGACATCTTCCGTACCGGGACCCAGTGGATCTACGTTCGACTCAAGGACATCGACACCGCCGGTGACGATGGTCACGACTACACCCTGAACATCGGCCTGAACACCAATCAGCGTGATCAGGACACCGACGGATTCACCGACGACCAAGACGACTGCGACACCGAGGAGGGCACCTCGACCGAGGATCGGCAGGGCTGCCCTGACAGGGATGGTGACGGTTGGTCCGACTATGGGGATTCGTTCCCCGACGAGCCCACCCAGTGGGCCGACTCTGATGGCGACAGCTACGGCGACAACTCCGCCCCGGCGGCGGACCCCGACGGCTGCCCGCAGTACTACGGCCACTCTGACCAGGACCGATACGGATGCCGGGACACTGATGGTGACGGCTGGTCGGATCCAGACCCGACCGCCATCTGGTCATCCGAGCCGTGGTCTGTGGCCGATGGCGCCGACGCATTCCACCTAGACGCGACGCAGTGGTCAGACTGGGACAACGATATCTTCGGCGACAATTGGGCGGATGAGGCGTGGGGCGAGTGGCGCAACGACTCGGGATTGGGCCAGTGGGTGGAGAACGCGAGCACACCGGACTACTGCCCCCGGGAATGGGGGTCGTCGACCGAGGATCGCTATGGCTGTGTAGACACTGATGAGGATGGCTGGTCGAACCCGGATGACGGCTGGACCTACTACCCGTGGAGGTGCCAAAACAACGGGACCGACTGTGCAGACGCCTTCCCGCACGACGAGACCCAGTGGAAGGACCGTGACATGGACGGATTCGGGGATAATCCCGACGGAAACTCCCCCGACGCCTTCCCCGATAATCCAACGCAGTGGCTTGACAGCGACGGAGATGGCTACGGCGACAACAGCGAGAGCGAATACGAGGGTGCATGGCAGTCAGACAACTTCAGCACCGATTCTACCCAATGGGCTGATTTCGATGAAGATGGCTACGGAGACAACCAGAGCGGCAACCAGCCCGACGCGTGTGTCCAAAGAGCCGGTTCCAGTTACCAGGACCGCTACGGCTGCCCAGACTCGGACGGTGACGGCTGGTCCAATCCCGATTCAGGATGGTTATCGCACCCCAGCGGATTCGGAGACGCATTCCCTGAGGAGCCGAGCCAGTGGCATGATGTCGATGGCGACGGCTTCGGCGACAATCGCAGCGAGGATGCGTGGCAGCCAGATTCCTGCCCGGCGACTTGGGGTGAGAGCACACGAGACCGTTGGGGATGTCCCGACTCTGATGGGGATGGTTCATCAGACCCACAACCCGAACTCGGATGGCTGGCCCACCCGATGGGGCTGGCGGATGCCTTCCCCGCTGATCCGACACAGTGGTGGGACACCGACGGTGATGGATTCGGCGACAACCAGAATCTCGGTGCGACCGGCCCGGACCGCTGCAAGGACGATCCTGGAACCAGTTACGCCGACCGGCATGGATGCACCGACTCGGACAACGACGGTTACTCGGATCTCGGGGACCGCTTCCCTTACGATCCGAGCCAGTGGCAGGATTCTGACGGGGACGGCTTCGGGGACAACAATGGCGGCCACCAGCCGGATGAGTGCCCGTTCCATGAAGTCAGCCTCGGGATCTCGCTGATTGATCGGCTCGGCTGCCCTGATTCCGACCGAGACGGCTACTCCGACGAGGACGAAAACTGGCCATCCCACCCGACTGGCACCGCGGATGCGTTCCCGAAGAACCGCATGCAGTGGAAGGACACTGACGGCGACGGCTACGGTGACAACATGCTCGGGAGCCTACGCGACGATTGCCCCGAGGTCTTCGGCCGCTCGACGGTCGACAAGCAAGGATGTCCCGATTCCAACGGTGACGGCTACAGTAATGACTACGGCACGATAAACGCCCACCTGGCGCTGATGGCGAGTAACCCGAGCGCATCGCTGTTCTCATTCCTGCCTCCATTGGCCATCTTCCTAATCGTGTTCGCAACGGTAGTGTCCATCCGCAGCCGAGGAGGTGAGTTCGATGAGTGAGGAACTTCTGACTAAGCGCCGCGGCGGGCATGTCCAAGTTCGCGTCATTTCACTGGTTCTGGTGCTGCTCGTCGTGCTGCCTCTAGCTGGCACGGTCAGTTCCGAGGGCGACCCATCGCACATTCAGCTCGACAGCAGCCGTGCAGATCGGCTCGATCTCAACAACGACGGTGATCCGGACACGGCGCGCGTGGTCTACATCGTGAACACCAGCGCACACTATGCCGAGGCAGCGGTGGAGGTCAGTGCGGAGTCGGGGGGGATGGCGCTCACCTTCTGGGACAACTTCACTTTCAATCGTAGCACCCCAAGATTCGGCTCGATAGACATCGAGGCATGGGGTGATGGCGCATACAGCGTGCGCATTCGCGTCTGGGATGCAGAGACGGGGATGTTGGTGGCTATGCAGGAACTGGGGGTGCATGAGTTGGCGGCCTCACTCTACCCACCCCTCCTGCGCTTCGATTTGGAAGCCCCACAGGTGATGTTCCTTGGAGACGACTGCATCATCGGACGGGTGTTCCTAGACGAGGTGGGTGAGCGCTACGATGCCATCGGCGTCGTCTCGCTCACAGGAACTCCTTGGCTCGCACCTCCAGAATTGGCGGACATTGACTGCTCCGACTGGCCTGCGCGTGACTATCATCTCGTCATGCACTACCGAAACCAACTCGGTTTCAGCACACAAGCCGACCTCGAGTTCCGCGTCAATAACCTTCCACCACCCTCGTACGTGCTGAACATCACCGGGGACAACGATGAAGTCGGCTCACCTTGTTCTATAGCACTTGCACCATCACCGGGGACCGTGATGGCTAAGATGTTGATAGATTGGGATATCACCGACCCGCGCGGTAACTCCGTGGACATGCCTTCGTTCTCGAACATCGACTGCAGCATGTGGCCGGTCGGGCTCTCGAAGGTGCGCGTCACGGTCACGAGTTCCGAGGGACAGAAGACCATGCAGGCGTACAACTTGGTGCGGCTGCCTCCGCTGGGAAGCACGGATGCGGCTGTGCTGAATGCATCAGGAGACCCGTCCACCTGGCCGCAGAGATCGCTCGGCGATGAACTGCAGCCAAAGCCGTTCATTGGAGAGAGCACGTTGGTCGCCCAGTCGCTCGTGTTCTTCGTGGGTGCGCTGTTTGCTATCGCAATGGGAATCCTCGCTGCGGTCTACTGGACCAACCGCCACGAGGATGAGTACCTCGGTGAGGATATGCTCGATGACGGCACCCCAGACTCACAGGGTCTGTCATCCTACACCGACGAGTCGGGAATTCATTGGCGCCAGCATCCCGAGGGCTACGTCGACTGGTGGGATGCCCAAGGCGGTCAGTGGGTGCCTTACGAAGAATAAGGAAGGGACTCGATGATGGCGGAAGAGACAGATGCATCTCCTGTCGTTGAGGCACGCTCGCTATGGAAGTTAATCGGGGCATCGGCATTCACCGCCTCACTCTGCTGTGTGCCAAGCGTAGTCTGGGTGCTGTTCGCAGGGTCTTCAGCTATCGTCGCTGCTGATCAACTCTCGAACGATCTCTATTTCGGAGCCGTTCGCTGGCTTCTCTATCTGGTTGCTCTCGCCATGGCCGGTGCTGGGTTGACCATCCATTTCCGTCGTGACGGAATCTGTACTCTCGATGATGCCAAGCGGGAGCGGCGGCGCATCGTGAACACGAGTCTGGCTGTGATCACCGCGGCAATCGTGCTCTACATCGTTTGGAATTACATCATCCTCGAACTGATTGGCATCGCCGTCGGTCTGCCGTGGGCCGAATCCGCCATCTGGAACTGATTCAGAGTTCGCCCATGTCGAGCATCATCGACATGCCGACCGGCTCGGAAGCATCGAGCCCGGTCAGGTTGATGTCGCCCGCTGCAGCACCCGCATCCAGACCACCGAGCGCGATGGCGGTAGCGGCGGCGATCGCCACAGGATCGAACTCTTCGTCGTCATCATCATCCACAGGCTCGTCATTGTCAGCATCGTCTTCGGAATCGTTGTCGGATTGTGCCTCATCCCGTCTGATTGCTCGATCCCCGAGCCAGTAGAGGTATGCACCGATCAGCGCGAACAACAGCAGCCAACCGAGTGGTCCCACCTCAGCGCCCCCTGTGTGCGAATCTCCGCATGGTGAGCCGAAGACGTCGACCGCCTTCAATCGTTGTCGCCCGCGGTCAGAATCATCAGAACTGGACCACCCTCATGCACCTCGAGCAGCACATGGCCTCCTTCGGCGAGATTCGACAGTCCGCGGTCCGAGAACTGGATGCGTTCTTCTTTGAGCGTCCAACTCGTTCCTGACAGGCTGACGGTCGCAGGCCTGAGCGCGAACAGAGACAGAACGGTACCTTCCTCCATCCCCAGTTGCAACCGGTCGCAGCAGCGCAGACCCATGCCACCACCGAGATGAATCGATATGTCGAGTTCATCAGGCGCGTCTGCCAGTGCTCCCCAGACGGCGAGCTGGTGGTCCGCCCGTCCCCCGGCGGCTCCGATGATGGTCACTCTCGTCCTGCCGATGTGGTTCATGTGCTCCATCGCCTTGGCAAGGTCACTGCTCTCCTGGCTCGGCAGTTCGAGCACCTCGCAGCCTCCAGCCTCTGCCCAATCACGGTCCTCATCACTCACTGAATCGAGATCCCCCAAAAGCAGGTCAGGCACCACCTTGAGAGCGCGTAAGTGCGCCAATCCTCCATCTACGGCCACTGCCAGACCACCTTGTAGGAGTTCCAGCAGATGTCCCTCATCCGACAGTTCACCGGCAGCCACCAGCACCGCCCTACGCTCGTCCATCACCAGCACGCGGACCGCCGCGATGCCATCACTCTTGCCTCGCAGGTCATGTCGCGGCAGCCGGGAACACTTTTGACGGTCCGAGGGTTGCTCGGCCCCATGGGGGCCGAATGTGACCGGTTCCCCAGCGTTCGTTGCGCAGCGCTGCTGATGCTGCTGATGCTGTTCGCCTCGCTGTCACCACTCGCCGGTATCTCACAATTAGCAGATGACTCGGAGGCCGACCTTCCACTGGATATCATCCGTGCTCACAGCGTCTCGTTCAATTCGGGTTATGGTGAGCAACTCGCTGGAGATGAGTTCGTCATCAATGCCAGCGACTGGACGGTCGAAGCGCGCCGTGGACTCGATGATTGGATTGTCTCTGCAATCAATATCACAGCATCATCGGTCGGCCACCTCGACCTGGCCCGCGATGACCGTGGCAGGGCACGTGGCTGCGCTCACATCCCTGGTCAAGGACTGATGTCGGTCAAGCTCGAGTTCGGCAGTGGTGCCCCGACAAGCAGCATGGTTGAGGAAGGCAGTGGAACTCTAGGGGGAGCGTGCTCGATTGCGATCGACGAACGTGAATCGGTACACATTGCCTACATCGATGAGAATCAGCATGTCAGCATCGCTCGTGAGACCTACGAATACGAATGGCACGTCCGCACCATCGAGGACAGCATCACCGTGACAGATCCTGTCAAGTTGCTGCTACGTTCCAATCCAGGTCCATTGAACGGAGCGGAGATTATTCTCTACCGCGATGCGACTGCGCATACGCTGCACATGTCTGACTTCACCACCACATACTGGCAGCACTCACAGTTGCTACAGGGCCAGACCATCGGCGCCGACTTCGACGCCTACCTCGACTCCGACGACAACATCCACCTGCTCTACGTAGACACCGACACCAACGAGTTGCGCACCGCTATGTGGAACTCCAGCGGCGGCCCATATGAGACCGTAGTCGACTCGGGTTCAGGCATCGGTTCGGCACTATCATTTCAGGCGGATGCTATCACCGGCACGGAGCAGTTCGCCTTCTCCAACGGCAGTGGTACGCTGCGCATCGTACGCGATCTTACTGGACAGGAAGACGGCCGTCTCGACCCGGCGCCAACAGAACTGACCACCGGCAACAGCGACAACGAGTACGCCAATCAGGCGTTCAGCACTGTCGACCTGAACTGTGATGGAATCTCAGACATGGTTGTCTCTGAGCCAGCGGCGAACGGAGCAGTTGGAGAGGTGCACATCTGGTACGGCTCAACTGGGGGAATTTCGAGTGCCCCATCCTCTACTCTGGGGGGAACTGCTAGCGGTGACCGCTTCGGGCACAGCACGGCACCTGCGGGGGATGTAAACGGCGATGGATGTGACGATCTGGCCGTCGGTGCTCCCGGACAGATGAACACGAATAGCATTGCAAGTGGCATGGTTCACGTCTTCCATGGCAAGACTGGAGGAGTGGAATCTTCAGCCAGTTGGACGGCTGAAGGTGATTCGAACGGAGACAAGTTCGGGGGAACGGTTGCCAGCGCGGGTGATGTCAACAACGACGGGTATGACGATTTGCTCGTAGCTGCGACGGGGTGGACTTCTGGGCCAACGCGCGCAGGCCAGATTTACCTGTACGACGGGGGCGCCAATGGCCTCAACACCAGCGGTCATTCATGGACGAGAGACGGCTCGGGTACGAACCTCGTGTTAGGGTTCACGATGGCCGGCGTCGGCGACGCCAACAACGATGGATTCGATGACGTGGCTATCGCCTCCACCCGAGATTTCAGCGACCTCAGCGGCTACAGCCGCGTGCAGATCTACCATGGCAGCGCAAGTGGCCTGCCATTCTCGTATGCACAGGAGTGGGCGATGGACCGACAGAGCACACTGTTCGGTCGCATATTGGCTCCACTAGGAGACATCAACGGTGACAATTACGACGACCTTGCAGTCGGTGAGCCTCTCAACGACAGCAGTTCAGGAGCGTCGTCGGCTGGTAAGGTATGGATTTTCACAGGAAGTTCCACTGGATTTTCCAAGAACCCTGCATTGGAAATAGAAGGTGAGGTAGCCGGGCAACTGTTTGGGTCGGCCATCGCTGCAGTCGGCGACATCAACGATGATGGCAGCCCTGAGGTGCTCATCACATCTCTCGAGTATGGGAACGGAGGGGGCAAGGTCCATCTCTACTATTCTGATCAGGCCCAGTTGCTGCGCTCAGGGACTAACCCGTTACTGATTGAAGGGGGTAGTGGTCAGCACCTCGGGCGTTCGCTATCAGGTGGAGGTGACGTCGATGGTGATGGCCTGCTTGAACTGCTGATTACCTCTATAGACAAGGATATGTCGGGTAATGACGCCGGTACGGTAATACAATTCGAGAAGCGAAACTTCGAGCGGCTGGATGAGACCCGCAACGTTGCTACGCTCGATCTCGATATGGACGATCAGGGTCGCATGCACCTGCTGGTCGCTGATGTTTCGACGAGCACCCATCTCGAACGGCCCAACGAGGCGACCGAGCCAAACGAGGCGTGGCGGGAGCATATCCTGGCAACAAGTGGGACATTTCAATCCGCGATGGTGGTCACCAGCGCTGGTAAGGCGATTATTCTGGCATGGGACGGCAGTGAACTCGCCTTCCATGGACAGTCAGCACACACAGTGCTGTCGTTGTCACAGATGACCACGGTCAATGACATCCACGACCTGGACTTGGCGATAATCGATGAACAGAGTCGTATATTCTACTCTGAGACGCACAATGCATCAACCTCGTTCGGCAAGATTAGAGGGGAGACAGACTCCGGATACTACACCACGGTATTGAGTGACAACTCAACGTCGATCATGGCTTTCAACGCAACATCGGCCATCGCTGGTCACGATGTTGGGAGTTCGTGCATGTTCAGTAACGGAACGACTGCATTCGCTCGCGTTGCGGGCAATGAATCAGTGATTACTTACTACGAAGAAGATGGCAACTCATCCACATACACTTTGTCGACAGCCGCGGCTTTGTCGTTCGACATCTTCTGCCGTTCCTCCTCCCTGTTGGTTGCCATGCAGACTCTGACTTCGTTCGAACTGTTGGAGTACAACGATGGCGTCAACTCTCTCAACTCAGGTTCTGCATCTGTCACATCCGCTGAAGCACTGATTGTCGATCCAACTGCTGGAACTGCTTTGTTCGCATCAGTTGGCGGAGGATACCAACTCTGTGACGCCAGTATCTGCACCGTCGTCGGCTCTCTTTCTCTTGCAGGAGGTGGCAGAACGGGAGCTGCAACGGGTGGTGATGGGACATCATGGATTCTGCACGACGGTGGCAACAACATTGCCACAGTATCGATTCTCGATGGAAACAGCACACAAGATGTCTGGTCTTACCGAACATCAGTGACATCACTACTGGTTCACGCAGACATGGAGGTGGATGATGCCGGAGTTGTCAGATTTGCCATCGTAGAGCAGGATGGTGGCAACCACATCATGACCAGTTTCAGAATCCATCCAGACTGGGATCGTGACTTCGTTCCCAGCCCGTGGGACGATGTGCCAAATGTAGGCGGCCAGTGGAACGACGTGGACAACGATGGCTATGGTGACAATCCTGATGGAGCCGCACCTGACACCTGCCCCTCCGCATACGGAACCAGCCGTAACGGGCTGTTCGGATGCACCGACACCGATGCAGATGGATATGCCAACTCGGTCGACGACTGCACCCCCGACCGGGAGTACTCATTCGTTGACAGGCAAGGTTGTGTCGACGCTGACGCGGATGGCTGGAGCAACAACATCGAGAGTTGGATTTATGGAGACGAGGACCCGACCAACTGGATGCAGGCGCGTGATGACGACGGCGACGGCCGGATGAACAACCACGGACCCGACTGCTGTGGGCCGCTCAGTTCAATCGACGAGTTCCCGCATAATGGCAACCAGTGGGAGGATCTTGACGATGATGGCTGGGGCGATGAATCCGCGTTCGTCAATGGTAACGAGACGTCGCGCGACGGCTCAACAGACTGGTCGGGTGACCAATGCCTGAATACACAGGGATTCTCGAGGTTCGACCGCGGCGGTTGCCTGGACAGCGATGGCGACGGCTGGTCCGACCCTACCTCTGTCAATGGCTCCTCCCCTGCTTGGGTGTACAACCGTTCGCAGTGCCACGCGCCGGGCTCGGACGGGCGCGCAAACTGCGCTGACAAATGGCCGGATGAACCCACTCAGTGGCATGACCGTGACGGTGACGGATACGGAGACAACGGCACTTTGGGAGCTTGGCAACGCGATCGCTTCCCTGATGACTATACACAGTGGAATGACTCCGATGACGACGGCTACGGTGACAACCAGACCGGCACCACCCCAGACGCTTGCCCGGCTTCTTATGGCACCTCGACTGTCGATAGGCTGGCATGTCCGGACTCGGATGGCGATGGATGGTCGGACCCTGATTCGAGTGCACTGGCGCACCCTCTTGGAAATGCAGACTCCAATGCATCCAACCCGGATCAGTGGCGTGATACGGATGGCGATGGTTTCGGTGATTTCTCCAGTGGTGCCAATGGAGATCAGTGTCCGAATCAGTTCGGCTATCTCAATGGTGAGTTGGGTCGGGGCTGTCCACTGCCTGCGAACGACAGCGACGGTGACGGCATCATCGACGATGACGACCAGTGTGCCAACACTACGATTGGTGAGTCAGTAGATACCACCGGTCCGTATACTGGCTGCTCTGAGATGCAGAAGGACGACGATGGAGATGGCGTCCCGAACGCCATCGACCAGTGTGCCAACACCACCGCGCCACCAGAAGAAGTGGACGAGTTCGGTTGCAGCGAGGACCAGTCAACCTTGGACAGCGATTCGGACGGTGTCTACGATCTGAGCGACGCCTGTCCGGACACGGCTGCGAACGCTACTGTGGACGTGGATGGATGCGCACCCTACCAGCTTGATTCTGATGGCGATGAGGTTCCTGATGATGTGGACATATGTCCGGACACTCCTCAGGGTGCGCAGGTTGACGCACAAGGGTGCCCGATGGGTGATGTGGACACGGACAGTGACGGACACCCCGACAACGAGGATGCCTTCCCTGTCGACCCCTCGCAATGGGGTGACTACGACGCAGACGGTTACGGAGACGAGCCCCCCCCTGCTGGCTACCAAGGTGACTCCTGCCCCTCCCTCTGGGGTAATTCCACCATCGACAGGTTCGGATGCGAGGACACTGACGGCGACGGCTACTCTGATCCTCAGGCAGGTTATACGACCGAGATGGGTGCAGACGCGTTCCCGAATAATCCCAATCAGTGGTCTGATATTGACGGCGACCGCTTCGGTGACAATCCGAGCGGAGACAATCCTGACGACTGCCCGACCGAAGCAGGAGTCGCCGACGGCGTCCGGGGAATGGGATGCCCAGCTGCGGTCGACTCGACCGGCAACGCGTCGGATGACTGCACGAAGTACTACGATGACTTCGGGCCGGAGAGCGGCTACCCTGGCGAGCTTCCAGATTACGTGAAGAATTGCGCTTGGGCGCAAACAGAGACGGAAGAACAGGGGTTGTCGACCACGATGATCATCGGTGGTGCAGTTGGTGGCTTCGTGCTGTTGCTGTTTTCCTTATTGCTCGTGATGATGCTCCGCCGTCGAGGCGATGACTATGATGACGAGGATGACGACATGTTCGACATGTTCGATGACGATTATGATACAACCCCCCGCAGAAGAGAGCCTGACAGAGGAATGCGTGGACAGAGCAGGGTCGACGACCTGATGGGGCAGTCGTTCCAAGGGGCCGGCGGCTTCAGCGGCCGACCTGATGTACGCCCCGGAGAGTTCGGCACTCCCCGTGGAGATAGTGGCCCTCAACGACGACCCGGTCCATCTCCGCGCGGACAATCAGGACCGCCGCAACGAAGCGGCGGCCCGCCAAGCAGGGGAGGTCCACCAGGTCGTACTCCATCTGGGCCAGACCGAGCGGGTCCTCCCGGAAGGGCCAAGCGGGCGAAGAAGGAAGCACCTGCGAAAGCCAAGAAGGTCGCCCGCAAGGTCGCGCCTGAAGAGAGCACGAAAGCAGCGAAACCATCACCGCGCAAGGTCAAGAAGACGGCTGGCGCCGAGCAGAAGCCGGTGCGCAAGACCCGCACCGCCAAGCAGAAACCCGCGACACAGCAGTTCTCCAAACCAGAGGCGCAAGCGGAATCGTCGGCTTGGGAGGACCTGTTCCAAGGTAGGGACGAGCCGCGCTACAACGAGTCACTTGCGCAGGCGAGGGAGATGCTGGCAGATGATCAGCCTGAACGGTCTGTTCTACGTCAGTTGCAAGAGGACGGATGGACCTCGCGGCAGTCACGTTGGATACTGGATGCGGCGCAGATGCGCTGATGTCGGTGGGCTTCAACGGCATCAACTTCATTGCATGTGGACGTGGCCGGAGCGACAGGAAGGCGCTTCAGGGGTTCTGAGGAATGGCAGAGGAAGGTGAGTTTGAAACACCCGGGGCGAGCCTGCCTGAGGGAATCGAGGTCGACGAGGCTGCAGCATACTTCGGCATCACTGAATCCAGCGATGTCATCATACGCCTGAGCCAGTCAGATCGCTTGAACGGACTCGGAGAATTTCTGGCGCTGACCGTCGACCTCGTGCTCAAGGATGAATTCGATTTCCAGTCCGCAGCCGTCCGTATCGGTTGTGAAGACGGCGAGATCTACTACCTGCTATCAGGTCCGTTCGGCCTGCTGACAATGACCGACCCGCTGCGCCGTTACCTCGGTCAGGAGGACTCAGAAGGTGAGACCGGCCCACACCCCGGAATTCCTGGACCTGAAATCGCCGCGCTCGACCAGTTGAACGACATCATGGTGCTGATGCGCATGGTAGCCATCGCCCACCTTGTCGGTGGACTACGACTGCTGGACCACACGCTGGTCACCTTCGAATCGTGGATGCTGAGTCCAGAGGCGAACAAACAGCAACTGCTAGCGCTGTCTGCAGAACTCGATAACGCTCTCAATGAGGCGAAGGCCGGCTCCATCAGCCCGCTGCACAGCCTTGGTGTTCCAACCGCGGCACCTGCACCTGCTCCGGAATCACCGGCCGTCGCACCTGCTCCTGCACCTGCTCCGGAACCTCCGGCCGCCGCACCTGCTCCCGCACCTGCACCTGCGCCCGCTCCACAACCGGCGGTGCAGCCCCAACCTGCGCCTACGCCAGTTCACGCCCCCATTCAGCCGGCTGTCCAACCGCAACCGGCACCTGCACCGGCACCGGCACCGGCACCTGCACCTGTGCAACCAGTCGCGCCACCTCAGCCGGCTCCGGTTGTCTCCGCGCCTCCACCGCAGCCTGTCGCCCCCACTCCTGCGCCTGCTCCTGCGTCGCCACAGCCTTCTCCCACTACGCATACGACGACCCCCGGGCTATCACCGAGTCCGGTGCAAGAACAGGCACCGGAAGAGACAGTTGCTCAACCGGCTCCCGAGCCTGCACAGGATCCCGCCCCGCTTCCACAGCCTGTTGTTCCCGCGCGCGCTCCAGTCGCATCCGCGCAGCCCGCACCAGCTCCGACGGCTTCTGAGCCAGAATCAGCACAGGATCGCGTCGCTGACCTGGTGAGCAGACCGGGAACTCCAGCGCATGGCGTGCACCACCACATCCAGAGCGGGCGGTTCTGCGACGGCTGCGGCATCGGGGTTGAGCAGCAGTGGCGTCACTGCCCTGTGTGCAGCACCAGTTTGTGAGGCACGGGCAGGTCAGACCACCAGGTCACCCTTGTGTAGCACGCAGAAGTCGTCTATCATCACCTTGGGATTACGCAGGACTCCGGTGACGTGAATGCCCACCGAGGCAGAGCCACCCAGATTGGTATTGTCACCGATTGCGAAGTAGCACGTTCCGCGCACCTTCTCGTCTTCGAGTACGTTGCCGATCAGGCGCGCATTGGGATTCATCCCGAAGCCGAATTCGGCCACCGTCCACAGCATGTCCTGCTCCTTCGGACTCAAGCGTTCTGCCGCTGCCTCGTACTGCTCTCTGACCTCGTCTGCGATGTTATCGCCTTCGATGTGGGTGATCATCCCGTCCTCCACATGGAGCACCAGCGGCTCGTCCAGCAGCGTCGAGTCCCACGAGCCATCGATGACTATGCGTCCGTTCATCCGCCCTTCGCGCGGCATGATGAACACCTTGCCGGCCGGTAGATTGGATACCTGGGTCGGCCGGCTCAATATACCGTTGTCCTCGAGTTTCCACTTGCGCGGCTCGACCCTGAACTCGACGTCGGTTCCAGCCTCTGAAGTCACTCTCACGTTGCGCTTTTTGCGCAGCAGTCCGCCGACCTTGGTGATGTCTCGCTTGACCACGGCGAAGTCGGCGGTCATCCCGCCCTTGGTGAAAATGTCCAGAGTGATTCCTGGCATCGTCGCGATGCGCGCGCTCTCCTTGCGGGCGGCGGTGTGCGTGGCACGCGTGTGCGTCAGCGAGTAGCGGGTGGGTGCGAGCACGATGTGCTGTCTGCGCATCAGGTCGGCGACCGGCGCAGGTGGCTCTTCGCCGTGCTGACTGGTGGCCGGCATCATCACCATCAGCACGCGATCCGAGATGCGTGACGACGCCTCGTAGAGCGCTTGACCGATTTCCGCAGTATCAGGGTCCGTGATCACCAGAACGTTCTCCCACGAACGCATCTGCATGCAGGTGCTGACCACCATGTCCGCAGAGGAGGCCAACTGTTTGGAGATGTTCTCCTCTGATTCGACATCGGCCTTCTTTGCAGGCTTCTTCTTGGGCTTCTTGGCCTTCTCATCCGCTCGCTTCGACTTACGGCGTGCCATTGCATCCCCGACGCGAGTCCACGGTGGGCACTATTCAATGGTGCGTCTGGCAACCTTGGAACCGTACGTAAAATCGTTGAACCACGCTGGTTATGCCGGGAGTCCAGTTCTCACGGTCTGACATGGACCGCGTGGCACGCTACCGCTTGCTCGTCCTGCTTACCCTCGCTGGCTTGGCCATAACCGTCGTACAGGGGCCCGCGTTGCTCGAACTGCTGCAGCCGGAACAGGCTGCAGAGGACACCACCTATTCCGGGGAAGAGGCATTGACAATGGATGACGGGGATGCGGATTCCGATCAGTCAGAAGACGAAGAGGCGGGCATGGCACCCGCGCGTGATGAGGAACCTGCGCCGGGTGCTACATCGTCAGATGGAGGTGGCTTGGCCATCGCCCTGCTCGCAAGCCTGCTCATTGCCCTGATGACCGTGGGCATGCTCAGCGGCCTCGGTGTCGGGCTTGCCGTCAGCGAAGGGGTGCGCACCGGCGTCCTGTTGGCGCTCGCCGGCCCGCTGCTCGCTCGACTCAACAGGGGCGAGCGCGACGTGCAGACGCGCGGACGTATAGCCGGTTTCGTGGAAGCGCATCCAGGCATTCACTTCTCTGCGCTGCGCGATGCGCTGGCGCTCGCCAACGGCGTCACCGCCCACCATCTGTACCATTTGGAGAAGCAGGGTGACCTGCTCAGTTGGCAGGACGGCCGCCGCCGGCGCTACGCTGTGTCAGGACTCGATTCCAAGCGCCTCGATGAGCTGGAACACCCGGTGACGGGAATGCAACTGGCCATCCTCGAACTGTTGTCTGAGCGTAGTGACATCGGCCTGACAGCCACCGACATGCGTGTGCGCCTGGAAGCATCACGGCAATTGATGTCCTACCACCTGAGCCAGTTGCGAGAACGGGAACTGGTCGCACGCCAAGGAAAGGGCAGGAAAGCCCTGTGGCAACTCTCCGATTCCGGCGAGAATCAACTCTCAGCCATCCGCGAATCTGCACTCGCCTGAATTGTTCGTCCAATCAGTGAACCAACTCGCTTAATGTAGTCAGATAGGTGGCCCCGCCATGAACAGAACCCCCCGAACGGTGATGCTGGTCCTCACAACCATGCTGCTCGCAGGCTGCCTCGGCGCCTTGGATGACTTCGTGGAAGAGTGGGAAGAGGAAGAACAGGGTCAGATGAACTGGATCGCCCCCGAACTGGATCTTGGATATCGTGTGCGAAGTTCACCCGTACTCGAAAGGTACGACAGTTGCAGCGCGCTTGAGAGCGACCTGCGCGACTCGCTAGCCGAGGAGATGCTCGTCTCACTCGACCAGGCATCCTACTGGCATTGGTACTCGTGGGGCTGGCGCGGCGGAATGGAAGATGACATGGTGGCGTTCGACGGCGACGGCGGAGCCCCAGTGGCCGAGTCCGCAAACAGTGGGCAGCAGTCCATGGACTCCTCGGAGCCACCGAGCAGTTCTGGCACGGACCGCTCAGGCGAGTACTCTGAAACCAACAACCAGGAGCAGGGCGTCGACGAGGCGGACTTCCTGAAGACAGACGGCCACCACATCTACATGATCAACAATGGCAGGCTGGTCATTCTCGGGGTGCCTGAGTACGGTCAAGTGACGCTAGTGTCCAACATGACTCTCGAAGGCTCCCCGATGCAGATGCTCGTCGCGGGTGACAAACTCGTGATTATCTCATATGTCTCCTACTGGAATCTGGAGGAAAGCGACCCACTGCGCGCCGAACTGATGGTCATGGACGGCGACTACTGGAACTGGCGCGTCTCGAGCATGGTCAAATTCACCGTCGTGGACATCAGCAACCGCTCCGCCCCGGTCATCGACCGCGAAATCTACCTCGAGGGTTCCTACCAGACCGCTCGTCTGGTAGACCAGACGGTGCGCTCGGTATCGCATGCGTACACGTACATCCCTAACTTGGTCTACTATCCTGTGCTGCCCGATGACTACTGGGGGATGGAGCACGACGATCCTGCCCGACAGGATGTCTGGAACACGAGCGTGAATACGACCATCGCCTCCAATCTGGAGATCATCTATGCGCTGACTCTCGAAGATTTCTCTCCGAACATGTACGAACGTGACGCGGATGGCAGCATCACGCAACTGCCCACGGTCAGTTCTGACTGCAGCGAATTCTCTGCGGCGGCCGACTCCGTCGGCCGTGGCTTCACGACCATCATGACGCTCAACCTGTTCGATCAGGAGACCAACTACGAATTGGATCACATCTCGTCGAGCTGGGTCGAGACCTACGCTAGCCAGGACATGCTGGTGCTCGCCGAGCCGGCCAACGACTGGTGGTGGTACTGGCGCAACGACGCCTTCGAGGAGGCGACCAACATCCATGTGTTCGACATCTCGGATGTCGGTCAGACCACATACATCGCCAGCGGCCGCATCACCGGCACGGTGAACGACCAGTTCTCACTGTCCGAATACAACGGTGTCATCCGTGTGGCGACCACCGAGGACGTCTGGGGCCGCTGGTGGCTCGAGGATGGCGAGGAGTGGACCGGTCCCACGAACAACGTCTACACGCTGGCACCGACGGAGTGTATGATTCCGGAGGGATGCGAGGGCGATGATGAACTGCTGCAACTCGGACATCTGGGCGATATCGCTCCGGGAGAGCGCATCTGGTCGAGCCGCTTCATCGGCGACAAGGGATATCTGGTCACCTTCCGCAACATCGACCCGCTGTGGACCATCAACCTCTCCGACCCGACCAACCCGCACATCATGGGTGAACTCGAGGTTCCGGGAGTGTCCACTTACATTCACCCGCTCGGTGAAGATCACCTGCTGACCATCGGAATGGCCGGTGGCGAGGATGGTCTGGGACTTGACTGGGGGAACACGCAGATCTCTCTGTTCAATGTGAGCGACTTCTCCAACCCGACTCTGGCGGATGCGCAGCAACTCTCTCCTGTGGATGAGACTGACGAGAACTTCTGGCGCTGGAACTGGGGCTACTCAGAGGCTACCTACGAGCACAAGGCGTTCACCTACTGGGCACCTGAGGAGAAACTGGCCGTCCCGCTATCCACCTGGCGCTACACCTATGATGAGCGGGTCATCGATGGGAGGACCTACACTTACTCTGGATACGAGTACGTCAGCCAGTTGGTGCTACTGAACGTCGATGCAGCGAACGACAGCCTGTCGATTCACGGCACTGTCGATCACTCCAGCTTCTACAACCCTGATGGTCTGAACAGTTACTGGTATTCTGGCGACACTTCCATCCGTCGCTCGATCTTCATGGGCAACGAGAGCACGGGGACGTTCGTCTACGCATTCTCGTCCGCCGGCGTGACCGTGACTCAGGTGGACAACATGTCGCTGTCCGATTCGGTCGAGTTGCCAGATCTCGAATCCAACGATCCGATCTACTACGATGATGGGGACACCGTTAGACCCGATGGAGAAGAAGATTCCAAAGAAGACGAGGAATCATCGCCCTCTGATCGCTGATGCCAACTCAAGACGAGATTGTGAAACAATCAATCGTCGTCATCGCTCTTGTCACCCAATGAGCCGAGCAGTTCGATCTGCATGCGCATCTCGTCGAGGCTTTTCTTCATCTCGAAAATCTCGTCCAGTCCTTCGACGTTCTCCGCACCGCTGCCGGTGACGCTCACCCCGAGGAAGACGATCATCGCCCCGAGCATCGCCATCACCAGGGCGACCATGTTCGTCCCGCTCGCAGCTTCCATCATTCCGAGTTCCGGCAGCAGCAGCCAGATTGCTCCCGCTACGAATATCAGCAGGCCGACCACGACCTGCCTGCTCTTCAGCAGTTCATCCATCATGGTGTGGTCAGACAGACCGGCGGAGATGTAGTTTCGGCTCACGTCCTCAGCCGAATCGCAGCGCTTCACCGGTATCATGTCCGCCGATGAGAGGCTCTCCACGCAGCGGTCCATCCGCACGTCGCTGATGCACGGGAACGCCGCCTACGACTGTCAACACGGGCCAGCCGGCGAGCTCGCGCCCGCGGAACGGAGTCCAGCCCACGGTTGTCCAGACATCGCTGTCTTCGATTACCCGACGCGTCTGCATGTCAACGAGCACGAGGTCGGCGTCGCCGCCCTCCTGCAGACGTCCCTTCCCCTCGATTCCATAGCAATCGGCAGGCCCGGCGCACATCCAGCGTGCGACATCGGAGATGGAGCAGCGCCCATCGAGCGCGTGGGTAAGCATTGCTGGAAGTGAGGTTTCCACACCCGGCATCCCGGCAGGAGAGTCAGGGTAGCCGACCCCCTTCTCCTCCAGAGTGTGCGGGGCGTGATCGGTGGCGATGCAGCAGATGGTGCCGTCGTGGAGCCTGCGCCACAGGGTGTCACGGTCCTCGGCGTAGCGTATTGGTGGATTCATCTGTAGACGAGTTCCCTGTTGGCCTACATCCTCGTCAGTGAATGTCAGGTGTTGCGGACAGACCTCCGTGGTGACCAGATCCCCCGTTCTTCCCGCCAGCCAATCGGCTTCCAGTCCACTGGTCAGGTGCAGCACGTGTAGCCGATGGTTCGCCTCCTCTGCCATTCCCACCGCTTGCTGGGTCGCTAACAGTGCTGCTTCCGCGTCGCGATGCTCCGCGTGCGCGAGGACGTCGGTGCGCCCAGAGAATTGCGCCGCCCGTGATTTCAACCTCTCCTGATCCTCGGCGTGAACCGCGATGATACCCCCGGTTCCCTCGAAAATACGCCTCTGTGCTTCCTCCTTGTCGACCAGTAGGTCGCCGGTGCTGCTTCCCATGAAGATCTTGATTCCGCAGATTCCGGGATGCGTGTTCGGCGAATCCGGAGTTCCCACCGCTTCCTGCAGGGAAGCGAGATTGTCAGGAGTCGCTCCGATGAAGAAGCCGTAGTTGGCGACCGAGGTCCTGGCTCCAGCATCCAGTTTGGCGCGCATCGCCTCCAACGAAGTGGCAGCAGGAATGTTGTTCGGCATGTCGAGGAAGGAGGTCACCCCTCCAGCCACCGCCGCCCGCGCACCACTGGACAAGGTCTCCTTTTGCGGTTGGCCCGGTTCGCGGAAGTGCACCTGTGGGTCGATAGCGCCTGGAAGCAGGTGCAGTCCCTCGGCGTCGATCACTGTCTCCCCAGAGCGAGGTTCGAGTCCTCCTCCGACTGCAACGGTCTCAATCGAGCCGGACGTGACTCGCACATCACCAGCAGTTACGCGGCCATCTGGAAGCACCATCTCCGCACCGCGGATGAGCATCCCTTCGTCAGACATCGCCGCCCTCACCATGCCAGTCGGGCGCTGGACCCATTGATGATTGCTCCTGCCGCTGGTTGGGATAGCGCCTGGTGGATTTGAACCACCGGTCTCCGGGTTATGAGCCCGACGAGATGACCTGACTACTCCAAAGCGCTGCCTGCGGCGACCGGCTCGCCCTATTTGAAGTCCATCGAACAGCCCTCGGAATGGCCCATTCATCCATCCCGGACCCGTTGCCTTTTTCGGGTACCGAATCCCACAATCGTATTGATGCCTGCACGCCGTCAGCCCTCGCTCCTGCTTGCGCTGCTGCTCTGCACGTCAGCCATGGCGGGGTGTTTGTTCGGGGAAGATGAGGATAATCCCGGCCCCGTGAATCTCGTGTGGACACTGGATGCGACCAACGGAACAGTGCATCATATGATGGTCCCCAACTCGAACAACCAGACACAGGAGATTATGCAAGCGACCTTCGAATTCGACTTCAATGAGACACACAGCGAGGGTGGTGATGTCACCGAGTTCTTCGTCATCCCAGGGGATGGATCCCCCGCGGTGGTGGTGGATGCCAGTTCAGAATCGGTGGTGAGTGTGGGTTACGACAGCCATGGCATATTCCGGGCCACTGTTGGCGCCAACGATTCCGAGGGTAATTCGGCCACCGGAGAAGTGCTGCTGCGCGTGGAGTACATGCTCCACTACAACAACACGCAGGCGACCGGCGACCCCAACCCGGTGTGGTTCGAACTTACCGGAGGTTCAGAGGAGGCATCGCCCGCACGCGTGGATGTCTCATGCCATGTGGTCAATCCGCCAGCGCCTATTTTCCTCGGCGGCAGCTCATCAGTGTCCTGGACGGTGCATGACGGAGAGGATGCCGAGGTCGATACACAGACCGCGGAGGTCGCCGACGGCGCTGAGGGTGACTACGAGTTCTTCCGGACGAATCCCGAAACCGGTGGCTGGAGATTGGAGATCGGTGTCGACGGGGACAACATAGAGACCTACTCTGACGTGCACATCATCTACGACCACATCGAGACACCTGCTGAGGATGTAGCGCCAGTGTGAATGACAAGTGAAAGTGAAGAACGAGGCACCGCGGCTCTGTTCAGATTACCGTTCACTTTCAACATACAGGAAACCCCTAGTCGGTTGTTCAAATACCCCCGTTGCTGAACGGAAATTGGTCAAGAGCCACAGGAGACATTGAACATGGCAGCGAAGAAAGCGAAGAAGAATGATGAAGAGATTGAGACAGAACCAGTAGACACCGAGACGAACTCGGAAGAGGAGGGAATAGTCATCGACGTGCCCGAGGAGCCGGAACCGACGGTCGACGATCTACCTGGAGTCGGCCCTGCGACCGCGGAGAAACTCCGCGAAGCGGGCTACGAGGACTTGTTGTCCATCGCCGTGATGACACCTGTAGAACTCGCTGATTCAGCGGAACTCGGAGAAGCGGTATCCCTCAAGATCATCTCCGGTGCCAAGAAACTCGCCAACATCGGCGGCTTCGTCAGTGGTGGCGATCTGTTGGAGCGGCGCCGACAGGTGCAGAAACTCACCAGCAGTTCCAGCAATCTCGATGAGCTTCTCGGAGGCGGATTTGAGACACAGGCCATCTGCGAGGTCTACGGCGAGTTCGGTTCCGGCAAGACCCAGATCGGTCACCAGTTGGCTGTGAACACAGTCCTGCCTGTCGAGGAAGGAGGATTCGGTGGCGAGGTATTCTACATCGACACGGAGGACACATTCCGTCCCGAGCGCATCACACAGATGGCGCGCGCAGCAGGCCTCGACCCAGAGATGGCGCTGGAGCGCATCCACGTCGCCCGTGCCTACAATTCCCCGCATCAGATGCTGCTGGTCGATGAGATCAAGCGGATGTCCAAGAACATCGATGTCAAGCTCGTCATCGTCGATTCCCTCACCAGTCACTTCCGCGCCGAATACATCGGACGAGCCAACCTGGCGCCTCGACAACAGAAGTTGAACAAGCACCTGAAGGAACTCAAGCAGTTGGCCGACATCAACAACGCGCTCGTTCTGGTCACCAATCAGGTCCATTCCAAGCCCGATGCGATGTGGGGTGACCCGACCAAGCCGATTGGCGGTCACATCGTTGGCCACGCCAGCACGTTCAGGCTCTACCTGCGCAAGTCAGGGAAGGGTGGGCGCAGAATCTGCAGACTGGTGGACAGCCCGAACCTGCCTGAAGGCGAGGCCGTGTTCGTCGTCACCGCCGACGGAATCCGCGACTGAATTCACTTGTAGCCGCGGGGGGGCAGAGGTCCACTGGGGAGCTTGTATTCGGAGCGATCCCACTTGATGCATTTCCACTCAGAGACCGCATCCTCGCACTTCTTGCGAATCTCATCGAGTTCAGGGTGTTCGGGATTGCTCATCTCGGTGAAGCATGCAAGGCAGTAGCGCTTGCGCTCGAGATCCACGAAGTTCAGTGGCGTGCACGGGATGTTGCATGTCACGCAGGCGCGGAATCCGTGGAATCTGCCCATATCGTTCCCGTTCACGGGTCTGAATGCCCCTCTATGAGCCTGTCCATCAGCCACTGAGGTCTGCCACTGCGATGTGACCCAGGCAGACATCCTCCCATTGTTCGAAGGTCAGCCCATCAGCATCGATGCCTAGACGTACGATTCCCTCATCGGTCGGCAGAGGTCGTTCTGGTAACAGTTCTCCACCCAGCCAACCGAACAGCCTGTCAGCCCGCTCAGCCATTTCATTGATGTCGCTGGTGGGTAGTTCGCCAATCTCTGCCTCTTCTGGCAGCCGTACCAGCCAAGCGCGCCTGTCTCCTGCTCGCACTCCAGCACGTTCGAAGGCGGTACGCATCTGGTGCGTTCCTGCCAGTAGTCGTAGGAATTCTCCGTCGATGCCTCGGCTGACCATCTCATTGTCACGCACTCGCTGGCTGAGGGCCAGCCATGCCGCCCAGAGATGGCGCTCACTGACCACGCTCGGGTAACCGAGCAGCAGCCAATGCTCATCCTCGCGATGTTCCAGCAGGATTGCAGCCAACTCCTTCGGGTCGGCGACTGGCTCGGCGAATTCCATCAGCCATGCCGGGAACCATGGCGGAGACTGTTCGCTCATGTGTGGGGCTGGAGGGTGGCTCCCATAGCCGTTGCTCAGCGTCTTCGACCCGATAGTCGACGTGCCTGCTCGACGATGTTCTCCACTAGTTGTGGGCTCCAGCCACGCTCGTCCGCCATCCGTACCCGGTCCCGTTCGGTCATCTCCACCACATCCGCTACGGTGCGCATCCCCTTATCCGCCATCGTGCGCGCACGGGCGCGGCCGACATTCCTGAGTGAGACTAATTGCAACAGATCCTCGCGACATCCGTGCCGGATTCGCTGGCGTAGTTCATCGATGCACTCAACCAATTGCGCCACCATTCCTCTCATCTCCTCATCTGGAGATTCATCATGCTTGCATATCTCCCTGCATGAGTAGAGCAACCACTCCGCCAGATCGATTCGTAGCCGAAGATCTCCCGGTGCAACACCGAGTTTCTGCTCGATGTTCCGGTGGCTCTCCTCCTCGATCCACGCTTCGAGTGCTGTGGCGCACTTGGCGTGCGAGAGTGGATCGATGTCGAGGTTGCACTCGAACAGCAGTTCCCGGTCTACGAGCACCTGGTCTTCAGTGGCTCTGCACTTCGCTTCCAGACCATCCTGTTCCGCCTGGCGCGGCCATAGCGGAAGGAAGTCGGGAACGGTAGAAATGAGGTGTAGCAGCCCGTACGGCGAGACCACCGTGGATTCATCGAGTCCAGCTATGGTGGAGACCGCTCGCCTGAGTCCGGAACGCAGGACATGTCCCGACAGTGGGTCGAGGTAGAGGCGGGAGATACGCTCGCCGAAGGGCGTGGCGGAGTAGCACATCGCATTCGCTTCGGGGGTCTCGGGTTCCATACGCGTAGAGTCGCTCAGTTGCGACGCTTTCTGAAACCCAATCACAGCCGGACCCTTGCGCTTGGGTCGGCGAGCCGGCAGTGAAGGCATTCTCGATGAATCTTGTAATCCAATGCCAGCCTCATCCCTCGCCGCAACGGCCCATGGTGGTAATTCGTCATCCCATTCCTCAGCATCAGCTCCGCTCTGTGCGGCAGCGACCATCTCCGTCACGCTGGTTGCTATCTCGGCTGCAAGGTCCTCGTCTTCGCCATCACGGACGATCATCTCGTGCTCGGCGAGCCATCCGAGGATGCCATCGATACGGTCGGCGAGCAACTCACGCGGCTGATTGTGGGCTAGGAAGGTCGAGTCGAAGAAGCGGCCAATCGCCCAACGCGAACGAAGTCCACCGGTTGCGATTGCGGCGAGCACATGCATGCGCATGGGGGCCTCCATGTGCAGTTTGGAGACGACCTCTTCCGGGGTTCCGTCGAGATAGTACTGTGCGAGGGAATCTGCGTCCTCGTGATTCTTGCAGTGGATCCACGCTTCCCCCAGGTCGTCATGTCGTGGCCGGCCGGCACGACCGAGCATCTGCTGTACTTCGATGACGCTCAGGAGTTTGCTGCCGCTACCATCCCAACGGCGCAGGTCACGCACCAGCACTCTCCGTGCGGGCAGGTTCACTCCCGCCGCCAGAGTCGGAGTGGCAACGATGCAGTTGAGATTCCGTTCGCGGAATGCGTCCTCCACCAATCTTCTCTGACGGGGTGTCAGTCCGGCATGGTGGAATGCTACCCCGCCACGAATTGCCTCAGCCAACTGATCTGCTAGGTTTGACGAGCCCTCCCCTCGTTGGAACTTGTCAGCCAGCCCATCGAGCAGGGCTCGCCTGTCTCCCGCGTTCTCATCACGCTCCAGATGTCCGCGGATTCGAATGCCCAACTTGGTAGCCGCACTCACTGCCGATCTCCTAGTAGCGACGAAGCAGAGCAGTTGCCCTCCATCCTCCACCACATCATTGAGTATCGCTTCCAAAGGCTGAGTTTTCTTGCCTTCGATTTTTCGTGGAGGAGGCAGAGTTCTTTCATCGTCTCCTCCCATGACCTGTCGACGAACCTCCACCTCGAGATTGCACTCGGTGGCGTATTGCAATGTAACCGGACGCCAGTCTGAGGTGATCAGAGTGGCGTCGAGCCAGTCGGCGAGTTCGGCGGCGTTCCCCACCGTGGCGGACAGCGCGATAATCTGAGCGTCCGGACGAATGTCACGCACGCGCGCCAGATTCACTTCGAGCGTCGGCCCACGGCTCGCATCATGAATCAGGTGCACCTCATCGGCGATCACGACGCTGACCCGTTCAAGCAGGTCATCGCGGTTGCGCAGCATCGAATCGAATTTCTCTGATGTGCACACTAGCACATCGGCATCATCGACGCGCACCGCTTCACCAGTGCGGTCACCTATGGCAATGCCCACATTCAGGCCGAGTGCATCACCTGCCTGCTGGAGCTCTTCGACCTTCTCTGACGCCAGAGCCTTCAGCGGCACGATGTAGACCGCGCGACTGCCAGGTTCGTCTACCAGCAATTTGCGCAGTATGGCCATGTACGCCACCAACGATTTTCCACTGGCCGTCGGTATCTCCAGCAGCAGGTTATCCCCCGCGAGAGCGTACGGGACAGCCTCCGACTGTGGTGGATACAACCGCTCGATACCCCATCCATCAGAGATGAAATCCAATACATCCTGAGGCAGGTCGAGATTCGATACCGCCAATTGAACCTCGTCACCGTCAGGCATGACCCTCATCCACACGCCGCCGCCCAAGAGGATAGCGGTGAGAAACCGCTAGAGCAGCAGGGTGGCAGAGGCACGACTGTGGATGTGCGGAACGAAAGCGGATACGTTGAAGGGCTCAGGCAGACTGAGCAGGGTGATGGCCGAGGATGGCAGCGTCGAGCAACTCGTCGAGGAACGACTCGAGGTGTTCGACGATGAACCGGACATCAACGACTGGCTGGAGGTGTTCTGGGGCTCAATGCTGGTCATGATCGGCTTGCACCAGATGATCAACCCTGGCAGCCTTCTCCAATCGACTACGATGCAGTGGCTAGGCGCCGGTGTCACCGCACTCGGGATTTCATGGATCGGACACGGACTCAAGGATATGGGTGTGAAGGAGATGCGACGCAGTTTGGCGACGCTGGAATTGACTTCTCCTTCCAAGCGCCGCGTCGACTACGGCCTCATCCGCGACGTTCTGCTGCACCCAGACCAGTACGGCAGTTTCCTGCTCGAAGCCTATCAGGCGGCGTACGAGGATGGAGTACTCACAGACATCGAGCTCGATGAGTTGTCAATGCTCGGTGACATGCTGGACATTCCACCGCGCGAGGCGGCGAAGATCGCCACCCGCGCAGCCATCAACGCAGCCATCAAAGACGGTAAGGCGACCGCGGCTGAGATGGCGCTCATTGAGGGTTCAGGGCGCTCGGCTGGACTGTCCGAGGAGGACATGCAGAAGATTCGCGACGCGCTCGAGGATGGCATCATCGACGACGATGAGAAGAAGATGCTGGACGACGTCCTAGGACGCGTCTGATACTGAATTTCTTCGAGACATGGGTATGTCCACGACTGAAATCAACCTATCATCGGAACATCTTGTCAGTGAGTTCCTGCGTCACGCGCATGCGATACCATTCGATTC